>NZ_SHLY01000003.1:0-111945 GCF_004284785.1 Corallincola spongiicola
CTCAGCAGTGAAACGCAATTGCGCCGATGGTAGTGTGGGGCTTCCCCATGTGAGAGTAGGTCACCGCCAGACACCTAATACAGTGAAGAGGCTACCCGATAGGGTAGCCTTTTTGCGTTTAAGACCGTTGAAAACAGTAAAGCCCTTCGCCCAAGCGAGGGGCTTTTTTGTTTTCAGTGCGTTTAGCGACGGCCCTTTAGTGTTGTCATCAAGCTGAAAGAGTCGTCAATCAGGGCTAGATACAGACCAACGCACAAACATTCTTGGTAGAGATTAGATCCATTCACCTAGCGGTCAGACGATAAAAAAAGCCCGCATCAACAAATGCGAGCTTTCTATATTTTTACTGCAGTAATTAACTTCTAACTGTTGGATTTCAGTTCTTGGCGAGTAAAATTAACTAAGGGGAATTTGCGCTATGCACCATTGAGAACCTTGAGCCTTTGTTTGACTTCATTTGCCTGTTGAAAATCGACACCGAGATTTAGTGTGCGCTCAAGAAAACGTATCTCTTGCTTCTTGTTGCCGCTTTTTTCAAAGCTCTTCGCGAGATTGAGCAGATCTGTTAACTCCAGTTGCACGCCCTGTTTTAGCGCCTCGAGGTAGTTAAGCTGTGCCTTATCCCAGTTCCTTAAGCTATAAAACGATTGTGCTAAGACCTTGGTTATTTCAGGGTGTTGTGGCAGCAATGTATGGGCTTTCTGGGCATTTACTAGTGCCTCGTTGTTACGCTTTAATGCGAGTTCCGTCATGGCTATCTGGGCAAGGAAGACGCCATTTTTGGGATACTGACTACTGAGTGTTTGGTAGTAACTTAGCGCGTCTTCAAATTTTCCGCTGGTAAACAGTAGATTCGCTAACCTCACAGTTAACTCTGGCCAATCTTGGCGTTTTAAATGGGCTTGACGATAGCCGCTTAGTGCCGCATCTGCGCCATTGAGAAAATATTGAATATCCGCGACTTCGAGTAGTGGAATAACCCATTTAGGGTTGGCATCTTGAAATGCGCGATAGGCGCGCTGTGCGCTATCGCTATCACCGCTCTTCCAATGGCCTCTCGCCAGGTTGATTTGGTATAGCGGATTTTGGTTGTTAGTTTTGTCCGCGAGGAGCATGGCAAAATAGCCTTGGCGGTACAGGTAGTAACTATAGGCGACACTTGACCAGCTAGCGTTAGTGGCTGTGGCAACTTGTTGGCGGATCGACTTATCTTTCAAATCGATATAAAGATTCGATAGTGGTAACAGATCTGTTTCTGAGACCGTCGCCTGCACCGCAATCCGTAACAGTTGGTGCATTGGGTCGTTTGGATCTATTTCGATAAGCTTTGCTACTGTTGATGCTAACTTTTTCTTATCACTCTCGTTATCAGAATTAAGTAACATCAGGCTAGCGAGCTGTAACGGTTCACGACTATCTACAGCCTTCAGCTTTTCTAGCTGTGAATTAGCTGTCTTTAGATCGCCTTCACGCCAAGCTATCAATGCTAAGTCGAGCATTGCGACATAGTTTTCGGGGTGGCGAGTGAGGGTCTCTGTAATGGCTTTCTTGGCGGTACTGGGTTGGTTATCTATCATCGCAACCGCGCTGAGTACCATAGATGGTCCAACATCTTCGGGGGCAAGCTTCTGCCAAATTTGAGCATACCGCTTGGCGTCATGCAGTTGACTGGTGGCTAAGCTTAACTTGGTGACCAACACCGTTGCGCCCAAGTTATCGGGTTTGGTGGTCAATGCGATCTTTAATGCTTTCGTCGCCTCATCGACTCGACCTTGTTGGAATAAGATTTGGCCTTTTAAGGTTTGTGCTGAACTGCCAGTTAGTGGAGAGTTAAGGAGCTCCAGAGCTTGATAAAACTGCCGTTTCTTTGCGTAGCCTGTCGCTGCCAAGAATGCGGTAGTGTCATGTAAGTTTGGTGCGAGTTTCTTTAGCTCGATCAGGTGAGCACTTAGGGCTTGGTCTTTACCTTGCCCGAGTAGAGCTAAGATAAATAACTGGTGTCCGGTCAGATCCGCTGGGCGCTCGGCAATCCACTTGCGAGCAGCTGTTTCTGCATCCAGATAATCTTGGTTGGATATTAGTGTCAGTATCTGGTTTCTAGAGGTTTGAGAGTAAAGCCCTTCAGCGACAACTTGATTTAGCCAGCTAAGATCGTTGACGCCTTTGCCTGTTCCTAAATCAACCATCCCCATTTCATTGGCGCCGGTAAAAGCCTGCTCCAAATATTGCTGAGATTTAGTTTCTGTCAGATTGATAGGGGCTGCAATAACAAGACTGCACAGGCCTACACTGAGCACTGTTACACGTGCCATCGTTAGTAGTAAACGGCTCATCTGTAATTCCTTTACGCTTAACCGAACTAACATTCTAGAATAAAAAACGGCGGGAAAGATCCCCGCCGCTCTCAGTTTTAGCGCAGCAATTACTTACGGCGACTACGTGCAAATAAACCACACAGTGATAACCCCAATAGCGCTAATGGTGCTGGCGCAGGTACATCTTGGGTAAATGTTGCTTCACCTTTTACGTGGAATAAGGCAACAAAGATGTTGTCATCATTGGATGGATTATCTGTATCGACGGTAATATTGGAATCACCATCGTTAATGAACGGTACTAAGTTATAGCGTTCGTCATCTTCACCATAATCATTAGGGTTAAGCAGATCGTCATCATAACCACCCATGGTGATTAATGAGCCGTTATCTTGTACTTCACCATCATCCCAGTTACCTGCGTTGTTGGTTAATAGTTGACCATTAACATCGACATTAGACTTCTGGTTACAACAGCTAAAGCTGATGCCGAGCCGCATTTCAGCAAAGAATGCGGGATCTGTGGTATCTACCGGATCAGAGAAATTCACCTGAGTAGTATCTCCGTCTAGTGCTGCGCCACCATCCAAGATCGCAACTGTTGATAGCTCTAGTCCCGCCATCTCATAAACAACGATCAATGCTTCACCGTCTGTTCTGCTATCGGATTCCTGAAGGCTAAAGTCATAAACGCCGCCTGGGCCACCATCGATTGTCGGTTTAACCAGTGCCGTCACATCTTTGCGACCGGTACGGAAATAATTAGGCAGTGATGGTGGAATGGGATTAACGTACTCTTGATCCCAGTTGTTGATGGTTGTGTCACCAAATTTGACATCCGCCATTGCAGTGGGGGAGCTATACATTGCTGAATAGAGATATGCGGCAACTACTGTAGCGCCTGCAGGGACAGAGGCTGAAATAGTGCCGGATTGGCTCGTACCGCCCCAACCATCGGACGATACGCCATAATTACCAGTAAATGTTTGAAAGGTCGTAAGTGAAGCTGATGCCATCCCTGATACAGCTAAAGAAGCAACAACAGCACTCACTTTTAGGAGTTGCTTTGCGGTTTTCATCGTGTGATTCCTTAATAATATTGCAAATTTCCATATACAGCTTGGTGTTTTAGCGACGGCATAACACGGCATATGCATCGCTGTCATTGATAGCAAAGCAATATGTTTGCCAGATAGATTTTTGCTTAAAAATCACCCTGGTGGGTTACAACAAAAACTTATATATATATGTCCTGTAAAATAATTAGACACCGATCGCTTTGTAACTCTTGGGTATAGCTTTAATAGGTCCTACAGGAATAGTAAGTACTTAGCTTTATGAGGCAGTAACCTAAAGATTTAACACTGTTTGGAGCCCGACATGTTTCGTTATTGGCGCTGGTTAGGTGCGGTGATGGTTTTGCTTGCTGGTGTTGTTCTTGCCAGTGATTTTTCTGCGTTTGTTGGTGCGGACAGCATGATGTCCGGCCCTTTGGCCTTACTGATGTTGTTGATCTTTTTCACTGCCTATCTATTGGTGTTCTTTGAACAGCAAACTGGCATCAGTAAAAGCAAGCCGATGATCTTCAGTGCGGGATTGTTGTGGATGTTAGCTGCCGTGATCGCATATCAGCATGATGTTCCCCATGCAGAGATCCGTTTGGCGGTAACGAATAACCTTGATGAATTTGCCGAACTCTTTCTATTTCTTATGGTGGCGCTAATCTATATCAAGCAGATTGAAGGGCGTGGACTGTTCGAACTACTGAAAAGTGGGTTAGTGAGTCGAGGTTATGGCTATAAAGGTCTATTTTGGCTAACCGGTAGTATTGCGTTCTTTATGTCGGCACTGGCCGATAATTTAACGACGGCCTTGGTGATCGGCTCCGTGGTGATAGCGGTGGGAAAAGATTCACCTAAGTTTACCTCTTTGGGCTGCATTAATACTGTTGTTGCCTGCAATGCGGGCGGCGCATTTTCTCCGTTTGGAGATATCACCACCTTAATGGTTTGGCAGGCTGGCAAGATTGAGTTTGTTGGTTTTTTGCAGATCTTTTTGCCCTCACTGGTGAGCTTCCTGTTGCCAGCGGTGATTTTGACGCTGTTTTTGCCTTGCGGCGCCCCCGCCATCAGCAGAGAGAAGGTGGTGTTGAAACGCCATGGCAGGATGTATTGTGGTTTGTTCCTTGTCACCATCGTACTGGCTGTGGTTTTTGAACAGCTGTTGGGGCTACCGCCCTATCTAGGAATGATGACCGGGTTGTCAATTTTGATGCTGGCCATATTTCTACGTAGTCGCCGCCTGCCACTATCAGACCCCGATCGTGAGCATAACCTGTTCTCAGAGTTACCTGAGGCGGAATGGGACACTTTAATGTTCTTTTTTGGGGTGATGTATTGTTTGGGGGCACTTAGCTTCATCGGTTATCTGGCTTGGGTTTCTGACGCACTTTATCTCGGCTATGGCGCTGGCACAGCCAATGTTGTTGCTGGCCTGATCTCTGCTGTGATTGACAATATTCCTGTGATGTTTGCGATCCTGCAGATGAACCCTGAAATGAATGATTTCCAATGGCTACTGATCACCCTGTGCGCGGGGATCGGTGGTAGTGTGATGTCGATAGGCTCTGCTGCTGGTGTAGCGTTAATGGGCATTGGGAAAGGCCATTATAGTTTCTTAGGGCATCTGCGTTGGTCATGGGCAATCTTACTTGGCTATGCAGCCGCGGTGGCTACCCACTATCTGGTTAATGGTTGAGTGCGGTGTAGCAGGAACTTAATAGCTGGTGAGGGCTCTAAAAATTTAGTGGTTATGCCGTGATCCGCTTCGCGGCACTGAACGTTAAAAGCTTGTTAATATAAAATTCTGATCGGCAAGCGCCGTTATGTTCAGAACGGTAAGGACAGGCCGATCTATTTCATTGCATGGATGCCTCTTGTGGTTTGACGTAAGAGGTGATGTATGACTTTTTTCCATTTGACCCCTGAAGAAAAGCGCTACCCGTTGGCTAATATTGCCGCTGTTATTTGCGGTGTTGTTGCCTTGATGTTAGTGATTATTTGTTAAATCTAAATAGATTAAACCGATAAAAAAGAGTAAGGCCGCTAGCGGCTTTGCTCTGAGCTTGTGCTGCAAATCTATCTTCACCAATGGCTTAGTTGCTTCATTCAAGCGCTTGGTGTATTCCTCAAAGTTATCTGGGGGCAGGGCAAGCCTGCGACCAATTCCGCTGCAAGTTTACCTCCTCTAGGCACCAGTACTTTGTGTGATAAGCGGCGATCGTTTTGTTACGTAACCCTCTCCTAATAGCTGTCGCAACAACTTGCCACTCAGCTGTTTAGCGGATTTAGTTATGCTTGCCATTGATCTGTTTACTTATGCTAGCGTATGCAGACAAGCCAAGAATTAACTAACTGAGAGAGAAACAATGCTTCGACTTCCCTTTATGATACTGACGGTCTGTTTATCTTTTTCTGCCTGGGCAGAGCTGACTGAGCGTGAGGGCTTGGTCACCGCAGGTGGCCAGCCATTGGTGCTGTTAGGCTCCGGTGTGGAAGTTGGGCAGCCTGCACCAGAATTTAAAGTCGTAGATAGCAAGTTTGCACCGATCTTGCTGAGTGACTACCAGGGCAAAACTGTGCTGTTATCTGTGGTGCCGAGCATTGATACCGGTGTTTGTTCTTTGCAAACCAAACGTTTTAACAGTGAGGTGGCGAAGCTGCCGGCAGATGTGATTTTAATCACTCTGTCTACGGACCTGCCATTCGCTCAGAAGCGTTTTTGTGAAGTGGAAAATGTCGACAAAATGCCTGTGCTGTCCGATGCGGTATGGCGCAACTTTGGTGAGCAGTACGGTTTGTTGATCAAGGATAGGGGTTTGCTGGCGCGTGCTATCTTAATTATTGATAAGGATGGCAAGCTACAGTATCAGGAGCTGGTCAAAGAGGTGAGTGAACACCCTGACTATGATGCCGCTCTGGTGATGGTTAAGAAGCTTCATCAGGACTAGCTTTGCAAAAATCAAAAGGGGTCGTTATCGACCCCTTTTGTTGCGCTATGGTGTATCAGCTGCGCTGATTTCTACTCAATTACCGGCCGTTTATGAGCCACTCCTTGATGGCAATCGATACAATTCATATTTTGGCTAAGCATCTTTTGGTGATTGGTTCTGACGCGGATCGGTTGGGCCTCGCTATCCCATCTTTCAGGTGTATGACAACTGCGGCATTCACGGCTGTTGCTGGCCGTCATATCTCGCCAAACGTGCTCGGCTAAGCGTAATCGCTCCTGTTCAAAATTCTCTAGGGTGACAGTTTCCATCAACTGATAGTAGATATCAGCGGTGGCTTTGACTTTGACAATCATTTTGTCGACAAAGGGTTTTGGCACATGGCAATCGGCGCATGTGGCAATGACACCTGAGCGATTGTTGAAATGTACCGAGGCCTGATACTCCTCGACAATGGTATCCCGGCCAATATGGCAGCCATAACAGAACTCATTCGTGTTGGTGAAGTCCATCACACCGTGAAAGGTCACCACGCCCAAAGCACCTAACACCAACGCGATGAAACCACCGATAGGGATCCCTAATAGCCAACGGCTGCGGGTTTGCTTCCATAATCGGCTGGGCTTTCTATGCTGGTTCATAAAAATCCTTGCTGATAGGTAAAAAGCGGATCAGCTTTCATTCAAGCTGATCCGCAATGCTAGGTGCTACTTATTTGCTCTCGCTTTGGTAGCGCTGTTTAAAAGCCTTCTGTGCTTCTTGGCGCTTTTGTTTGATATCTGCAGGCTCTTTACCCGAGAACCAAGCGTGTTCAGGTCTGGATAAGATCTCGTCGAGCAGTTTTCGCGCTTCTGCTGCTTGTTCTTTCTTGCCTGCATGCTCTGCTTTCTCTACCACTTCCAGGTATTGAGGTACCATCTCAACGTAGAAGCGTTCAGCCACTTCAAACATGCCGTGCCACTGCACGTAATCAGGTGCCATCATTGCTGCACCATGGCGAGCGCGGCGACCTTCATGGTGCCAGAGGTAGAACCAGGTCCACTCAATCTCTTCATCGAATTGGACTTCGGTTAACATCTCATTCTTCGTCAGCAGATCCATCATAGATTTACCCGGACGGGCGAACTTCTCGTTATACAGCACCACTAAATTATCGAACTGAGTATAGAAGTTCTCGATCCAGCCACTGGTGTGGCAGGCACTACACACGTTCTTCATATCAGCACGGCGCTCTTCCCAAGGCTTCACTTGCTTGCCTTGAGCAATCGCTTTCGCGTCGACTTTTTCCGAAATTGCAGGACGTAATGTCCAACTAATACGAGCGCCGACGTCATGAGTTAAAGGTAGCTCGCGAGTGGCTGACATATGGCAAGTGGCACATGTGGGGGCTGCATCATAATCTTCGCCAACTATCCATTTCGCTGAACCCAGATTCATATGCTCAACGTTGGCAAAGAAATTAATACCGTGCTTGGATTCTTCGTAGATCTCTTTTTGCGGATGGTCTGGCCCTAGGTGACACTTTCCGCAGGCTTCAGGGCGACGGGCCTGAACCATGGAGAACTCGTGACGCTGGTGGCAGGCGCTACAAGCACCAACTGAGCCATCAGGATTGAGTCTGCCAATACCTGTGTTGGGCCAGGTGGTTGGATCAAGGTCGCCGTTAGCTAATACTTTGACTTCGGCACCGTGACATTGCCAACAACCGCTGACTGCTGCGGGGGATTGGCCGTTAAAGCTCAACTGTCCCTCCACCGCCTCGGCGAGAAAGTTATCCAGTGAGCCAATGATCTGTCCCGCTTTGGCATGATGACTGGCGGCAAACTCTTCGACTTCCTTGTTGTGGCACTGCCCGCAATCTTTTGGCGATACAATCACTGCAATATCAAACCCTTCATGCTTGATGGCGTCAGCATCATTGGGATCGGCTTGGTGACACTCAAAACATCCAATATTGGCACCATAATGCTTAGATCGCCCCCATTGCTGGTACAGGGCGGGGTTTTGCTCTTTATGGCAGGCAGCACACTGCTTGCTTTCGTCACTGAGCGACGCAAAAGGTTTCAGCATCTGTGCTTTGGGGGCGGCGTAAGCCAGGCTAAAGAGGGCGCTGCAGGTAAGCAATATCAGCGTGGCAAAGAAGGTGGTCTGTAGTGCTATTCGTCCGTTTTTCATGATCTGCTGTCCGTCTCGGCATCCGTGATGGTTGGGCAACAACATCTGTATCCGACAGATATGTAAGTGAACAAATAGTAGACAATAAATCCATATATTAAATATGGATTTTGGATAAATGTTAATCAGCTCACTTTGTATGGGTTTAAATGATGAGTGCAGTTGTAATAGATCAATTTTCCTCCGCCAGCAGCTATTTGCCGAATCAATCACCTTAAAATATACTGTATGCATATACAGTATATTTTAAGGTGATTATGCCATTATTGGATCCACTTTTTGACTCTGGCTTGCTATGGCAGGGCGCCGCGCCACGTGTTTCGTCTTGTGAATCACTCGCCACTGGTTATGCGGTCTTAGACAAGGCGCTCGATGGTGGGTGGCGACGTCAGGAAGTAACGGAGCTGCTGTTGCCGCGACTCGGCATCGGCGAAGTACAGTTGCTGCTGCCGGCAATGGCAGCGCTGGCATCCGTGGACAAATTCCAGTTGTGGATCGCTCCGCCTATGGTGCCTTATGCGCCAGGGTTGCTGCAGGCTTGCTTGCCTGTGGAGCAGCAACTGGTGATTGCTGGGGTTGAAGATATGTCGGCGCAGCTCTGGAGCGCAGAGCAAGCGTTGAGCTCCGGGGCATGTAGTGTGGTGCTGCTCTGGTTACTCGATCCTGCTCAACAGCCCCAAACGTCCCAGTTGCGCCGTTTACAGTTGGCGGCGGAGCGTGGGCAAACCCCGTTGTTTCTTTTTCGTCCCCAATGGATCAGGCAGCAAGCGGTCAGAGATCTCAGCTCGCCAGCGCCTACCCGTCTATGGTTAGAAAGT
Organism: Corallincola spongiicola; assembly: GCF_004284785.1. Taxonomy (NCBI): domain Bacteria; kingdom Pseudomonadati; phylum Pseudomonadota; class Gammaproteobacteria; order Alteromonadales; family Psychromonadaceae; genus Corallincola; species Corallincola spongiicola. The sequence goes on from NZ_SHLY01000003.1 coordinate 9,318, forward strand.
CATAGTAATAGCCAGTTGCTAGTAGAGCTGTTTAAACGTCGTGGTGGGTGGCCGTTATCGCCTTTTCCACTTTCGCTGGCTGACAAGTTCAGTTTACCGGCAGCAGAGACTGACAGTGTCATTGTCGGCCCTTGGCGGGCGTAAGCATGCTCTGGTTAGCGTTAGATTTTCCCCGCTTAGCGCTTGATTGGTGCTGTCGTAGTCATGAGACGTCTGGTGTTGTGGTCTTGTTGGATCGGCAGCAACGGGTACTGCAGAGCAATCAGCAAGCTGTGGTGTTGGGGGTACGGCCAGGTATGTCTCTGGCGACCTTGTTGGCATTGACCGATGACATCACTTTATTAGCTGAAGATCAGCTGGTTGAGGGCGATGTTGCACAATTGTCAGCCACAGCATTGCATGCCATGGCGCTATGGGCGGGGGATTTTGCTTCCCGCATTCTGTTATTTCCGCCCCACAGCTTACTGCTGGAAGTGGGCAGTATGTTGCGTCTGTTTGGCGGCGTAGAGGGTTATCTTGGTCAGTTAAAGCGTAGCTTATTAACCCAAGATCTTAGTTGGCAGTACGCTATCGCTAAGACACCGCGGGCAGCGATCACCTTGGCGCAGGCAGGCGCTAACTGGTCATCACTTGATGCTAAAAAAACAGCTAAACGTCTCGGTGATCTTGCCGTCGAGAGCTTGCCTTTTACCCCTTTGCAGCAGCAAGGATTATCGGGCTTAGGACTGCAAACATTATCACAACTGCTAGCGCTGCCAGTGGCGGAGATCCGACGTCGCTTGGGCGCGCCTTTGCTCTGTTGGATCCTTGAACTGCAGGGCCGTTTAATGCCCTCGTTTAAGGTGTTTTCAGCACCGCCACGATTTGAGTTATCGCAACCGCTGGTCGCTGAAATTTACCACCTTCACGGTTTACTTTTCCCCCTGCGCCGTTTGTTGCAGGGGTTAACGGATTACCTTCGTCAGCGGCAACTGGCAACCACAGAATGCCAGCTCACTCTTAGCCATCGAGATATTGCTGCAACCTCTATCGTATTGCGATCTTCCTCGCCAGAGACGGGATTTAGGCAGTGGTGGCAGCTGGCGCAACTGCAGTTAGAAAAGCAGCATCTACCCGCGCCAGTGTTGGGGTTATCACTTTGTTGTGAGCAGCTGGTTGCAATCACATCAGCGACAACTGATCTACTACAGCAGCGGCAGGGGGAAGGGTTAACTCAAGGCCAGCTGCTGGGGCGTTTGCAGAGTAAGTTAGGGGAAGGTGCTGTTTATGGCATGACGGTGACCGGTGATCATCGCCCAGAACGAAGCTGGAAGTCTGTGCCGCCCGGCACCTCGGCAGATCCTGTGATGTCAGCTTCACCGGTGGCGAGTTCATCGCGTCGACCGAGTTGGTTGCTGCCTGTCCCATGTCGATTAAGTAAACCTGATATCACTATTCTGGATGGCCCGGAACGGATCTGTTCCGGCTGGTGGCAGAGTGCCTGCGGTGATGAGGTGATACGGGACTACTATTTGGCGCGGGATCAGCAGGGCGCACTGTGTTGGATCTTTAAAGATGCCAGTGGTGAGTGGTTTCTTCACGGGTGGTTTGGCTGATGCTGAAGGTGGATCTGCATGATTGAATATGCTGAGTTGCATTGCCTTAGTCACTACAGTTTTTTACGTGGCGCTTCCTATCCCGAAGAGTTGGTGGCACAAGCGGCAGCCTTGGGCTATCAAGCATTAGCATTAACTGACGAGTGTTCGATGGCGGGGGTGGTCAAAGCTCATGTGGCAGCGAAACAGCATGGTATCAAGCTGTTGCTGGGCAGTGAGTTTCGGCTGGAGTGTGGTGAGCAGTGCGTGGTGCTGGCACCTAGCCGACAGGGGTATGGCGAGCTATGTGGTTTGATTACACTGGCTCGACGGCGCTGCAGCAAAGGTAGCTATCGTGTGTCCGTCGAGGATCTGTTGAACTCACTTGGCCACTGCCTACTGTTGTGGTGGCCGCAAGATGCTGAGCGTTTTCAGGCCATCGCCGCTATGTTAGGCGAACAGTTTCAGCAGCGTTTATGGTTGTTGCATCATCGCTTACTGCAACATGATGATAAGCAGCAACGTCAGCAGCTGATGCGCTGGAGCAGGGATTATCAACTACCTGTCGTGGCTGCTGGCTGTGTCTATATGCATTGCCGTGAACGGCAACCGATACAAGATCTATTGACCGCCATTCGTTATCGCCAACCGCTGACTCAGGTAGCGGCGGCGTTACGGCAAAATGCTGAACATGTATTGCGTCCGCTGCCGGTGCTAGAAAAGCTATTCTCCGCAGATATGTTGCGAAATAGCGTCAAGATCGCCGATCTTTGTCAGTTTTCCCTTGATGAATTGCGCTATGAATACCCCGCGGAGCTTGTGCCTGAAGGGCTGACTGCGAGTCGCTATTTGGCGCAGTTAGTGGCTAAGGGAGAACAATGGCGCTTTCCCCAAGGTACCCCTGTCAAAGTGAAAGTCTTGCTGGACAAAGAGTTAGGGCTGATCGCCGAGCTGAATTACGAATACTTTTTCCTGACCATTTACGACATCGTGCGTTTTGCCAAGTCCCGGCAGATCCTACATCAGGGTAGGGGCTCTGCGGCAAACTCTGCGGTGTGTTACTGCTTGGGGATCACTGAAGTTGATCCCACCAAGGTGGAGCTATTGTTTGAGCGCTTTATTTCGAAAGAGCGCAATGAGCCGCCGGATATTGATGTTGATTTTGAGCATGAACGCCGTGAAGAGGTGATCCAATACATCTATCAAAAATATGGGCGAGATCGAGCGGCCTTGGCAGCGACGGTGATCTGTTATCGTTTCAAGAGTGCGCTGCGGGATGTCGGTAAAGCACTGGGGATTGAACAGAGCCTGCTGGAATACTGGCTACACCAAGTGGATCGCCGTGACCGTGAGCAGAGCTGGCAGCAACAACTGGTGGCGCTGGGGGTGGCGGATCTGCCGATGGGTCAGTTGTTGATCCAGTGGGTTAACGAGTTGATCGGCTTTCCCCGTCATCTATCACAGCATGTCGGTGGCTTTATTATCTCCGCTGGTCCGCTACATCAACTGGTACCGATCGAAAATGCCGCGATGGCAGAGCGTACCGTGATCCAGTGGGACAAAGATGATTTGGAAGATCTTGGTTTGCTGAAAGTGGATGTGCTGGCATTGGGCATGCTAACCGCCATTCGTAAATGCTTTGCATTGATCCAGCAACAGAGCGGACAACCGATGGGGATGGCGCAGGTGGTGTGGGAGCAGCCTGAGGTGTATGAGATGCTGTGCCGCGCCGATACTGTCGGCGTGTTTCAGATCGAATCCCGTGCTCAGTCGAATATGCTGCCTAGATTAAAACCTCGCTGCTACTACGATCTGGTAGTACAGATCGCCATCGTCCGACCTGGGCCGATCCAAGGGGACATGGTGCATCCTTATTTACGTCGGCGGCAGGGTTTGGAACCGGTGGCATATCCAAATGCAGCGCTAGAGGCGGTGCTGTCTCGTACCCTTGGCGTTCCCCTGTTTCAGGAACAGGTGATCAAATTGGCGATGGTGGCAGCGGGCTTTAGTGCTGGCGAAGCGGATCAGTTACGGCGGGCGATGGCGAGTTGGAAGAAGAGCGGCCAACTGGATCTGTTTGAAAAAAAATTTTTGCGGGGCATGGCTGACAATGGTTATGACGAAGCGTTTGCAGTGCAGGTATTTCGTCAGATCCGTGGCTTTGGTGAGTATGGATTCCCTGAGTCCCATTCAGCGAGTTTTGCGCTGCTGGCTTATGTGTCGGCTTGGCTTAAATGCCACTATCCGGCCGCTTTTTGTTGTGCGCTGCTAAATAGCCAGCCGATGGGATTTTATAGCCCTGACCAGTTGGTACAGGATCTGAAACGCCACGGCATCGGCGTATTGCCTGTGGATATCTGTTATAGCGATTGGGATCATAAGCTGCAGAACGAACAGCGGAAAGAGGGGGCTGCAGAGACCTCCCAGCCAAGTCCGAGGTTGCGTTTGGGGTTACGCCTAGTGAAAGGTTTGTCTTACGCCACGGCTGCGCTATTGGTTGCCCAGCGCCCAGCGCAGGGATTCGCTGATATGGCTGACTTTCAGCAGCGAATTGCAAGCAAACGCAGCATAGCTAAAGACCAAATGGAAGCGCTGGCGGCGGCCGGTGCTTTTCGCTCTTTAGGCGGGCACCGCTATCAAACGCGCTGGCTGCTGTCCGGTGCCGAGCAGGCAACACCGCTACTTGCGGCGAGGATCGATGATGGTGGTATTGAGTTGGCGGCGCCGACAGAGTCGGCAGCACTCTTCGCCGATTACGCTGCAATGGGCTTGTCGCTGGAGCGCCATCCTTTGGCCATGTTACGGCAACAAGGGGCTCTGTATCGTTGTCAGACGGCCGCAGAGCTCAGCACCATGCGCCATGGCGCGTTAGTTACCGTGGTGGGACTGGTGACGGGACGACAGCGCCCTGGTACCGCCTCGGGAGTGACCTTTATTACTCTGGAAGATGAAACCGGGAATGCCAATGTGGTGGTGTGGCAGGCAACGGCGCGGGCACAAAAACAGCCCTATTTGACTGCCCGATTGTTGGAAGTCAGGGGCGTGTTAGATCAGCAAGGGGAGGTAGTGCACCTGATTGCTGGTAAACTGACGGATCGGAGCGATGAGTTACACGCGCTGCGATTAAAGTCGCGGGATTTCTGCTAACTCTCTAATTCTGCTAATTTAAACCTGAGACAAAGATAACGAAGGATGACCCATGGACAATGATTCGGCTTTAGATCTGACTTTAGAGGCTATCGATCAGGTGAATAGCCAAGACCCCAATATGGAATTTTGTCATGAGGTCGAAGTGCCAAAAGAGCTGTTATATGGGCAACGGATGAGTGAGCGGTTGGCACAGTTTGCGCCGGGTGCCAGTGAGCATCTGCAGATCGCGGCTCGTGCGCAGCATATTAAGCGGTGGGCGATCCCACGCAGCGATTATCCGATGGATCGTCAGGGTTATCATCAGTGGCGTACCGATTTGGGCAAAATGCACGCAGACTTGGCTGCGGAATTAATGCGTGAGCAAGGCTACAGCGAAGACGATGCGGTACGTACCCAACAACTGCTGCGCAAAGAGAAAATTAAGCGTGATGCTGAATGCCAGACCTTAGAAGATGTTATCTGTCTGGTTTTTCTGGAGTATTACTTCGCTGACTTTGCAGCCAAGCATACGGAAGAGAAGATGTTAGGCATTATTCGTAAGACTTGGGCAAAGATGTCTGAGGCGGGTCATGCCGCAGCGTTGCAACTTGATTTACCTGAAGCCATGTTGGCACTGGTTAAGCGCGCGTTGAGCTAAATATGTAAATGAAATTGTTAACATTTCGTGTGATTTCAAAGTAAGAGAGCAAATTGTTGCTCTCTTTTTTTGAGTAAATTTCCAACGGTTTGGACTATTGCCATTTTGTAGGTGTGATCTGGGTCGCAAATTATCCCGTATTTGAGCGTACTGGCTTCGCTTTGTTGTCATAAAACTATTTTCAGTGCAGAAAAATCTTTGTAAAACCGAGTGTTATAAAAAAGTTACTTTTTTTCGCTAAAAAATTTAACAAAACGTAAACAATTGACTAAAATTGCATCATTAAATGACGAATAAATAGCTAATTGAGAATTTGTTGCGCTAGATCAGACCGTATTTTTTAGTGATTACTACTCTTAGCGCAGACCAATTTATAACCAATTTTAAATAACCCAGTTGGAGATTGTAATGGATAAAGCCATGACCGCAGCAGAAGTGGAAGCGCTGCGAAAACAACTGGCGACGGATCGCACTGTGATGGTGGATATTTTTGATCACCTAAAGCAACTCGTTCTGATCGCTGACGAAAGCAGCCCTCAGGCCACAAATGAAGAGAGTTACGCTGCCTGAAGTTCAGGGCTTTATCTCTTGCACTAGTTTTTAAAGGGTCGCACTTGTGCGGCCCTTTCTATTTCCCCTATACTCGTTGCCAATATCTTGTCGGAGTGCCGAGCTACCTTTGGGTAGATAGGCTGAGATCGCGAAAGCGGGATCCGTTGAACCTGATCAGGTTAATGCCTGCGAAGGGAAACAAGAGGGCGTGTCCCTGTTGTCTATCGCAAACAGCTGCGATACCTAGCAGAAGCCATAGCCCTTAATCCTACTGAACCACTCATCTATCGGTGCGCCGGCGTTAACTGTTACTACGGATTAACGTGAGGCCACAATGACACAAACCACGACTGTTTCAGAAAGCAATCCACGGCGCGACGCCCGTGCCGCCGCGCAAGCATTTTTTGCCAATTTGGCAGATCTCTCTTTTCCTAATTCGCATAAAGTTTTTGTGCAGGGTGAATTACCTGGCGTGAAAGTGGGGATGCGTGAAATTTCGTTGTCGCCAACCTTAGTTGGTGGCACAAAAGCGCAGCCTGAATTTGAAGATAACGCGCCGATCCGCGTTTATGATACCTCAGGCTACTACACAGAAGCTGATGCCAGCATCGACCTGCAACGCGGTTTACCGCGCTTGCGTCAACAATGGATTGAAGCGCGCAATGACACTGAAGCGCTCGCTGGTGCCAGCTCACTGTTTGCCCAGCAGCGTCTTGCCGACGAAGGCTTAGACCATATCCGTTTTGAGCATCTGCCTAAGCCGAAAAGAGCTTTGGCGGGACGTTGCGTCACCCAAATGCATTACGCCCGCGCAGGCGTGATCACCCCAGAGATGGAATACATTGCGTTGCGTGAAAATATGGGCCGGGCTGAAGTGGCTGCGGAGCTGGCTGTGCAACATCCGGGCGAGGCATTCGGTGCGAATTTACCAAAGCAGATAACAGCGGAATTTGTTCGTAACGAAGTGGCTGAAGGGCGGGCGATTATTCCAGCCAATATCAATCACCCAGAGTCGGAGCCGATGATTATTGGCCGTAATTTTTTGGTCAAAGTGAATGCCAATATCGGTAACTCGGCGGTGACCTCTTCGATTGAGGAAGAGGTAGAAAAGCTGGTGTGGTCAACCCGCTGGGGCGCCGACACTGTGATGGACCTGTCAACGGGTCGCTATATTCACGAAACCCGTGAGTGGATCATTCGTAATAGCCCGGTGCCGATTGGCACCGTACCTATCTATCAGGCGCTGGAAAAAGTGAAAGGGGTGGCGGAAGATCTCACTTGGGATGTATTCCGTGACACCTTGATTGAGCAGTGTGAACAGGGCGTTGATTACTTCACCATTCATGCCGGCGTGTTGCTGGCCTATGTGCCGATGACGGCGAAGCGGATGACAGGTATCGTTTCCCGTGGTGGTTCAATCATGGCGAAATGGTGCTTGTCTCACCATCAGGAAAACTTCCTCTATAGCCACTTCCGCGATATTTGCGAAATCTGTGCTGCCTATGACGTTTCCCTCAGCCTGGGTGATGGCTTGCGTCCAGGCTCGGTCGCGGATGCTAACGATCAGGCACAATTCAGTGAACTATATACCTTGGGTGAGCTGACCAAAATCGCTTGGGAATATGATGTGCAGGTGATGATCGAAGGTCCTGGTCATGTGCCGATGCAGTTGATCAAGGAGAACATGGATAAGCAGCTCTCCGCCTGCCATGAAGCGCCTTTCTATACGTTGGGGCCGCTGACCACAGATATTGCGCCCGGTTATGATCACATCACATCAGGTATTGGTGCCGCGCAGATCGGTTGGTACGGCTGCGCTATGTTGTGTTACGTAACGCCAAAAGAGCACCTTGGCTTGCCAAATAAAGCCGACGTGAAAGAGGGGTTGATCACTTACAAGATCGCTGCCCATGCGGCCGATTTAGCCAAAGGCCATCCCGGTGCTCAAGTACGGGACAACGCGCTCTCCAAAGCACGTTTTGAGTTCCGCTGGGAAGATCAATTTAATCTCTCCCTTGACCCCGATACCGCCCGTGCTTATCACGATGAAACAATCCCCCAGCAGTCGGGCAAGCTGGCGCACTTCTGTTCCATGTGTGGGCCGAAATTCTGCTCGATGAAGATCTCTCAAGAGGTGCGTGAATTTGCCGCCAAGCAGGAGCAGATCAGCATTAAGCTGCTGGATGAAACTATTACGGTGGCAGTGGACAGTGTCGAAGGAGCCGAGCAAGGGATGGCGAAGATGTCTGAAACCTTCCGCCAGCAAGGCAGCGAACTCTACAAAGCGCCGACCGACGTTGCCGCTGCAGAAGGGGAGAAAGTCAGCGAATGATCACCCCTTATACCTGTGGTGGTGAGCTGGTTGCCGGTGGTGGAGAAGGCCAAGCCTCTGCCATCGTTTGGGCTATTGGTGGTTCGGATTGTAGTGCGGGAGCCGGTATTCAAGCGGATCTGCAGGCGATTAATGGCTTAGGTGCCCATGGTTGTACTGTGGTCACCGCTGTGACGGCGCAGAACTCGGTGGCTGTTTCTCAGGTTAATCCAGTGTCTGATCTGGTACTGCAATCTCAGCTGGATGTGTTGCTTGCGGATCTGCCACCGCGGATCATCAAGATCGGCTTGTTGGCCACGGTGTCACAAGTGGTCATGGTCAGCCAATGGCTGCAGCAGTTAAAACAAACATCGGAGCAAACAGGGCATCGCGTACCGCTGGTGATCTATGATCCCGTTGCGGTGGCGAGTAGCGGAGACAACTTAGTTGCTGAGTCCACCTTGGCTGCGGTTACTAAACACTTGCTACCTTGGATCGATCTACTCACGCCGAACGCCATGGAGGCCGCACAGTTAGCGGGTATGGCATTGCAAGATGATTTGCTACCTGAACCCGTGATCAAGCAACTACTGGCGCTGGGCGTCGGGTCGGTCTTGCTCAAAGGTGGGCATTATCAACTGCTGGCTGATCACTGTTTGGATTATTGGAGCAATGGAGACAGTCAGCGCTATCTTTCAGCGCCACGTTTGGACACCGCCCATGGCCATGGTACGGGGTGTAGTTTGGCTAGCGCCATCGCGGCGATCTGGGCGCAAGGGTATGCATTAGAAGATGCCCTGGTGTTTGCCCGTGGTTATCTGCAGCAGGGCTTAGCTGCGGCAGTGTCAGTGGGTGCTGGCGCCGGCCCTGTAAAGCATTTGGGATGGCCAACGGATAGCGTTATGTTGCCGCGAGTTGGTGCATCGCTGGCTGAGTTAACAGCGTCGGATGAGCTGGTTTCGCCAGTACCTTTTGCACCTTGCCCGCAACGTTTGGGTTTATATCCGGTGGTCGATTCTGTTGCTTGGCTTGCGCGTTTGCTCGCGGCGGGCGTTAAGACATTGCAGCTGCGGATTAAGGATCCTCAGTCGCCAGATCTGCGCCAGCAGATAGCGGCAGCGGTGGCTCTTGGGCATCAATATCAAGCGCGTCTGTTTATTAATGATCACTGGCAGTTGGCTATCGAGTTGGGTGCCTATGGTGTTCATCTGGGACAGGAAGATCTACAAACCGCCGATCTGGCAGCCATTAAGCGCGCTGGATTGCGTTTGGGCATCAGTACCCATGGTATCTATGAGCTGCTACGTGCTGCCCAGTTGCGACCTAGCTACTTGGCGCTTGGCCATATCTTTGCCACCCAAACCAAGCAGATGCCTTCTCAGCCTCAGGGGCTATTTCGCCTGGCGCAGCAGGTGCAACTGCTACCCAATACGCCGCTGGTGGCCATTGGCGGCATTGATGCCGAACGCGCCAGCGCAGTGATGAACACTGGGGTGGGGAGCTTCGCGGTAGTCAGTGCGATCACTAAAGCCACTGCGGCGGAATCGATGATTGCGAAATTACAGCATATTGCCGGTGATCCTGTGGCTGTTGCTGAGACAAATAGAGTGGCAGGAGCCTGCTTATGATCACTGTAAAAGTAAACGGTGAGGCGGTGGACTGCCCTGTCAGCTCGACCGTCGCCGATCTGCTGCGGTTAACTGAAGTCGACACCCTTGGGGTGGCGATTGCAGTCAATCAACAGGTATTACCAAGGGCGCAGTGGCATCTGCATGAGTTGGTTGGCGATGAAGAGTTGCAGCTATTTAAGGCGATCGCCGGTGGCTAAATTGAACAGTGAGATTACACCATGTTAAGCATAGCGAAGAAGCAATTCAGCAGTCGGTTATTCTCCGGCACCGGTAAGTTTGCCAGTCGTCAATGGATGACCGACGCATTGCTGGCCAGTGGCAGTGAGTTGGTCACCATGGCGATGAAACGGGTGGACTTTAACGCCAGTGATGACGATATCTTGCAGCCTCTGATCGATGCGGGTGTGTCACTACTGCCCAATACCTCTGGTGCTAAAAGCGCCGAAGAAGCGGTGTTTGCAGCCAATTTGGCGCGCGAGGCGTTAGGTACCGAATGGGTTAAGCTGGAGATCCATCCGGATCCCAAATACCTACTGCCAGATCCTATTGAAACCCTATCAGCAGCAGAAACGTTGGTGAAACAGGGCTTTGTGGTGATGCCTTATGTTCATGCCGATCCTGTGCTGTGTAAACGGCTAGAGGAGGTGGGTTGTGCGGCAGTCATGCCATTGGGATCTCCCATCGGTTCGAACCAAGGGCTGCGTACCCGAGAGTTCTTAGAGATTATTATTGAGCAGGCTCACGTGCCTGTGGTGGTTGATGCTGGCATCGGTGCGCCATCTGATGCCGCCCTGGCGATGGAGCTCGGCGCTGATGCGGTGCTGGTGAATACCGCCATTGCCGTTGCCGCGGATCCGGTGGCTATGGCTCGGGCATTTAAACTGGCGGTAGAGGCCGGACGGATGGCCTATGAAGCGGGTTTGGCCGGGCGTCAATCTGCGGCAGTGGCTAGCAGCCCATTGACTGCCTTTCTGGATCAACCGCTGGAGGCGCTGTGAGTTTTGCCGAGCTGATCGCCGATTGGGATTGGGATGATTTGTCTCTCACTATCAATGGCAAAACCGCCGCTGACGTGCGGCGTGCGTTAGCTAAACCTAAGCGTGATCTGAATGATTTTCAGGCACTGATTTCCCCTGCTGCTGAGCCGTTTCTGGAACAGATGGCACAGCAAGCCGCTCAGTTAACTCGGCAGCGATTTGGTAATACCATTCAGCTCTATATTCCACTGTACCTGTCAAACATGTGCAGCAATATTTGCACCTACTGTGGTTTTTCGATGCACAACCCGATACGCCGGAAAACCCTTGATATGGTGGAGCTGCGTCGTGAAGCGGAAGCGATTAAACAGATGGGTTTTGACCACCTGTTGTTAGTCACTGGCGAGTCGGAACGTAAGGTGGGGATGGCGTATTTCGCCCAGGCGCTACCGCTGTTGCGAGAGTATTTCTCCCATATCTCCATGGAAGTGCAGCCGCTGGCGCAAGATGAGTATGAACAGCTGATCAGTCTGGGGCTTGATACCGTGTTGGTGTATCAGGAGACCTATCATCGTCGTACTTATGCTGAGCACCATACCAAAGGGAAAAAGCGGGATTTTGATTGGCGTCTTGCAACTGCTGAACGCTTGGGGCGTGCCGGTATCAACAAAATTGGTTTAGGTGCGCTGATTGGCTTGGATGACTGGCGGGTGGATAGCTTTCATGTTGCTGCGCACCTGCACTATCTGGAACAACAGTTCTGGAAAACACGTTATAGCTTGTCATTTCCGCGTTTGCGCCCTTGCACCGGAGGGCTGCAACCAAAATCGATCATGAACGACCGTCAGTTGGTGCAGTTGATCTGTGCTTATCGTTTGCTTAATTCGCAAGTGGAGATATCGCTGTCGACGAGAGAATCGGCGACGTTCCGTGATCAAGTCTTGCCGCTGGGGATCACCACCATGAGCGCTTTTTCGCAAACCCAACCGGGCGGCTACGCCGATGGGGTTAAACCACAACTAGAACAGTTCGAGATCTCTGACGAACGCCGCCCAGAACAGGTGGCGGCCAGTATTAGTCGCTTGGGCTTTCAGCCGGTGTGGAAGGATTGGGATCGGGCGTTGACTTGATTGGAATCAGGTGGCGTCGGTTAAGTGGATGTCATCGAGTATTGAGCTGGTATAATGGCACTCCACTTATTTCATTGTGTGACGACCGGTTATGCGATTGACCACCTACACCGACTTTGGTTTGCGAACACTTATCTATCTGGCGTTATTGCCGGCTGATAAGCAGACCAGCATTGCCAAGGTCTCGGCGCACTATCAGGTCTCCCGTAATCATATGGTGAAAGTGATACATAAGCTGGCCACGCTCGGCTATGTGTCATCAACCCGGGGCAAGGGCGGTGGTATAAAGCTGGGGTTGGCCGCTGAAGAGGTCTGTATCGGTGATGTGGTTAGAGCGTTGGAGAGCGCACTGGATGGTATTGATTGCCAGTCTCCTGCGTGCTGCTTAACGCCCGCCTGCCGTCTCAAATTTGCCTTAACGCGCGCTGTTGATGCGTTTCTTGAAGTGCTGGATCAGTACACACTGGCAGACTTGGTTGAGAACAAAGATGACCTAATCCCGCTGCTATGGCAGGACGGACTCCCGGAGTAACATTTTCCCCGTTACTTTATTCAAAGTAGCCGGGTTTTGGCTGCCAAAAGGCTCGAATATCAACAGCATCCATTCCCGCTGCTCGTGCGGCGTCAATGCCAGCATCGCCATCTTCAAACACCACGCAACGTTTCGGATCTACGGCTAACTCTTGTGCCGCCAATAAAAAAGTATCTGGATCGGGTTTGTGTCTGGAGACCCGATCCGCACCTATCACCACAGAAAACAGCTCGGCGATCCCGGCGATTTTCAATAAGCTGTGGGCTTCTTCTGTACCTGAGCCAGTACCGACCGCTTGTGGTTTTTTGCCTAAGTAATAGTGGGCAATATCGACGATCGGCGTGGTGGCGACGCCTTGCAGCATGAGCGCATCCACCCGTTGTTGCTTAAAGCCGACGCCCGGCGTGAAATCACGCGCTGCGATACCGGCGGTCTCAGCGATGATCTCCATGGTGCGCAGGGTCGGCAACCCGACCAATGAGCGCATTAGTTCTGGCAGTACTGGCAGATCGATAAAGGTTAAGGTGTCGCGCCAGGCTTGTTCATGCAACGCCATGGTGTCGAGCAGCGTGCCGTCCATATCGAAAATCAGAGCGTCGTAGTGGGAATAGTCGGAAAAATTCATAGATCACTGGCCAAGTAAGCGCATCAAGACGGTCATTATACCTGTCGGCTGTAGGCCTCGTCTTGTTACATCTTGTTTCCGCCACTTTCTTGATCTGAAAGAAAATAACGTCAGCAAATGAACTTATTTTAAAACCATGTTAATAAAATGTGATCAGCGCCTCTAAGTGGTGAAAAAAACGGCATATAATCTGAAACCCTAAAAAAAGAACTATCAATTCCTTTCAGTTTTAGGGACTTAAGCTACGTCGAAAAGGAGGTTTGACGTTAGTTAACTGGGGCAAATCGATGTATGCGGTGATTGTTAATCCACTCAGTGGCAGTGGTCAGGCGCTCAGCCTGGCAAAGCGAGTAATGCAACGAATCGAACAATCGGGTCATAAAGGCCGCTTGTTGCACTGCTATGCTTTGGAGAATCTCGCAACCCAGTTAAAACATGCTGCTGACGCCGGAGTCACTAACTTGGTGATCGTTGGTGGTGATGGTACCGCCCATCAAATTATCAATCGTTTACCCCATCTGGATTTCAATATTGGCTTTGTTTCTGCGGGTAGCGGTAATGACCTGGTGCGTTCGCTTGAGCTGGGTACCTGCGAGACTGAGCAGATAGATATTGCCCTGTTTACCCCGACTCAGGATATGCCGCTGGGACGCTGCAATGGCAGCTACTTTCTCACTTCGGTCGGATTAGGATTTGAAGGCTTTGTCGCCCATCGAGTGGCAGGGCGTCGCGGCGGCCGCCGCGCTGCTTACCACAGTGCTATTTTAGGTAGCTTATTTGGCTATCACCCGCACCGCGCTAAGTTTGTAAATTGTAAGTGGAAGAGTGACGAACAGTTTCTCATGTGTTCGGTGGCTAACAGCGCATTCAGTGGCGGTGGTTACAAGGTGGCGCCGAATGCCAGTCTGCAGAACAATGAACTGTCTTTAATACGTTTGGCGCCTATGGGTAGCTGGTCACGCCTGCCGATGATGTTCAAAGTCGCTAAAGGGGCGCATGTCTCTGCTCCTGAGGTGCAACAAGTCAACTTGGACACTCTAGAGATCCGCTCAGAAACGCGGATCCCGGCGCATATTGATGGCGAACCGTTTTTCGCTAATCGTTTTCGCTTTTCCAGTGCCAATGAAACCATCCGGGTGCGTTGCCTCGGACTCCGCTAGCCAGCCTGAGCTTGATTGGTTATCTTGATCCCCCCAATTACAGCGATACAGCTTAGTCATTATGCTCACCAACCAAGAACAGCTTCGCTATAGCCGCCACCTCCTGCTCGATGATATTGGCGAGGCGGGTCAGTTAAAATTGAAAGCCGCCAGTGTGCTCATCGTCGGTATGGGTGGGTTAGGCTGTCCGGTGGCGCAATACTTGGTAGCCGCGGGAGTTGGCAGATTATTGTTAGCCGATGGTGACCAGCTTGATCTCAGTAACTTGCAGCGGCAGATCCTTTATCGCAGCGATGATATCGGCGAAGACAAGGTTGACTTAGCACAGCAGACACTGCAGCAATTGAATGACGAGATCATGCTGGAGGCGATCCCCGAACATCTCGATGAAGGGATGCTGAATGAGTATATTCCCGAGGTCGATCTGGTGTTGGATTGCAGCGATAATTTCGCTACTCGTCACGCGGTTAATCGTGTGTGTCGCCAGCATGGTGTGCTCCTGATTACGGCGGCGGCGATCCGGTTTGAGGGTCAACTGAGTGCGTTTGACCATACTGACTGCGATGCGCCTTGCTATCACTGCTTGTACCCTGAAACGACCGATGCACCGCGGCTCAATTGCAGTAACAGTGGTGTGGTGGGGCCTTTGCTGGGTGTGATGGGTAGCTTGCAGGCGTTAGAAGCCGTTAAGGCGCTGCTGGGGCAGCCGTTAACTAGCTTACATCAGCTCCGTTTATTTGATGGTAAAACCCTGCAGTGGCATAACTTCAGCATCAATAAAGATCCACAGTGTCCCGTTTGCGCAAAGTGATCCGACCTGTTAGCTTGGCTGTATCCACTGTTTTCATTTATTGATGAGGCACAGCTAAATGAGTGATCTTTACGGCTTCGAAGCCACCAATAATCGTGGTGAGACTGTCTCACTGGCTGACTATCAGGGCAAAGTGCTGTTGATTGTTAATACCGCCAGCGCGTGCGGCTTTACGCCGCAATATGAGGGCTTGGAAAATCTATATAAAACGTACGCTGCACAAGGGTTTGAGGTGTTGGCGTTTCCCTGTAACCAGTTCGGTAGCCAAGAGCAAGGCAGTGATGCCGAGATCGCTCAGTTTTGCGATCTCAATTTCCACATCAGCTTTCCACTGTTTAGCAAAATTGAAGTGAACGGAGACAATACTGCACCGCTGTTTGCTTATCTTAAAAAGAATGCCAAAGGGCTGCTGGGTAGCGAACGGATTAAATGGAACTTCACTAAATTCTTGGTCAACCGGCAGGGCAAGGTGATTAAACGTTTTGCTACGGCGACTAAGCCAGAGCAGATGACCTCTGCCATTGAAGCTGCGTTGGCGGAGTAACTTGAGCCACGAGGAGAGGGATGTTTAGCTGATATCATTCTCCTCTATGCCTAACTGATTAAACAGCTCGATCAACTCCTGGATCTCACCAAATTTTATCCCTAGGGTAATATGCTTACCGTCGTGGCGGTTTTGGCTCTTCACTTCCCCTTCAATCAATAACGGCTCATCGGGGCGTGATGGAAAGAGGATCTTTACCAGCACCTCTTGCGCTGATAGGCGGCCTTGACCAAGATGCCAAGGCAGTTTAAGTCGGCAACCGCCAACGGATAGGTCAATAATGGTACCGTGAAACGCCTCGGTAGATTCATCTTTACCCGCTGCGTCAGTGGTGGTGTATATCAAGGTGGCTGGTACGTGGGTAGTAATACGTATTTGATTACGCAGGCTGAACATCTGCACTTGTTTTGGATAGTCGACGAACAGCAATGCTTGTGGGTGATTGATGACGCCGTTTATGGTGGATCTGAACGCGATGCATTGACCGGCATCCCCTTCGATAATTGCCCGAACGATACAGCCATTACCAAGAGTTAGCTGATCTTTGTAACTGACCCTGGCTAACTCCGGGATCGCGACAACGATATACTTGGTCTCTTCGTAGCCAATCAGTTTGCATTTGAGCCTGGGTTTGCTGCCAATGCCGAATTGAAAGTCCAATAGATCGGCAGGGCGCAGTCGATTCAGCGTATCAATCACCAGCTGACGGTCGGTAACGGTATCTTTGGTTTGTTCGCTCACGTTAGCCTCCACTGGTTACGCTTTTTTGGTAAAAATAGTGCGACCACTTTCTCCCGTTGGCGAGAGAAAGTGGTATTTCTGCTATTAGCTATTCACCTGATGCAGATGTACATCTCGTTGTGGGAACGGAATGGTGACATTCTCTTTATCAAACGCCAGTTTCACCTGCTCAATTAAACCGAAGTGCACAGCCCAATAGTCATCGGATTTAACCCAGACGCGTAACAGCAGGTTGACCGAACTGTCGGCGTGGGCGCTGACATAAACTTCATGGCCCGGATCCGTGAGTACGCGCTCATCCTCTATCGCCAGTGCATCCAAAATACCCTTTGCCTGAGCGATGTCATCTTGATAGCTGATGCCAAAGGTGAGATCGACACGGCGGGTCGATTCGCTAAACAGGTTCTTTACGCAGCCGTTCGATAACATGCCATTAGGGATCACGACCTTTTGATTATCCATGGTGAGCATGATGGTGTTGAAGATCTGGATCTCTTTTACGCGTCCAACAAAACCCTGAGCGTCGATCACATCTCCCGCTTTGAAAGGTTTGAACAGCAGGATCAATACGCCGCCGGCAAAGTTCGCCAGGCTCCCCTGTAAGGCTAAACCGATGGCTAGACCTGCAGCACCCAGCATCGCGATAAGAGATGCCGTTTCAACACCAATCATTGAAGCGAAGATGATGATCAGTATGGTTTTCAGGATCACCGACGTGATGCTGTGTAGAAAGCTTGCTAGCGTTGGTTCTACTTTGGCGCGGCCAATGGCGGCGTCCATCACCTTTAGTATCCCCTTGATCACCGACAGGCCGACAAACAGTACCACTATGGCCAGCAGTAGCTTCGGGCCATAAAGTACAGCAACTTCTATCGCTTTCTCGGTCAGGGTGGTCAGCAGGGTGACCCCTTGATCCATGCTTTGTTCTAACTGTTCTTCCATTGTTCAACTCCTTTGTGTTGCAAACTAAAAGCCATTGTTTTCTATCACATCTTGGTACCAATATGAGGATTTTTTGCGATAACGTTGCAGGTTGTTGTCGCGGTCGATGTAGAGAAAGCCGTAACGTTTTTTGTAACCGTTGATCCAGCTGAAATTATCCATCAATGACCACATATAGTAGCCCTTCACATTGACACCTTCTGCCAGCGCTTGGTGGATCACCTTCAGATGCTCGGCAACGAAATCAATACGCTCCTGATCATCTACATGTTGCTGTACTGGCAGCGAAGGAGACAAATCCAACTGATCTTGTAAGCCGATACCATTCTCGGTGACATAGACGGGGATCCCCGGACGGTAGCTTTCGGCCCGCTGCAGAAGCTGGAGCAGTCCTTCCGGGTAGATCTCCCAATCCCAATCGGTGTAACGCCCTTGCGGGTTTTTGACAAACTTGAAGGCACCCTTGATGGAAAAGACACAATCTTGCTGTGGATCATTTTCACCTGTGGTATTGAGATGAAACTGAGTGGTTGTGGCATCACCGCTGGCATAGTGCGGGTAATAATAATTAACGCCGATAAAATCGATGCTGTCTTCGGTAAACCAGCCTAACTCTTCACCGGAATGCTCGGGTAACAGATCCCAGTCGGCATAGTATTGCCAAATATCTTCGGGGTAACGACCCAACAGCACAGGGTCGATAAACCAGCGGTTGAGCGCACCATCAGCCAATTGTGCGGCGGCTCGATCCTGACTTGATTGCGTTGCGGGGTAGATGGTCGACATATTGAGCACTATGCCTATCTGTCCGTTGTGATCGCCTTGGTGATACTTTTGTATCGTGAGGGCATGGGCACAGATCATGTGATGGGCTGCTTGAATCGCTTGTTTATAGCTGTGTACGCAGGGCGGGTGCAGTGCTGTTACGTAACCGTTGAGTATGCTCCAAGCAGGTTCGTTAATCGTCGCCCAATGGGGCACCCTATCGCCATATAAGCGGAAACAGTGCTCGGCGTAGGCCACAAAGTGATCAACCGTTTGGCGATTTCCCCAGCCGCCTTGCTGAGCTAGCGCAAGCGGCAGATCCCAGTGATAGAGGGTGACGTTAGGTGCAATACCGGCGGCTAAGAGCCGATCAATTAATCTATCGTAAAATGCCACCCCTTTGCTATTGAGTGCCCCCGTGCCTTGGGGTAATAAACGTGGCCAAGAGAGTGAGAAACGGTAACCGTTATGAGCCATTTGCTGTATTAGCGCCACATCTTCAGGCATGCGATGGTAGTGGTCACAAGCAATGGCGGGGTTGGCTTGTTGAAAGATCCGTTCGGGGTGTTGTTGGCAGTAATCGTCCCACATCGATGGTCCTTTGCCTGCTTCGCTGGCGGCGCCTTCTATTTGAATGGCGGCTGTCGCACTGCCCCAGATAAAGTCCTTTGGAAATTGATAGTTCATAAAGTGATACGTTGGACCGGAATCTGTTAAGTGTAGTCGGATTAATAAAAAAAACGTCTGATAACAAGGCATAAGCTTGTTTTCAGACGTTCATCCAGCTGAGGATAGGGTAATGAGTTGTCCCCAAATGTTTGCTACGGCGACAGGGGGTGTTGGCAGCAAACAACCTTCCAGAGGTTCCAGGTGCGGTGATCATAGAGCGATTGTATGACGATATTGTGACACCGTTGGCTTCAACTTAAGCCTGAGATCAGTTTCGTCGCCATTGCTGGGCTAGCACACCACAGACGATAAACGCCAGTCCAATATAGGTGGCGGGATGGATCGCCTCCCCAAGTAAGCCGTAGATAAACAGCAGTGACAAAAATGGTGATAGAAAGATCAGATTACCAACGCGGGCGGCGCTGTCTGTGAGGCGCAGGGCGGTAAGCCAGAGGATAAAGGTTATCCCCATTTCAAACAGGCCAACATACGCAGCCCCTAGCCAACCACGCCAGTCGTCAGGCCATAGGGCGCCTTGATAGCCCGCTAATACTGCACACCAAGGCGTACCAATGATAAAACAGAGCAGCAAACTGACCACCGGATCTGCTTGATGGCGGGCGTTAAAGATCCAGTAGATGGACCAGAGCAGGGTACTGGTTAACGCCAATAGCACGCCGAGGGTGGAATCAAACTGCAATGCCAGCAGATCTCCTCGGGTAGCGATGATCACGGCACCGAAGTAACCGAGCGCCGCACCCAGCCATTGTGGTCTGGTGACGCGGTGTTTTAACAGAGGGACAGAGAGCAGGGTTAAGGTGATTGCCCAAGTGTAGTTCAGGGTTTGTGCCTGTTGTGCGGGAAGTCGGTCGTAGGCTTCAAACAACACCCAATAGTACAAACATGGGTTGATCGCACCGAGCAAAGCAAACTGCAAGGGACGTTGCAGGAAGGTGGAGAACAATAGATGCAGCTTCTTTTGCCAGCCAACGACTATGCCGAGAAACAGGGTGGAGAATAACGCAGCAAGAAACACCAGCTGTGCTGGTGACAGGGTTTGCAGTGACCACTTAAATGCGGTGGCCACTGTCGACCAGAGTAATACAGCTGTGAGCGCAAAAAGAACGGCGCGAGCTGGGTCTTTGGCGTTAATCGCTTGCAATAAGTAACCTCGGAGATTTTCACCTGTTGATATTATCAGCTCACTGATGCCTTGGACTACTCTTGCTGGATCACATAACGCACTCAATCTACTTGAGATTTTTGCTATGCCCAGCGCATAGTTGAGCCCACTAAGTGAGGTAGCTCCAATAGATGACTGCCTGCTATTCGCAAACTTCGGCAGTTCGAGCTTTAATTAGTACACCGAAGTTATTACTACGCTGCCTATGGAGTTACCTATGTCGCAGATGATGTCTGTGGCCGATGTCGCCGCATTCTTAAAAGTTTCCGAAGTTAGAGTTGAACGTCTTGCCCGTGAAAAACTGTTAGTGCCGAAAGAAGCTGACGGTGAAAATCCTCTGTTTGATGAAGAGGATGTTAAGCGTTACAAAATACTCGCAGATCGTTTGGGTGGTTTGTAACGCCGCGTTCGCTGTTGTAGCGCATCACGTAACTATTGGTCAGAGCGTTCCGGCACTAGCTATTTAGCTGGTGCTTGATGCTTTGGTCAATCGTGTTATCTCTGCGCGAATGATCTCCAGTATGCCTTCGATATCCAGTACATCCAGTTTGCCCTCTTTATGCCAAAGAAGTTGATTGTTCGCGTCAACGATCAATATGGCGGAATCTCCGGTTTGCAGACCCCATGCTTTCCTGACGCGGCCGCGGTTATCTAGTACAAAGCGCGCATCGGGCTCTTGTAAGGTACGCTCTTCCAACAACTTGCGGATAAATTTAGCTGTGCCCCAAACGGAATCGCTGCCATTAACTATGGTGGTGGTCTGAAAATAGTGTGGGTCTAGCTTGGCATCAGTAACGGCTTGCATCGCCTCGAGATTGATATCGTTGGCGCTCTTTTTTGAGGCGATATGTAGCACCAATCTGGCTTTGCCTGTGAGCATTGTGCTGCTCCAGTCTTGATACTTCACATCATTTTTTGCTGTGATGGTAAGTTGACCTTTATTGCTGACCTCTACTTTGGGGAGCGCTTGCTTGGCCAATAGCCCCCCTGCAGAGACGTTGAACAGCAGCACTGCACCGAGCAAAAGTAATATGAGCCGCATAGGCTACTCCTGACGTTTACTTGCTCAACCTCTTACCTGTTTTTGGCGAGCATCAATGAATGTGGCTGTTTGGCTTGAATCGCCTGTGGCCATGATCTGGCAGCAGTTTGGTCGATTGCTGCTCTCGCAAGCGGACAGACAAAGGTAACTTAGGCTTAAGGATAGGTGAGTTTTGCCCCGTTTTATTTGCTTAAATTCTCGATTTGATAATTTTCTAATCAACAGTGCCGCTTTGTTTCGGTAGCATAGGCGGGATATTTCCATTAGGAATGGATGAACTGAAGATCATCCATGAAAGATGTTTGTAAAAAGGAGCAGTAAGTGATGGAACAGTCCCCTAATACCCCTGAGGCCGATTTGACGGCAGCAACGTCAACGGTCAGTGCTACCCCTACCGAAGCCGCGATTGAGTTTGAGAGCCACCCCTTTACCTTCCATGGTCTTGGTGGTGAATTTTTCCGTATCTGGATAGTTAATATTGTTTTGACCATCTTGACCTTAGGTATTTATGCCGCTTGGGCCAAGGTACGTACACATCAGTATTTTTACGGCAACATGCAGGTGGCTGGTGGCAGTTTTCAGTATCTCGCCAACCCCGTGACGATCCTCAAAGGGCGTATCATCGCCGTAGTGCTTTTTGTCGCTTTTTTCTTTTTAAACCAGCAGTTTCCTGTGGAAACTATGGTGGTTTCCATCCCGTTGTTTCTATTCTTATCGCCTTGGATCATTAACCGCAGTTTGCGTTTTAATATGAGAAACACAGCGTTTAGGAATATCCGCTTCGATTTCACTGGCAGTTACGGCTCCGCATTTTGCAATTTTGTCTTGGGTTATCTGGCAGTGCTTTTTAGCTTCGGTATCGCCTTTCCATGGTGGATCCGTCAGTTGAATAAGTATTTGGTGAATAACACAAAATATGGCGACGCACCGTTTGAAGCCAAGTTAGATGTGGGTGAGTACTACATCACGTTTCTGATGGCGATGCTGATTGCCACCGTTCTCTATATCGGCTTGTTTGTGCTCGGCGGCTTGAGCTTTGCGGGTGCGGCCTTCGATGCACCTGCTGTGGCCACAATTGGTACAGGCATTACTGTCTTGGTGGGTATCATTGGCTTCACTTTCGTCAAAGCGTTTGTCAACGCTCGCTTGGGTAATTTGTTGTTCAACAATACCAAGTTAAAAGAGAACAAATTCAAGAGCCAGTTGGATGCCAAAGCGTTAACCAAACTCTATCTGCTTAATGCGCTCCTGATCATCGTCACTCTTGGTTTCGCTATCCCTTGGGTGATTTGTAATTTGGTGCGTTATCGGGCTGAAACCCTAGTGCTGGAAGGGAATGATTTGGACAGTTTTGTTGCTGCGCAGATTGATGCCGGCAATGCGATTGGTGAAGAGATCGGTGACGTTTTTGATATCGAGCTAGGTCTGTGAGCATGATTGCTGGCACCTACTATGATGGCGAGTCATCGGCACAGACGCTCGCCACCATGCGCACTGGCGCCGATGGTTCGCTGCAACTGCTAGCGGTTGATAGCCGTCATTTAGGTCAATGTAGTTTAGCTGAGGTGACGGTCTCTCCGCGTATTGGGAATACACCGCGCTATATCGATCTGCCGGACGGTGGCCGCTTTGAAACCACAGACAATGACGCCATTGATCAATGGTTGGCTGCGTTTGGTCGAGATAGTGGCAATCGTTTTCTCAACTTCCTTGAGAGTCATACCAAGTTTGTACTGGCAAGTGTCATCTTGGTGGCGCTGTTTTGTTGGTGGATGGTTAGTTATGGCATTCCCGGCGCATCCAAGGTGGTGGCATATCAACTTCCTGCCACTGTTTTAGATCACTCAAGTGAGACGACTTTAGCGCTACTGGATCGTAGTTTATTGAGTGAAAGTAAACTGTCAGATGTGCGGCAGCAGCAGTTGCACGATCTGTTTGCACCTTATCTGCCTAGCGATAGTGAATACACCTTTAGGGTGTTACTTCGCGATGGTGGAGAGATTGGCGCGAACGCGTTTGCCTTGCCTGATGGCACGCTGGTGTTTACCGATCAGATGGTTGAGCTGGTGGACAGTGACGAAGAACTCTTAGCTGTACTCGGTCATGAGATTGGCCATGTGGTTGAACGGCATAGTTTACGCCAGACCTTACAGGGTTCTACCGTTGCGGTGATTGCCGTGTTGGTGGTGGGGGATGCATCGGCATTTGGTGATCTGTTTGCGGCGTTGCCGACCTATATCATCAGCTCCGCTTACTCTCGGGATTTTGAGCGCGATGCTGATAGTTACGCATTTGAGTTTCTTAAAGCCAATGATCTGCCTCCGACGCTGTTTGCCGATGTGATGCGCAAGATGATGGCAAAACATCAGGCGTTATTATCAGAAGGTATAGAGGAGGACGAGCTGCCCTCTCAGGATCCCAATAGCGATAGCTGGTTAGATTATCTGTCCAGTCATCCGCCTAGCGAAGAACGTATTCGGCAGGCTGAGCAAGCGCAGTAATGCACCGCTGGCGTTTGCAAAAGCCCATGTCGTTCTGACATGGGCTTTTTTTATGCGGTGACGTTGGCCATATTGATACCCATGGTTTAGCGTTACACTGGAGCAACTTGGCAGATGGGTGAACAAGGTAGATTATCGTGAGTAACATTAGGGTCGGCATTGTTGGTTTTGGCTACGCGGCACAAACATTTCATGTGCCCTTTTTACGTTCGTTGGCAACGACGGAGGCGGTGGAGATCCGTGCCGTTAGTAGTTCTGATGCCGCTAAAGTGCATCAGTTGTTACCGGATGTTGAGGTGCTGTCAGATCATCATGCGCTTTGTGGCCATGAAGATCTTGATTTGGTGATCATCACCAGTCCGAACGATAGTCATGCCCCTTTGGCTAGCTGCGCGTTAGCGGCCGGTAAACATGTGTTGTTGGAAAAACCGCTGACGACTAATTATGTGGATGCTGTCGCGCTGCAGCAACTTGCGGCGGCGCAGGAGCGCCTATTAGTACCGTTTCAGAATCGTCGTTGGGATGGTGACTTCCTGACGGTGAAAAAACTAGTCGCCGATGGCAGCCTTGGCAAGGTGCACTATTTTGAAAGTCACTTCGACCGCTTTCGTCCACAGCCGCGGGATCGCTGGCGGGAAAATGGTGGTGAGGGCAGCGGTATCTTTTGGGATCTCGGCCCGCACCTGCTGGATCAAGCGTTACAGCTGTTTGGTCAACCAAGCCATTTAACCGCCACCCTCAGAGCATTGCGTCCAGCAGCGAAGGCTGTGGATTACTTTAAGCTGCAGTTGCATTACGCCGATAAAGAGGTGGTGTTGTGTGCTTCCCCTTATATGGCTGCGGCTAATCCTCGATTTACGTTACAAGGCGAATTGGCCACCTACCTGAAATCGGGATTAGATCCGCAAGAAGACGCGCTGAAAAGCGGTATGGATCCACAGGCATCTAGCTTTGGTATTGAAGCCGAAGCGTTATGGGGGCAGCTCTACTTTGCCACTGAACATCAGCCGGTCGCTACCTTGCATGGTGATTATCTTGGCTTTTATCAGCAGCTATTGGATGCGATACGCGGGCAGGCACCAGCGCCAGTGCCGATAACGGACGCGGTTGAAGTGATACGCTTGTTGGCGTTGAGTGAAGAGAGTGCCGCGTCTGGATGTCGAGTCTCTTGTGACTAACCGAATGAATCTATTGGTATAACGCAGCTGCGCGGGCTAAAGTGATGGCTACGCCATCCTTTAACTTAGGTGACCTGTGATCACTCTCTATCGCGCCATTGTTGTTACCTCGCTGTATTTGCTGCTGAGTGGATGTGCCGTTCAAAGTACTAAGCAGGTTGAGCAGTGGCAGGATCCCAACCCGCATAAACCATTTACCCATGTGCTGGTGGTTGGCGTGATCTATGATCCCGCTTATCAATACTTTCTCGAAAAAGGCTTGGCCGATTCGCTCGCCAGCGAAGGGGTAAAGACCTCATTGTCGTCTGAGCTCTATCCTCGTTTACATGAGATGGAGAGAGAGGAAGTGGTTAAGCGACTTGCCGAGGATGGGATTGATGGGGTATTGCTGGTGCGCCCTGTTGGCCAAGAAACCATAACCACCTATGTTCCCGCGCATCTTCGCGTGGTAGGCGTTGATACCTATCGCGGTTGGTATGGCTATTTCTATCAGAGCTACCGATATGCACGCATTCCGGCGACGAGTTATGAGACCTTTGTTATGCGCGCTGAATCGGCTTTGTTTGATGTGGCAACTGAAGAAGCGGTTTGGACACTGACAACCGATACTGAGATGGTGCTGGATAGCCCATCCGCTGCGGTGGATTCATTGGTGGCAAAGGTAGGCTCTGAACTACCCTCGTTAAATTGATCTGTTGCTCAAGGGGGCGTTCTTCGCTCTCCTCAATGATCACCTAACAGTCGGGCGATTTTTATAAACACCCAGGGTGATCCGACTAAACCGATATGGGTGGCTGTGACGGGGTAGTGTGTCGTTGTGGTGAGTTGGTCGAGACAAGCACGCCAATGGACAATGCCATCGTAGCGACTATATAGCGCGATCACGGGCATGCTGAATGCCTGTTGATTGCGCAGTGCGATGGTTTGCTCCAGCTCATCGAGACAGTAGCCCCAGCGGCGATAATGACGGGCAACTATGGTGTATTTAGGACCTCCGATAACGGGCGTCCCTAGCGTAACCACCTGCGATACATGTTGCGGTAGTGTTCTGGCTAGCTCTCTTGCGAGAAAACCGCCGAGACTCCAGCCCAGTAAGACTGGCGCTTCACCATCGCGATGACTGATCGCCAGTAAACGTTGTTCCAAAGCAGGTAATAGTTGCTCAACACGGCCATGATTACGGCCTTGTTGCCAGCCCTCCGCACGATAACCAAGCTGACGTAAGAACAATCTTAAGCACCAGGTTGTTTTGTCTGAGGCGGTGTAACCGGGGATCACCAAAATCGTCCGGCGCTTGTTGATCTTGGTATGGGCGCGCTTTAGCCACGGCCAAGAGATGAGCAGAGCCAAAAACTCGAACAGGCACAATCCCTCTCGTAGGGTTTCTAGCAGGCGAGGAGCGCGCAGTGGCGATGACATTCAGTTTCTCCAGATGAACGACACTATTGAGTATGGCATCTACCCGGTTTGTTGGAACTTTGCATAATGCGAAATGGTTCACGACATCAAGACCAGAGGCATAAATTAGTCGAATATCGCTTGAGAATGATCTAACGGCGTTCTAGAGTAGTAAATGAACAAGGTGTTCAAATAACGCACAGCGGCGTATTCAAGGAGTGAACCATGGCTGCCACCTTTCGTACCTCGGCCCATTGGCGTCAAACAATTCATCATCTGCTGCATGATGTTCGGCAACAACTGTTAAAAACACAAACCATCAGCCACTACTTGGCGCTGTGCTTTGGTGCGGCAGTATTGGGATCCCAGCTCATCGCGAGTCATGCCACCGGTTTTTTACTTGCCGCGGTGGTTATTTCGTTTACAGCATTGGCTTGGTCTGTGGTGATTAGCCTACTTAGTGAGATCAGTGTTTGTGGTAAGCGGCTAATTAAACTTTTGGCATGGAGTGAGGTGCTAATGTTTGCCAGTTGGATCCTGTTTGAACCCGCTCGTCCATGGTGGGCGCAGGCAGCGGTTGCGTTGCCATTAGTAGTGTTGTTTGGGCAAATATTTAAGCGCCAAAGCTGACCTGAGACTTGCTGTCGATGGGTTTAAAAAAGCCGCCAGTCTGGCGGCTTTTTCGATCGTATCGTGGTTAGCGATATACCTGTGGTGACAGCGTAACAAACTCTTCCGCACTGGTGGGATGGATCGGCACCGTGGCATCAAAGTCAGCTTTGGTTGCCCCCATCTTCATCGCCACGGCAAAGCCTTGCAGGATCTCATCCATACCAAAACCGATGCCATGAATACCAATCACTTTTTGCTCTTCGCCTAAGCAGATTAATTTCATTTTGGTCGGTTGACGGTGCTCTGTCAGTGCCGAATACATGGCGGTGAACTGCGAGTTATACACAGTGATATTCTCTTCACCATGGATCTCTATCGCCTCTGGCTCGGTTAATCCTAGGGTTCCTATCGGCGGGTGACTAAATACCACGGTGGGGATCTGCTCATAATCCAGATGTAAGCCTTCGCGACCATCGAACAGGCGTTCAGCCAAACGCCGTCCGGCGGCAACGGCGACAGGGGTGAGCTGCGCGCGGCCCGTATTGTCGCCGACTGCATAGATTCCGGCGATCTCAGTATTCTGAAATTTATCTGTTGGGATATAGCCACGGCTGTCGAGACTAATACCTGCGGCTTTTAGATTGATATTGTCTGTGGCTGGGTCTCGACCAATTGCCCAGATCAGACTGTCCACGGGGCCAATCATCTCGCCACTCTCGGTTTCCATGCTTAAGCTGCCGTCATCATGCTGATGGACAGCTTTGGGTGTGGCATCGGTATGCAGGTTCAAGCCGTCTTCTGCCATCACTTCTACCAGTGTATCAGCGAGCATCGGGTCGAAATTACGCAGTGGCTTATGTTTGCGCACGGCGAGATGGGTTTCACTGCCAAGGGCATTAAAGACCCCGGCAATCTCAACGGCAATGTAGCCTGCACCCACAACTAAAACCCGCTTTGGTTGCTCTGTTAGCGCAAAGAAGCCGTCAGAGTCGATACCTAATTCAGCACCCGGTACGTCAGGGATCTGGGGCCGACCGCCGGTGGCGATCAAGATATGATCAGCTGTATAGGTTTCGCCATCCACTTCAATGGTATGGGCGTCAACAAAACGGCCAAAACCATTAATTACCTCTACGCCGTTATTGCCAAGCACACGATCATAGGAACCATGAATACGCGAGATATAAGCTTCGCGGCTGGCCACTAACTTACCCCAGTCTAAACCCTTCACCGTGGCGTCAAAGCCATAGTCAGGGGCGTATTTGAATGCATCGGCGATCTGGCCTGCGAACCACATCGCTTTTTTGGGTACGCAACCGACATTGACACAGGTACCACCCAGAAATTTGGCTTCGACAATGGCGCATTTCATGCCACGCATCGAAGCACGGTTCGCCGTTGCTATGCCGCCACTGCCGCCGCCAATAGCAATAAAGTCGAAATGCTTGCTCATATGTTCTCCAACAAAGGGTTGCGTTTAACTATGGATACTAGCCCGACTGGCGCTGAATGAAAATCGACGCTGTGGATTAAATCGTTATGGCAGCAAAACCGTTGTGGTTAATTGTTCAGCTTGTTCATTGGTCCTCTTTTTTCAAATCCGTTTTTTGTATGCCGTTTTGGCTGGGTAAGTGAAGTATTCATCACCGCATTATTTGTCGTTAGCCACAGCTGTCACCAGTCGGTCATGACAAATGTCACGGCTTGACTTGAAAAGAGGTCTTTAAACCCCGATAACCCCCTTTAGACTCTTTATCAGATCAGGGATCATCCATGACCAACCCGTTGTTATCCTTTTCCGGCCTGCCACGTTTTAGCGAGATTAAGCCTGAGCATGTTAAGCCTGCCGTTGAGCAGTTGATCGCTGACTGTAAAGCAGTGGTGGAGCAGGTCGCCAGCAGCCAAGAGCAGAGCTGGGAAGCGGTGATCGCACCGTTGGATACAGTGAATGACAAACTCAGTCGTGCCTGGTCGCCGGTGGGACACCTCAATGGTGTGGCAAATACCCCCGAACTGCGTGACGCTTATGACTCCTGTTTACCGTTACTCAGCGAATATGGCAGTTGGGTTGGACAGCATCAGGGCTTGTTTGATGCCTATCAGCGTGTCGCTAACAGCGCGCAGTTCGCCAGCTTGAGCCAAGCGCAGCAAGAGGTGATCCGGCAGGCGTTACGTGACTTCGAGCTAGCGGGTGTTGCTCTGCCCGAGGATAAGAAGAAGCGCTTTACTGAGATCAGTACTCGACTCAGTGAGTTGGGCTCGCAGTTTTCCAATAATTTGCTTGATGCTACCCGTGGCTGGAGCAAGTTGATCACCGATGAATCTGAGCTGGCGGGCTTACCTCCCACGGCGTTAGCGGCTGCACAGCAGGCCGCTGCGGCAAAAGAACAAGAGGGTTACCTGCTGACCCTCGATTTCCCCTGTTATTTGCCCGTGATGAGCTACTGTGACAACCGGGAGCTACGTAAAGAGATCTACGTGGCCTTCGCTACGCGAGCTTCTGATCAAGGCCCCAACGCCGGTAAGTGGGACAACAGCGAGGTAATGGATGAGATTGTTGCCCTGCGCCACGAAAAAGCACGCCTGTTAGGTTTTGACAACTATGGCGAATACTCGCTGGCCACCAAAATGGCAGAGAAGAGTGGCCAGGTGCTGGGCTTTCTCAATGACCTGGCTGAGCGCTCTAAGCCGCAGGGGCAGAAAGAGCTGGATGAGCTTCGGGCATACGCCAAACAGCAACACGGTGTTGAAAACGCCGAGGCTTGGGATCTGACCTATTACTCGGAAAAACTGAAGCAACATACTTATGCCATTGATGCTGAAGCGGTACGCCCTTGGTTCCCGGAAAACCGCGTGGTCAGCGGCCTGTTTGAAGTCGCAAAACGCCTGTTTGCCGTGGATATCGTTGAGCGCCAAGGCGTCGATACCTGGCATAAAGATGTACGTTTCTTTGATATTTTCAATGCTGATGGCAGCTTGCAAGGTAGTTTCTACCTCGATCTGTTTGCTCGTGAAGGCAAGCGGGGTGGAGCCTGGATGGATGAATGTCAGGCGCGTTGGCGTACCGAAGCCAATGAACTGCAGATCCCTGTGGCCTATCTGACTTGCAACTTCAGTGGTCCAGTCGGTAGTCAGCCAGCGCTGTTTACCCATGATGAAGTGATCACTTTGTTCCATGAATTTGGCCACGGTTTACACCATATGCTCACTAAAGTGGAAACGGCCGGCGTCTCTGGTATTAATGGCGTACCTTGGGACGCTGTAGAGTTGCCCAGTCAGTTTTTGGAAAACTGGTGCTGGGAGCCGGAAGCATTGGCGTTTATCTCTGGCCATTTTGAAACCGGAGAGCCACTACCACAATCGATGCTGGACAAGATGATGGCAGCGAAGAATTTCCAAAGTGCTATGCAGATGCTGCGCCAGTTGGAATTTTCCCTGTTTGATTTCCACCTGCATCTGGATTTCGATCCCACATTGGGCGCGCAGGTGCAGCACACCTTGGATCAGATCCGCGATAAGGTCGCTGTGGTGCCGGTCAGTGAATTTAATCGCTTCCAACATAGCTTTGGTCATATCTTTGGTGGCGGCTATGCGGCAGGCTATTACAGCTATAAGTGGGCAGAAGTGCTGTCTGCTGATGCCTTTGGCCGATTTGAGGAAGAGGGTATCTTCAACAGCGAAACGGGGCAGAGCTTCCTCAATGAAATTTTGCGCAAAGGCGGTAGCGATTCACCGATGAATCTGTTTCGCGCATTCCGTGGTCGTGAACCCGAAGTGGATGCTTTGTTGCGGCATTCAGGAATCGGTGAAGCAGCGTAATCGCGGCTTTTCACCGGCAAGGCTCACTGGAGCTGTGACCACTTAATATCTATCCGGCGCCTAGGCGCCGGTATTTTTTCAAAGAGGAACATGACAATGCCAGGTAAACGTTTAGATAAGCTGCCCGTTTACGAACTAAACATCCCCGGTTGTGAGGGCAAAATTGGTTTGCATCCTTGCCCTGGCAAGCGAGAGGGGGATCAGGACTTTAGTGAAATGATGGAGCAGGATCTCAATGATCTGCTGTATTGGGGAGCGGAGTGTTGTGTGACGCTGATGGAGTCCGAAGAGCTGGTAAAACATAAGGTTGAAGATCTAGGCGATAAAGTTTCTCACTTCGATATGCAGTGGTTCCATATGCCGATCCCTGATGAAGATCTGCCCAATGCTGATTTTGAAGCGCGTTGGCCGCAGGTGAGTAAGCGGTTGAATAGCCTGCTTGATAGCGGGTGCAACGTCACCTTGCATTGTAAGGGTGGCACCGGACGTACGGGGTTTATTGCCGCACGCTTGTTGATTGAGCGTGGTATGGACAAAACTGAAGCAGAAAAATTGGTGAAATCTTTGCGCCCTGGGGCGCTGACGATGCCTTGTCGCCGTGAGTTTTTGGGATTGGATTAGTCGCTAGTATTTACGAGTCATAGCCCCTTTGATTGAGAGTTCGATGCCTGAGCTGCGGGATATACAACAGTTAGTTGATTACGTTAATTATGGAAATTGCGTAAAGTACGTTTTTTTCTGGGGCCATAAAAAGCCAGAGAAAGGCGTTTCAAAGAGTTGTTTTAGTCAGTGGTATGAAGCTCCTTTTATCGATGATGGGGTTAAATTTCTTACTGCTGAACACTACATGATGGCAGCGAAAGCTAAGCTCTTTGGCGACCAGTGTGCCTACGAAAGAATTATCACTGCTTCGAATCCGGGAGCAGCCAAAAAATTTGGTAGGGAAGTGCTTAACTTTGACGAACAAGTTTGGTGTCAGCATCGATTTGAAATTGTGGTGCAAGCAAACTTACTAAAATTCGATCAACATGCTGAGCTAAAAGCTTTTCTTCTGGGAACCGGAGAGCGGATCTTGGTTGAAGCTAGTCCCGTTGATAGAGTCTGGGGGATTGGTTTATCCGCAGATGATCCTCATGCTGAAAACCCCAATCAGTGGAAAGGCGTTAATTTGCTGGGTTTCGCATTGATGGAAGTTCGGCAACGTTTCACAGATCTTGTGGTCTGATAATCATCATCACTGGCTGTTTCAGATAAGCGAATTCAATGTTTAGAATTTACCGTTGTCCTGCCTGTAAAGAAACCATCGATACCACGCTATTGAACGCGAGCTTGCAGCGACATGGCGTGTTTAACTCATCATTTACCTGCCCAATGTGCAGTGTGCGCTTGCGACTGACTGCGCCGATTTATCTGCTCTTTCTACTGACGCTGGTGATCGGTGGGGTGCATCTGTTTACCAATATCGACGCGCTCATTTACAGCCTCGCACCGATGATCGTTATGATGGTTTTGTTCCGAATGGGGCAGGGGTTTAAGCAGATCGAATAATACCTTTGTCAGATGTCTAATATTTTTACGTTTTAGTGCGTGCTTATATTTGGCGGTTAACTTAATCCTTTTAATTCAATCTATTACTTGTTTGGCTTCTTTTTTGCTATGAAAAATTAAACTTAATTTGGTTAGCAGTAATAAAGGAAGTATCCATGATGTTTAAGTCTCTTTCAGGTTTGGCCGCCGCTGCGGTAATGATTGTCTCTCAGAGTGCTTCAGCCGCTCCCCTCTATGAAAATCCGTTTCTTGGCTCTGCTGCCGGAGGCTCTTGTACGCCATGTAGCAGTGAGTACCGTGCGGCAACCAGTTTTGATCTGGCTGCGGGCTCGACAGTAGAGCAGATCGCTGCGCAGTTACATGATGTGTCTGCCACCGCTGACCGTTATATGGATGAGCTAACTATTGAGATTTTTGATGCTGGTTTGACTACGTCACTGTTTGCGCAAACCTTGGATCGCAGTGATTACGTGCGTGATGACAGTTTGGGTGGCTCTGCTGGTAGCTCTTTTCCGGTAGTGACATTTGATGTGGATGACTTCTTCTTAGATGCCGGTCGCTACTTCGTGTCGATTTTCGGTATCAATGGCACCCGGTTAGGCTGGCCTAGCAGCCCTGCAGCTATCGCAGGTAGCCAGCGTATTCAAGTGAATGGTAGCAACTTGATCGGCGGTAACCCCATCAGTGGTGGCTACGGCGTTCGCATTGAAGGTTTTGAAGGTAAGGCTTCGGTTCCTGCGCCAGCGGCAATTTTGCTGATGGGCTTGATTGTGGTTGGATTAGGTGCCGTGCGTCGCAGCTAGGCTCTGATACGCCACCAGTAGATAAGGCCTCCAGTTGGAGGTCTTTTTTAAAGGTAAGGGTTTGGCTTATATTCTCTGCTAGCGCCCGCCTAACACTGTGTTATCTAATTTAACATTTGTTACTTTTACTAGCCATTCGCTCTGTTTTAGCTCTCATTTCCCCGTTTTTCGCCGCATACTTCAAACTATTGGATCTGTGTTGTTACGCCTTGGTCGAAATGTGAGCAGGTTATATCTTTGCGTTTAAATCAGATGCTTTAATTACTTCATTCTCCGTAATAGATCCCCTCATCAGGTCAGGGTTAGATGCAAGGAGCGCATATGAAGACTCTTATTCTCAAGGCCACCAGTTTTTGCCAGTTAGTGGCGGTCATCGCATTACTGCTCGGCGCATGGGATGCGGTGAACTATTGGCAGCGCAATGGTGAACAACCTGTGGTGGCACAAGCCAATGAGTTGTTCCCGCAGGCTCCCCAAAATCGCTATGTTGAATTAAATGGTGGTCTGCGAGAGATCACCAACACCTATGAAGTGCTCATGCCACCGGATGATAGTGCGCAACCGTTTCAAACCGACTATTACGTGCCTGTGGTGGTACATGCGGGTGATGAGCCGCAGCTAACCTATTTGATCAAGCAGCAGGATGAACCGGTATTAGCGGATCTGTTTCGGGAAACGCGAGTGAAGGGCTACCTGTCAACAATGCGGCTCCCCGCAGATCTCGAAGAAGCATTTCGTCATCACTATCACTTTACTGGCAATTTGCTGGTGTTAGATACCAGCTATTTACCTCTGCCGGTGACCGCTAAGTGGATGTTACTGATCCTGCCGATGACCCTACTGTTGCTGCTGATAGGACTTAAGCACTACCTTACTCGAGGATTTTCTGGTTGGTGGCAGCGTTGGGATGATGCTTACTAAGTTGCGTGATTCAGTACGCCGCTGTTCTTAAAGGTTTATCCGGTCGCAACAAAGCCCACCTTGCGCAGCATTACTCCTGTGCATTAGTACGCCCCACGAAGTGTATTGGGCTCCATGCACCTGCGACAAAGCTCACCCCGCGTAGCTTAGTGGGTGTACGATCGCCATGGATGGTGGGAATGTCGGAAGTGGATGGAGCATTTTTCGACCGTACATCCTGTACATCGTCGCTCCTGTGCATCCATGCACCCGCGACATACCGTACATCCTGTACATCGTCGCTCCTGTGCATCCATGCACCCGCGACATACCGTACATCCTGTACATCGTCGCTCCTGTGCATCCATGCACCCGCGACATACCGTACATCCTGTACATAAAAAAAAGCGCTTCTAACGAAGCGCTTTCGGGGGGTACGTTGCCCCATACAAGGGATTTTGGACAACGCTCTTTTGCTCAGACTCTGTACTGACAGAGTCGAGACATTCTTTACATGCGGTAGGTGAAACCTGCGTAGAAGTAACGGCCTAACACATCGTATGCTTCCGGTACCGTATTCATATCTGAATAGCTCGGTACGTAGGGTGGCTCTTTGTCGAATAGATTATCTATACCTACCTTCAGGCTCAAGCTGTCATTTACATAATATTGACCTGAAACATCGTGGTACGTCACAGAAGAGACTTCATAATCTTCATAAAGGTCATCCATACTGTGGATATAGCGCATTTTGTAATAAATATCCCAGTTATCCGCAGCGGCTTTCAGGCTGGCGTTGCTGCGCCAACGCGCATAGCCACCCGTCATACCACTGATGGTACCTGCATAGTCATTACCATCTTCTTCAAACTCGATCAGGTAAGTGCTGTCCAGATTAGCACTCCAATCTATACCAAACCCTTCGAAACCGTATTGAATATTGCTATCGATACCGGAGGTGTTTTGGTAGCCAACGTTAGTCAGTGGACGATCGACATTACTGATCTCGCCAGTGAGTGAATCGCGGCTGATATTCAGTGTGTCACACGCTTGAGCATTACCACCGTAGCACGCATCTAAATACTGCTGACTATCAATACGTACGATGGCATCGTCGATTTCGATCTTGTAGTAGTCGATAGTAAGTGACAGGTTGTCGATATAGTCAGGGCTATAAACTAAGCCAAAGGTCCAGGTATCAGCGGTTTCTGGTTGCAGATCATCATCACTTAACCAAGTGGATTCGATCTGAAAATCGTTGAACTGATAGTTGGTATCACCAATTTCGGAATGACACATTTGGTAAGTGCTGCTGCTTGGGTCAAGCGCACCATAGCCGGAACAGGGATCGGTGACATAGTCGAATGAACCGACATTGCCGCCATAAAGCTCATCCACGCTAGGAGCGCGGAAAGCGGTTGAGCGCACGCCACGTAGCATCCATTCATCATCCACTTTCCAGGTCAGACCCAGTTTCCAAGTGTTGTCACTGCCGAAGGTGCTGTAATCAAACCAGCGGACGGCAGCCTCCAGGCTAACGTCGTCAGCAAAACGCATATCAGAGAGCAGCGGAATGGCAAACTCAGCATAGGCTGAGGTGGTGTCATAACTGCCTGAGGTCGCGTCTTGCTGTGACTGTGAGCTTTCGCCTGCCACGGTCACAGAATCGGGCTGGTACCAGCCTTTCTCTTCCCGGTACTCTAATCCTGCAGCAAAACCGACAGTACCGGTAGGTAGCTCGAAAGCATCGCCAGAGAGGTTGAAGTTGACGACATTCATCTCGTTGCCACCGGTCGACTGATCGGTGTAGGTAACGTAATCGAGAGTTTCCTGGCTAATTTCGCCTTCTGGGGCAAACCAGTCCTGACATGGCACGCCGTTTTGACCACAGGTGTCGGCGTAGGCGGTTTCCATCATCTTTTTGTTGTTGATGAGGTTATGTACTTTGCTGGTAGCGTCGTTTCTGCCCCAGGTGTAGGAAAGATCCCAATCGTAACCGCTACCGAGATCAAGATATCCTTGTAGGCCTGTGACAATACGCGTGGTGTCAGTGATCTGTTCGAATTCACGGGCTCCCGCCTCAGTCATTCTTCGTTTATAGCTGACGGCGCTGTCGTATGGGTTACCCAGAGCATCCTCACTGAAGGTGACGCCGGTGACTGGTGAAGGTGCCATCTGCTGATCTGAGGTACGTTTGGTATAGAGGAATTCGGTGAACGCTGTTAGATCATCATTTAGTTCATAGCTGCCGTTACCAAATACACTGACACGCTCTTGAGGTGTGTAGAGGTAGCTGTAGGGGACGTAGTCAAAACTGTCTGTTTGAGCGACCCACTCACCGGTGTTTGGATCACGCTGTTTCCAGCCATCTCCTGGGTTAATTGCGCCGCCAGGGATAGTGGAGCTGCCAGGGATACAAGAGGGGGAGGTCGAGCCGTCCAATGCGCAATCAGACCAGCCCCGGTCACTTTGCCAAGCATCGCCACGATCTACATAGCTGGCACCAACCACAAAATTACCGCGATCGCTGCTACCGCCCATCAGCAGGCTGATATCACCGGTATTGGCATCGCCTTCGCTACTGCCACCATAAGTGCCACTTAGCTCCAGTCCTTCAAAATTCTTTTTGGTGATGATGTTAACTACACCAGCAATGGCGTCGGAGCCATACACGGCAGAGGCACCATCCTTAAGCACTTCGATACGTTCGATCATGGCGAGTGGGATAGTATTGAGATCCACTGCGGCATCCGCGCCCGTGCCCGAATTAACCATCCGGCGACCATTAACCAGCACCAAGGTGCGTTGTACGCCCATGCCGCGCATATCTACCCGCGCAGCACCCACCCCGCCGTTGTTGCTGGATGCGCCGGTTGCCATACCGGCAGAGGCTGTGGATTGCTGCAGCACCTGCTCTACTGAGGTGTAACTACCGGCTGCGATATCTTCGGCGGAGATAAGTTGTACCGGGCTTGCGCTCTCCATGTCTGCGCGTTTGATGCGAGAACCGGTAATTTCAATACGCTCGACATCTTCAGCTGTGCTGTCGTCGGCGAAGGCGGGCTGAGCGAGCAGAGGTACCCCTGCGAATAAAGCGATCGTTTTTACGACCGTGTTTTTTTGCAAAACAGGCATTGGAAAATACTCCTGGGTCGATGGACTGTGCTTATTTTTTTGTTACGGACTCTATTTTTTGTGGTCCGTTAGGAACAGGTTAAAAACCATTTGCTGAGCAGGGTCAAAAGTAATAACAGTCTGATTTTTTTAGATTAATGTTTTCTTTGTGTAGCAATTTTTCGTTGGCTTAGTGGGTTTTTGGTTGCGCTGTTGTTATCAATAAGATCGGGCTGATCAGTGTTTGATCAATTTGGCTGTTTAGTGCGCTTTCGTGATTGTGAAAATTGTTGCGAAATGCGCTGAAGTTGCGCCTGCAATAATGTGATCTTTGTCACCAAGTGGCGCTCTGTTGTTAGTGCCTTAGGCACGCTGTCTTAGTCGATGTGAAGAGTGTTTAAATTTGTCTATGGTCATGACTCGCTGCGACAGCTTGTGATGGTTTTGTGATGTTTTTGCAATCTGATACGGAGATCTGGTGGCGACACTTACCCTCGACATTAAACATGGAGAGCGTTACCGATGACTAAATTTCTTACCCGTTTGCCTTTGGCAGCCATGATCGCTGCAGGTTTTGCCGTACCCGCATCAGCGGCACAGTTAGAGATCAAAGTTGAGAACCTGACGCAAGGGGTCTATTTCACACCACTGATTATCGCAGCCCATCCTGGCGACGTTTATATGTACGAGACTGGAATGGCCGCATCGGCCGCACTGCAAGCCATTGCCGAGGGGGGCGATATCTCTGCGATGGCAACCGCGCTGGACGGTATGCCTGTCGTGAGTAATCCTGCTGGTGGCCTGTTGGCACCGGGCGCGAGCATTGAAGGTGTGATGCTGGACAGTGGTGATATGGCGTACCTTTCTTTGACTGCTATGTTGTTGCCGACCAACGACGGTTTTGTTGGGTTAGACCGTTGGATGATCCCATCTGAAGCGGGTACCTATACGGTGTATCTGAAAGGTTACGATGCCGGTACTGAAGCTAATGACGAATTGGTTGTTGATGGCAGTGATATGCCAGGTGTTCCCGGGATACCAGCTGCGCCAGGTGGTGATGCGGGCATGAACGGTAGTGGTGTCACTGCCACCCAGCCGAACAGCACGGTTCATATTCATCCCGGTGTGTTAGGTGATACAGACGCAGAGGGCGGTGTATCAGATCTAGATAGCCGTGTTCATCGCTGGTTGAATCCGGTGGCAAAACTGACCGTTACCGTACAGTAACCAGGGAGGCGATATGAATAAGCAAAGCTATTTTCGTCTTGGCACTGCGTTGCTCGCGGTTGCGGTAATAAGTGGCTGTAGTGACGACGATGATGATGAAATTGTCATTGTGGATCCACTGATGCGCAGCTATGAGGTTGAAGTGGTCAATCTGACTGCCAACCAACCATTATCACCAGTGGCAGCACTGGTTCACAATGAAACCATTCAGGCCTGGTCTCTCGGTGATGCCGCGTTGGTGCCGCTGGAGGTGATGGCTGAAAGCGGTGACAACAGTCAACTCCTCGCTATCGAAGGGCTTTGGGCTTCTGCCTCGGGTGCGGGCGTGATTATGCCGGGTGCCTCAGAGATGATGGTACTTAGCTTCGAAGAGGGTATCGACCTAAATCTGACACTGGCCACCATGCTAGTGAATACCAATGATGCTTTCACTGGTGTCAATGGCTGGGGTTTAGAGCAACTGGCGGTGGGTGACAGTTGGTCGACCACCACCATGGCTTATGATGCTGGTACCGAAGCCAATAGCGAAACGGCAGCGACTGTACCTGGACCTGCTGGCGGCGGCGAAGGTTATGCTGCCACCCGTGATGATATTGATCGCGTTTATGTGCATGCGGGCGTGGTGACAGCGGATGATGGCCTAACCAATTCAGCGTTGAACTTTAGTCATCGTTTTGACAATCCGGTGATGAAGGTAACCATTACTCGCACGGAGTGATTGTTCAGCACTGGAGTGAAGCTCCCGATGGCGGGGCTTCATTTTCAGTCTGCGAACACGCATTCAAAGATTGCAGGAAATTTAATCACAGCTTGACCGGTCTCTACCTCTAACGAACCAGATGCAACAACCAGGTGGCATGACAGCCATTAAACACTGGTGCCAGAGGGGCAGGCTATGAAAGCCAAGATTTTATTGGTGGAAGATCACGCAGATATCGCGAACCTTGTGGGTATTAACTTGGGCATGATGGATTACCAAGTGGATGCTTACCCGGATGGTAGACAGGCGTCGCGGCAGTTGCATCAGGACTATGACATGGCGATTTTCGACATTATGTTACCCGGTGGTATTGATGGTTTGAGTTTGTGTCGACAACTCAGACGGATCAATGAAGATATTCCCATTTTGATGCTCACTGCCAAGTCCGGTGAACAAGACCTGGTGATGGGGCTGGAGAGTGGTGCTGACGATTACTTGTCAAAGCCGTTCAGTGTGTTGGAGCTACAGGCGCGAGTGAAAGCGCTGTTGCGTCGTTACCATCGCCACCATCAACAGCAAGAAACGGGTCCTGCACCTATTCTGGTTGACGAGCTGGCAATTGACCCCACTACCCGCTTAGTCCATGTTGCCGAACAGTTGGTGAACTTGACGGCGACCGAGTTTGAGTTGTTATGGCATATGGCAAGCCAACCTGGGCGCGTGTTTAGCCGCGATCAATTGTTGAATCAAGTGTGGGGACATCGGCATGACGGCTATGCCCATACCGTTAATTCCACTGTCAATCGACTGCGTAGCAAGCTGGAATTAGATCCGGCGCAACCCAAATGGATCCATACCGTGTGGGGCGTGGGATACAAATTTGCAGGCGAACATTCATGTTGAAATCCCTTTCTGGACAGTTCGCGTTATATGCCGCTGGGTTGTTTTTGCTGGTGGGTATTGGTGTCGGGAGCTGGACATTGGCCAGTTACCAAACCTATGGCGAAGAGGTGGAACAGCGCCTGCACCGCGGCCTTGCTGCACACATGGTGTATGACAACAAACAGCTAAAACAGGGCACCATTGACGCCAGTATCTTGAAAGATGCTTTTCACACCATGATGTTGCTCGGGCCTGATTGGGAGATCTATGCACTGGATACGACTGGGCGACTCTTGGCCTATTCAGCACCGCCAGGCAAGGTGTTGCGCCAACGTATCAGCCTGCAGCCGATCCATTCGTTTTTTGCCGGTGCTGACTTCCCTCTGTATGGCGATGACCCTCGTTCGGCAACGAGCCAACGTATCTTCTCTGCAGCACCAATTGAAAATGCTGAGGGTGAGCTGACGGGCTATCTGTACGTGATAATTGGTGGTGAGCAGTGGCAGACTTTAGCTGACATGTTAGCCACCAGTCGCGTGTTACAAGACAGTTGGCGCTTGATGGGCGCAGCGCTGCTGTTCGGTTTAGTGTTGCTGGTATTGCTGTTTGTCTTACTGACGCGGCCGTTAACCAAGCTGGTGCGTCGATTTGAGCACTTCACCCAACATGACTTTTCTCGTCGCAATGAACCTGAGGTACGGCATCATCGTTGGACTCCAGCAGAGGTGGTGTCGCTGAATCAGGGCTTTGATGTGATGGCCGGGCATATCGAGCATCAGCTGGAACAGATTAAAACCACTGAGCAATTAAGGCGCGAACTGATCTCCCATGTCTCCCACGATTTCCGAACCCCGTTGGCATCCCTTCAGGGTTATCTGGAAACCTGGTTACTGCAAAGTGCTGAGCAGCGTCAGCCGCAATTAATTGAGGTCGCGTTGAAAAACGCGCGTCAGTTGAATTTGCTGGTCGAGCAACTATTTGAGTTAGTGCGTCTGGAAGGCGGCGACATCCGTTTTAATCCCGAACCTGTGGTGGTGGCAGAGCTGGCCTATGATGTCGTGCAGCGTTTGCAGTTAATGGCTGAGGCGCGAGGTGTACGCTTGCGTGTCGAAACCGATATCCACCAGCAGCAGGCGCTGGCTGATATTGGCAAGCTGGAGCGGATTCTGGTGAACCTGATTGACAATGCATTGCGCCATACGCCAGCGGGAGGCGAGGTGATCATAAAAATAGCTGCCGCCAATGATGCTATCTATGTGGCGGTTGCAGATAATGGCTGTGGCATTAACGAAGCTGAAGTGCCGTTGATCTTTGACCCGCACTATCGCGCCAGTAATAGCGTTAACGGTGAGGGGGCAAATACCGGTTTAGGCTTGGCGATTGTGCAACAGCTAGTGGCATTGCACGGCAGTGAAATCGCCGTGCAGAGTAGCCAACAGCAGGGCTCTACGTTTGGCTTTAGCTTGCCGCTGGCCAGTTAGGCATGAATAGATGGTGGCAAGTGCTGAAGCGCTGCCAATAGCTTTAGCGCCGCCGCTTTCTCTGTTCGGGCTTGTTGTTTTATCTGTTTCTTTACTTCCAGTAAGGCATTTAAGGTTGCGGCCTGGTGGGGATATTGCTGTTGCATCAGCCTGGCTTGTTTTCGCCTGATCCCCTGCAGTTGTACTGCACAGTCATTGACATTCCCCAAGTGGGATTGCAGTTTTTTCAGTGGCTTGTGTAGTAATTCC
This sequence comes from Corallincola spongiicola, assembly GCF_004284785.1. Taxonomy (NCBI): domain Bacteria; kingdom Pseudomonadati; phylum Pseudomonadota; class Gammaproteobacteria; order Alteromonadales; family Psychromonadaceae; genus Corallincola; species Corallincola spongiicola. Next base: position 50,706 of record NZ_SHLY01000003.1, read on the forward strand.
CAATCTGTTTTTTCGCTAGCTTGAGGGAACAGTTCAACCAGGTAGCGTAGCTTCTTGCCCTGAATTCGCAGGGCGTGTAGTTGCTCATCTGCTACTGGCTCATGCAGTGCCTGCGCCGCTGCACGGATCACCTGATAACGTTTGTTCATCTGTTTTTGCAGCCAACTGATCAGAGACGGCGAAGGTGCAACTTCTGCTATCGCTTCTTGCTCCGCCAGGGCAAACCAGTGTTGGATTGATGCAAAAGTGCGTTGGTAATTTTTGCTACTAAGCCAAGCGATAACTCGGGCCCGCTCTCGCTGCTGGCGCTGCTTCTCCTTGAGTGTGAGTTTGGCCAATAACTGTCGCTGTTTCCTGCTTAGGTTTTTTTGGTAGTGCTGCCACTGCTGTTGATAGACATCCATGTCGCGGAGTGTATTGGTTTTGCGTGCCATCAAGCCCAATTGTTGATTGAGCCGTTGGGCGCAATCATCGGGGAACAGCTTTTTCATTTGGGTGACCAAACTGCGCAGTTTACGCAGTGCAACACGATAGTCGTGCAGACCCTCCACTCGGGTGGAACTGCGAAAAATATTGGCCTGCTGAGCCTGTGCTGTTGCCAGTAAAATCAGGCTCTGCTTTGCGAGTAAAGGTGGCAGTTGAACTGCTCTTTTTTGTTTGTTCTTCATCGTTTCACTTTGCCTCTTTATGCGTGGTAAACGGCTACCTGTCGTCACTGTTTCATGCATTGGCATAGGTAAGTATGGACCGAATATTTGTTTGGCATAGTGATGAAGCGATGTGTGTCAGCTGTTTTTGTAGCTGTTCAACGTGTTGCAGCGATGGTGATCTTCGTTTTAACCGAATTGGCAATAAAACAGAGTTCATGGGCTTGGTGGTGCAAAGCCTCCAACTGCTCGGCTGGTGGCTGCTTGTCTGCAAAGCGCACAGCTGGCTGTAAGGTGACCTCGGTCATCGCAATTTTGCCGTCACTGTTTGTAGCCATGACACCAATGGCGTGATCAATATAGCTGGTGACCAGCCAACGCTTTTTTGCTGCCAACGAGAGAAAAAACAGCATATGGCAGCTCGATAGTGCGGCAATGAAAGCTTCTTCTGGATCGACATTGGCTTCCACCGAATAGGGGAGAGGCACGACATGGGGAGAAGATGAGGCGGGTACAGTCACCCCGCCGTCAAACTGCCATTCATGGGCACGACTATAGCGATTGTCGATAAAGGTTTCTTCTGGCCGCTTTTGCCAGCTTATTGTTGCGGAGTATTCAGACATAGGGCTATTCGAGATTGGCAAGATGAGGTTGATTGTGGCGTATTTGGAATATCAGCTCAAATCTAACTCTAACTCTCTATTGATTAATCTCTATTTCGATACGGACCTTAGCTCAATTACCCATCATCTAATTTCTTCTTGGAGTTAGCTCTCTCTAAAGTATCACCACCTAATTAAATGAAGATTAAGGATGTGAGTTAAAAATACTCAATCAGGCTAATAATTTATTGTTTGTTATAAATAAACCCTTATTTCGAACAAAAAAATATAAGTAAAAACGGTACGTTAAATTAGTAGGTGTTTTTATTTTCTTTTCTTAAACAATCTAATAAAAACATAATTGATTCAATTGGTATCGGTAACGCTCACTTATTATTGAATGGTAAGACGTTTTGTTTGAAGTTTTGCTCAGTTAGTGTGCGATTGGTGCATTTTTGTGCATTTTAGCTGCACGATATATGTCAAAACTCTTTACGTACGTGAGATTTCTATTTTTGGTATATCTACACGGCAATCTGATTTGCACATTTATTTATTGCTAAAGGAGAAGGCAATCATGAAAATTTATTTAGCTTTCGCTGCCTTGTTGTTTTCTGGAGTAGCAACAGCAGCGCCAATGATCCCTGCAGAGTTAAACGGTATTGAGGAGAGTGGTGATAGTTTATTCACGCTGACTGATTTCGATGCCACACTTGATGACAGCGGTTTCGAAATGACCTTTTTAGCTGGTCAGAATAATACGTTTGATCATGCATTTGGTTTATACCACTACGATACTGTGAATCATGTCGTTGCCTCGAAGCTACAGATATTTGATTCCACCGCAGAAGTGGGTGATGAGTCGAATGTTGTTTGGGATATCGCGGGTGAACAAGCGCTGTCAACTTTTGGTGCTATTGATCTGAGCCTGGCAGAAGGCTATGCCTTTGGTCTCTGGTTCCAGTCCGATGCTGAGGTCTACTATAGCCAGAAAATGTTTAATGACGGCGAGGTAGATCACTTTGGTTTTTATTGGGAAACCAACCCTTTTATTGATGCCAACTTGTATGTTTTTGCCGCAGACGACGGTGTGCAAAACAATCTTGACCAGATCCAGATGGCCATTAATGACGTGACTCCTCACCTGGCTGTACCTGAGCCTATGACCGTGGGTCTGTTGGGGTTAGGTTTGTTGGGGATGAGTCGCGTTCGTCGTCGCGGATAAACGCTCTAACTTTCAGACGAAAATAGTAACCGGCCTATCTGGCCGGTTTTTTATTGTTGGAACATGGCTCAACGTGGAGCAGTGGTGAAGGAATTAGAAAATGAGGCACCCGCACCGAGATTAGGAGGGTTCGGTGGTGTGGTCGAGTGCCTCAAAACTTGGGTTCTCTATCTCTCAGTTTTTGCTGCTGATGGCGGCTGACTACGCCGACGTAGCAGATAGTAGAAAACAGGTGTCAGTACTAAGCCAAATACGGTGACCCCTATCATGCCGGAGAACACGGCAACACCCATGGCTTTGCGCATCTCTGCACCTGCACCAGTTGAAAACACCATAGGTACCACACCCATGATGAAGGCGAACGATGTCATCAGGATCGGGCGTAAACGTAATCGTCCCGCTTCCTTAATCGCTTCGATAACCCCCATGCCACGCTCTTCCAACTCTTTGGCAAACTCGACAATCAGAATCGCGTTCTTGGTGGCTAACCCCACCAGCACAATGAAGCCGATCTGGGTGAAAATGTTGTTATCGCCACCGGTCAGGATCACGCCGGTCATTGCCGATAGCAGTGTCATTGGCACAATAAGAATGATCGCCATGGGGAGGCTCAGACTCTCATAGGTGGCAGCTAATACCAGAAACACCAACAGCACCACTAAGGGGAACACATACATGGCGGCGTTACCGGCGAGGATCTGCTGGTAGGTGAGATCTGTCCATTCGTAGGTCATCCCAATAGGCAGGGTCTCATCTAAGATCTTTTCTATCGCCGCTTGCGCTTGGCCTGAGCTATAGCCCGGCGCTGGCGCGCCATTGACTTCAGCAGTGGTAAAGCCGTTGTAATGCATCACCCGATCGGGTCCGGCACTGTGTTCTACTGTGACAAAGGAGCCTAAGGGGATCATCTCGCCCTGTTGGTTACGCACTTTGAGCTGGCTGATCTGGTCTGGCTCCTGACGGAATGACTGGTCTGCTTGCACATTGACCTGATAGGTGCGGCCAAACTGGTTGTAATCGTTGACGTAGAGAGAACCTAAATAGGCCTGCATGGTGATAAAAACATCATCAATGCGTACGCCCTGACTCTTTGCCTTGGCGCGATCCAGATCGACGTCCAGTTGCGGTACATTGACCTGAAAACTGCTGAAGTTTCCTGTCAGTTCCGGCGCAGCCCAGGCTTTGCCGATGACTTCCTGCGTCACTTGATAGAGGGTTTCATAGCCGAGGTTGGCGCGATCTTCTATCTGCAAACGGAAGCCGCCAATGGTACCTAAGCCCTGCACCGGCGGCGGTGGGAAAATGGCAATAAACGCATCCTGAATGGCACCAAATTGTTGGTTAAGTTGGCCGGCAATGGCATTGGCGGATAACTCGGGCGAGGTGCGCTGAGCAAATGGTTTCAGGGCAACGAAAACGATACCGCTACTAGAGCTGTTGGTGAAGCCATTGATGTTGAGGCCGGGAAAAGCGACCGCATTTTCTACGCCCGGATGTTGTAAGGCGATGGCGGACATATCGCGGATCACCTGTTCTGTGCGATCTAGCGAAGCGGCATCGGGAAGTTGAGCAAATGACACCAGATACATTTTGTCCTGCCCCGGTACATAGCCGGTTGGGGTGGTGTTGAACTGGTGATAGGTCAATGCCATCAATCCAGCATAGAGGATCACGACAACGCCGCTTAAGCGGATGAGTTTGCCGATCCCTGCCGTATAGCCGCGGGCGCTTTTATCAAATAGACGATTGAATGGCGCAAATAACCAACGGCCGAACAGAAAATCTATCAGTTTGGTGAGCTTGTCTTTTGGCGCGTCTTCTGCACGGAGCAGCAATGCGGACAGTGCTGGACTCAGGGTCAGCGAGTTGATCGCCGAGATCACCGTAGAGATAGTGATGGTCAGTGCAAACTGTTTATAGAACTGGCCGGTAAGACCTGACATAAAGGCGGTGGGAATAAAAACTGCCGCCAGCACCAGTGTGGTGGCAATAATTGGGCCGGTCACCTCTTGCATCGCCTGTTTGGTGGCGTCAACCGGACTTAACCCTTCGCGCAGATTTCGCTCGACATTCTCGACCACCACAATGGCATCATCGACCACAATACCGATGGCCAGCACTAAACCAAACAGCGACAGTGCGTTAAATGAAAAGCCCAGCAGGTGCATGATGGCAAAAGTACCGACCAGAGAAACCGGTACGGCAGCTAACGGGATCAAAGAGGCGCGCCAGGTCTGCAAAAACAGCACGACGACCAGTACCACCAGTAAAATCGCTTCAAATAATGTGCTTACCACAGCTTCAATTGAGCCGCGGACAAACACGGTGGGATCGTAAACGATGGCGTAATCCATGCCTGCCGGGAAAGAGTGTTTCAATTCTGCCATGGTGGCGCGGACATCATCAGAGATCTGAATCGCGTTGGAACCCGGTGCCTGAAAGATAGGCAGAGCCACCGCAGGTTTGTTGTCTAGCAAAGAACGGAGAGCGTAGAAGTCAGAACCTAGTTCAATACGAGCCACATCTTTTAGATAGGATATTTCTCCCTGTTCGCCGACTTTAATGATGATATCGCCGAACTCTGCTTCATCAGACAGGCGACCTTTTACATTGATTAACCATTGGAATTCACTGCCGCCGGTGGGTTGCGCGCCGAGCGAACCTGCCGCTGCCTGCTGGTTTTGTTCCCGGATCGCGGCCACGATATCACCGGGGTTTAACCCCAGTGCCGCGACCTTCTCCGGATCTAGCCAGACACGCATGCTGAACTCGCCTGCACCGAACAGTTCGACGTTTCCTACCCCCTGCACGCGTGCCAACTCATCTTTGACATTGAGATGGGCGTAGTTCGACAGATATAGCATGTCGTAGCTGTCATCCGGCGATGTCAGATGAACCACCATGGTGAGGTCGGGTGAGGACTTCTGGGTGACCACCCCTAAACGTTGTACCTCTTGTGGCAGCCGGGGCAGGGCACGGTCAACACGGTTTTGGACTAATACTTGGGCATCGTCGGGGTCGGTGCCGATGGCAAAGGTCAGGGTAAGCGTCATGCGGCCATCAGCTGTGGCCTGTGATGACATATACAGCATATCTTCGACGCCGTTGATCTCCTGCTCTAACGGCGAGGCGACGGTATCGGCAATCACTTTTGGATTGGCGCCGGGGTAGTTGGCAGTGACGACAACGGTGGGAGGCACCACTTCCGGGTATTCGGTGATCGGTAGTTGCCATACGGCAATGGCACCAGCAATGAATATCATCAGCGACAATACGCCAGCAAAGATCGGCCGATGAATAAAGAACTGTGACAATCTCATCTTAGCCTCCGGTCACTGCAGTGCTGGCATTCTGCGTACTAAGCCCTGCCGCAGCGAGGTGAACTCGGTTGGCTTGGCTGTCTAACTGCCGTTGTATGGCTTTGAGTTTGGCCAGTGTTTTGTTGTCGGTCATAGCGACTTGTTGTGGCGCAACGGGTGTACCTGGACGCACCCGTTGTAGACCATTGACGACGATGGTGTCACCCGCCTTGAGGCCTGACTGAATAATCCGCAGGCCTTGCAGTTTCTCGCCGAGTATTACGGGCCGATACTGCACGGTATTGGTTTCGTCCAAGATCAGCACAAACTTGTTATTCAGATCGGTACCTATCGCCTTGTCATCGATCAGAATGCCTTGGTAGCTGGCACTGCCGGTGAGCTTGATCCGAGCGAACAGACCAGGGGTGAACATCTGTTTGTCATTACTAAAGACGGCACGACCACGGATCGTACCTGTGCTCGGATTGACGCGATTATCAATGAAATCGATGATGCCCTCGTGGGGGTAATCGGTGTCATTAGCCAGCGCCATCATCACCGGATGCTGTACATCGCGATCGCTGGCGCGGGAGCCCTCTTGCGCCAACTTGACGTACTTGAGATAGGTCTGTTCGTCGGCATCAAAATAGGCATACACCTTGTCGGTAGAGACCAGAGAGGTGAGGATGGTGTCCCCTGCTGTAACGTAGTTACCTTTGGTGATGTTGGCTTTGGATACGCGACCACTGATCGGGGCAGTGACTTCGGTGTAGCTGAGGTTCAGTTGCGCCAGCTCAAGTGCGGCATTGACTGAAGCCACGTTGGCATACGCCTGGGTTAATGCGGCTTGGCGCTGGTCATAGATCTCTTCCGACATGGCATGGGTTGCTGTTAGCTTTTGTGCCCGGTTATAACTGAGGTCCGCGAGTTTTTGCTGGCTCTTTGCGACGTTAAGCTCGGCCTGCAAGCGTTTAACTTCTGCTTCAAATGGGCGGCTGTCGATATAAAAAAGCGGTTGTCCAGCCGTAACCAATGCACCTTCGGCAAATGCCACTCGCTCGATATAACCAGAGACGCGTGGGCGCAGTTGTACGCTTTCTGGTGCCTCAAGACGGCCAGTGAACTCGTCCCACTCAGTTAATCGTTGACTGATGACCGGCGCTACAGAGACCGATGGTGGCGTCATCAAAGGGGTGGGCTGGGTTTGCGGATCACTACCGCAGGCGGCTAATAGAAGAAGAGTGCCTCCCGCCAGCGCCCATTTTTTGAATCTAGATAGGTTGAAATCGAACATCACTTTCCCTCCAAAGCGTGGTGTGGAGAGAAGTATGATCAAGATCACCTTATAAAAATAATTATTAATTCATATGCAATGTATTCACAAATGTTATGTATCTGTGATTTACTTATAACAACTCAAAATGGTAGGTGGATGTTTTGCGTAATCAGGAATTAAACCTTTTGATGGTGTTTGATGCCATCATGACTGAAGGCTCTATCACCCGAGCGGCAGATCGCTTGGCGCTCAGTCAGCCAGCAGTTTCTAATGCCCTGTCACGTATGCGTTCTGTTTGGAAAGATGAACTGTTCGTCAAAGATGGGCGCAATATTCAGCCGACGGCGTATGCTCAGAACCTTTGGGCGCAGATCCGTGAGCCGCTGCAGCAGTTGGGAGATGCAGTCGACCAGAATGAATTTAATCCCGCGACTGCCAAGCGTACATTTCGTATTGCGGTTGCCGATGCCATCGTTGATGTGGTGTGGCGGCCGTTACGAAAAGTCATTGAACAATCTGCCCCGGGCATCAATATTCATGCGGTGCCGTATACTATCTCGAATGCCGAATCACTGCTTCATGACGCCGATGTCGATATGCTGGTGGGGGCGCAATCCAGCACGTCCAACGTGATCCGAACCGAGTTCCTGTTTAACCCTTGTTATGCCTGCGTGATGCGACTGGACCACCCGCTGACAAAAGTACCACTGACACTGGAACGCTTTGCCGCCGCGGACCATCTGTTGGTGTCTCTGTCTGGCGAGATCACCGGCTACACCGATCAGGTTTTGGCGCAAAAAGGGATGAAGCGCAGAGTGGCAATGACAGTAAATCACTTTGCTACCGTGCCCGCCTTGTTGAAAGAAACAGATTTGATCACAGTGATCCCGTCTTCTACCGTTGAGCAGGCCATTTTTAATGGTGAACTGGCGGTGATGGAGCCACCGATCGACATAGCCCCAACATCTGTTGGCAGTGCATGGCATAAACGGCAGGAAAACGACAAGGGCTTGTGCTGGTTGCGCGGCCATGTAAACCGCATTATCAAAGAGCATTACGATCGGCATATGAGTGAACTGAAAGCGCGGATCTGCCCGCAGTGCAAAGACGCTAGCTAGGTCAATTAGCCGTTCAAATTGCGTGAAAGGAGTAATGATGAAAAAGCAGCAGGGATGGATCCATATGCCAGTGCCGCTGGCGATACTGGTCGCGGTGTTGATGGCACTTAGCTGCGCCTGTTTTGATATGAGCTCCCTGGTGACGCGCACGTCCTTCTGGTTGGGGTTCGCCTTATGTCTGCTGGCCGCGAGCATTTGCGTTGCCGCAGTCATCAGCTTCCGCCGCGCTAAAACCACCGTTGACCCTAGATTTCCGGAGCAAAGCAACCAGCTGGTGGTGGCAGGTGTTTTTAATTACAGCCGTAATCCCATGTACGTTGGATTTGTTATCGCCCTGTTTGCTTGGGTGCTGATTTTGGGCAACCCATGGACTCTGCTTTGGGTTGTCGCCTACTGGCTATTTATGGACAGATACCAGATCCGCCACGAAGAGCAGGCGTTAGAGAAGAAATTTGGTGAGAGTTACCGAGAATACTGTCAGCGGGTCAGGCGTTGGGTTTAGGGCGGTAGAAAAATCTCTCACCTAAGCCCTCTCACTTAGGAGAGGGCTTAAATCAGATAGAAGAAAGAAAAAGATCGACAAACCGGGGAGTGACGGTTTGCCGATCTTCACCTTGCCGCTAATTATTCAGTAACCAAAACTCTCCTGTCAGTGCGGCGATCGGGATATTCACATTGCCATTCACTGCCACTGTTTCTCCTGTCAGCAGGTTAGTCAGTGAGGCGGCGTTCGCTAACTGAGTAGCATCAACCGTCCATGCACTGTCTGTACTCGTGGTATTTAACAGGTACAGGATCCGCTCACTGTCGGCCACTTTCAGGTCTGCATATAAACCTGTGCTGTCGTCAGCCAGTAGGGCGATGCGTTGGCCGTTGTAGAGGGCAGGGTGTTGGTCGCGAAGCTGCATCAGTTCGGTAATGTATTGGCGCAATGCGATCTGTTCTGCCGACGCTTGAAAGAGGGTGCGATCGTCACCGTGGGGCAGGCCTTCAATCTTGCCGCTGGAGCGTGCCACATGGTCATCGCACATCACGGTAATGCCGTTACACGGGCTGTTACGTTGGTCAAAATTCTCCACATCATCGCCAATTTCATCGCCGTAGTACAAGGTAATGGGGCCGGTGTAGGCGGCGACAAAACTGTAGATAGCACGGTGCCTGGACCAGTACTCTTGCGCGGGGAAGCCTCCGCGCTGGATTAAATCGCCAAGCCGCACCAGATCATGGTTTGAGACAAACAGGTTAGGGTGGGCATGACTGGGGTTGTCTTGGTTGAGTTGCCAGCCCAGCTGTAGCTGGCTGGGCAGCGGATCACCTGCGCCGCTTTCTTCGACGGCTAAGGTTTTAACCACTTGATAGCGCATGGCAAAGTCAAAGGCGGAGCAGATACCCGGTTGTTCTGGTTCTCCATAGCCCAGATCCCTGACGAATTGGCCGCTGCCATCAAAGATCTCGGCCACCATGTAGCCTAGTGGATTGACGGTATCGCCATCCATTTGATACTCGACGGACTGGCTTGTTTGCTCGACCAGTTGGCGTATTTCGCCCCAAGCGCCGACGGGAACTTCGTTAGCCACGTCTAGACGCCAGCCATCAATTTTCAGTTCTTCAATCCAGTAACTCGCCACTTCTTTGACGAAGTCGAGATCGGTTGGAAACACACTGAGCTGTGTGCTGGCTAGGCCGTTGTAACTTTGGCCTTGTCCCGACAGGGTTAAGCCGCTGGGCGAGGCGTAGCCAGGAGCGTTGGTTTTATGATGGCCAAACACACCATCAAAGAACACATAGATGCCACGGGCGTGGGCTTCGTCAACCAGGTTACGGGCATCTTCTAAATCGCCAAAATTGGGGTCGATGGCGAAATAGTTAGTGGCGAAATAGCCGGTAGCATCAAGTCGGGTGACAGAGTCGTCTTGGCTGGACAGTGGAATGGATTCAAATATGGGGGTTAGCCAGATCGCATTCATTCCTAAGGATTGAATGTAATCCAGTGAGTCGATAATGCCCTGAATGTCGCCTTCGTGCGGGCTGGGGCCGTAACCGATGCCGTAACCTAGGTTGGTATTACCATCGATAAACGCTTCCGTCATCACCTGATAGATACGCAGGCGGTTGGCCTGTTCGTAAAGATCTGCATCGCACGGATAGGCTTGGTAAGTAGGCGCCGGTGGCGTGGTGGTGCCGCCTCCGGCTGTTGAGCCACTGCTACTGCCGCCGCAGGCGGATAGCAGCGTGCTGATTAACAGGATGCCACCTATGTTCGCTTTGTTCATCTCCACTTCCCTAGGTCATTTGCTTATTGAGCGGATTTGCTCTTTAAGATAATGACTAAGGATTTAACCACTTTAAGGTAGTGGCTAAATCCACCCTAGGGGTGGAATTTCAACCTACTCGGTTGAGTTGGCTGCGGGTTTGTTTTTCACTTTCTCGCGCATGCTTTGCATGATGACGTAGAACGCCGGTACCAGCAGGGTGCCGACAATGGTGGCCATTAACATGCCGCCCATGACGGCGTTACCCAATGAACGTCGACTGGCTGCACCTGCACCCGTTGCGACGACCAGCGGCAGTATGCCTAAGACAAAAGAGAACGCGGTCATTAACACGGCTCTGAATCTGAGCCGGGCTGCGGTTTCTGCGGCTTCAAGAATGGATTTGCCTTCCTCGCGGAGTTGCTTGGCAAACTCCACCACGAGAATGGCGTTTTTACTCGCCAAACCGATCAATAGTACTAAGCCAATTTGGGTGTAGAGATTTATCTCGCCGCCCAACGCCAGCACCATCGCGAATGCACCAAACACCGCAATTGGTACTGCCAACATAACCGCCACAGGAATGGTCCAGCTCTCATACTGCGCCACCAAAAACAGGTAAGTGAATAGCAGTGCCAGCGTGAAGATCAGGGGTGCCAAACTGCCGGCTTTGATCTCTTGATAGGTTTGCCCACTCCAGCTGGTGGTGTAGCCAGCGGGCAGGGTTTGCGCAACCTCTTGAATCGCTTTGATCACGTCGCCACTGGCTACCCCTGGCATGGGGAAAGCGTTGATCTTGGTGGCGCTGTACAGGTTGAATTGCTGCACATATTCCGGCCCCAGAATCGGACTGGTGGTGATTAAAGTACTCAGTGGCACCATTTCACCGCTTTGGGTGCGCACATAAAACCGGATCAAATCGGATTCTTCATCGCGATATTCGGTTTCTGCCTGCATCATCACCCGGAATACTTTGCCGTATAGATTAAAGTCGTTGACGTAGGAGGAGCCCAACATGGTTTGTAGGGTCGAAAATATCTCGGTCAGCGAGATCCCCTGTACTTTGGCTTTTGGCCTGTCTACATCGACAAACAACTGTGGCACATCGGCACGGAAGTTACTGAAAGCGCCAGCGATTTCTGGGCGCTCATTGGCATTCAAGATCATGCCGCCCATGGTGGCTGCTATCTCTTCTGTCGGGCGCCCTTGGGTGTCTTGTAGAAAGAACTCAACGCCACCAACATTACCTACGCCGGGCAGGGGAGGTAAGGAGAATGCGAACGCTCTGGCTTGTGGAAAGGTTGCTAGCTTGCCTTGTACTTTGCGTACGATGGCCGCCTCGGTGAGAGCGGGATCTTCACGTTCATCCCAGTCAGCCAATGTCACAATCAACAGCCCTGCATTGGACGATACCGCTTGGGAGACGATGCTGTAGCCACTCACCGATATCACCTTTTCAACCCCGGGTTCCTCTTTAACCGCAGCGATCATCTGCTCAACCACCACTTTGCTGCGATTCAGTGAGGAGCCATCAGGTAACTGGATATCCACAAAGAACGCTTTTTTGTCCTCGGTGGGAACAAAGCTGGTGGGCAGGACTTGGCTTAAACCGCCGATACTGGCGATGATCACGAGGTAGACCACGCCGACCAATAGCGACTTGCGCACCAACGAGGCGACCCAACCGCTGTAGCCACTGGTAAGGCGATTAAACTGTGTGTTGAACCAGGCGTGAAAGCCTTTGTCATGCTGCTTTGGTGCTTTCAACATCACGGCGCACAGTGCTGGACTCAGGGAGAGTGCGTTCACCGATGAGATAAGTACCGCAATGCAGATGGTCACGGAGAACTGTGCATACATTTTGCCGGTGATCCCAGGCATCACCGCAGTGGGGGCGAATACTGCCAACAGTACCAAGGTGGTGGCGATCACCGGACCGGTGACCTGCTTCATTGATTCAATGGTGGCATCCCGCGCTGACATTCCTTGTTCTTCCATTAAGCGGGTGACGTTTTCCACCACGATGATGGCGTCATCCACCACGATGCCGATGGCAAGGATTAATGCGAACAGCGTCACCGTGTTGATGGTCATGCCCGTTGCCAATAGAAAAGCAAAGGTGCCAATTAAGGAGACCGGAATCGCAATCGCCGGGATCAAGGTTTGTCTGATGTTTTGTAGAAACAGATAGACCACCAACACCACCAAACCAAGGGCTTGCAGCAGGGTGACGATCATCTCTTCAATGGATACCTCAACAAAACTGGTGGTGTCATAGTAAACGCCCCAGTCTAGCCCTTCCGGAAAGTTCTGCTTTAGCCTGGCCATTTCGGCACGAACACCTTTCGCCACCTCAAGGGCATTGGCGTCGGATGCTTGGTTAATAAAGATCAACGAAGAGGGGCGGCCGTCGAGCAGTGCTTCTGCGTCGTAGCTTTGTGCGCCTAACTCGATCCGGGCGATATCTTTGAGCCTGACGCTGCTGCCATCTTCATTGGCGCGCAGCACGATCTCTCGAAACTCTTCGACATCGGTGAGGCGGCCTTTGGCTTGCAACGTATATTGAAACTTCTGATCGCCACTGGCGGGCGGTGCGCCGATGCGTCCTGCGGGTACCTGAACATTTTGTTCTTGCAAAGATTCCCGCACATCATTGACGGTAATGGCTAAGCCCGCCATGCGGTCTGGGTTGAGCCAGATGCGAATAGCGTAATCCATCGAGCCAATGATGTCGGCCTTAGACACGCCAGGAACCCGAGCTAAGTTGTCCTTAACATTGATCGCCATGTAGTTGTTGATAAACAGGTTGTCATAGCGATCATCCGGCGAGAACAGGCTGACAGCCATCAGCAGGTTAGGACTTTGCTTCTCTACCTTCACCCCTTCCCGTTTGACCTCTTCAGGTAAGCGAGCGGTGGCGATCTGTACCCGGTTGCTGACGTTGACCTGCGCCATATCAGCATCGGTACCCACTTCAAAAGTGACCGTGAGATTGTAACTGCCATCATTGGCGGAGCGGGATTCCATGTAGATCATCCCTTCCACGCCGTTAACCTCGGCTTCAATTACCTTGGCGATGGTGTCCTTGACGGTTTCAGCACTGGCACCGGCATAAGAGGTACTGACATTCACGCTGGGGGGCGCCAGATCGGGGAATTCGGAGATCGGTAGCACCAACATCGACAGCAGCCCTGAGAGGGTCAAAACGATGGCAATAACAAAGGCGAATTTAGGACGATTAATAAAAACCTGACTGATCATAAGTATGTTCCCTGCCTAAAATCAGCCTTGATTTTCGAATGGTGTGGCTTCTGCCATTTGGGTTTCAACCTCTAACCCTGGACGCACTTTTTGCAGCCCTTCGATGATGATCTTTTCACCGGCTTTGAGACCTGACTCCACGCGCCATTTAACGCCGTAGCGCCCGGACATTTCCACTTGCCGTTTTTCCACCTTATTGTCGCTGTTAACGACCAGAACAAAGCGGCCCAATTGATCTTCCTGGATAGCGACCTGGGGTATCAGTAGTGCCTCAACTTGCTCTGGCACATTGACAATTGCAGTGACGAACATGCCGGGCAGTAACGCTTTGCTGGGGTTAGCAAACAGCGCTCGGACGGTGACGGTGCCTGTGGTGGGGTCAACGCGGTTATCGACAAAATCGATCTGACCCGTCTGTTCGTACATCTCGCCATTGGGCAGCCGCATCTCGATGACTAGGTCAGATGCCTTTATCGCTGACTCGCCATTATCACCACCGTCATTGCGGTACTTGGCGATAACCTTCTCACTGGCCTGAAAGTTGACTTCAATAGGATCTAAATTGACCAGGGTTGCGAGTGAGCGTTCGGGGGAGATGAGATCGCCTTCGGATACTTTCGAGCGGCTCATTCGGCCACTGATCGGCGCGACAATTTTGGTATAACTGAGATTGAGCTTAGCGGCTTTTAATGCCGCTTTGGCCCGTGAAACTTCCGCTTCGGTATCTAGCTTGTAGCCGGTCAGTTCATCCATCTCTTTGGCACTGATGACGCCAGCAGCGAAGATCTCAGTGCCGCGATTGTAATTGCTGAAGGCAACCTTTTTTGCCGCAACGGCTTGCTGTAACCGAGCCTCCGCTTGAGCAACTTCGGTGGCGTAAGTGTCAGGGTCAATTTCAAACAGCAGATCACCTTTGGCGACATCGGCACCTTCTTGAAACACTCTTCGTAGCAGTAGCCCAGAGACACGAGCGTTGATGGTGGTGTCTTCATTGGCTTGGGTACGACCAACAAACTCACTGTTAGGTGTAATGGATTCAACACTGGCTTCAACCACGATGACACTGGGTTTCGGTGGGGGAGGAGGGGCTTGTTTATTGTCGCATCCCGTAGCTAGCAAGAGTCCTACTATACAAAGTTTCCAGTGCAATGTTCCGTGTACTTTGTTCATATTGAATCTCAAATTACGTCTAAATGTCATTACCCAGATGATAATGGTGAGGTCTATTTCGGAAATGTTGTTTAACATCCCATCATGATGATTCTAGCCATGAGCTGATGCTGCAAGACGGTGGCTAACTTTATGAATCAGCGCATTTTTTCTGGCTTTAAGGATAGACGATATTCTCTATGAAAAACCATGAATTTGATAAATTCATTAATGAATCAAGTCGCTTATCGAGCTTCCACTAGATTTAGACTGTGCTCGTTAGAAAATCGGCGTGTTGTCTGATGTGAACTGATGCTGCGATGTCACGCTAGCCGTGTTGATAGCGTTGCTGCCAACTGTTCACTCGACTTTGCAGCGGTGCTTTGATGGGAATGCCTGAATCCAACGTTTGATTTAAGTTCAGAATATCGCCGGTGCGTTGGTAGTCAGCCATACCCGCGCTATTTGCCCAGTAATAGATCCCCCAATTGTGCAGATCCCAGGCAGAATCATAAGGGTTGTGCTCATAATCGACGTAGAATAGCTGGTTGTCGGCGCAGACAAAATTGGCTGGAAAGTAGTCCAGATTCAGGCCTGCATGTTGGGCGATTTTTGAGATCTGATAGAGCTGTGGCAACACTGTTTCGACATTGCCATCTGCAATAAGGTCGTTTGCTAATACGCCTTCAATGTATGACTTGACCAAAAATCCACGCTGTTCATCGTGACTGAGTAACTTAGGTACGGGTATGCCCAGGCGGTCTAGGGTGTGATAGGCATTCAGTTCAACCGTGACTTTGTTTTGATTGCCAAAATCATAATAGGGACACGGTTCGTCGTGCATCATTTTAACCACGTAATTGCAGCCGTTGTTGGTGGCTAAATAGGAGTAGGCTGATTTACCTCGGCCGAGAAATGCGCTGAGTGTCAGTAATCCTTGCTCGGTGTCTATCGAAGTGCCCACGAGCTGTCCAGAAATACCCATAATTTGCCTACTTTATATGCACATGACGTTGATTTTATGGTCAAAGCACGGAAATGGTTTGTCTGAAGTCAAAGCGAGTGGGTTTAGAGAGCAGCTATAGCATTTTAAAACAGTCCACTACTGCTGTGGCGTCGAATAATTTAACAGACTTGTACTATTTTCTGATGCTAATGCATTGATTATTATTCGTATTCAAGTGGTTATTGATATTGGCTCGTGTTTTGCTAAAGGTCCTGTTTCAAACAAAATTTCTAATAAAAAATGAAAGCATGGGGAAGAAGTAAATGAAAAAATTGATGTTAATTGCGGGTTTAGCCGCATCGATGTCCGTCACGGCGCAAGCGGGTGTTTTATCTTTCGATGATCTCACGACTGATACTGGGTTCACTGAGCTTTCAGGAACCAATTATGGTGGCCTGAACTGGAGTTCTGATTTCTACATTTTGCATACCCCGAGCTATACGCAGAGTGGTTATAAGACCGGTACTGTGTCTGGTGAATATGTTGCTTTAAACGGCTTTGCAAATGATGTCTCGGTTGCAGACGGCGTCTTTGATTTTAATGGTAGTTACCTCACTGCTGCCTGGAACGATGGCTTGAACATCGAGGTGACGGGCTTGTTAGCGGGTGTGCAGCAATATCAATCGATTGTGGAAGTCGATACATTTGGTCCCACATGGTTTGATTTCAACTTTTTTGGTATTGATGAATTAAAGTTCCGTTCTTTTGGTGGTGTGCAGAATGGTCAGCTATCCGGATCTGGTACTCACTTTGCGATGGACGACTTCACATTTAATCAAGCAGCCGTTCCTGTGCCTGCAACGCTAGCACTGCTAGGTTTAGGTTTGCTGGGCTTTGCTGGTCGTCGCCACGCCAAATAAGTGGTATAGCCTTTGTGTCGCGATATAAAGGTGAGTAATGAGCGCTTCGATAATCTGACGTCGAGGCGCTTTTTATTTGCATCAACTTACTAACAATAAGTTGGTCAATTAGACAATATAGTGGTCTATACCATCACAATCTAAATTCAAATCTCTACTTCTTCATTGAATAGTTCATAAAAATCAATCTGTTATACTTCTGGCTTACCCCTTGCAGTCTACAGTCTGGAATAGTTAAACCTACTAAGGGATAGTTGTATGAAGAAGACCTGCTTGCTACTTGCATTGGCATTACCATTGACATTAACCGGCTGTGTTATCGCCATTGGCGGTGACGGTGATCGCACCAGCTGGAGTTCTGACTGGGAAGATCGGGAGCGGATGAACCGCCAGAAATTGGAAAAAATGGAAGTGGGTGTGGCGCTGGATCAAGCGCAGATAACCATGGGTACCGCTGATTTTGATGAGAAGCTGGTGAAGGGCGATGACAACTATCGCTTGTTATATTACCGCACTCAGCGCCAGCAAAAAGATGGTATCACCAGCAAAGATGAATGCACGCCGCTAGTGTTCAAAAATGGCCAGTTGATTGGTTGGGGCGACAGTGCGGTAGCGCAGATCTAACAGAGCGATCAGGGTGGCAGTCTATAGGGCGCAGCTGCGCCCTATTACTTTGCAATGACAATAGTTAACGAGTCGTCTGACTCAGTTCATCCAGCTGTTTGGCGTTAAGAAAACCTTCTGCCGCTCCTTTCTCGCCAATCTTCCAAGACGCAAAGCGCACCGCTTGTTGCAGTGCCTGATAGGGATTGCCTAGGCTCAGCCAGCCATGTACAAACGCTGAAAATAGCGCATCACCGGCACCGACAGTATTGATGATTGGTCGGGTCGTGATGGCGGGTGCATGGTAGAACTGACTGTCTTCAGCCACAAACATCAACGCACCTTCGCGGCCACGCCCCATGACAATAATTTGGTTGTGGTAGCGTTGATAGAGCTCACCAATAAAGGCCGCTGGCTCGCGGCCGTGCAAGCCTTCGTCGCTAAGGAAAAGGATATCGGCGGCTGCCATAAAATCTCGATTGTAGTCGTCATCAGGATCCGCCAGCACATGGACATCGGTGGCGATGGGCCTACCACTGGCTTTCACCTCTGCGAGCAGGGCGCGGTTGTAGTTGATGTTACACATCACAGCTAACTGGCATCGGCGCAGCTTTTCATCGAATAGCTGGCTATCAAACTCAGTCTCTTGGATCTGCTTTAGATCCACATGGATTTGGCGTTGGCCGTCGGGGGCATACAGGATCACCGATGTTGGGGTTTGCACCAGTGTGCGACATACACCGTGGTGGCTAATGCCTAACTGTTTGAGCTCTGTCTCGACGATGGGGGCGTTGACGTCGTTGCCAATCATCGAAACCATTTCCACTGGGTGCCCCAGTGTATGTAACGCTTTGGCAACGTTATATCCCACTCCTGAGACCGTCGTATTAATGCGATCGAAGGCATAAGTGACCGGAAAGTAGTTCAAGGGGAAACCATCGATAGCCAGTGTGGTCTCAATATTGATTAAGCCAGAGACCATGATTTCAGTTGCCATAAACGTGTCCTTACGAAGTTGTCGACCAGTTATAGTCATTGGGTTCACTGTCACCAGTTCGCTAGAGGCCCTTTTTAGCAAACCTTAAGTGTTGTTGTCTTTTGGCTAGATCATAGCGTTGAGTTTCGGGTACCGGCAGCAGAAAAAATGTCAGCGTTGATTAACAGTGCTTGCTTACTGTGACGAAGGCGCTAACGTATTGATTAATAAATATTGAAATTTCACAAGCTAAGGAATTTACCATGGCTGGATTAGCGCCAATGACAGAGCAGGCTCGCACGATAGCAAGACTCATGGCGGTAGCCATGATGGTGTTAGGGGGGCTGGCGATTATTCTGCCGTTTGCCGTAGGGATCGCGGCAGCGATTATTGTTGGTATTGCGATTACTTTGACTGGCGTTATGGGGATTGCGGTCAGTAAACGGATGAAACAAGCGGGCTATCAAACCATCTCCGGTTTTCTTTATTGGGGCTATTTGATTGTCGGCGTATTGCTGATCTTGATGCCAAAACTGACTCTGGGATTGGCCGCCTTCATGTTGGGTGCATTTTTTGTCTTTATCGGCGTGCTGAGCTGGCGTGCAGCGCAAAATGATCTGTCTGCAGCGACCACCAAAAAAGTCAAAGGTGCATTAAGTATGCTGCTTGGCGTGGCAATTGTGCTCTCTGGGGCGAGTGGCATTGCATGGCTGATTGGTGTTTGCTTCGGCGTGAGTCTGTTTATGCAGGGAATGAACGTGTGGTCTACTGTGTCCCGTTCACCGGTGATGTTTGAAGCTGACAGCTAGCGCTTGTGGATCTCCCCTCTCATTCGAGAGGGGAACAAAACAAAGCTATGATTAACCGACCAAATTAGTGATGATCTGGCGCTTCGCCAGCGATCTCGTTGCCATTAGCGCGACCTTCGAGAAACGTTTTCGCATTGTCGAGGGAGGTTTCAGCAATCGCTGTTAGCGCCTCGCTGGTAAGGAATGCCTGATGGCCAGTGAAAATCACATTGTGGCAGGCGGACAGGCGGCGGAAGACGTCATCCTGGATCACTTCGTCAGATAGATCTTCAAAGAACAGATCCTGTTCATTCTCGTAAACGTCCAACGCCAAGCCGCCGAGTTTGCTCTGCTTTAATGCGTCGATTGCTGCCACTGAATCGACCAGTCCTCCGCGACTGGTGTTGACTAACACGGTGCCGGGCATCATCTGTTGGAATGCGGTGGCATCGAATAGATGTTGATTTTCCGGCGTGAGTGGACAGTGCAGAGTGATCACCTGACTCTGGGAAATTAGCTCTGGCAGCTCGACATAACGCCCACCGAGGGCTTCAAACTCCGGGTTGGGATAGGGGTCAAAGCCAAGCAGGTCGCAGCCAAAGCCTTTCAGAATACGTGCGGCAGCCAAGCCAATTTTACCTGTGCCCACTACACCCGCCGTGCGGCCATGCATGTTAAAGCCGGTTAAGCCTTCGAGGGAGAAATTGGCATCGCGGGTGCGCTGGTAAGCTTTGTGAATACGTCGATTAAGGGTCATGATGAGAGCGATGGCGTGTTCGGCGACCGCTTCTGGAGAGTAAGCTGGCACTCGAGCCACGCGCATACCGAGGCGTCTGGCCGCGTCCAGATCAACATTATTGAAGCCAGCGCAGCGCATCAATAGTAGTTTGATACCCTGACTTGCCAGTACTTCCAGGGTTTCCTGGTCCAGATTGTCGTTAACAAAGGCGCAGACGGCGAAGGCATGTTGGGCGAGGGTGGCCGTCTTAGGATTCAGGTGAATATCAAAATATTCCAGCTCAAAACCGAATTCACTATTACGCAGGTCAAAAAACTCACGGTCGTATTTTTTGGCGCTAAACAAACAGATTTTCATAGTACCTCAGTTTTCTTAGCCACTTTCTTAGCAAGATGGGCAGCAAAGGTTTGCTGCCAGGGGAGGGTGAAAATATAATGCAGATCACACTTTAATGGGAGTCTGTTGTGACGTTTCCTTCCCTTTGTCGTCATATCGCAAGCTACGTGAGTAGTGTTTTGATCCTACTTCTCTGCCTTTTTGTCGGCCAGTTGGCGGCAAAATATTCTGGCGGTGTGCTCCCCGGCAGCATTGTCGGCATGATCTTTTTAGCCTTGTTATTAAGCTTGGGGCTGGTGAAATTGCATTGGGTTGAGGCCGGAGCGAACTTCCTGATCCGTTGGATGGCTTTGCTATTTGTACCTATCGGGGTTGGCTTAATTGATAATCTTGAGTTGCTGGCAAACAGTCTGGTGGCGATCTTGCTTACCTGCTTACTTGGTACCGTGCTGATTATGGCCTTAGCGGGTTGGTTGTTTCAGGCGTTGGAGCGTCGTCAATGAGCGATTTAATGATGCCGCTGTTCTATTTTGTGCTCACCATTATGGTTTATCTGGCTGCGGTACATCTGCAGCGTCGGATCGAACATCCACTATTGAATCCGGTGTTAATCACTCTGTTGGTGCTGGTTTGTCTGCTGCTGGGGTTGGGTATCCCCTATGTTGACTATCAAGCGGGAGGGCATTGGTTAAGTGATCTGTTAGCCCCGTCGGTGGTGGCTCTTGGTGTGCCCTTGTATAAACAGATAAAGCAGATCAAGCGTGAGTTACCGGGCGTACTGCTGGTGGTGGCGTTGGCGACAATTTTCGCGCTGACCAGTACCGTGGTGTTAGCCATCTTGGTGGGTGCCGAGGCAGAAATTGCTATTTCGTTAGCGCCAAAGTCGGTGACCACACCGATTGCGGTAATGATTGTCGAACAGATGCAGGGCGAGCCATCGTTAGGTGCGTTAGCTGTGATTGTTACCGGCTTGTTGGGAGCGATTGCGGGTATCCCTTTGCTTAACTTGATGGGGATCCGTGAGCCTAAGTCCCGAGGCATTGCGATGGGAACGGCGTGTCACGCCTTAGGTACGGCTCGTATCGTGCAAGAGGGGGGCGAGCAGGGCGCCTACAGTGCACTGGCACTGGTATTATCTGCTACCATCAGCGCCATACTTGCGCCCATTTTGGTACCTTTGATCCTGCAATGGATAATTTAATGCCCTTACCGATACACAGCGACACCCCGGAGCGTCGTGATCACCTGCAGCAGCTGGTGTCGCAGTGGGGGTTTGTGCCGATGCGCAAACAGCCTGATTCAGGCTTGCTACTGTATCTGGATGCCGAGCGCTTGAGCTTGAAAGATCTCGGAGACAAGAAATTGGGTGCTGTGAGTGTCGATTTTACCGACGGTGCAGCACGGCATCGCCGTTTACACGGTGGCGGGCGCGGTGAGGCCGTAGCGAAAGCGGTCGGTGCCCGTGGGCAAGCCACCCCCTCGGTATTAGATGCTACCGCAGGGTTAGGGCGCGATGCGTTCGTATTGGCGTCGATCGGTTGTCAGGTCACCATGTTAGAGCGTTCGCCGGTGGCGGCGGCATTGCTTCAAGATGGTTTAATGCGAGCACAATTGGATGCTGAGATCGGCCCTTGGATCGGTCAGCGTATGCGTTTGTTACCCGGTTCGGCGGTGGATCGCATGAGCGACTGGCAGGGTGATGCGCCAGAGGTTATCTATCTGGATCCCATGTACCCCCACCGCAAAAAATCGGCTCAGGTGAAGAAAGAGATGCGTCTGTTTCAGGCCATGCTTGGCCCCGATGAAGATGCGGATCTATTGCTCGCCCCGGCGCTGGCGCTGGCCACAAAACGGGTCGTGGTGAAGCGTCCTGACTATGCGCCCCCTTTGTGTGAGCGCAAGTCAGACGCGCAGATCACGACCAAGACTCATCGTTTTGATATCTATTTTTGCAGTTAAGCGTGCTAGGTGTACTGCTTAGCAAGCGCCATCTTTTGCCGTTATCTGCGCTCGATGATAGAAGAGTGTGCTTAACTTAACTCAGTTGAACAGTGCGACTACGCACAAGAGAGCTTTTTGCATGGGCAAGCAGATATGTAAATGGGATCGTCGGCAGAATGCGCTGATGTGGGGGGAGCCGCTCCTTGAGCTGGTGAAGAAACCCAAATTTGTTTGCAAGAAGTGCTTTCGGGTCGCCAGTGACAAATCAGTATTGTGCAAATCTGTGAAGCTAAAATCGTTGTCTGAGACCGGCTTAGCATAAGCAACATGGATAAGTAGTGCCGCATATCGGGGCATTGTTATAGTGTCGTTTTAATCGAGTACATCAACTCCCCTACAGTGGTTGCTATGCCTTCACCAATGCGCGCAGAAGAGTTTGATCGTGGCAGAGTGGATACTCTGTATCGCCAAGCTGCGTCCTTAAGTTTTGTTTTCCCAACCACCAGCCTCATTCTCGTTGCATACCTCTGCTTTTTTACTTCAATGCCATACCTCCCTTTGTTGAGCTGGCTGGAGTTGGTCGTCCTGTGCAGTGTTTTTCGCTGGCATTTGACGGCTCGACAAAAACGTAGCACCGATTCACCCCACCAGTGGGAAAATGCTTACGTTAGATTGGAGTGTGCGTCTGGCCTGTTGGCGGGGATAATTTGTATTCTCACCATGCAGCAACCATTCCTTTTGCAACTGGTACCGTTGCTGGTGGTTGTCGGTGAAGTGGTTAGCGCTGTGGCTGTGTTGGTGATGAGCTGGCGCGTATTCTGCGCTTTTGCCTTGAGTGCGATTTTGCCATTCTCTGTTTACTGGTTGGTCGCGGGAACTCAGCAGCATCAGCTGGTGGCTTTGATGTTGATGGGGCCGTTTCTTGCGCTGACATTTAATACCTTTCGTTTTCTCTATAAATCGACCACGGAAACTTATCGTTTGCGTGTTGAGCGACAGTTGCTGAATGCAGAGTTAATCGACAGTAGTAAAGAGTTGGCTGCCGCTAGAGACAAGGCCGAGTTGAACAGCATTGCTAAAAGTGACTTTATCCAACAGCTAGGTGAGCAGTTAAAAGCACCGTTGCTGGGTCAGTTAGCCTGCCTGAAGCTGTTGAAAGCACAGCTGGAGGATTCGCGGCAGCAACCTTTGGTTGCCGCCAGCGAGCAATCGGCTGCTCAGTTGCTCTACTTGATTGATGACCTTACTCAGATCAGCTTGCTGGAGAAGGGCGAAGTGCAAGTGACGCCAGAGACCTTCGATCTTCGAGCGCTGCTTGAGGAGGTGCTGGCACTAACCGTGCCCACGGCGCACCTTAAGGGCTTAGAGTGTGATGCCATTATCTCAGCGGAGCTACCCAACCGGGTGACGACGGACCGGACACAGCTAAAGCGCATATTACTGAGTATGCTGGGGCAGGTAATACAAGCCAAGGATGCTGGGAATATCAAACTGAATGTGTCGGTTTCCTCTGGAAAGCTCCTGTTGCGAATGCATGAGACTGGCCGCTGCTTGATCCGACAGTGGCAAAAAGAACTGTTAACCACCACCACTGATCCGCTGCCGGGATTACCGATGTGTCGTCAACTTTGTCAGTTACTGCAAGGCGAACTGCAACTGACCCATGTGGGAGCAGGAGAGGTGATCCTGCGGTGCCGTGTGCCGATTGAAGTGGAACAGGGGTTTCATGTGCCGCAACCGGCACCAGAGCTGGGCAAAGTACTCATCGTGAGCCAGTCGCCAACACTGCGGGAAAGTGTGCAGGCACAGTTACAATCATTGGGTTGCGACACGCATTTGATGGCTGATCTGGTGACAACGGAAGCGCTACTTCAGCAAACGCAAACCAGGGTGAACCTGGTGTTAGATACTGATCATATTCCCCGTACCGTGTGGCAGAGTTTGCTTACGCTCTGTCAGCGGCAGGGACACCGAGTCTTGCTGGTTGATCGTTTTCATCGACTGACTGCGAGCGACGTCTATCATCAGCCACTGCCTATTACTCAAGCTATGTTAACGGCATGGCTGGCGGGGCGGCGCATGCAGGCAATGAAAACCCAATCGGTGGCAAAAGCAGGCCATCAAGGTGAAGTGTTGTTATGTCAGTTACCTCCGGTAGAGGCGTTGGTGATTGAAACTATGTTGGCTGAATTTGGTTGGCGCCATGAGCGAGTGACGCCACAACAGCTACCGGCGCATGCCCAGCAAAGCAGCAACCAATATCAACTGATTATTTGCGACGGAGAGACACCGTTGAGTAAGGCTCAGATCGCCGGACGCCCTGTTATTCGTATTGTGCAGAGTAAGGGCGATGGACGATATGAGGGCGAACAGATCGTTCGCCCTATCGATATGGATATGCTTGCGGGACGCTTAGACAAGCTGCTGGCTGAGACTGATTAACCGTTTCTGAGTGCGAGAATGGCGGGTACATCTAATGGATCGGTATAGCGTTGGAAAGTCTTGCTCTTTTTGTCTACCGCGACAATCGACATGCGATCCGCCAGCTCGTTACCTTCCACGCCGACATGGCCATTAACGTGCAATATTTTTATATCGCCTTTAATGGTCTGATACAACGCGAACATGGTTTGGATTAGCTCAAGATTTTTAATTTCGCCAGAGGGCTTTTTCCAGCTCTTTTTCTCCCAGCCTGCAGCCCACTGCGTAATACACTGAATCGAGTACTTGGAGTCACAGAAAATCGCCACACTACGGCCTCGGTCTAGTTGTTTGCTGGCCATGAGCATCGCTTGATGCAGTGCATTTAGCTCTGCCGTATTGTTGGTGCCGTTTGGGTTATATAAGCCATACCAAAGCTCGGCCACTTCACCGCAAAAATATACTGCCAGCCCAGAGCCTGCTTTACCTGGGTTGGGCTCACAGCCGCCATCGGTAAAGATCTTAATATCCGCTTTCAGGGCGTCCACTTCTTTGGCGCTGTAGGTCTTCACTGTTTGCCCGTTACTGCGCTTTTTGGCTGGCGCTTTGCCCGTGGGTTTGCTTGACGTACCGCCGCCATATGCGGCCTCTGCTTCCGCCTGTGTCGGGAAGGATTTATAGCGCGCCCCGGGGAACTGATCGACCTGGGCTTTGCAGCTGGCCCAGTCTGTGTAAATACCGGGTTGCTTGCCAGCCCAAACAACATAAAACTTTTTGGCCATCGTAATGTTCCTGTCGGTAAAAGGGATCGGCGCAATCTCCGAACTGCGCGTAACGAGGCATCATCGCATAAGCCTTCGTCTCGTCTCAATGACCATGAATGGGTTTAGCGCAGTATAAATGGCATTTCTCCATAACAACCCAAATACTGTGTTCCGCCGTATTGCTTACTACACTCATGATTCAACTGATCCCGTGGAGCATTTGTGCCGGCAGCAAAGTTTGTACATGGCAGTATCTTCCGCCATATCGTGGTGATGTCATCAACCAATGCGATTGGCCTGACAGCACTGTTTTTAGTGGACTTGGCCGACCTGTTTTTTATCAGCTTATTGGGTGAACAGGAGCTGGCTGCCGCCGTGGGTTACGCCGGCAGTATTCTGTTCTTTACGACGTCGGTGGGCATTGGTCTGTCTATTGCGATGACCGCTTTGGTATCGAAGGCGATTGGTGAAAAAGATCGGGAAAAAGCGTGTCATCTGGTGACCAATGTACTGGTTGCGGGTTTCGCTATTTGCGTGGTTGTCGCTGCGTTGGTGTGGATGTACACGCCTGACCTGTTGCATTTAATGGGTGCCACAGGTCGTACCCATGCATTAGCGGTTGATTACCTACAAATTCTTTTGCCATCACTGCCTATTCTTGGTTTAGCCATCTGCGGCGGTGCCGCGTTACGCTCGGTGGGTGATGCCAAACTGGCGATGTGGTCAACCTTGGCGGGCGGCGCTACCAATGCGGTGCTGGATCCTATCTTTATTTTTGCGTTGGGGCTGGGTCTGGAGGGGGTGGCTTATGCGTCGGTGATGGCACGTCTCGTCCTTGCTATCGTTGCCCTGGTTGGCGTGTTCAATAAACATCGTTTGTTTGCTCGATTTGATTTCATCTCAATGCAGTCCCAGCTGGCTGCCATTTTGAGTGTCGCCTTTCCGGCCATTCTGACCAACATTGCGACCCCAATTGGAAATGCATTTGTGACGGCCTCTATCGCTAAATATGGTGATGGCTACGTGGCTGGCTGGGCCGTGATAGGACGTCTGATCCCGGTGGCATTTGGTATGATCTACTCATTGTCTGGTGCTGTTGGCCCGATCATTGGACAGAACTATGGCGCCCTGAAGTTTGATCGAATCGAGCAGGCGTTACGCAACGCGATGGGCTTCTGTTTTGCTTACGTATTAACGGTGTGCCTGTTGATCTATTTTGCCCGCAATGGCTTGGTATCGGCCTTTGGTCTATCTGGGGATTCTGCTGATTTTCTGGTGTTCTTTTGTACCTGGGTCAGCATTAGTTTTGCTTTTAATGGTGCACTATTTGTATCTAACGCGGCATTCAATAACTTGGGCTACCCCAGTCTGTCGACATTGATGAATGTGGGTAAAGCCTCTATCGGCACGATCCCGCTGGTGCTCGTTGGAAGCTATTACTGGGGGGCGGAAGGCGTGTTGATTGGACAGATGTCCGGTTCGGTTGTGTTTGGCATTGCCGGTTTGGCCTGGGCCTTGGCCAAAGTGAAGAAGATGGCGATACGGCATCAGCAGCAAATATCACCAAGTGAAGCGTTGGTGTCTCCCGCTATGCCTATGACGCCGTTCTGCTCCAGTCGCGCTTACATGTGCGCCGAAGCGGAAGTGGCTGATGAAGAAGCCTGTGCTCAAGCCGACGTCAAATAGTCGCCAGAAGGTATCGCGTTGGGGGTACCTAATTGCTGCGCCTATACTCTTATTAAGCTGACAGGAAGTTATCGGACAGAAAAACAGGCATAACAGCGGCAAGCGATATGGCTAGCTAGCTCAGTCTTTGTTGCAGGAGCACTGGTGATTTACAACGAGTGTACGACGCAAGCTCCGCGCTTTTACTGTGACGCCATGCTCGGCGGCACAGCGCGTTGGTTACGTCTGTTAGGCTTTGATACTCGATTTCATCCCTCTATTGACGACAAGGTACTGGCACAACATGCCAACCTAGAGCAGCGTATCTTGCTGACCCGCGATAAACGGCTACCTGATGAGCAACGGCCGGATCGGGTTTACCTGGTGCTGGGTAACAAAGTAGACGAACAGATGCGGGAACTGGTCACGCGTTTTCATCTCAATCTCACCGCCACACCGTTTAGTCGCTGTAGTTGTTGTAATCAACGCCTGCGTCCTTGTTCGCCAGAGGAGATGAAGTTGAAACTGCCGGCAGATATGGCGTCGCCACCACAAGCCGGTTTTATCTGCCCTGCTTGTGGTCGCTGTTATTGGATGGGCAGCCATGTGGCACGTATTCGCCAGCGTATGGCGGGTTTTAGTGACGCATTTGCTATGGAGAGCTAAGGACGCTACTTATTGTCCTGCCAAAACCACGCGAAATTTATCGTCACCCAGTTCGATCACATCACCAGAAACGATCTTACGGCGCTTGCGGATCTCCATTTCGCCATTAACCGACACATAACCTTCGTCGATCACTTGTTTGGCGACAGCACCACTCTCTACCAGCCCCTCAAATTTTAATATCTTATATAACTCGACGGGTTCTTTGGTTAATTCAACGTCTCTCATGATTTGGCCTTTGGCTTTGCTTTGCTATCAGCGTGGGCTGATTTAATCGGCCTACTATAGGGTGTTGCAGAGCGTTCGCCAATGGAATTTCGTTGTTGACTAAATACAGCGGTCTAACGAAACTCAAACAGTTCGCTATGAAAGCGCTGCTCGCTAATACCTTGTTTGGCAAACCCCTTTTTCAATGCGTCGGCAAACCGTTTGGGGCCACAAAACCAGATGCTGCTGTCACGCCAGTAGCGGCAGTATTGGCAAATCATCTCTGTGGTTAATAAGCCCTGCTGCACACTGTCATGGATATGTAGCGTGATCCCTGCGTCTGTGGCGAGCTGCTGCAGTTGTTGAATATAGCGCTCATCGGGCTGCTGGGTGGAATAGAACAAAGTGACAGGTTTCCTGCTACCGCTCTGTTTTATCTGTTGCAGTTGCGCTTTAAATGCAGCGATACCGATGCCGCCGGCTATCCATAGTTGATGGCTTTGATTGTCTTGAAAATCAAACTGGCCATAAGGCCCCTCAATACTGACAGCATCTCCTTTGTTAATACGTTGACGTAACTGTTGGGTGAAGTCACCCAGCGCTTTCACTTCAAAGCTCACAATTCCCTGTTCTGTGGGCGCAGAGGTCAGGCTGAAGGGGTGCGGTTCCTCGCCCTCAAAGTGCAGAAAAGCAAATTGCCCGGCTTGGTGTCCCGGCCAGCGCTGATCGGTATCGATATCGATTGCCAGCACTTGGTTATGTTCGAAGAAGTCCAGTTGCTTCACCGTGCCGTGTAACTGCTTGTTCTGGCCGATGCGGCCTGCTAGAGAATAAATTGCCGCCAGTGTCCCCAACGCCATCAAGCCACCCAGCACCCAGCCCAGCGGTGCTTCCCAATAGCTATGGCGCATCAACACCACGCTGTGAAATACCAGTAGTAGATAGAGCACGCCCATCACTTTGTGGGTTTTGACAAAGCTGCCGTAACGGATCTTTTTGTACAGAGATACGGCGATCAGGATCACCAGCAGATAAAACGCCCACTCGCCGATGATTTCGGCTAAGTCACGATTTTGATGTAGGAAAGTACTGATCACTGATCCATCACCCGTACCGTGTGATCTACCTTGGCCGCCGCGCCCCGGTCGCACTAACCATTCCAGTTGCACCATATACTTGGTGCCTTTGGCCCAGAACCAATGCAAAACACCTAAGGCCAAGGCGCTGATGCCCAGCCATTTATGTAGCCGATAGGCGCGATCTAAGCCACCGGTCAGCCGCTCAAGAATGGGTAAACGAGTGGCCAAAATCATACCGACACTCATCGCCGCGATAGCCATCACGCCAGAATATTGCACCATGTAATGACGGATCGGGAAGTAGGCCCACTTTAGGTGCTCGCCATTTTCAGCCATCAACCAGAGCAGGGTGGTGGCGGCAAAAAGCGAGCAAAGTAAAACAGAGATGCGACGCATAATTTATCAGCCTTGTGACGGAGAACTCTCCCTATTTATATGACCACAAATCGGCGGGAATGATTGTTAAGGAAAGTTAAGTCTGGTTGGGTCTTGCGCTCGATCAGTTTTGTGCCGGTTGATGGACTTAGTGCTGCATTCGCTTACTTTTGAGACAGAGGAATGACGATCTATCAGATCACCGCGACAGCAATCCGTTAGCTGCATAAAAAAGCGTATACAGATCAAAATCATGGTGAAAACACTACGCGCTGGGTATAGGCCATTTTCAGCGCCAGCTATGCTTTGAGAGAGGATGGCAAAGGACGGGAGCCAAGGTGAAGGCGAAGATTTGGATAGTCTTAGTGGCGCTGTTTATCGCCGCGCTATTGCTGTGGTTTAAGCGTCCGCAACCGCTGATGGTTGAGCTGGTGTCTGTGTCGCGGGGTGCGGTGGTGGAAACGGTAGTCAATACCCGTGCTGGCACTGTTAAGTCCTGCCATCGTTCCCGTCTAGCGCTGCCGTTAGGAGGTGTTGTTACCACCTTGTTGGTGCAAGAGGGGGATAGAGTAAAAGCGGGCGATAAGCTACTGGAGCTGTGGAATGAGGATCTCACCGCCAGCGTGACGCAAGCCGAAGCGGAATTGGCTCACAGCGCCTTGGTGCGTCAGCAAAGCTGTTTGCAAGCACAGTTCGACCGCCGTGAATCTGCGCGTTTGGAAACCTTGGTCAAACGCAACATGGCATCAGAAACCAGTGCTGATAATGCCCGTACCCGCGCTACCAACAGTGAACTGGCGTGCGAGGCCGCGAAAGTCAGTGAGCAAACGATCAGCGCGCGGTTGCAGCTGCAGCAAGCCCATATCAAACAGACCCAGCTTTATGCGCCGTTCGATGGTGTGATCGCCGAAGTGAATGGTGAGTTGGGCGAGTACCTGACGCCTTCGCCCCCCGGTGTGGCAACGCCACCGGCGATCGACCTGCTGGATGATCGCTGCTTCTATGTCTCCGCGCCTATCGATGAGGTGGATGCCGCTAAGCTGGCACTCGACATGCCCGTGATCGTTACCTTGGACGCGCTCCCCGGGCAATCCTTTGCCGCGCGGGTTCGTCGTATTGCGCCCTACGTATTAGATCTGGAAAAGCAGTCACGGACGGTGGAGGTGGAAGCGGAACTGTCCAATTTTCCTGTCGACCGCCCTATGTTGATCGGTTACAGCGCAGATATGGAGATTGAGGTGGCGCGCTTAGATGACACTTTGCGTCTGCCGGCTGAGTCATTAGGGGAGGAGGGCGAGGGCTATATTTGGGATGGCCAAACCCTGCATCTGGTGACACCTGAAACCGGGCTGCGTAATTGGAGCTGGATCAGCATCGAACAAGGCCTCAGCGAGGGCGATCAGCTGGTGCGCTACCCCGCCAAGATTGAGTTCACTCCGGGTATGGTCGTGAGTGCAAAACCGAGTCAGCAGCAGGCGGAACGGTGATTGAGCTAGCAGATGATTGAACTAAAGCATGTCAGTCGACGTTTTCAGTTAGGCGATCAGTGGGTGGATGGCTTGAAAGCGGTCGATTTAGCGATACGGGATGGCGAATATGTGGCGGTGATGGGGCCATCAGGCTCAGGTAAGTCGACACTGCTCAACGTGCTTGGTTTACTGGATCGCCCCGATAGCGGTCACTATCTGCTCAATGCTCAAGATACCGCCCACTTGGGGGAATCGGCGTTGGCAACGCTGCGTAGCCGCTCTATCGGTTTTATCTTTCAGTCATTTCATCTGGTACCAAGGCTAACTGCCTTCGAAAACATGGAGTTGCCGTTAACGCTGGCAGGCATGGCACCGCCACAGCGCCACGAGATCATCAATAGACTGGCGGCACAATTGGGGCTGGAGGATCGTGCTAGGCATCAACCTCATCAGCTTTCCGGTGGCCAGCGCCAGCGGGTGGCGATAGGTCGGGCGATGGCCATGTCGCCGAGCTTACTGCTGGCGGATGAACCCACAGGTAATCTTGATAGTCAGTCTGGTCAGGAGGTGATTGAACTGCTGGAAGCCTTGCATCGAGAGCAGGGGATCACGCTGTTGATTGTCACCCACGATCCCGAACTCGGTGCCCGTGCCAGTCGGCAGATCCGTATGGCCGATGGCGCTATCGTCAGTGACAGTGACGGTAATAGTGATCATGCGTAGTACCGATCTACTGAGTTTTGCGCTGGCGGCACTGGTGCGCCAGAAGTTGCGTGGCGTCATGCTATTGCTGGCCATCGGGATCAGTGTTGCCTCCGTGGTGGTGATGACGGCGCTGGGGCAAGGCGCCAAGAACTTCGTGGATAACGAGTTTGCCTTTCTTGGGAAAGACCTGTTGATCCTGCTGCCGGGCAAAAAAGAGACCACCGGTGGTTTACCGCCGATCACTGGTGCCAGTGCCAGAGATATTACCCTCGATGATATGCGCTACTTGCAACAGCAGATCGCCGATATTGTCGTGGCCCCGCTGATTGTTGGCACCACAGAAGCCAGTTATCGCGCCCGTAATCGTCAGGCCATTACCCTGGGTACCAGCGAGGCATTTTTTACTACCCACAACCTCGATCTGATTGCTGGCCAAGGGCTGCCGAAAGGGGCTGTAGAGCGGGCGCAGTCGGTCAGTGTTATCGGCAGTGATCTGGCCGCCGAACTGTATCCGCAGCAGTCGCCTCTGGGACAATGGCTGCGTCTCGATAACCGCCGCTTTCGGGTCATTGGTGTCTTTCAGAGTAACAGCAGCAACATGGGCTTGCGTCTGAACGAGGCGGTACTGATCCCGGTGGCGTCGGCACAGGCGCTGTTTAACACCTCAGGTCTGTTTCGTTTGTTTATTCAGTCGGCGGGCGGGCAGTCGCTGGTCAGGTTACAGCAGCGGGTGATCCATCTGATGGCCGATCGTCATCAAGGGGTGGAAGATATTACTGTGCTGCGTCCAGATGCCTTACTCAGTACCTTTGGCGATATCCTGCTGACATTGACGCTGGCGGTGGCAGGGATCGGCACCATCAGCCTGGTGGTGGCCGGGATCATGATGATGAACATCATGCTCATCAGCACCCACCAACGGGCCAGTGAGATCGGCCTGTTAAAGGCGCTGGGCGCAGATAATCACACGGTACGGGCTATCTTCCTCACTGAGGCGGCGCTGCTGTCACTGGCTGGGGCGCTATTGGGGATGGTTTGCGGCTACTTGCTAGTAGCGCTTATGGCATGGTGGTATCCGGCGTTTCCGCTGGCGGTACCGTTATGGGCGGCGGTTTCGGCATTCTGTTGTGCACCGCTGGTGGCGCTGCTGTTTGCGCTGATGCCAGCGTCCCGTGCGGCACAAAAACCGCCGGTAGAAAGCTTGCGCGGTGGTGCGCTATGAGAACACAAGATATGTTGCGCTGGCTGTGGCGTTCGTTGACTGCTGGACGCAGCCGAAACCTATTGTCTGCGTTGGGGGTTGCGATCGGGATCGCGGCGGTCACAACGCTGACCGGCATTGGCGAGGGGGTCCGGCTCTATCTGCTGGATAACTTTTCCCAGTTTGGCAGCCATCTGGTGGCAGTAACGCCGGGTAAGGTCACCACCCAAGGGATCTCCGGCGGCATTATCAGCACGGTGCGTCCGCTGACCTTGGAGGATGCCGACAGCCTGCAACGCTTGCCGGGCGTGGAGCAGGTGGTGCCGGTGATCTCAGGTACCGCGGAGCTAAAAGCGGGCGGCTTGCTCCGCAGTAGCGATCTGCTGGGGGTGAACCATCAAGCTGCAGATGCCTGGCGTTTCAGTGTCGCCCGCGGCCAGTTTCTGCCAGACGATGACAGTAAACGACCGCGGGCATTGGCCGTGTTGGGGTCTAAGCTCGCTGCAGAACTGTTTCCTTTCAAAGATCCGTTAGGCGAGTTTGTCCGGGTGGATAACCGCCGCTTTCGT
Organism: Corallincola spongiicola; assembly: GCF_004284785.1. Classification (NCBI taxonomy): domain Bacteria; kingdom Pseudomonadati; phylum Pseudomonadota; class Gammaproteobacteria; order Alteromonadales; family Psychromonadaceae; genus Corallincola; species Corallincola spongiicola. Next base: position 83,905 of record NZ_SHLY01000003.1, read on the forward strand.
GTCATCGGGGTGATGGCACCGAAAGGGCAGTTTCTGGGCTTTGATCTGGACGATGTGATCTATCTTCCTGCCGCGCTGGCGTTGGCGATATTCGATCGTGAAAGCCTGATGGAGATCGATGTGGTGTACCGGCCGGAGTTGACCGATCAACAGATTAATCGTCGCATATTCAATCACCTGTATCGTCGCCATGGGCGTGAAGATTTTACCCTCTATAGCCAACAGGATATGTTGGCCAGTCTGGATAAGGTGCTGACCATCATCAAAGCCGCCATCGGTGGATTGGGTGGGATCTCTCTCTTGGTGGGCGCAGTGGGGATTTTTACTATCATGAGTATCGCCCAACAGGAGCGAATTCCTGAGGTGGGCTTGTTAACTGCGCTCGGTGCCAACCGATATCTGATACTCATTCTGTTTCTTGGTGAAGCGGTGACCTTGGCACTTGCCGGCGGGGTTGCGGGTTTACTGATCGTTGTGGCGACCCAAAGTCTACTGGCCTTGGCAGTGCCCGGATTGCCGCTGGTGATCCAGCCGCTATTTCTGTTTGCCGCCCTGCTGCTATCGGCACTGGTGGGGCTACTCGCCGGATTGCTGCCTGCGTGGCGCGCGATGCGCCAAGATCCGGTGCAGGCACTGCATGGCGGCTGAGCGTTATGGGCGATCCAGTTAACTTGTGTTGTCAGTGATGGTACTTACGTAATCGATGGAACGTTTATCTTTATTTGCAATCCAGTCACGATTTATTAGAACCTAGTGAGACACAGCAACTCATTGATATAAGAGATTAAGATGGAAGTGGTTATCAGTTCACAGGATGAGCTTACCAGCGACGAAGTGGTCGCCCTATATCGCGCCGTTGGCTGGTCTGCGGCAGACAAACCGTCACAACTCCTCGCCGCACTGCGAGGCTCCCACGGCTTAGTAACCGCCCGCCTGGATGGGCGTTTAATCGGCTTAGCCAACGCCATTTCTGATGGTCACCTGGTGGTCTACTACCCGCATATGCTGGTGCATCCCGAGTTTCAGGGCAAAGGTATTGGCCGCCAGATCATGACAGCGCTACAAAGCAAATATGCAGATTTTCACCAGCAGATGCTCACCGCCGACGGTGACGCCATCGCTTTCTATCAAACCATGGGCTTTGAGCGTGCTGGCAGCACCGCGTCAATGTGGATCTATGCTGGGGATGAGCATTAAGGTTATGGGTTATATTTAATTATCTCATCTTTTAGTTCAGGTTTTTGTACGTTATATTAGCGTTATATATGGAATTAATTAAGATAAACATCAAGGATGTAGCTGTATGAAACTCTTGAAGATTGCCCCTCTGTCGTTGTCCCTTTTTATTGTAGCTTGTGGTGGTTCATCGTCTGGTGGGCCAGGCGGAACTAGCTTTACGGTCACTAGTCTTTATAGCTATTCATGTGGAGAGCCCGCTCCCAACCCGAATAGCCAATTAGTTTTGCATGATACCGATGGCAGTGTGATGCAGGTGATTGATGCTGATGCGAATGGCAGAATGGTTGTGGAAACAGACAGGAACACGGTCACATATTCTGTGATTAGTGAGAAGCTTTCTGCATTATCAACATCTCGGATGGCCGTTCAGTCATTTGAAGATTATCCAGCCATGGATAACCAAGTCGTAAACTTTTCATCAATTTCTGGGGTTGGTGGCGATTACCAATCAGTCGATCTTACTGTTACTGCTGATGAACCTATTGAAACTGAGGGTGTTATTGGTAGTCAGTTTGTTTTTATTCGTGATTTTGAGCCTGTTCAGCGGGGAGAGAATGGCTGGAAAGCTGATGTCGAACTGTGCGCTCCTGCTGGGACTTCGGAATTGTATGTGACGCTTCAGTCGCCTCTGTCAGGTAGAGAAGGTTATGCTTACGGTGACGCCACCATTATTCTTGACGGAAATGAAGAACCTAGTGTTAGCATTCATCTTTCAGAAATAGCTTCAGAACCACTTCTTGTTGATGGTGCACATTCTTACTTTCAGTTAATAAAGAACGATGAAGTTGCTTACTTCAATAATGCCTCTTACTTGGACTCTATCTATCTACCTGATTCGATAGAGAGCGAGAGTCATTATTATCAGTATTGTGGTTTGGAAGGTTTGGGTTCTGCCAACCCTAATGCGTACGTTATACCCTATAGACTTTCTTTTTCTGAAATCATGGGATCGGAAGAGTGTAGTCGACACATGGTTAACAATGATGATGTGGTGATTACTTCGGTTGATGATGACCGGATCTATTACTCAAGTACTCTGACCAATGAACCTGATTGGAGAAATGTGTCGCTCAACTTTAACATGGAAGGTCCTGTTGCTGCTGGTATGGATTGGAGTATGAGCAGTCCGGCGGAAAACGAATCTATAACGTTGTTAGAGCTACCCGCAGACATCGAAGCTCATGCTGAAAATATCACTTCCGTTAGTGGGAACATCACTTTGTATGATTTTGAAGGTTATGAAGACGACTTCGAGTCTTTAGCTAGAGAAGTACTTTTGGCCGGTGAAAGATGGGAAGTCAGTATACCGAAGCATAGCGCTAGCCCTTTCGTGAATGTCATTTTTGTTGATGATTTTTTTGTGAGCGATGCACTGATAGGTGGATCTGCTAACCTTTCTCGTCAGGCTGTTTCATCAGTACCGAAAGTCAACATTACGAATGGGGGCGAGACTTTAGTTGAGGGTGAAAAACTTTTTAGGCTGCCCGTTTTGAGCTACTAACGTTGGCTTGATTGCTATTTCTTGCTGAGAGTCTCCAACAAAAAGGGCAAGCGATTCCGCTTGCCCTTTTCTGTTTTGGTTTTTAAAAATAGACGGTTATATCGAGTTACACCGCTTCTGCATTACGCGCTGGCAGGGTTTTTCCGTGGGTGATATAGATGCTCATACCGGTGACCAGTAAGCCACCCACTAAATTACCCAGCGTTACCGGGATCTGATTCCAGATCAGCCAGTCCGCGATGGTGAATTCAGCGCCCAACATCATGCCCAGTGGGAACAGGTACATGTTCACCACGGCGTGCTCGAACACCAGGCCGAAGAAGATAAAGATAGGCAGCCACATGGCTATCACCTTGCCGCCGACTGAGCGCGATACCATGGCACCGACGACACCCAGACAGACCATCCAGTTACACAGAATGCCTTTGACAAAGACGGTGACCCAACCGGCTAAGCCATGTTCGGCGAAGCCTAACGAGCGGGCGGTGGACGCTTTGATAAAGGCTTGGCCGACGGCACCAGGCTCAACGGTAAAAGTCATGGTAAAAGTGAGCGCGACTAAGAAAGCCACGGCAAGCGCGCCGATCAAGTTGCCTAAGGCGACTAAACACCAGTTCCTGAATACGCCCGCTTTAGTCACGCCGGGGCGTTTCTCGAGCAACGCTAATGGGGCCAAGGCAAACACACCGGTTAACAGGTCGAAGCCCATCAGGTTGAGAATGCAGAAGCCAACGGGGAAGACCAAGGCACCAATAATGGGTACGCCAGTTTGTACCGCTGTGGTGACCGCCAGTGCTACCGCAATGGCCAGGATGGCACCAGCCATGATGCCGCGAATAAGAGTGTCGCGGGTCGACATAAATACTTTGCTTTCACCCGCATCTATCATCTGTTGGGCAAGTTCTGCCGGTTTTACGTAAGCCATATTGTTCCCTAATTTTCTAAGTTAAATTGAATTCGTTATGCCTGTACCGAGACCACACCGCTGCGAACCTGCACCGGATAGCTGGCCACCGTGACGGTTGGGTTGTCCAAGCAACGGCCATCGGCAAGGTTAAATCTTTGCTTTTTAAGCGGGCTGGCTACCCACAGTTGCTGGTCGTGCTGGCAAATAATTCCCCGCGACAGCACATTGGCCTGAGCAAATGGGTCCATGTTGCTGATAGCGAATAGCTGCTCATCGGTGTGGGGGCGAAATATCGCAACTTGTTGGCCGCCTACTAGTGCACATACACCTGTGCCTGGGGTGATTTGTGTTAACTGACAAACGTCGGTCCACTGGCTCATACCGTTTCCTCCAGTGAGATGTTAAATACGGGGGATTTTTCTTGAATGGATGCTGGGCGATGCTGCTCTCGTTCAGGCACAAACTGCACGTTGTCATCACGCTGGTCGCTATTGATGAAGTGCGCAAAACGTTCTAGCTGCTCTGGTTGATCCAGTGTGGCTTGCCACTCGCACTGATAGCTATTAATCAGCGTGCAAATGTCTTGTTCTAACTGGTCGTTAATGCCTAATTTGTTGTTGACGATGACGTCACGCAGATAGTCGACGCCGCCCTCCATGTTATCCAGCCATACCGAGGTGCGCTGCAGTTTGTCGGCGGTGCGGATATAGAACATCATAAAACGGTCTATGTACTTCAGCAGGGTAGCTTGGTCGAGATCGCTGGCCAGCAGATCGCCGTGGCGGGGCTGCATGCCGCCATTACCACATACATAGATGTTCCAGCCGGCATCGGTAGCGATAATGCCGAGATCTTTACCCTGTGCCTCCGCGCATTCGCGGGTACAGCCGGAGACACCAAACTTCATTTTGTGTGGTGTACGAATGCCCTTATAGCGATGTTCAATTTGAGAGCCAAGGCCAACACTGTCTTGCACACCGAAGCGGCACCAGGTGCTACCAACACAGGTTTTCGCCATCCGTAGTGCTTTCGCATACGCTTGCCCGGTTTCATATCCTGCGGCGATCAGCTTGCCCCAGATGGCGGGTAGATCATCCTTTTGTGCGCCAAACAGGCCGATACGCTGGGCGCCGGTGATCTTGGTGTACAGCTTGTACTCTTCAGCAACGGCTGCCAGTGCCGCCAGTGCTTGCGGGGTGACTTCCCCACCGGCCATCCGCGGGATCACCGAATAGGTGCCATCTTTCTGCATATTGCCAAGGAAGTTGTCGTTGGTGTCATGCAAGCCGACGAGGTTTGGATTAAGGATGTGCTCGTTCCAGCAAGAGGCGAGCATAGAGCCCACGGTCGGCTTACAGACTTCACAGCCATAACCCTGACCATATTTGCTGATTAGTTGCTCGAAGCTGCTGATCTTGTCGACGCGGATCAGGTGAAACAGCTCTTGGCGTGAGTATTCAAAATGTTCACATAGGTGGTTTTTCACTTCGATACCGGCGTTGGCCAGCTCGGCATTCAGTACCTGGGTGATCATAGGGACACAGCCGCCGCAACCGGTGCCGGCATTGGTGGCCGCTTTCAATTCGGCCATGCTGGTGTGACCGTCGGCTACCGCTTGGGCGATCTTGCCCTTTGTGACGTCGAAACAGGAACAGAGCACGGCTGAATCGGGCAGCGCATCGGCACCCATGGCGGGCTTTTCCGCACCGGCATGAGCGGGCAGGATCAATGTGTCTGGGTGCTTCGGCAGGTCGATCTCGTTCAGCATCAACTGCAACAGATTGCCATAATCTGAAGTATCACCCACCAATACGACACCAAGCAGTTTGCTGCCATCGTTGGAGGTGATCAGGCGTTTGTAGACCTCTTCTTGCTCGTCGAGGTAAACATAGCTTTTACACCCCGCTGTGCGGCCGTTGGCATCGCCAATACTACCGACATTCACGCCCAGCAGTTTCAGTTTGGCGCTCATGTCTGCACCTGCAAACTGGCTGTCACCGCCGAGCAGATGATCTGCGGTGATCTGCGCCATCTTGTAACCCGGCGCAACTAAGCCAAAGAAACGGCCGTTCCAGGATGCGCACTCGCCAATGGCGTAGATATCTTTGTCTGAGGTGAGGCAGTGATTATCAATGCAGATACCACCGCGTTCGGCGATCGCAAGATCGGTCTGGCGAGCCAGCTTGTCTTGGGGACGAATACCGGTAGAGAACACAATAAAGTCGACCTCTAACTGACTGCCATCGGCGAATTGCATAGTGTTGCGGGCTTGTTCCCCTGCCGCGTTATCGCCGTGATAGATGATCGCTTGCGTGTTTTTACCTGTGTGTACCTGCACACCCAGCTGCTCGATTTTGCGGCGTAGTTGTTCGCCACCTTGTTGGTCGAGCTGCTCTGCCATCAGTACCGGAGCGAACTCGATGACATGGGTTTCCATGCCTAGCGCCTGCAGTGCGCCTGCCGCTTCCAGCCCTAGCAGGCCGCCACCGACAACAACACCAGACTTGCTGTTTTTGGATGCGGCTTTAATCGCTTTCAGATCTTCGATGGTGCGGTACACAAAGCAATCTTTCTGCTCAGCGCCTTTAATTGGCGGCACCCAGGGATAAGAGCCGGTTGCCATAACGAGTTTGTCGTAGCTGACTTCATACCCAGCGCTGGAGTAAACAATTTTGTCAGCTCGATTGATATTGATGGCACGCTCGCCAATCAGCACCTTGATACCGTGCTTTTCGTAGTAATTGGGCTTAACCAGTGACAACTCTTCCGCTGTATGGTGGCCAAAATAGGCGGAGAGATGCACACGGTCGTAAGCGACTCTTGGCTCTTCACAAAACACGGTGATCTCAAACTGTTTAGCTGGGGCACGTTCCACCAGCTCTTCGATAAAGCGGTGACCCACCATACCGTTACCAATCACCACTAAACGTGTTTTGCTCATACCACTTCCTAATACTGACCATCGGAATAAAAAACGAGCGGATGTTAACGAAATGAGATCAAATCTGACGCGGGGTCAGATCAACTTGCACTAGCGATTATCTCTAAAGTGGTATTTCAAAAGTTACTTTTGGGGTAGGTGCCGGGTGTGTTATTTAATCTGGTGTGTGATTTTATTGTCGCCAATAATTTATGCCTTTTTAGTCAATCGGTTATGCTGGTTGAAGTTGGGTGGATATCTATGTCACAGCAGAGTTTCATATTGAGAATGGTGTTTGTTGGAGGAGTGGAGTGTTCTTTGATCTCTTATCTGAGATAGCGAGTGGACCACATTGGTTGGTTCGGATCTGGGGGCTGATATTCTCAGCAAGCTACAGGCGTGAAGTGGCCGTAGAATACCGCAAAATGAATTCGTGGCTGGTGGTGGGTGATATCTTAATAAGCGGCACGTTTTTTGTCGCCGAGGTAGGTCTAATTATATTTTTAGTGGGTAAACTGCTTGGTTACTGGCCAGCGGTATAACACCTTTAAGTTGATATACCGCTAGAGATAGCTGCACTCAGCATTAAACTGGGGCTATTAACCTAAACCATTCTCGGCCCATGCTCTGGGTCTTTAAATCGCACGATCTCCAGCTCGCCGCTTTGGTTGTAGTTTGTTTCTATGCCTTTGTCTAAGCGACAGAAAAGCCAAAAATAGATGTGTAAAAATAATGCCATCACGGTCAGTAGTAACATCAACATAACGGTACCTCTTTAATCCGTTCATACTGGCGTTGGACAAAAAAGCAGCAGTTGAGTTCCGTGTTGCTTAGTTATCGCGTGGTGGCCGCGGGTGAAAACTGACTAAGATCAACAGATGGGCGCTTGACCAGAGTTTGTTAGCGCCAGTGTGAACGATAATCAGAGGTTAGGCGGTCTGCCTGCTAACAACGGCTATCTTTTTAATCATCATAGGTGCGCTTGAGATGTCTTTTATTAACGCCTTTCTAACCAGCACACTGCTGAGCCTGACGTTTATTTCGCCTGGGTTGGCTGCCGATACGGGGGTGGGTGCACCACTCAACGTCGCGCCAGTGGTTGGCAGTGAAGAGGGCAACATTGCCCCTGACTTTACCCTGACGGACGCCGATGGCAGAGCGTTTCGCCTCAGTGATTACAAGGGCAAAAAGGCGGTGTATCTGGTGTTTTGGAATACCTGGTGTGGCCACTGTATTCATAAAGTGCCTACCTTGATTAAGCGCCAGCAACAGTTTGCTCAGCAGCTGGAGATATTCGCGATTAATACCGGTTGGGATGACTCCATTGCTTTGATGGCGGAGTTTCAGGCTGAGTACGGCATCAATTACCCATTGGCCTTCGATCATGGGGCGCAGGTGACCGACCAATATGGCGTATGGGGTACCCCCACAGAGTTTATTGTCGACATCAATGGGGTGATCCAACATCGGGATGGTGTGCCGAAGCAGCTGGTATCTCATCTGGCGGCCTGGAATCAGTTATCTGAACCGAGCGACACCCAGTTGGCCGGGCAGTGTGAGGGAGACGCAGCATGCTAAAACCTGATCGGCAAACGGCAGGCAAGTTTAAATCGCTGCAGGGTTCGCCACGCGCCGCTAAGTCGCAGGCATTTATCTTTAACAGCGGTGTTAGTCGGCGTGCGTTTTTGCAGCGTAGTGGCGCGGCACTGTTGCTGGCCGGGCTACTGGCCAGTAAGCCGGGGCGGGTGTTGGCCGCGGATGCAGAAAGCGCAGCCCCTGCGGACAGCGATAATCTGAGTAAACAAGAACTGGCGGTGTTGGATGCTGTGCAGATGCAGCTATTCCCCGATGATGGCGATGGCCCGTCGGCGTGGGATCTTCATGCCCTCGATTATCTGCAGTGGGCACTGGACGATCCCCCCAATGCAGAAGAGGGCGATAAAGCGTTTGTGAAACAGGGCGTCGGCTGGCTGGAAGATCTTGCTAAATCCAGCCATGGCCAGTCGTTCAGCGCGCTTAACCGTGAGCAACAAGACACGCTATTACGTCAGGTAAGCCAAAGTCAGGCCGGTGAAAACTGGCTGTCACTGCTGCTCTACTACGTGATGGAGGCGCTGACCTTAGATCCTGTGTATGGCGGTAACCCTAATGGGGTTGGCTGGCAGTGGTTACAGCACCAACCCGGCTATCCCCGCCCGGATAAAGATCATACCTATCACCGTTATATGCAGGAGTCTTAGTCATGGAAGATAAGATCAAGCAGGGACAAGGTCTGGCGTTCGATATCTGCATTGTTGGCAGTGGCGCCGGTGCTGGCCCAGTGGCACATACGTTAGCTGAAGCCGGCTATTCGGTTGGCGTGCTGGAGAAGGGCGGTTGGTTTAAAGAGAACGACTTCTTCAAAGATGAGCAGCTTACCCGCCATGATGCGTTTCGTTCGCAGTTAAATGCGGAACGTCATGTACTGGAAGAGCCCGACGATGGTGAGTGGTCGCGGCAAACCACTGCGCAGTTTTGGGGGGGCAACATTGTTGGCGGCGCCAGCAACTTTATGAGTGGCTATTTTCATCGCCTGAAGCCGATCGATTTTCGGTTAAAATCAGAATTTGGCGGGATAAAAGGGGCGAACACCGTCGATTGGCCGATAAGTTACGATGAACTTGAGCCCTATTATGCCAAAGTAGAACAACTGGTGGGCGTGTCCGGCAAGGTGGTGAAGCATCCCCACTTAGAGCCACGTTCAACCCCTGATTATCCGTTTCCTCCGACCGCAGAACACCCTATTGCCAATCGTTTTGATAAGGCGTGTCAGTCTCTGGGATACCACCCATTGCCGATGGCGCGGGGTATTTTGTCGTTGCCATTTAATGGCCGCAGTAGTTGTGAATACTCTGGTTATTGCGGTAGCTACGGTTGCCACTCCGGGGCCAAGGCCAGCTCGCGGGCGGCGCTGCTAGATCAGGTGGTGGCGAAAGGCCACTGTCAGGTGATCCCTCAGGCCAAGGTGTATCGCTTAAATAGCGATAACCGGGGTCAGGTCACTTCAGCTGATTACTTTGATAAAGCAGGGACGTCGGTACGGGTACAGGCGAAAGTGTTTGTGGTGGCTTGTTATGCCATTGAAAGCGCGCGGTTATTGCTGAGCTCACCGGGGCCGAAACACCCTCAGGGGTTAGGTAATAACCATGACCAAGTGGGCAAGAATCTGCACTGCTGCGCCGGTGGTACCGGCCATGGCGTGTTTGAATACGATAAATTCAGTGAACTGGAAGCGGCGCAGTTTCATATGCGCGGGCCGTTCTTTAATCGTGCACTACAAGATTGGTACGTGATCGACGATAAACAGGCTTTTTCGCAGCGTGTTAAAGGCGGCACGTTGGATTTCGTGTTTGATCCTCCCAGTCCAACGGCAGATGCCAACAGCCTGAAGTGGCAGGATGGCAATCTGTTGTGGGGCAGCGCGTTAAAGCGGCGGCTGAAATCGCACTTTAGCGGCGAGAAAGATTTTAAGTTTGAAGTGTTCTGCGACTGGCTGACTAATGACGAGTGTTATGTGTCGCTGGATCCAACGGAGAAGGACCGCTGGGGCTCGCCTGTCGCCAAAGTGCGGGCTGGCTTTCATCCCCACGATCTAAAAGTCGCGCAGTACCTGGTGGATAAAGGTGTGGCCGTGATGAAAGCGATGGGCGCACAACACGCCTGGGGTAATGCGTTTTCTTCACCCACCTCGAACCTAGTTGCTGGCGGGTGTCGCTTCGGCACCGATGCTAAAACATCGGTACTGGATGCCGACTGCCGCGTGCATGGCGCCGATAACCTGTTTGTCACCGACGGCAGCTTTATGCCCAACGGCGGCAGCGTGACCCCCACCTTTACCATCTACGCCAATGCGTTTCGGGTGGCAGATAAGATCAAGGCGCAGTTGGGGTGAGCCCAAAGATATGATCCAGTCCATGGAGCTGTCATGCGCCGCTGTTTAGACTGACACTATTCGAACCATTGATGATGGCATGGCGGGTGTAAGGGCGATGGGGCTGTTGATCACCCAGTTGGGTATTTTGCAGGGGATAATTATTGCGCTGGTGGTGCTGGGCAAGCAGCGTGGTGCCCCGGTTGCGATTATCAGCAGTAGTTTGCTGCTAACCGCATCAGCCTATCTTTGGGTTCACAGTGGCTACCCGCTAGACCGTCATGTTGATTACCCCTGGCTGGTTTATCTGAATCTGCCATTAACGCTGTTGATCCCGCCGCTGTTGTATCTGTACTTCCGCTGTATGTTGCATGGTGACTCTGTTTGGTCTCTGCGTTTACTGCTGCATTTTATTCCTGCGCTACTCGCCTTGCTCCATATTCAGTGGTTGCTGTGGGGCTTAGATGATTTTCAGCGCATTATGGCGTGGGATCGCCCCAGCTATGCCATCGGTAGTCAGGTTAACTTCTGGTTTCAGTTGATTAACCCTATCTATGTTGGCTATTTGCTGGCGTTGGCGTGGATGCTGTATCGCTATCAGCGCTGTTTGGAGGGCTATGATGCCGGGCCGATGCTGGCGCGCTTCCATTGGTTAGTTGGTTTGTTAGTTGCAACGGCGTTGGTGTTTCTAATGACGCTGTTTGCCACCGTGTTTAATCAATTTAATCAGGCGCTGGCGTTTGACTGGTCCCCCTTGCTGGATATCGGCATGGCACTGGTGATCATCGCGTCGAGTATCTGGCTGGTATGGAGCCCAACGACATTTTTTGATGTACAGGATACTGCGCAGCTACACGCTCTTGAACAGCCTCCCAAGTATCAGCGTCATGCGTTAAGTGATTTGGAACAGCAGCAAGCCAAAGCCAAGCTGTTGCTACTCATTGAGGAGCAACGTCCTTACCTGAGCGCGAACATTACCTTAGGGCGGCTGGCCGATATGATGCAGTGGTCAACGCATCAAACTTCTCAGGTGATTAATGCTGGGTTTGACGAGAACTTTCATCAATTTATTAATCGTTTTCGGGTAGAGCAGGCGAAATCATTGCTTATTCAGCCTGAGAGTTCAGCACTGACGGTACTTGATATCGCTTATCAGTCTGGTTTCAACTCTAAGTCATCTTTCAATAGCTTTTTCAAAAAGTTAACCGGCATGACGCCGTCGCAATTTCGCCTTGAACAGGGTGTGAGTGGATAAACTCGCACCCTGATACGTCGCTGTTTATCGGCGCTGTCGTCCAATCTGTTGTGTCCTTGCAAACTGTGGTTATCACTTTTGAAACTGCAACAATACAAGGGAACTTCAGATGGCCTTTCGTGCACTTCTATCTGCATTTTTTTTCACCTTTTCCATTGGCTTATCGGGGTGTGGTCACTCCAGTAAAACGACGGTGACACATAAACCAGCGCAACCTACCGTGCAGCCAAGTGGCAGTGTGCCCGAACAGTTACAGCAGCAACTGGATAGTTTTGCTGAGGCGTTCGCGGTACCGGGGATGGCGGTGGCGATTGTTACCGATGATGATAACTATCGCTTGCATTATGGCGAGTACCGCACGGGGCAAGCGGTGACGGCTGATAGCCAATTTGCCATCGGTAGCGTCAGTAAAATCTACCTGTCGGCCTTGGTGCTAATGGCGGTAGATAGTGGTCTGCTGCGCTTAGATGGTGCCTTGATAGACTGGTTGCCGGACATTGAAGCTTTGAGCCACGGACAGGTGAGCGGCGCGATATCTATACGGCAGCTATTGCAACACAGCAGCGGCTTAGGTGAGTTAGATGATCAGGTAGCGGGGCTGTTGCTGGCGGGGGTATCTCCGCAACAACAACACCAATTCCAGTGGTCCCCCGAGCAGTTGTTGGCAACGATAAGCTCACCGGTTTCGCTGCCGGGCCAGCAATGGCATTACGCCAACAGTAACTATTTGCTGCTGGGGATAATACTTGAACGTATTTATGAGATGCCGTTGGCGACACTGATGCAACAGCAGCTATGGGTGCCGTTGGCATTGACCCAAACCTGGCAGGTTGAGGGGAGCGAGATGCCTAAAGCGCTGGCTGATGCTTGGCTGGATATGGACCGGTTAGGGTTACCGGGTGATGGTTCGGACGCGCTTGATAATGCCGGACAACAGGCGTTGGCGATCTATGCGGCGCAGGCATGGGGAGCCGGTGCCATGGTCTCAACTGCAACGGAAACTGCGCAGTTTGTTCGCGCTGTGATTGAGAACGGCTTGTTGTCAGATGCGATGGTGAGTGAGTTGCAAACCACGTTTGATGGGACGAATTATGGCTTAGGTGTGGTGATGGGGGAGTTCCTCCATGGGGAGTACACTTCGCGCATTATCGGCCATGGCGGAAGACTACCAGGATATCGGAGTGTGGCTGCTTATTTGCCTGAGCTTGGGGTTGCGGTGGCGATCTTAACCAATGCGGATAATCTGGAAACGCTGGGGCCACAACCGAACGCGCTGGCAGGGCTGATGGACAGACTGGTGGTCACTTACCTGCAAGCGGGTGAGCAAGGCATCGAATAGTCTGATGGACGTCTGGCTGGCGGTTAAGATCAAAGAATTGCAGTGACCGCTTGGCTATGGCGTTAAAACAGGTTGCTATTGAGCTTTCGGCTGGCTAGGTTGGATCACTATACATGGATGTTTTTATAGTGAGGTTCAATGTTTCACGTCACTGAACAATGGAAGAAAAGGGCTTTATCTTCACTGGTTTTTAGTTTGCTTTTGATGGGTGTACAGGGGTGTGATCGCTTCGATGAAGAAGATTCTTTTACCCTTGTTTGCCATATCGTTACTAAGCACTCCCGCAGTACCAATCCAAGCATGCTGATGTCAGCAGTGCAACGAGACATAGAGGAAACTCTGTCGGAACGGTTGCCGGGTCGTATTGCGTTTCAGCTCATTGCATCGGCATCGCCGGATGAAAAATATTTCCTTTATAAAGAGCTCGCGGAACATACGTTAAAGCGATCTTGGCACTGTCCTGCTTTTGCTTCACTTACCAAGCCGGCTCATGCGTATTATCACGTTCCTGACACAACATCGGAACGGCACTAAAATACAGGTCGATTTACGCAATAGACAGTTCCGCTTTCGGTTCAGAAGCGGGAACGTGAAGATGCGACATTAAAGTAGGTCAATAAAGGTGTCTGGATCCATCATTGCCCATTGACCGGATTTTTTGGTGAATGGCCCCTTCAAGTCTTCGGGCTCATGATTACCAAAATCGGCAAAAATTGAAGGGTAGCCATTGACTCGCAGACGCTTGCCAATGGCGTTGTTCTCATCATTATATTCTGGGTTGATGCGTACTTTGACGAACTGAGATAGGTGTTTCTGTACCGCGGGATCTTTGAGTAACGAGGCATCAAACTGCTTGCAGTATTTGCACCAGTCCGCGTAGATATAGATGAACATAGGCACTTTCTGCTCTTGGCTTAGACGGCGTGCTTCTTGATAGCCTTGATGACCATAGAACCAGCGTTCACTCTGATAGTGGCCTAAGGCGTATTCGCCGCGGCTTTCGCCAATATTAAGCAGGGTACTGACACTATCCCACTTCGCGATGACACCCGCGACGATGAGTAGGAAGAGTATTTTTTTCATTGTTTGTGGTGCCTTAATTTCGGTTTGCTTTGGCCTTACCAAGCGAAAGCAACGTTACCAATGAGGTTTTCTGCCGGTACAAAGCCCCAAAATCGGCTATCGACGCTGTTGTCGCGATTATCACCCATGACGAAATAGTGGCCCGCCGGTACGGTCCATTCACCAATATCCTGATTGGGTTGACGATAATAGTGTGCCGATGGCTCTTGGCGATTTGGCGTGAGCCAGATTTGATACTGAGTATCGCCAAGCTGTTCGTTTGCGACGACAACGGCGCCGTGTTGGCCATTAATTACTTGGGAGGCTTCGCTATTTCTTGGTTCAAGTGCGTTTAGTGCAGTGCAAGGCTGAAGGGGCTTGTTGCAGGCAGGCTGCAAGAAGACCTTCTTGTCGCGATAGAGAATACGATCACCCGGTAACCCGACAACGCGGTCGACATAAGCAATTTCAGGCGCTAGCGGATATTGAAATACCACTAGATCACCGCGCTTGGGTGGGTTACGTGGTGCCGCTTGATGGAATGTACGATCAGCAAATCTAAGGTTATTAAATCCTATCTTGTTGACGATCACATGTTGCCCTGGTGTCAGTGTGGGGCTCATCGACGCGGACGGGATCTGAAACGGTTCAATGAACAGGATCCTCAGGCCGCCTAGGATAGCCACTAAGCTGAAACAGCTGAGTAGCAGCCCCCACCAATGGCTGTACCAACGGCGAAGCGGCTGATGGTTAGCAGTGGCAGCAAAATAGGTGTGAATGGGCCCGACGATCATCACCAATAGGGAAAATGAGAAGTACTGGTACCAGGCATTCGCAGATACATGGCGCTGAAGGGCGATGTCTGCCATCGCGCCAGTGAATAACAGTAGCAAGTAGAGCCAAAACAGATTTGCTCGGTTGATATATAAAAAGCCAAAGGGCTGAACGAAGATTGCAAGTAACAGCGCTATCCAGCGCTTAGGTTTCCATTCCGTTGTCACAATAATTCCTTTAACAATGATTAGCTGACAAATTGCTCGCCACTAAAAAAGATCGGCACGTTTTTACGTAGCCGTTGTAAAAAGTTGTTGCGTTGCCGATCACTGAGTCGGCAGTAATTCATATACTCTACAAAAAACTGTTCTGCACCGCACTCAATTACCTGCGCTGAGTGCTTTGCGTATTTGAATACTCGGCGAAAGTTTCTCGCCCGAGCATCCATCCCTAAGCGCCATGGACGAAAATCGATGTTGTGGACATCAATTAAGCCGAGATTGAGTTGCTCATCAATCATGACGTTGCGGAAGTGGGTGGGACTGCAATAGACGCCGTTATTGTTCAGTTCGCCGTAATAGCCAGCGACCTTCTTCAGTATGCGTCTTTTTGTCTCGATGTCCGAACGTTCCAGCTTTTGGATCAGTTCCTCACCGGGCACCATCTCATATAGCACCACCCCGCATTTCATCTCTGGACAGTCGAACAGGTCGACTACTTTTGCGGAGTTAAAACCCATGGCACGTAAACGGCGACTTTTGACCGCAAAACGCTTCACGCGTGGGTAGAGCTTGGCGCGCAATTTTTTCTGCCATTCAATCTTTTTGACGATGACATCATCTACCAGCTTAAGCACTAAGGCATCGCCGTTTGCATCGGTTAGCAGCGCTTCGGCACCTTCGATAAGTTGAGCATAGGATTTTTGCGTCAGTGTTTTCAATGTTAATTTATTGTTAACTTCGTTGGCTGGCTAGCTTACTTGCCTTTGCTCAATATTAGTTTTTATTTATTTTCAAACTGGGAGCTGGTTCACCGATATAGTGCGGGTCTTTGCGGTGACAGAGGGCCACCTTGCAGTGTTGTCTGGATATTCACAGGTAACCCAGTACCTTTTTAACTTCGCTCTGGTGGCTTTTAACCCACTGCGGATTGATCGGCCCCCAGCTCACTACTTTGTAGTGGCCATTCTTATTGGCACCGACAAACTCAATCTCTACACCGAGTTCGCTCAAGGCATTCAGGGTATCTTGCGCTGTACGTCGCGGCATATCTGTTGCTTCAATAATCGCTGGTACTGTGTTGACACCTGCATCAATCAAATGGGCCAGATATAAGCGACGATAGAAGCTGGTTTGGGTTTTACTGTAGGCCTGAGTCACAACTGCGTGCTTCCTGTCATTGGGGGAGGGGCAGCCCCGTTGCGCGTTATGGTTAGAGTAAATCATCTGCTTGGTGCGGTCACTGGATTGGTTGTAAAGCGGCAAACCAAAATCACATAACGAAGAGTCATATCGCTCTCCGTTATGTGATTTATGCTGTTTAGCTTACCGGTAACACCAGCCGTAAGGCTTCTAAACTGTCTTGACCACTTTCAAAGTCATACTCTTGGATATGTCGCGCCAGTTGCTTCAGTTTGTCTTGGATCGCCGGGCTGAACTGATGCTCGGCTAACTCCTCGACCACCTCAAGGGCTTCACTGTCATAGTTGCTGATATATTGTTCCAGCTGTTCAAAACGCTCACGGATAAGTTCGGGCGAGGCAAACTCACCGTCGGCGTCGGCTGACTCATCTTGATCGAACAGCACGCGCAGGTCTTCGAGCACACCGTTGAGTTCGTTTTGAGTTTTATGCAGTAAGGTGGCGATAACCTCATGTTCGGCCTGATTAGAGGTGGCCAGCTCCAGTTCGCCAGCCACGGCTTGCAACGCCTTGGCGCCGATGTTACCCGCGTTTCCTTTCAGGGTATGGGCAATACGGGTGGCATCAAGCCATTCCAGCTCGCCCCAGAACTCGCTGAAGCGCTCATGAAAATCAGATTGGCCATCAATAAAACGACGTAACAGCTTGGCGTACAGGGCTGGGTTGCCATTGCATGTTTGAAGGCCTGCCTTGGCATCGATGAACTTAAACGCTTGCTCCATGACATCATCAACCACTGACGGGCCGCTTGGCATGGGCATAGCGGCTAGCGCGGTGTGGGCTGGGGTGATCCATTTGGCGATGGTGGCAAACATCTCATTCACCTGGATCGGCTTGGAGATATAGTCATTCATGCCTGCGGCCAGTACTTTTTCACGGTCGCCACTCATGGCATTGGCGGTCATGGCGATGATGCTGATATTGTTATTGAACTCGCGGATCTTCGCTGTCGCTGTGTAGCCATCCATGATCGGCATCTGAATATCCATGAGAATACCGTCGAAGGTTTTTTCTCGTGCCATTTCGACCGCTATCTCGCCATTTTCTGCCAGCTCGACACTAATACCTGCGTCCTTGAGCAGATCTATCGCTAACTCCTGATTGAGCTCATTATCTTCGACCAGTAGCAGGTGTGCGCCAGCAAGCTTATCTCGACTTGAACGGTCTTCTGTGGCGCGTGCCGCAGCCCGTTGGGTGAGTTGGTACTCTTGACCGAGGATTGACATCATGGCGTCAAACACTGAGGAGGCGGTGAGCGGTTTTTTGAGGAAGCTATCGATCCCCCGCGAAGCCGCGTCTTTTTGTACCTGATCTTTGGCTGTTGCCGAGACCATAATGAAACCGCGAAGATTGCCTGATGATAGCTTTTTCAGTTCTAAACAGGTGTCGATGCCATCCATATCAGGCATCTTCCAATCCACAATCGCCAAGTCGAAGACGCGGTTATCTTCCTTCATTAAGGTGATCGCTTTTTCACCGGAACTGGTGCTCATTACCTCACAACCAAACGAGGACATGATGTTGCCCAGTACCTCTAACGCTGATGGATTGTCGTCTACCAACAAGACTCTCAGCCCGTCGAGGCGCAGTGGGCTGTCTTCGCTTTCGTTGTGATTGGGGTCTAACTCAAACCAACCGCTAAAGATAAAGTTACTGCCTTTACCCTGTTCGCTGGTCAGCCAAATCTCGCCACCCATCAGTTCAACCAGGCGCTTCGATATCGTCAGGCCAAGGCCGGTGCCACCATATTTGCGCGTGGTCGAGGTATCGGCTTGTGAGAATGATTGGAACAGCCGCGCCTGCTGTTCAGACGTCATACCTATGCCGGTATCGCGTACAGAGAACTCCAGCTTAAGCCGTTCGCCATGGCGCTCTAACTCTTTCACGCTGATCACAACTTCACCTTCGTCGGTGAATTTGACGGCATTTGAACCCAGGTTGAGTAAAATTTGGTGTAAACGTAATGGATCACCTAGCAGCAGCTTGGGCAGGCGTCGGTCAACGTCAAAGAGCAGTTCAAGCGACTTATCTTCGGCTTGTACAGAGAGCAAAGTGCCCAGCCCTTCCATGGTGTCATCGAGTCGGAAGGGAACGCTTTCCATCTCTAGTTTGCCGGCTTCAATTTTTGAGAAGTCGAGAATGTCGTTAATGATGCCGAGCAGAGAAACGGCGGCTTTATTTGCCTTGCTGACATAATTACGTGCTTTCCTGCCTAAATCGGTATCCAAGGCCAGGCTCGACATACCTATGATGGCGTTCATTGGTGTACGGATCTCGTGGCTCATATTGGCAAGGAAATCCGATTTGGCCTGACTGGCATCTTTTAATGCCTGCGCGGCTTCATGGGCGGCTGTGACATTACGAATGGCGATAACGGTCAGGATCTCATCGGACAGTTGGATAGGGGTCAGTGATACTTCGACGAAAATGGTTTGGCCATTGGGTAATGGACACTGCAGTGTTGTATCAGGGAGTAACTCTTGTGTTTTTGAGTCGGCGAAATAACCTCCCAGCGCTTCTGTCACCTCATGCTGTTGCGATGGTAAAAACAGTTCAACAAAACTGCCATTACAGATGGTTTGCTCTGAGCGCTGCAGCAGTGTGATGGCTTCCTGGTTGGCCTGAACCACGGTGCCATCCGTGGTCAGTGTAAGCATGGCGGTGGGCGCTGAATCGAGCAGGGTGCGGGTATCTTGTTCCGATTGCGCTAAAAGCGCCTGCTTCACCTGCAGCTCCTCGGTGCGCTCGCTGACCAGTTGCTCCAATTGACTGCGAGAGCGAGTATTGACTTCGTGGGCGCGCTGGCCGACATACAGCATGAAACCGGCGATAGAGAGAATGGTGATCAGCGCTACTACCAACGTCGCCATCATCAGGTTGGCGATATTGCGGTAGTTTTTCAATACTTCATCGGTGCGCACTTCTGCCACGGTGGCGATGCCGAAATCTTCTAACCAGTGCCATTCGCCAATCACCTGGTCATTGCGATAGTTGAGGTAACCCTGCACCCTCTTATGACCAATCTGGTCTGGCTGCATCACTGCATTTAACAGGTTGGCACGTGCCGCTGGCGTGATCTCCAGTGCGAGAATGGAAGTCAGGCTACCCTTCAGTTGGCCATTCTCGATCATTTCAGTTTCAAAACGGCTGCGGGTGATAAATTCGCCTGCCGAGTTAATGGCATAGACTTCACCTGTTTGGCCAATACGCGCGGCGCGGAACACACTAGAGAAGCCCGCTTTCGGATCAAAGCGGCGTGCAAAAATTGCGATCACGTGCCCCTGAGGATTCGCCACGGGACTGAGCAAAAACATCGTCGGTGGTTTTATCGGATCGCTTGATTCTTGGAAAAAATGCACATGGGAGCGCAATGGTGGTACCAGCACTGTTTCGCCGTCCCAGGCCCTTGCTAGTAGATCCGGCACCTCTGTATTTAAGTAATTGATTTTGCCGATGTCATTACTGTTGTCGGAAGCGAGGGTGAGATTACCCGGACCAAGGATGAAATAGCCGGTGGCTTCGGTGAGATTAACCCGGCTGCTGATATAATCTCTGAGTTTTGTTTGGACGGGTGATTTTTGTAACAGCTGTGGGTCGACATCGCTGACTGTTTCACCGTTTTGATCGCTGATCTGCGCCAGCTGAATTAAGATTTGGGTGAGAATTGAAAAATCCCGATTAATGATCAGGTCTGCCTGATTTCTCTTTTCATTAAACCATTCAAAGAGGATGGTTTCGGTGCCCTCTTCGGCAATATGCAATTGGTCGAAATAGCTTTGATAGGCGCTTTGCTTAAAGCTATCGCTGGCAAAGAACAGCGAGGTGGAGAACAGCCCGCAGATGATCAGTACCAGGGCAATAAAACCGTGACGAAATTTTTTCTGGCCAAAGAAATCTGCTAATCGGTCAGTTCGGTGCAGGCGCAGAAAGATAATCGAGATAACGGTGAATACTAAACCAAAGCCAACACTGGTGGCGATCAGTAGTTGATCGCTTTTATTAGGGCTTAGCGACTCGTTAATACCAGTACGGTTACCTTCGACGATGTCATTGAGGTCGTCTCGATACCAGGTGTGGCGTATACGATCCATCTCATCCGGCCCAAGGCGATCTATCCCCCAGTTAATCAGCGCTGCCAGCGGTTTTGCTCCTTGACGCACACACATGTTATTCGGTTCAGCAGGGACGTTAGGAAAAGGCACAAAACGCAGCGAGGTCAGTCTACCTAATCGAGCCCAATAATTGGCGGTGGCTTTATAGGCGAGAAAGACATCCAGGTCGCCGCTGGCTACTTTTATCACCCCCTCTTCATAATCTTTCGTCGTGACTATTTCTGCTGCAAATTGATGATCATTCAGATATTCGACCAATGCAGCGCCATGGGTATTACCAATTTTGAAATCTTCAGACCAGTTACTGATATTGGCGAGAATAGGGTTATCTTTTTTAATGATAAATCCCGGAATTTGGTTGACGATGGGGTCGGAAAAATGGAAGTGCTCTGCCCGTTCTGGCGTTTCGGCGCAGACCGCGACGATATCGATTTCGCCCGCTTTTAGCCCTGCCATCTGCTCGCCCCAACTGCGTACTTTAAGGGGCACAAATCTAATCGGCAGCACCGCGTCCAGGGCTTGATAGAAATCGATGGCAAACCCTTCATGCTGGCCTTTGGCATTAATGAAGTCGTCGGGTGGAATATCGCCCGACGGGCTGTAATAGACCACCGGATTTTTTTCCACCCACTCGGCCAGATCAGCTGGCAACGGTTGTTCTTCCGCTGTTGCCAGCGACAAAAGTGTACTGGTTGCAACCGTCATGAGCGCGATGAAAAACTTGCGCCCGCAGCGAATAAGGGGGCTCAGGCAGGATAACGGAGATATGTTCAATGCAAGGCTCCAAGTCAAGGGTTGCAGACTAAATAATGATAGATGAAAGTGGCTAGAGGCGAGTGAATAATCGGGGGCTAGCCTTTGCTTTTATTAGATTTTTCTTGGCTAGATCGCAATTTAAGCAACGTACGTTCATACATCGTCGTCAGCTGTTGGCGATTTGCTACAGTTGAGGTACGGCGAGTAATACCGTTATCGCAGTGATGCTGACGATGAAACACGATAGAAAAAATGGGTTATAGATGAAGCGCATGGACAAGTGGTTTAGTTTATTTCTGGCGGCTTTGGTGATGGTCGCCTTGCAGCCTTGTCAAGCTAACGAGCGGATGGGTGAGCGCCCGTCGACGGCAACCGTCTCGGCCGCGGAAACCATCGTACGGATGACGCCTAAGCAATCGGCTGAAGATGCTTCCCATAGCTATCTTGTGGCTCTATTGGCGTTGGCGCTAGACAACACTGAACCCGAATATGGACCTGCCCGGGTTGAATTTATGCCGATAGCATTGAATCAAGGTTTGAT
Source organism: Corallincola spongiicola (assembly GCF_004284785.1). Taxonomy (NCBI): domain Bacteria; kingdom Pseudomonadati; phylum Pseudomonadota; class Gammaproteobacteria; order Alteromonadales; family Psychromonadaceae; genus Corallincola; species Corallincola spongiicola. The sequence goes on from NZ_SHLY01000003.1 coordinate 105,641, forward strand.
CCTGCATCTGCTGGATATTGGCGGCGTGCTTGATGTGGTGGCTTCTGCGCCTACCGCAGAACGTGAAACCTTGTTTCGAGCAGCGCGGGTGCCGTTGCTAATGGGGTTGCTTGGCTATCGTATGATGATTATTCGTCCGGAGGACAAAGAGAAGTTTGCGGCAATCACTGAACCTGAGCAGTTGCAAGCATTGAAGGCTTGCCAAGGAAAGTATTGGCCGGATACTGATATTCTTGAAAATCAGGGGTATCAAGTGGTGAGGGTTGAGGAGTTTACGCAGATGTTTGAGTATCTGCAGAGCGGCCTATGCGATTATTTCCCCCGTGCCATTACCGAAGGCTATGGTGAGTTAGATGCCTACAATGAAGCCCATCCTGACACGCCTTTAATGGCTTACGACCAGACCCTGCTGCATTATGTCGTGCCGTTCTATTTTTTTACCAGTCATCAAAATTTTGAGTTGGCAGCCAGATTGGAGTTGGGCTTGCAGCGCGCGATTGAGCAGGGAGCATTGCTTGAACTCATGAAGAAGCATGAGGTGACTAAGGTGGCATTTCCACTGCATAAATGGAAAGACGCAGTGGTTTTTGAAGTCGCCAACCCGACCCTGTCAAAATCTATCCCCCTGTATGAGCGTGAATATTGGCTGCAGTTACCGGTAAAACAGCGCAAGCAGTGAGCACGTGCGCGACACTTATCTGTCTGAGTGTGCTGTTGTTGAGCTGCAGCGCCAGATTGATGGCCGATGACCGAGCCCCTACCGTCGTTGATAAAGATTTTGCTGATGAATTGGCTGATAAGTCATCGATGCAGGGGTTGCTCTCCTACATGCAGCGGAAGCGAAAGCGGCGTGATGAAAGCGGTCAAAGTAACCGTTTCAAAGATGACCTCAATCACGGCACACTGCAAACCACTTTGAAGTTTAAGTCGGGTTGGTTGTACCAGCAGTTTGGCGTCAACCTGAGTGCGTTTGGCGCCACTGACCTGACCTATGATGATGAGCTGCCAAGAAATATCGAGAATGAGTTTTCGTTTGCTGGCGAACGCTGGAGTGATGAAAACAGCAGCGAAGCGGAAAGTGGCGTCAGTGTTTCCCGTGCGGTGTTGAAATATCGGACTGAAGATAAACAATTCCGCGTTAAAGCCGGTTACGCGCCGATGCATGTGCCGGGTATTATCGGTGTTAACTGGTCATTTCAGCCTGGTACATACCGTGGTGTCCAAGCTAAATATACCCCGCAGAACTGGACTGTAACCTACGCCTGGGCGGATGAATACAAGGCGCCCTGGTATCTCAAGACCCAACATTTTTCTAAAGTGAATGCGTGGGATCCGAACCCCGTCAGCGGCGACAATCGCATCGATTATATTCATGGACTAAGTGCCAATTATCAGCCGCCAGAGGCTGACTGGTCGTTGGCATTTTCAGCAGGGCAATCCGCTGATTATGTCGATGCCTATTTCTTTAAGTTAGCTAAGCAGTGGTCGATTGCAGATGGCTTGAGTGTCAGTTATCAGTTTTACGGCGCAGATTCTAAAAATGACCCCGGTTATGAGTTGTATCAGGGCCTGGCATGGCAGCAGGGGGTACGGGCGCAACTAGTCAGTGGAGACTGGCAGTGGAAAGCGGAACTGTTGGCGACCAAGGCGGAAGGTATCGGCACTTATCTGCCGCGGCTGACCCGTGGCTATGCCAACTCCCAAGGCGCGTTGGAATACTGGTGGGACAGTCGTTCTGACTGGAACAATGATGGTGAAACTGCTATCTACAGCGGCGTTTGGTATCAATTGTCATCGTTCAATTTGCCGGGCTGGCAAATCGGTGCGTCGGCAGCTTATGGTTGGGGAGCCAAGCGTTGGGTAGATCAGCAGCAAGATCATCAGGCTAAAGATGGCAAAGAGAGTGCTTGGAATATCGATATTATCTATGCGGCGAATAGCGGAATCTTGGATGGGTTAACCGCCCGCTTGCATTACACCCATTACCGTAATCATCAGGATGACAAAGGCAGCTTTTACTACGCCAATATGTTTACCTCCGAGCGGGATATTAAGCTGGAATTCAGCTACCCATTTGGCGTGTTTTGATCTCAGAAGTTTTTTTCTCAGTTTTTGCCCCTTTCTACTGCGTCCTCGTTTAAGCTTTCAAGCTCGCTAGAGCTAACCCATTGTCATTAAAAATTAAATGCGCTTTTTGGAGGCGATATGAAACAGGGATGTATCACAATAACATCGATCTTTATGTCTGGATTATTGACCGCGTGCGGTGGGGGTGGAGGAGGATCGGATCCCGATCCGGTGATTCAGCCGGGGCCAGACACTCAATACACCGGGCTGACCACTGATGCGAGTATCACGCCTGAGTCTGCCAGTGCATTCATTGAGTTACTTCTGTCTGAGAGCGACATCGACAACCCCCTGGATGCTTTATCTTCTCCTTCTGCAAATGCCAAAGCAACGTTTAACGAGCCGATGCCATGTGAGATGGGCTCAGGCATCATGAGTGGCACATTAGATGATGAAACCTATGTCGGCACGATTAAGGTGGTATTTGAGCAGTGCTATAGCGATGACATCGCGATGAATGGCGAAATGGAGATGAAGATTGAGACCGTCGATCAATTTAATATCGAGCCGGTTGATTATACGCTGACATTTAATCCACTGATGGTTACCGATAGTGATGGCGAGTCGGTAGTGATGTCAGGCTCCACCGTGGTGCGCGGTGATGGTACCTGTGATAGTTCGGAGACGCAGAACTTAGTACTCAATAGCTCTGTTGCTGGCGAGAGTTACTTCTTTGATAACCTGCGCACAAGCGAGCGATGTGACTACAGTATGGCGTTACCCTATGAGACGGTTCGCCAAGAGTTGTCTGGTGATATCTATTTGGCAGACCGAGGCAAAATCACGCTTGCCAGCAGTGATGTCATTATGGCTCTAGATGTCTATGGCTTTGATGCTCCTGGCGGCGCCATGGATCTGCTGGCGAGTGGTGAAGTGACGATTTCAAATAGTACGGGTGCGCTTTCCTTTACCGGTCTTTTTGGTGATGAGACTTTGCCTGATCCGACAGTGTTCTATGTACAGGTAAAACTGGATCAAGGCTTAGATGGACAAAATGAGGTGGACGTCATCGTCCCCGCTTGGTGGCTGGAAGTTGCCGCTATGATGGATATGGAAGACAGTGATGGCGATGGTATGTGGCGTGGTTGGGAGCTCGCCCATGGGCTTGATCCTACTGTGGCCGATGGTGCGTTGGATAGTGACAATGACGGCTTTACTAACTTGCAGGAATTTGTCGCGCATACCCATCCGATGAATCAGAGCGATTTTCCCGCTGAAGAAGAATAACTACTGGTTTTGAAAAGCAAAGCCCCTAAAAAGGGGCTTTGTTTTATCCCATCCGCAGCTCTCTCAATCCCGCATAAGCACGGGCTCGCCGTGACAAACTATCAATTGTGATATTCAGCAGTGCACTGACGATGATCAGCAGTGCCGCGCGGTCAAAACGGATATCCTCAAATGCCGAGTCGATATAAAAGCCCAGTGTGGTGATCCCCAGAATGCCTAAGATGGCACTTTCCCGCATGATCACCTCCCAGCGATAGAGCAGAAAGGTCAGCAGCTGCGGGTACAGCCGAGGCAGGACTTCGTAACCGTAACGATTTAATCCGCGGGGCGCATCAAGGCGAAGCTTGACGTTGTCAGCGATACGACTGCCCAGATAACTGATAAGGGCACCGTTATGTAGTGCCAGCGCCAGTATGGCGGGCAGCATGGATGGACCAAATATCAGCAGAAAAATAAACGCCAATATCATCTCGGGCGTTGAGCGCATCACCAGCAATACACCGTGCCCGAAAACTTGACTTGGTCGGCGGCCAAACTGCTGACTACCCAGCCAGCTAAAAGCGATCATCAACAAGCAGGTCACCGCCAGACTGAGTTGCGTGAGCAATAGCGTATTGCCGACGGCGGGCAAGGCGATCTCCTGTAACTGCTTGCCATACCAGCTGAACGCCGCAGACCAATCGCCCGCTTGCACTGCTTTTGGCCAAATATCCTGACTAAAGAATTGCCAAAGGTAGCTGCCATGCACCGTTGCTGTGTCTGGTAATAACCAGAACGCTGCAAGCAAATACAGGGGCACTAAGCGAGCGTAGAGCCATAGTTTCAAGCTGGCGATTAAAGCAAAAAACAGCAGTAGGATGGTGGCGGCTTCATCATATTGCCCTTGCGAGAAGGCGGTTTCCAGATAGAAACCCAAGGTGGGTAAGCCGATAAAACCAAGAATAGCGCTACTGCGCAGGGCGCACTCAAAACGGTAGCGGGTATAGGCCACTAACGCCGACCATGCTGAGGGGATCTTGCTATAGCACCAGTGGCTGATCTTATCTGTGCCTTTGGGGACGCTGTTATGGTCGTCTACGCCACCGAGGATCTCGGCGTACACTTTGGCAAACGTGCAGGCGTAGGGCAGGGTGATCGCCAGTAATCCTGTTAGCGCAGAGAGTCCAAACACCTGCATAAAAATCAGTGCCCAGAATAACTCGTGGATCGCGCGGAAAAAGGCACAAGCCACTCGTATCGCCCGCCACTGAAACAGCAAGGCGAGGGGCAAACCTAGGATTGCCGCAGCGGCGACGCCGATAAAAGCAAAGGCGAGGGTGATGCCGGTAGCAGAAAGCAGTGTGCGCCATTGGCTGAGGTCTGGATGCAGCAAGCCGTTGAGCATACGACCTAGCTCTGTTCCTGGTTCCACCTGATACACTGCTAGATCGGCCCACGGCAACAATAGCAGGGCACTGATCAGAAAAAATAAGGAGACCTGTTTCAGGCGCTGACCGCTGTTAGCCATCGGCTGGCCTACGCATCAACATAGAGCGCATCGAGTTGCGCTGCCGTTAAGGCATCGCCTGACAGGTCAAACAGGATCTTGCCCTGGTCTAAGCCAATCACGCGGTCAAAACAACTTAATGCTAGCTGTTTGTTGTGTAGCGCAATGACCGAGCTTTGATGGCGGCTTTGGATCAGCTCAAGCAGCAGCTTGGCTTGCAGAGGGTCAACGCTGGAAACTGGTTCATCACCGAGAAAAATTGGGGCTTGTTGATAGAGCGCGCGGCCAATCGCTGTGCGCTGTTGTTGCCCACCGGACAGCTCGGCTACGGCACTGAATAGCTTGTCACTGAGTCCAAGCTCTGCAGCAAGCTCTGCCACCTCGGCACGCCGTGTTGCCCATGGGCGGAGCAGATTACACAGGTTATACAGGGCGTTATGCCGGGGCAGTTGGCCCATATAGATATTGTGATATACCGACAGCGGAGCAACCAGGCCATAGCTCTGCGGGCAAAGCGCTGCACGCTCTGCCGCTTGCTGGTAGAGCATATTCAGCAGCGAGCTTTTACCCGCGCCAGAGCGGCCGACTAAGGCGACATGCTCACCGGGATTGATCTCAAGATGGACTGGCTCAATAACCTGCTGCTTACCGTAACTTAAGGTTGCGCCACTCAGCTTCAGTTGATTCAGCACGGCGTATGAGAGCCTTTGAGTTGGCTTTGTTTCGTCGAGTGAATACTGTTATGTGCTGACATGGTCTCTCATTACGTTTTTTTGGGAGTTTCTTTGGGTAGCAATTTTAGCTGTCTTAAGCCTTTGCTGGTGATATTCCACACATAGGCGCTATAGACGGCACCTGCACCGAACAACAGTGCAATAAGCTGGATCCCGCCCGTCGTAAAGTGGAACAATGCGACGCTTATAGTCAAGCAAACTAAAGCTACGCATAGCATCGCTTTCACTTGTGTGGTGCTGGTGAGCCCGTTGCTCATATTGCGAAAGGCGTGGGCATAAAACACGCCCTCTTTGACCTTGCCAACGACAGCTAATTGGTCGCCAGTAGTTATTTCAAAGGGCTTATGAACTGTGTGCTCTAACTTCACCCGATAGCCATCCAGATCCACTGAAACGATATATGCTGCACCAGCCTCTGCGTCCGTGGTTTTGGTGTTAGTGACGATCCCTTGTCTTATCTCCATATCGCAATAGCTACCTATCAATGTGTTGTATCGGCGATTATGGTAAGCGCGCTGAGCGCTATGTCAAATATACCCCCATTGATAAAACAAGGGGGCTCAATTACGCTGTCCCGACTTAAGGGAATGGATATCCAACAACGGCGTTTAAAGGAGCATTCAATGGCTGTTAACCCCACCCTGTTTACCCCTTTGCGCTTATCTTTTGCGGGCGTATTCGTTCTGCTGCTGTTTTGTTTTTCCACCATGGTCGAGGGCGATATGTTTGGA
>NZ_SHLY01000003.1:112044-413197 GCF_004284785.1 Corallincola spongiicola
TTTAAAGGAGCATTCAATGGCTGTTAACCCCACCCTGTTTACCCCTTTGCGCTTATCTTTTGCGGGCGTATTCGTTCTGCTGCTGTTTTGTTTTTCCACCATGGTCGAGGGCGATATGTTTGGACTGTTTAAAACTTATGACGTGCACCTGTGCCCGGAAGTGAAAGGACGGCTGACGCTGAAAGGTGAGCCAGTGGCGGGTGTGATGATCACCCGCAATTTGACGTTCTGGGACGAAGCACCGCGCGTAGACACCACGGTTAGCGATGAGAATGGTTATTTCTCTTTTTCTGACGTCGTTATCCAGTCAAAGAAACCTGGCGATATGTTTGTTCAGGAGTTCAGAGATCAAGAGATCTACGTAGAATTTCAGCAGCAAAAATATCTTCTTTGGTTTTCAAGTGTTAGAGGTTATGAGCCGCGTAGCGAGTATTCAAAGAAGTTATCTTCACTAAACTGCGCACTGGAACAGAGTCTTGCCAAGTTTGAATTTCAAGATAAGCAACAAGAAAACCTAAAGTTTACCGCTGTTAGTTTGTGTCGGTGGGACGAAGATTACTTATTATTTAAAGAGTACGACGAAAAGTATTTGTAAGAAAATTTTGGTAAAGGATGACCTATTTTGAATATGTGTGCCTTAACGCCCTCGTTGGCGTCTGAACCGGCAGATTTTGCCTATAGAATTCAAGATACACCTGCAAGTAATTTACTCCGAAGAGTACCCGTTAGTTTAGAGCGAGACTTTGATTTTCAGAATGGACTCGTAACTGGCATCAGTGGCACAGTGTTTGACCGCATGTTTGATCACCGAACAAGTCTTGCTGAGTTCGGTGAGGGTCGACCCAATACCCCCTATGAAGGCATCACTTGCCAATATATTAGTCAGTTATGCATTAGCGGTTGCCCTGTTGATAAACATTATCTGATGATCTAACCTATCCCGATTCATGGGAACGGATACCCAATAACGGCGCTTAAAGGAGCATTCAATGGCTGTTAACCCCACCCTGTTTACCCCTTTGCGCTTATCTTTTGCGGGCGTATTCGTTCTGCTGCTGTTTTGTTTTTCCACCATGGTCGAGGGCGATATGTTTGGACTGTTTAAAACTTATGATGTGCACCTGTGCCCGGAAGTGAAAGGACGGCTGACGCTGAAAGGTGAGCCAGTGGCGGGTGTGATGATCACCCGAAGTTTGACGTTCTGGGACGAAGCACCGCGCGTAGACACCACGGTTAGCGATGAGAATGGTCATTTCTCTTTTCCTGACGTCGTTATCCAGTCAAAGAAACCTGGCGATATGTTTGTTCAGGAGCGCACAGAGCAAGAGATATTTGCTGAATTGGATAACCAAAAATATAAGCTATGGTTTTCTACCCTTCCAGGCTTTAAGCCTCGGTTGGAGTATGAAAAGAAATTAGCTTCTCTTGATTGTGAACTTAATAACAAGCTTGCGACGTTTATGTTCAAGAATGATCAGGATAGTAATGTGAATTTTACCGCTGTGAGTCTATGTCAGTGGGATAATGACTATATCTTTGTATTGGATTACGAAGACAAATACTAGTTTCAACATGTAAAGGATTACGCTTATGACAATGTATCAACTGACTCCATTGTTGGCTGCTAGAGCTGCAGACTATTCGTATAGCTCACGCCAAGCTGATGCGAAACGCTTCCATCAAAATGTCCCTGGTGAGCTTCTCAGGGAGTTTGATTTTGAAGGCGGTTTGGTCTCCGGCATCAGTGGCACCGTGCTTGACCGTATGTTTGATCGCCGAACAGGTTTTGCTGTGATAGGGCAGGGTCGACCGAACACGCCCTACGATGGCCATCATATTGTGGCTATTCGCGGCACGGCGACATTGAAAGACGCCGTGACTGATGCCCATTGTGGTGTCACTAATGCACCGAACAACCATCCTTGTCATGCTGGCTTTTTCCGCACATTTGATAGTATGGCTGGGTCGTTGGAGGAATATTTCTTAGCAGCGAAAAGAAATACTGGGCCATTAAAAGTGCATTGTGTTGGGCATAGCCTCGGAGGCGCATTGGCTAACCTCACGGCCAATATGTTAACGCAACCGCCTTACTCTGCTGAAGTCAATTTATATACGTTTGGCTCACCTCGTGTAGGGGTCGCTGCTTATCCTGGCGCGACGGAATCTTCCACCAAGAAAATATATCGCAGCACCAATGGCTCGGATCCTGTGGCGTTAGTGCCTGTTTGGCCATTTCGGCATGCGGGCAGTGAGTTGTGCCTTGATGGTGCCTGCCTGATTAACCCGATGGCGCATAAGATGGCCCGTTATATCCAGAACGCGGCGGTTTATCAGGATTATGATCAGATCTCTAATTATTCTGCGGCATTGGATCCTGCGCCTCTGCGCCTTAAGGAGCAAGATAGGCATCAGGTGCAGTGTTCAACATTGTGGGAAAAGCGGCTGTTTCGTGCACTTCGTACCTACATTATTGATGCGGGTTTATCGCGGCTGCAAATGGGAGTTTCTGCAGCGTTGACCTTCTATGATGTGCTGGCGAAGCAGATGGAAGATACGGCCAAAACCTCGGATACGCTTGCGGCGCAGCAGCGTGGTTTATTAGCTTGCATGCTCAACTTTGTTGGCAAGTCTGCCGTTGCTGTCGGCGATCTCAGTTACAAGTTTATTCGTAGTGTTTTTCAAATGGTACTGGATAAATTGGCTTCGTTGGCTAAAACGGCCCTTGGCATGTTGAGCGATTAGCTTAAATCCAATCCCATAAAACACACCCGCTTGGTAGCGGGTGTGTTAGTTGCTTGTATAGCCTAGATTTTACTCTAGCAGTCCAATCGCTTTGCCAGTCTGCACGATCGGTTCATAGTCAGCATTGCTGGCTGGGACGAAAGATTGACGTGGGAAGCTTGCCAACAGCTCGGGATCTTTCATGTTCAGTAAGGCGGCTTTCACCTTAGCTTTGAAGCCTTCGCCATAGCGACCATCGACATCACCGCGGATGCTCCATTGATAGTCGGGGTAGGTGGGGGTTTCCCAGATCACGCTGACCTTGTTTGCATCGATTTTGCCTGCGGCCAACTCACTCTCCCACACTTTATAATTTACCGCACCAACTTGGTAAGCACCTGACTGTACCTGAGCGATGGTGCGACTGTGATCACCGGAGAAGCCGACGCGGCTAAACAGTTGCTCTGGCGACTTTTCGCTGAGCAGACGTAGGTAGAACTCAGGCATTAAGCGGCCAGAGGTAGAGCCTTTGGAGCCGAAGGTGAAGGTCTTACCCGCCACGTTGTGTGGAAACTCAGCCGCAGCAGTGAGTTCAGCTTGGTGATGGGCGATAAAGTAGGTTTTGAAGAATTGGTCTTCATAGCCTTGAGCAAGCGCTTCTGAATCAGGTACCAGTGCCCGTGCACGAACGCCAGATAAACCGCCAAACCAAGCCAGCTGCACTTGATCATTTCGAAAAGCTGTCACCGCTGCCGCGTAAGATTTCACCGGAATATAACGTACCTCGACACCGAGTTGTTCACTGAGATAGACCGCAACTTTGTTAAAGCGCTCCTGCAGGCGGCTTTCATCTTCATCGGGTATGGCGGTGAAGGTAAATACAGTGGCAAAGCTGCTACTGGTAGCGAGGAGGGCGGTTAGCGCCAGCAGGGATTTCCAAATGAACTTCATCTTGTTTTTGTCCTTAAAATAGTCGGTGTTGTCGAAAGTTAAAGTGGTTAGGTAAATGAAGGCAGCCGCTTGAGGGTGGCTTCATCTCTTAAGTAATCGTTGACTGCTTCCGTATCGCCACGAAACACAATACGGTGCTGCTTTTTGGTCAGCTGATAGTCGTACATGGGATCGTAATACTCAGCGAACAGCGGGGCGATCCAGGCTTTGTGACTTTCCGGTCGCCCCTGGAGGTGGTCATTGAAGCCATGCTCCAACAGAGCCAATAACTCCCGGTAGCGAAGATCACCCAAGCGGCGTTTTAATTTGCTCATCGCCAGGCGCAAGCCATCGGCAAAGTGGCTAAAGCCTTCCTCCTCTCCCCATTTTTGCTGAGACGCCGCCAAATTATCGAGAATATAGTCGCGATAGCTAGTCTCAATACGTTGTTCTAACGAGGTTTCTACCAATACTAGCGGTGCTTGTTGCATCTCATTTTGTAGGCATAGTGGCAGAGCACAGCGGCCAATCAGATGGCTTTCATCCTCTAGCACAAGCGGCTGGTAACCGTGCTGATGACGATATTTTAATAGGTCGATCGTCAGAGCATTTTCAAAGCCTATTTGTGCAGGCTGGCCACCGATACGTTTGCCAAAAGCGCTACCTCGATGATTTGCTAAACCTTCCAGATCGATAAAACGTGGTAAGCCGGTGAGCAAGTGAGTTTTAGCACAGCCGGTACGCCCCCCCAGAATGACCAGTGGTACCTTAGGTAATTGCTGCTCTAGCTCGTCGATTAAGAAGCGGCGCATTGCTTTATAGCCGCCGCTAATTCGGGGGTAGGGGGTGCCTGTTTCTGTCAGCCATTGTTGACTGATCTGCGAGCGCAAGCCGCCGCGAAAACAGTAGAGGTAACCCTCTGGATGTTGCTCGGCAAAGCGCTGCCAAGCGGCCACTCGCGCCTCTTTGGTAGCCCCTTTCACCAGTTGGTGGCCGAGCTTTATTGCGGCATCTTGGCCATGCTTTTTGTAGCAGGTGCCCACTTTGGCGCGCTCTTGATCTGTCATTAGGGGCAGATTAACTGCGGTAGGGAAGGCGCCTTTGGCAAACTCCAGTGGTGCACGAGTGTCGATCAGTGGCCTGTCATGGAGAAAAATATCGGTAAAATCGGCACTGTCTTTACGCACGTTTGCTATCCGGTTGTCACAATTGGGCGTCATTATAGCGAGTTAATTACTGAATGGATGTAGTTGGTTATCGACAAGCAGCCTGAATGGGGCGCTGTTTTTGATCACATTTTTTTAACAATGTGAGAGTGTTCGTTTTTTAATCGTAAATTCAGTGGCATTCTTCTTTGCTTAATTAGCAAAGTGATTGGTTGAAGTCACGGCAGAGGAACCCAATGACGTCCAGTATCAAACAAAACCTGATTGGCGCCGCAGTATTGGCATTTGCATACGCATCTTCGGCGACAGCGTCGGAATTGACACCTGAGCAGTGTCAGGAGTTTAAGCTGATCGCAGAGGTGTCGTTGACGGAATCACAACAGCAACAGGTGACCGACAGTTGTAAGCAACGCTATAACAGCCAGGATGGGTTAAGCCAGTGCGCTTATGAAGAGGGTGAAGCATTGCGAGTGAAGCTGATGGACGTCGCAACGACAGAGTGTCAGTAATTCCCTATTAGCTTCTGGTAAGTGCGTCTGTGTGGTTTAAGATGTGTACATGGCGAGTGTATTGTCGGTCGTCTTGTTACTGTATTTGATAATAAAACCCACACATTGATCGTGCACCTAGTAATTAATGTGTAGCTGTATATGTTGTGGTGACGCCTTTCCAAATAGATCGTTCACTAGGACATTTCAGACAACATGGTAGTTGCAAACAAGGCATTAATAGACAAGTTGCAAACGTATGACGTTCACGTCATCGGCTCAGGCATTGGTGGTCTCTGTGTCGCCTTGTTGTTGGCAAAGGTGTTTGCTAAAAAAGTTTGTCTATTAGAACAGCATTGGACTGCGGGTGGTCAAACGCATACCTTTGGGCGCAAAGGTGGCCAATATGAATGGGACGTAGGTATCCACTATGTTGGTAACCCTGAAGATGAAAAATTGCCTTCTAGGTTGTTACGTTTTCTGTCAAACGACCGACTGAAGTGGCGAAAGCTTGATCAGGCCTATGATCGTATTCGTTATCAAGATCTCAGTTTTGATTTCATCGCTGGAAAGGCAGAGTTGATCGCCAGCTTGGTGGATAAATTTCCTCACGAAGAAAAGGCGATCAAGGGCTACTTCAAAGATATTCAGAAGGCCAGCCAATGGCTGATCAAAAAAAACATTATAAATATTGTTCCATCGCTAATTGCCTATCCTCTGCGTTGGCTGCGCCACCTCAATAACAAGCTGGGAAGGCAGACCACTGCTGAGTATTTGGCGTGTCACTTTAAAGATAAGGCGCTGCGTAACTTGCTCGCGAGTCAGTGGGGCGATTATGGCTTGCCACCTGAACAGAGTATGTTCGCGATACATGCGCTGGTGATGAACAGTTATCTTGACGGTGGTTGGTACCCCGAGGGGGGAAGCGGCCAGATTGCCCAGGTGTTACTTGATGAGCTGGAAAAGTGTGACGGCACCTGCCTGACCAATGTGAAGATAGAGAAAATCATTACCGGCAAAGAACAGGGAGCAGCTCAGGTTGTTGCGCTGGATGTCACCATAGATCACCATAAGCCTAGCGCGTATTCCTTTACGTTACCTATCAAACAGCTGTTCTCGAGTTCAGGGGCTTACAATACCTATCGTAAACTTTTAGATAAGCCGATATATCCAGATTTAGAAAAGATCCCTTGGCGCACTAGTCTTATGACGCTGTACTTTTCGCTGAATAGAGACCCTCGTGAGCTGGGCTTTACCAGCAGCAATTATTGGCTATTTGATCAAAAAGCCGATGGGCCATTTTTGACTCAGGAAAGTCGTGGCGTATTTCTTTCATTTCCGACATTAAAGCAGGGCGAGAATAGCAATTTTTGCGGTGAGATTGTCGCACATATTGACCCCGCACGGTTTAGCCAGTGGCGAGATACTGTTTGGAAAAAGCGCGGTAAGGATTACCGAGCGATGAAAGATGAGTTGATTAGTCAGCTTATCGATGCCGTCAGTCAGCATTATCCAGAGTTGAGAGCAGCGATTGACTATAAAGAGTTATCCACACCGCTCAGCTTGGCCTTTTTTACCCAGCATCCTCACGGCAATATGTACGGTGTCCCCTTTATTGCTGGCCGCGATAGCTTTGAATTCTGTCAAGCCAAGACACCCTACAGTAATCTATATTTATGTGGCCAAGATGTGCTCAGTATGGGATTTTTTGGTGCGCTGTCGGGCAGTATGTTTAGTGCTTTGGAAAGTCAGGGAAGTAAAGGCTTTCCCACTATGATGGGGGCAATTAAGGTGTTTGAAAAAGTTAACTAGCTTACCGTTTTAGGCTGCTGTCTATCTATGGCTATTCTATTTGTTAAGTCACTGATTTAGTTGCTTTGGGTGGCGATGGTTGGTTAATTTGATCAGTGGCTTATTTTGCTGGTATTTATCCGTCTTTAGCTGGTATTGCTCGCCTGCCCCTGCCATGCTTATCGACCGATTGGCTGCCTATTTAATCATGGCTGAGTTCATAGGAGGAACCATGTACCGCCTCTTCGAAATGCCAGCTTCTGGTAACTGCTATAAAGTGCGCTTAATGATGTCTCATCTGGATATTCCCTATGAGCGGTATTCTATTGACATTATTCGCGGTGAATCGCGAACTCCTGAGTTTTTGAATTTAAACTGCAATGGCAAGGTGCCGGTATTGCAGCTTCCAGATGGGCGTACATTGCCGGAATCAAATGCGATACTGTGGTTCCTGGCAGAGAATACTGCTTACCTGCCGCAGGACTCGTTCGAGCGGGCGCAGGTCTTACAGTGGATGTTCTTCGAACAATACAGTCATGAGCCCTATATCGCGACCAGTCGATTCTGGCGGGTGTTTGCTGATCCGAGTAAACATGAGTCAGAACTGGCGGCGGCTCATCCGAAAGGGGAAAAAGCGCTGCGCGTATTGGAACGCCACCTGAGCACCCGGCGTTTTATGGTGGCAGATAGCTATACCATTGCTGACATTGCGCTCTATGCCTATACCCATGTGGCCGATGAAGGCGGTTTTAATCTGGAATGCTATCCGGCTATCAGGCGCTGGTTGCAGGAAGTTGCCAGCCAACCTGGTCATGTCACTATCTGTGGATGACCCCAATTCGGTACTGATAACAAAATTGTTGTTAACCCACTTCAAAACCTAATTCGGCGTAGTTTTCACGTCTAATGACAAAGGATCGATCTGAATGAAAGATGCAACCAAGGCGATACATGCTGGTTATCAAACTGACCCGACGACCAAATCGGTTGCCGTGCCTATTTATCAAACTGTGGCGTATGAATTTGATAACGCTCAGCATGGCGCCGATCTATTTAATCTGGAAGTGCCTGGGAATATCTACACCCGTATTATGAATCCGACCACAGATGTGTTGGAGCAGCGCTGCGCTGCGTTGGAAGGAGGCGTTGCGGCGCTTGCTTTATCAGCCGGTAGTTCAGCTATTCATTATGCGATTATTACCTTGGCCAGTGCTGGCGCGAATATCGTATCGCCGCCACAACTGTACGGTGGCACGTATACCCTGTTTGCTCACATGCTGCCGTCGATGGGAATTGAGGTTAAGTTCGCAGCGGATGATAGCGCTGAGGCGATCGCTGCCTGTATTGATGAGAATACCCGTGCGGTATTCTGCGAGACGATTGGCAACCCCGCAGGCAACATTATTGATCTGGAGGCTGTTGCGAAAGTGGCCCATGACGGCGGAGTACCGTTGGTGGTCGATAACACGGTGGCAACCCCGGTATTGTGTAAACCGATCGAGCATGGTGCTGATATTGTGGTGCACTCATTGACTAAATATATGGGTGGACACGGCACTGCGCTAGGCGGTGTGATTGTGGATGGCGGCACTTTCCCCTGGGCCGACTATCCGGAAAAATACCCTATGCTGACCCAACCGGAGCCGGCTTATCATGGTGTGGTGTATACCGAAGCGTTTGGTCCTGCGGCCTTCGCCGGCCGTGCCCGTACGGTGCCGCTACGTAATACCGGTGCGGCAATATCACCAATGAATGCTTTTTTAATCCTGCAAGGGATAGAAACCTTAGCGTTGCGGATGGAGCGTCATTGCGACAACGCCCTCGCGGTGGCGAGTTATCTGAAACAGCATGAAAAAGTCGAGTGGGTTAGCTTTGCCGGCTTGGAGGAGGACCCTCGCTATCCCTTAGCGCAGAAGTACTTTAATGGTAAACCTTCATCACTGCTCACCTTCGGTATTAAAGGCGGTTTGGAAGCGGGAGTGAAGTTTTACGATGCGCTTGGTTTGTTTAAGCGTTTGGTGAATATTGGTGATGCGAAATCACTGGCGTGCCATCCGGCCAGTACCACTCACCGTCAACTCTCTGGTGAGGAGCTGGCAGCCGCTGGCGTGACTCCTGAGATGCTCCGTCTATGTGTCGGTATCGAACATATCGACGACATTCTCGCCGACCTGGAACAGGCGTTGGCACTTGCCTAACGGGGATCGGTTGCGTTAGCGCAAACAATGATTGGCCACCGCTTTGTCGGTGGCTTTTTTTATTGTATATTCAGATGGTTACTATAACTCAGTATTTGCTTAAGGATGAGTGGCTATGAAAGCTTCCGCGGTTGTTCTCTCTGCCTTTTTACTTGCCTGTTCCACGTCCGTTTTCGCTGAAAGCGAAGGCCCGAGTTTCTCCATTGGCGCTACGGGTGTAAAAACCTATTTTGATGAAAGCTGGGATTTATGTCTCTATGATTGCGGCTTCCAACCGAATCTTGATGACGATACCGATGCCGGTTTTGAGCTGTTTGCTAAGGTCCAATACAGTCCGTTATGGACCTGGAAAGTAGGCTATATGGATCAGGGGGAGTTTAGTTTTAAGGGACGCAACAGCAATGAGTTCGTGACCGGTACAGGCGACGTGAGTATTGCTTATGCGGCGTGGGCACCTCAATGGTTGGTTACCGAGAGTTTCTCATTGACAGCAGGTCTGGGCTTGGGTATTCAAAATATTGACCTGGATGTTCAAGGTGGTGAGGCCGATATTGATGACGGCAGCGTATTTTATAGCTCTCTAGGCGCTGAATATCGTTTCACCGAGCAGTTTGCGATGCACGCTGAGGCGGGTTATAGCTTGGGTGATGATATCGATGTTGGTTGGATTGGCCTCGGCGGTAGCTACTTCTTCTAGTCACACACCAAGACAAGTTAAGTGTTCTCAAACGCTTAACTTGTCTAATGCATAGCCTCAGTTTCATTTAGGCGCTCTACCCGCCCCAGTAAATATAAGCACATCTAAGCTTTGCAATCGCCATGGTTGTGCCGGTTGGCGTAGTCATATGAGTGGCTCTCTTCCCTACAGATCAGCAGCACAAAGCGCACTGTTTAGGTGTCTAGGCGTCGCAAAGACTTTAATAACGAGGGCGGGTTTGTTGCTTCTATTGTTTTGGCGTGAACTGTCCGGTGTTGCGTGGCTTCACATGCATTGTTGAAGGAGTTGCAGCTCAACTACTTAGGGACTATATCTACTTTGCATTGGCGTTTTCTTTCGCGGTCAAGCTGCATCATTCCACTAAGGCAAAGCTCATGGCAGAGGCTAGGGCTGAAGTCGAGTAGGGAGTCATCATGGGTACCTTATGTTGCTCAACACGCATCAATTATCACCCTGCGAATGAGCAGCATCTGCATGCTTTGGTCGCTCTGGACAGTGACCCTGAAGTGATGCGTTATATCAACGGTGGTAATCCGACGCCAGCTCAGCACTATCGTGAGCGGGTGTTGCCCCGTTGGCAGGCATTGGCTGAAAGAGCATCGCATCTGGGCTTCTTTGTGATGGAGCATCAGGAGGATGGACGGATATTGGGCTGGGTACATAATCGCCCGTTTGTTGATGCTAAGGGGGATGAGACCGGCGAACTTGAGTTGGGCTACCGGTTGTTTCGTTGTGAATGGGGGCAGGGTTACGCTAAAGAGGCTGCCGCCTGGGTGTTGAACAATAGTAAGCAGCGTAAAGAAGCCAGCAAATTAGTGGCCATTGCTATGCCTGATAACCTCGCATCGATTGCTGTGATGCGTCATGTCGGTATGTCTAAAGAACATAGCTACACCCATGCCACGGGGGTTGAAGTGGTTAAGTACAGTTGTCAGCTCGATTGAGATTTGCACAGACAAACAGATCAGCATTAATGTTAATAATTTGTAACCCTTTGCCTAGGCGTTAACCTCTTTTCCCTCATATACTCATTGTCAATATTATCAGTGTGACAAGGTTATGGTCCTTACTTCCAGTTCATTGAAGAACCCCGCCGGTGTTTTAATCATGGTTGCCATGGTGGCTTTGCTAGGACTATACAGCCTGCATCAGCTGCCAGTACAACTCTTCCCCTCGATTGAGCGTCCGCAAATCTCGGTGATGACCAGTTGGCGCGCGGCTTCACCGCGGGAGATTGAATCGGAGATCCTTGAGCCACAAGAAGAGGTGTTGCAGGGGCTGCCGGGTGTTGAAGAGATGTCCGCCTGGGCGAATCGCGGTACCAGCTGGATCAATCTGACATTCGGTTTAGAAACCGATATGCAGAAGACGCTGATTGAGGTGATTGCGCGGATGAACCGCTTGCCATTGATGCCTCGCGATTCTGATCCACCCACCATCATGTTGGGCGGTTGGGGTGGAGACACTCCTGCGTTGACCTACTTCTTCATTCAGGCGTTGCCGGAGAATGAACACCCAGTTAGTGACTACCTGACTTTCTTTGAAGATGTGGTGCGCCCCCGTTTGGAGTCTGTGCCCGGTGTCAGTCGTGCGCGTTTAGAAAGTGGGGGCGGTTCGCCGGAAGAGTTACAGGTTCGTTTCGATCCGTTTCTTGCTGCCGATCTGGGAATCGATCTGAGTGCTATCGGTAGCTTGCTCGGCAGTGGCAATGACATATCTGGCGGTTTTGTCGATGTGGGGCGGCGTCAGTACACCTTGCGCTTTGCTGGGCGTTACCAGCCGGAGCAGTTGGGTGAGTTAATTCTTGAATGGCGTGATGGTCGGCCGGTGTATCTGCGGGACATCGCAGAGATCACGGTGAAACGTGGCGATCGCCAGGGGTTGGCGATCCAGAATGGCAATCCAGCGATATCGGTGCGTATCGATCGCCAAAGTGGCGCAAATGTTTTGGCAACCTTGTCGTTAGTGAAAGCGGAAGTAGAGAAACTGCGGCAGACGGTATTGGCAGAAAAACAGCTCACCATGGAGCAGTCTTTTGATGCGTCGATTTTCATTCTGCGAGCGATCAACCTGCTCACAGGCAATTTGAGTATTGGCATCTTGCTCGCCATTGGCGTGTTGTGGTGGTTTATGCGCCAGACTCGCGCCACCTTGCTGGTGGCATTGGCGATCCCGATCTCGCTGCTGTCCACTTTTGTGGTACTTAAGCTCACTGGGCGCTCACTGAATGTGATCTCTTTGGCCGGTTTGGCCTTTGCGGTGGGTATGGTGTTGGATGCGGCCATTGTTGTGCTGGAAAATATCGTTCGTCATCGCCAACAAGGCGAGACCGGCTTGCGAGCTGCGGAAGTCGGTGCCACTGAGGTATGGGGGGCGCTGTTGGCGTCCACAGCTACCACGGTGGCCATTTTCATCCCGGTGATTTTCCTTAAGGATGTCGAAGGTCAACTGTTTGCTGATTTGGCGCTGACCATCGCCATCGCAGTGTCCATCTCTTTACTTGTTGCGGTCACTATTTTACCCGCTGCTGCCAGCCGCTGGTTGGTACGTGATGCGATCCCAGATCGGTTGGCAGGTTTATGGCTCCGCATTACCGAGAGAATTATGCGAATAACGGCATCCGCTAAGCGGCGCTGGCTTTTAATTGTCAGCATGATGACAGTGCCGATTGCAGTGACTGTATTGATGTTGCCATCGATCGATTATCTGCCGCCAGTGAAACGGGATGCGGTTGATGCCTGGTTTAATTTTCCCCCAGGTGCATCTATCGATACGTTAGATAAAGAGATCGTGCAGACCATAGTTCAACGCTTAGATCCTTACATGAAGGGCGAGCAGCAACCCGCCTTGAAAAACTACTACATCATCCTCTGGCCCAACGGTGGCACCATGGGCGTCAGGGTGAAAGAGCAAGAGCAAGTCGGAGAGATGGAAACCTTGATGCGGGAGCAGATCTTGGTAGGTCTGCCAGACACCATGGCTTTTGCCCGGCAAGGCAACCTGTTTGGTGGTTTTGGGGGGGGACGCCATATTGCTGTGCACCTGAAATCGCGAGACACCGACGCTCTGCTACAAGTGGCACGTTTTGGTGTCGAGCGGCTAAATGAAGTGATGCCGGAAGCGAATGTACGGCCAAATCCCGGCTTAGAGATGGCGGAACCAGAACTCCGGGTGGTGCCAAATGACAGACGGATGTTGGAAGTGGGTTGGGATCGCAGCGATCTTGGCAGGCTGATACGGTCGTTTGGTGATGGCCTTTACGTTGGCGAGTACTTTGATGGTGATAAGCGGATGAATATTATCTTCCGCAGTGACCAATGGCAGTCACCTGAGCAGCTTTCCGCCATGCCGTTGGCAACGCCTCAAGGTGGTCAGGTGACCTTGGGCGAACTCGTAGATATTGAGCGTACCGTAGGGCCCAGTCAGGTTCAGCGCATTGATCGCCGCCGTACCATTACGTTAGGTGTAACGCCCCCTGAGGGGATGACGCTGCAGCAAGCGATTGATCTGATAAAAACTGAGGTTGAGCCGCAATTGCAAGCGCGTATGCCTGCCGATGGTGCCATCGGTTATGGCGGAAGTGCAGATAGTCTAAAGAGCGCACTGAGTAACATGGCGGAGAACTTCGTTGTTGCTTTACTGCTGTTGTTTTTGCTCATGGCCGGACTGTTTCGCTCAGCCAAGGACAGCTTGCTGGTGGTGCTATCAATACCGTTAGCGACGGTGGGTGGCGTGTTAGCGTTACGTTTATTGCATCTAGTCAGCTTTCAGCCGCTGGATCTATTGACCATGATCGGCTTTGTGATCTTACTGGGTTTGGTGGTGAACAACGCGATCCTGTTAGTGCACCAGACCCGTTCCGCAGAGCGCCATGGCGAAGATCGTGCTGAAGCTGTCCGGCAGGCATTGTTGTTGCGGATGCGGCCTATCTTTATGAGTACCTTGACCAGTATTTTCGGCATGTTGCCGCTGGTGCTGATGCCTGGTACGGGCAGTGTTATCTATCGTGGCCTGGCGACGGTCATTGTCGGCGGCATGTCGGTGAGTACGTTATTTACCCTGCTGTTGTTACCGGCATTACTGCGCCTAGGTGAAGGTCAACAGAGGCAAGCCGAAGTCGTGGATATGCCGGAGCGTTTTCCAATGGCCAGTGGCAACAAAGGCAACCGGAGTTAGTGAGATGAGATTTGTGAAGTGGTTTATCAGTGTTGGCCTAGTCTGCCTATCATCTAGCGCTGTTGCGGAAACGCCACCGGCGTCGGTGTGGGTGGCCACCTCCGTAAGCCAACAGATGCAGGCGCAGCTGTGGTTGCCCGGCACCGTAGCCTCGCGCCATGATGCAGAGATTGCCGCAGAGATCAGTGGCCGTTTGACCTGGATCGCGGAAGTGGGGACGCAGGTTGCAGCCGGAGATGTGTTGGCGCGTATTGATGATAGCTATTTGGCGTTGGAGCTAGCCGCGGCTGAGTCGGCCATCGTGCGTTTGCAGGCGCAACTGACCTTTTTGGATAAGAAACTGGAGCGCTTCACCGAAGTGGCTCGCAGTCAGGGTACATCCCAGAATGAATTGGATGAGTTAACCTCGTCGCGGGACATGGCCGTACAGGAGTTGGTGGAGGCCAATATTAGCCGGGAGCAAATTAAGCATCGACTGGCACGCACGCAGGTGAAAGCCCCTTACGATGGTTTGGTGGTGAGTCGGGTACAGCAGCCCGGTGAATATACGGAGATTGGTGAAGATCTTCTGCGCTTAGTGCAGATCTCTACGCGCGAGGTGCGCATACAGGCACCATTGAGTGTGGCTGCCTACCTCAAAGTTGGCGATCAGGTGGAGGTTTCCTATCTCAACCAATCCGCAATGTTTGCTGTACGAACCTTGATCCCTGTGGGCGACCAGCGCTCTCGTACCATGGAGTTGAGGTTGCAGATGAACGACACGGATTGGCCGGTGGGCGCTGCGGTCAAAGTCGCGCTGCCCAACAGTCAACCGATGCAGGTGATCGCCGTGCCTCGTGATGCATTGGTATTGCGCGGCAAGCAGCGCTATGTCTTTAGCATCGATGAAGAGGGTGCTGCTAGCCGTATTGAGGTAAGCACAGGTATTGCCCAAGGCGATCTGATCCAGGTGGTCGGTGAGCTATCCGCAGGGCAGGCGGTGGTGGTTCGAGGTGCTGAGCGTTTGCAGCCTGGGCAGAAGGTAAAAGTAGAGAATCGACTGGCACAAGCGGAAAAGGTTGCCAATATAGAAGGTTAACCAACTCCGACCACTGCGTGTTGGTTTGGTCAACGCTCACTATTCGGACATAATAGGCGCAGCTTATCATTGGGCTAGCGTTTATTTGCTCGCCAACAGACAGGAATGACTCATGGTTATCAAGCCAAAAATTCGCGGTTTTATCTGTACCAATTCCCATCCCGCTGGCTGTGCGGCCAACGTGCAGGAGCAGATCGCCTTTACCAAAGCACAGGGTGCTATCGCTAATGGTCCCAAGAAGGTGTTAGTGATCGGTGCCTCTACTGGATATGGCATGGCGTCGCGTATCACTGCCGCGTTTGGTTGCGGTGCTGCCACCCTCGGTATTTTCTTTGAAAAGCCAGGTACGGTGAAGCGGACGGCCAGTGCGGGTTGGTATAACTCTGCGGCGTTCCAAAGTGCTGCTGATGAAGCTGGCTTGTATAGCAAGAACATCAATGGCGATGCTTTTTCTGATGAGATTAAGCAGAAGACCATTGAGGTGATTAAGCAAGATCTTGGTCAGGTTGATATGGTGGTTTACAGCTTGGCATCGCCTCGCCGTACGGATCCTAAAACTGGCGAAACTTTCACTTCAACATTGAAGCCGATCGGTCAGGCGTATACCGCGCGTACGTTGAATACAGACAAGCTTGAAGTGCATGAGATGACGCTGGAGCCAGCGACCGAGCAAGAGATCGCCGATACCGTGAAAGTGATGGGCGGTGAAGATTGGGAGCTATGGCTTGATGCACTGAGTGAAGCGGGTGTGTTAGCAGAAAACGTGGAAACAGTTGCCTACAGCTACATCGGTAAAGAATTGACCTGGCCTATTTATGGCAAAGCGACCATTGGTAAAGCGAAAGAAGATCTTGATCGTGCTGCTGCCGCGATCACAGGCAAGTTAAGTGGGCTCAAGGGTCAGGCCCGTGTGAGCGTGTTAAAGGCGTTGGTGACGCAAGCAAGTTCCGCCATTCCAATTATGCCGCTGTATATTTCATTGCTATATAAAGTGATGAAGGAAGAGGGCAGCCACGAAGGTTGTATCGAACAGATCCAACGTTTGTTCCAACAGGTCTATGTCGGCCCTGAAAACCTAGATGAAGATAATCGTTTGCGTGTTGATGACAAAGAGCTTGCGCCTCATGTTCAGGCTGCTGTTGCCGATGTTTGGCCGGAAGTCACCACTGAGAACTATAACGAGTTAACAGATTATCGCGGCTACCACGCCGACTTCCTGAAGCTGTTTGGTTTCGGGGTGACGGGCGTGGATTACGAAGCGGATGCGGATCCAGAAGTGGAAATGCCGTTGGCTTAATATCGCATATATCTAAGAAAGGGCGCCTGATTGGCGCCTTTTTACGTTGTAGATAGTGGATTTTTTGACTCTTGCCGCTGACACCGCCGTGACAACCCCATAAACTCTGTCAGGTTTGATTGATTGTTTTCTTCGAAATGGATCCCGTGGGTATGGTAAATAAATTACTTGTTCTAATGTTTGGCAGTCTGTTGTTAATGACGGGCTGTAGTGATGCCCCCGATTCAGCTGAAGTGCAAAAGGCGATTGAGCGCCATATCGTTTGGCAACCATGGCAGGTTGGCTCGGTAAAGCTGGACAGTGAATCTGTAGTCGGCGATAGCGCAGTGCAATATCGTTTTACGGCGAAACTCTCGCCGAAAGAGGATCTTTATCAACCACTGTTTGTTCTCGGTGACGTTCAAGTGGTCGCCGTTGGACGCCAGCGTGGAGAAAGTAAAGCCGTGCTGGGCGTGGCCGATGCGAAGAAGGGCGGTCATGGCTGGGAGATAGAGATTGCATTTGAGAACGATCCGTTCACTGATGAGGGGATGCCACAGAAAGACAATGATGTGGTGATCAGTTCTGCAGAATTTAACAGTGCGTTGAAACTTGCCAGTGCGGAGCTCTCACAGGTCAATATTGAAGTCGCAGAGTTGACAGAGAAGCTTAGCGGTTCGCGGGTGCGCCATCAGGAAGTACTGGTGCAATTGAGTGCCCTGAGGGATTCTAACCGATACAAGGTGGACCGGCTCAAGCAACAGTTTGAAAGCCAACGCCAAGCAGTTGAAGAACGTTATGCTGCTAAGTCTCGGCAAAGTCAGGCCAACTTGAATGAGCAGCGTAAACAGCAGCTCATCGCCTTGAATGTAAAGTTTGAAGACCGTTTTACTCGGGCCGAGCACGCGTTTGCCAGTAAACGTCGCGCTTTGGATAAAGCCATGGTCGACAACGATCGTAACTACAATATCTTGGTACAGGATGTGCACAAGGCGTACAAGGCTGATATCAGCGGCCTGGATCCCGATTCCATTTCGTCCGATGAATATCGTGCCTATCTTGATGCCCGCGTGAAAGCGCGTGATAAAGCGCTGGAGCAGACCAAAGAGGAGCATCAGCAGATGCGAGAGCAACTGCGGGTCGAAAAAGAGGAGTTGGTGGTCAACCATCGAAGCAATATGGATCTGCTAAGGCAGGAGAAGCGTAGCACGCTTGAAGAAGCCCGACGTCAGCAAACAGATCAGAAGCAATCTATGTTTGGCGAAGTGCAGGTACAGATGGATGCCGCTTTAGCTGAGCTTGATAAAAGCTATGAAGCACGCCGTGCAGAGCTGCTGGCAGAAGAGAAAGCGTTGAACCGAGAACTGAAAGATTTAGCGCAGAGCTTGAATGAACTGGAGACGTTAAACGCCAGTAAATTGAATCGGCGAGATGCGTTGACCAAGGGGATCGAAGCGGCTGGAGCTGCGGGCGCTACAATCAGCTAGCTGTTTGAATCATGACAAGGAGAGGAAAGATGCAGAGAGTATTGATGCTTGTTGGCCTCTATCTGATGTTGTTGATGGGGTCGGCCACGGCTGGCACCATCAGCGTGATGGGAACGGCGACGCTGGAACAGATACCCGATCAGGTGCTGGTACGGCTGCAGGTGGTGAAAACTGCGACCACGGCAACACAGGCTAAAAGTGCAGCAGATGAGTCGGTTACCGCAATTTTGGACAGCGTTAGAGGTTTGGGGTTGGCAGATAACCAGATCGACGCAGCTGATCTGCGATTATCCCCCCGTTACGATTATCAAAATCGCGTGCGTACCTATATCGGTATTGAAGCTTCTCGTCAGATCGTCCTGATCTTAAAGGACCCAACGCTGCTAGCGCCGCTGCTGGATAAAGTGGTGAGTGCGGGTGCTGATGAGGTGCAGGGCGTTAATTGGCACTTCAGCCAGTTAAAGTCGTTACAACATCAGGCGCGTATCGCCGCATTAAAAGATGCCCGTAAGCAGGCGCAAGAGCTTGCCGCTGTTTATGGTGCCAAACTAGGCGAGGTTGAGCGTATCGACACCGTCAACCAGGCGTCTCCGATGCCCCGGTTGCGGATGGCGATGGCGGATGAAAGTGCAGGTTATCAAGCACCGACGCAGCAGATCAGTGTGCAGGTCTGGGTAGAATTTGAACTGGACTAAGTGATGCGTTGCATTTGGCTGCGGTGATTGTTATCGCGGCAGCTGGCATCGCAGCAGGCGTTCTTGCCGTTGTAAATTATTTCGTAAATAAATATGTACAAAAAGCTGACATAGCTGCTTCTACTATTTTGATCTTCACTTTGGTTTTTTTATACCACTTCAGTATTACTATACGCAGCGCAGGGCAGGTAGTATTCCTGCCCATACTAAAACAAACAATATAATAATGAGGATCCTATGATGACCCTCTCCCCCATCTCCAGAGGGGTTGTACTCGGAGTGTCGTTAGGACTGGTTGCTTGCCAACCAGCCGAGCAAAAGGCACCCGAGTCATCTGCACAAACCAAAAAACAACAAGTGCAGCTTAAAGCCGACTTCAATAGAAGTCGGCTTTCTATTTATCAACCCGTGTCGCTGACCGCTGATCTATCTGCTTATTCTGAACAGCAAAAACAGATGCTTGCGCTTCTGATTGATGCCTCAGAAATTATGGATGATCTGTTTTGGCGCCAAGCATTTGGTGAGGACAAAACCACCTTTCTTCAAGCTATCGAAGATCCTGAAGTTCGCCATTTTGCCGCCATCAACTACGGTCCATGGGACAGGCTAAATGGTGACAAGCCGTTTTTGACCGGATATGACGACAAGCCTCTCGGTGCGGAGTTCTATCCCCATGATATGACAAAGGTCGAGTTTGAAGCGGCTAGCTTTGCAGATAAGGATGGACTCTATTCCGTCGTGGTTCGTGAAAGCGATGGTGGTTTTAAAGCGGTTGACTATGCCTCGCACTACCAAACTGAACTGACTCAAGCCGCCGATTTGCTGCGTCAGGCGTCAGCGCTTGCGAAAGACGGTGAGTTTGCCAATTACCTTAAGCTGCGAGCCGACGCGCTATTAAGCAACGATTATTATCCTTCCGACATGGCGTGGATGGATATGAAGAATAATCCGATTGATCTGGTTTTTGGGCCCATTGAGACTTATGAAGACCAGCTCTATGGCTATCGTGCGGCATTTGAATCTTATGTGCTGTTAAAGGATATGGCGTGGAGCGAGCGCTTAGCACGTTTTGCGCAGTTTTTGCCTGAGCTACAAACCGGTTTACCGGTAGATGCAGCATATAAAGCTGAAGTGCCTGGTTCCGATGCGGATCTTAATGCCTATGAGGTGATCTACTATGCCGGTCACTCCAATGCAGGCAGCAAGACCATCGCGATTAACTTGCCCAATGATGAACGGGTGCAGTTGGAAAAAGGTACGCGTCGTCTGCAGTTGAAGAACGCGATGCGGGCGAAGTTTGATCAGATCTTGTTGCCCATCGCTGATGTGCTGATTGCGCCAGACCAACGTCAACACATCACCTTTGATGCTTTCTTTGCCAACACCATGTTCCATGAAGTGGCCCATGGTTTAGGTATCAAGAATACCCTGAACGGCAATGGCACTGTACGGCATGCCTTGAAAGAACATGCCTCGCCATTGGAAGAGGGTAAAGCAGATATCTTGGGCCTGTATATGGTGCGAGAACTGTTTAATAAAGGTGAGATCACCGAAGGTGTGCTGGAAGATTATTACACCACCTTCCTCGCGGGTATTTTCCGTAGTGTGCGCTTTGGTGCCTCCAGTGCCCACGGTAAAGCCAATATGATGCGTTTTAACTACTTTGCCGAGCAAGGCGCGTTTAGCCGTGACAGCGAAGGGTTTTATCGAGTGAATTTCGACAAGTTCACCCAAGCCACTAACGATCTCTCCAAGTTGATCCTCACTCTGCAAGGTGACGGTGACTATGCGGGGGTTGATCAGTTGTTGGCTACGAAAGGGGTGATTGGCGAACAGTTAGCCGCTGACCTGGCTAGATTGGAAGCTGCAAAGATCCCAGTCGACGTAGAGTTCAAACAGGGCAAGCAGATCCTGGGTTTATAACTGCTGACTCTGAACTCGAGAAAACGGCACCTTCGGGTGCCGTTTTTTTATACCCACAACGCTACGCGGGGCACGCTGTGTACAGGATGTACGGTACACCCACTACGCTACGCGGGGTGAGCTTTGTCGCGGGTGCATGGCACCCAAGGCACTTCGTGGGGTGTGCTAATGCACAAGAGCGACGATGCCCACAACGCTGGGCGGAGTGAGCTTATTCGCCGCCCGCCAGTATCGCCTTCAAGGGGCGTTACTTGCAGCAGGTGTTGCTGGAATATCAATGGCATATTGTGTTGAATGTGCCACCGCTTGTCCTTTGATTAGCTGTAGTAACTCGGGTAAAAGCTCCAATCCTGCTGGGTTCGCCGGCAGCAAAACAGCCGGTATCGCCTGCCATCCTGCCGTTGTATGCTCGGCAAGGATATATCTGAAGGGCAGGTAAGGTTCGACTCCGAGCCTTAAATCAACAAATTTCAGCTGGCCGTTGGCTTCTTGTAGTTGGTAGAAGCCCTGAGTAAACCAATCCAGACGCTTAAGGTTGTCTAGCTGCGCGGCATCAGCCAGTTGGTGCCCATTGGGATAACTGACAAAGACCGGCGTTTTGGGGTTTAGCCAACTGTAATAGCCGATCATTGTATTGTCGTGGTGATTTGCGACGATACGCCAGCTCAAAATATTGAATGGTGTGGGCGAGAGGAAGGTGTTGGCTTCTATCCCTTGCCGTCTTAGTTCAGCAGTTGCTTCGCTTTTCGCTCCAAGCATCAGCACCACACTTAGCGCTAGATAGAGTTGACTGACCAGCAGTCCACCATAGGTAGGTCTCAGGGCTGATGAATCCTGTCTGCGCCTTAACAGCCAAAGGCTAACGCCGATGCCAATCAACAAGGGTAAGGTATATAGCGGATCGATGATAAAGATGGTTGACCAAGCGATCGGCGGTGAGGCTAACGGCCAAAACAGCTGGGTGCCGTAACTGGTGAAGCAGTCAAGCAGTGGATGAGTCACTAAGCACAACCAAGCCATCAAAGTGGCGCCCCAAAACCGCCATCGGTGTAGTTTGGCAATCAGCAGGCCTAGCACAGGTGAGAGCGCCGTCAGTACAAAGATCGAGTGGCTAAAACCACGGTGCTTAGTGACTTGGTCGACGGCGTCGGGGTAATGGATGAAGACATCCATATCGGGGAGTGTGCCTAAGCCCGCGCCCCAGACGAACGCGCGCCAGCCTAACTGTCGCCCCCCGATAGCACCGCCGACAGCGGCACCGAGTGCGGCTTGGGTAACTGAGTCCAAATTTGTACCTCGATAAATGGCAGATAATAGTAAAGGCTAATAATCTTTACTCTTTACTGCTGTTTTGCGTTATTCATTTCTAGTTGTGCCTCATAATCAAGTCAAACAGCTTGAATTAGCAAGGTATTACGACTAGCTGTAAGGGTTAGACCAGTGTTTTTTAAGGAGGTTTGATGGCTAGCATAATGATCGTTGAAGATAGCCAGTCTTTGGCGCTCGTCTATCAAAGCTACTTAAAGCAAGAGGGTTATCGCGTCAGCCATCATGCCAGTGGTAAGTCAGCCTTGGCTGCGCTCGATCGTCAGGTGCCCGACTTGATGTTGCTGGATCTAAAACTGCCGGACATGGATGGTCAGAGTATCCTCGAATTTGTCGCTGAACAGAAACTTAATGTCGCCGTGGTGGTGATCACAGCGCATGGCTCTCTGGAAAATGCGATCGAGGCGATGCGACTTGGGGCAAGAGATTTTCTGCTGAAACCTGTCTCAAAAGCGCGCCTGCTGGTGACAGTAGAGAACACCCTTCGTTTGTCTGAGCTCGGAGCCCTCGTTGAGTCACTACACCAAACTTTTGTTGTTGAAAGTTTCGAAGGCTTAATCGGAAAGTCACTGCCGATGCAGCAGATTTACCGGATCATTGAAAGTGCCGCAACCAGTAAGGCCACGGTATTTATCACTGGAGAAAGTGGTACAGGTAAAGAGCTGTGTGCCCAAGCACTGCATCAACGTAGTCCTCGGAGTAAAGCGCCTTTTGTCGCTATAAACTGTGCCGCTATCCCTCGAGAACTGATGGAAAGTGAGATCTTTGGTCACGTGAAAGGGGCGTTCACCGGTGCAGTTACACACCGAGAGGGCGCAGCTGAACAGGCGCAAGGTGGAACGCTGTTTCTTGACGAGCTGTGTGAGATGGATCTGGATCTGCAGAGCAAGCTGTTACGATTTTTACAAACGGGACAATTTTCTCGTGTGGGAAGTGGCAAGCTGCAGACCGCGGATGTTCGTATCGTGTGTGCGACTAATCGCGATCCTCTAACGGAAGTGGGTGCGGGGCGTTTTCGGGAAGACCTTTACTATCGGCTGCACGTTATTCCCTTGGTGTTACCGCCGTTGCGTGACCGCGGCGACGATGTTTTGCTGATAGCTGATGCTCTGTTGGCAAAAATCTGTGCGGAGGAGCAGCGCAGATTCAGTGGATTCAGTGCCGAAGTGCAAGTCTGGATGCGCCAATATCCCTGGCCGGGCAATGTCCGCGAGTTGGAAAACGTACTGCGAAATGTGGCGGTACTCCACGATGGTGATCTGGTTGAACTGTCAATGTTACCTGATATTCAAGCGCGTTCTGAGCGAGCCTTTGCTGAGCCTGAAATTGACATATCCCACCATCCCGTTAGTCGGCACGCACAGCCAGGAAGCGGAGATGGCTGGTTACCCAATTCGGTCGAGGCCGTTAACGCTTACGAGGTCTATGAGCGATGCTTGATTGAGCATGTGGTTGAGTTGCATCAGGGTAAAGTTGGTGAGGCGGCGAAGAAGCTAGGGCTTAATCCTTCGACGCTATACCGCAAAATTAAGCAATGGAAGGGGCAGGATGAACAACAGCTGCTTGTCTGAGGAGACATTGGAGAAACTATTAGC
Organism: Corallincola spongiicola; assembly: GCF_004284785.1. NCBI lineage: Bacteria > Pseudomonadati > Pseudomonadota > Gammaproteobacteria > Alteromonadales > Psychromonadaceae > Corallincola > Corallincola spongiicola. The sequence continues at coordinate 135,613 of NZ_SHLY01000003.1, forward strand.
AGATACGGGCATCGCGCTTTGGCCGCAGCTGCGAACCTGTTTTATTGATGAAGCGCAATCCCGTGTAGAAGCGCTGTCGAATTGCTCAAATGACCGCCAATTGCTGTTACGTGAAAGCCATACGCTCTGCACTAGTGGCGCAACATTTGGGGCAATAGTGTTAAGTGAGTGTGCTGGTCGGATAGAGGGTTTGGCGCTTGCGGGTAGTCCGGAAGAGATCAATGAATTGATTGCCCAGCTCAAACGGCTTTGGCAACAAACCCAGTCTGAGTTATTAGCTTACCAGCCGAAGGAGCCGTAATGCAGATCGCAACCGCGTTTAGCACGCAACCTAATTCCCTTAAGGCGGTCGATGAAACGGTTGAACAGCTATCGGCGAGGCTCGATGCTAACCCTGACCTGATACTGATATACGTCACTAGCGATATGGACGTGAAGCTGGTGCAGAGCGAACTGCTTGCGCATTATCCGGATACACAACAGATGTTGTGCACATCATGTCAGGGGGCAATGACAGAGCTTGGCTACCACGGTGTTAGCGGCTATGGCTTGGTGGTATGGGCGTGTCAGGACGCCCATGGCAGCTTTGGTTGTGCTGTCGAGCCCTTCGTTGGCAATGTTGATGCGTCTGTAAAGGCTGCTTTGTATCAGGCGATGTTGGCTGCAGATCGCGTCGGTGAACTTCCTGCTCTGGTGTGGCTGCACGGTACACCGGGACAAGAGGAGCGGATACTGCACACTATTGAGGGGGTGTTTGGTCGTTCCACGCCGGTTATTGGTGGGAGCGCTGCCGATAACAAGGTGGCGCAGCAATGGCTGATAGGGGCCAATGGCACCCTGTGCGATGACGGCATCGCATTCACTCTGTTTTATCCCTCCTGTGAATTAGGCTTTAGCTTTCATTCTGGCTACCTACCAACGTCACTGAAAGCAACCGTAACCGCTGCCAGTAGTCGTCATCTGGAGCGGTTAGATGATCTGCCTGCTGCTCAGCTTTACAACCGTTGGACTGAGGGGCTGATCCAGTCTCATATCAAACGAGACGACAGTATTCTGGCCGCAACGACGCTCAGCCCTTTAGGCCGTTACGTTGGGCAGGTTAACGGTGTGCCCTATTACAAATTGGCGCACCCCGAACATGTTTCCGATCAGGGAGGGTTGAATCTTTTTGCCGAAGTTCAGGTAGGTGAAGAGATTGTTCTGATGCAAGGTACAACGGAGAGCCTGATTGGTCGGGCTGGCCGCGTGGCGCAGGAAGCAAAGGAGACGTTAGACGCAGAGCGGTACCGGATTATTGGTGGCTTAAATATCTATTGTGCCGGTTGTATGTTGACGGTGCAGCGCCAGATGCCTGATGTGGTTGCGTCTATTAATCAGGTATTAAAGGGTGCCCCATTTGCTGGCGCATTTACATTTGGCGAACAGGGCCAGTTTATTGGTGGGGAATTCGCTCATGGTAATTTGATGATCGCCAGTGTGCTATTCATGGAGGGCTAAGTGAACCAAGACGATAAGCTGGAGCAGGCTGAATCTTCCCATGAGTTAGCGCAGCAATTGGTTAGAGCCAGAAGTCAGGCGCATAAATTACAAGCGGAGAATGACGCTCTGTTGCAGGGGTTGCAGCGACTGTCTGCCGCCGCCGATCCGGCAAAACTTATTGACGCATTAATCGAGATGCTTAAGCCCTTCACGGCGTTAGAGCATGCACTTATCGTTGAGTTTGAGAGCGGTGAGTATGCGCCGCTGGTTGCCAGTAGTGAGGTACTGATGGCTGCGCGCTGGCCCGCAGCGACGTCATTTAGCCGGGCACTTTCCGGAGATACGTTACTGCTGTTTGATACCACCTTATTGCCTGAATGGCAGGCTTTGCCCGAACAGGTTCGGGGCATGGCACACAGTGCTATCATCACTTCCATTGCAGATAACCGACGTCAGGTGTTGTTGATCTGCCTCCACAGTCGGCCCCATGTTTTTGATCATGAAGCGCGTCGGTTAGTCTCCCGTTTTCGACCTTTCCTGTCGCAATTGATGATTAACTTGGGGTTCCGACATCATCTGGAAACCCTGGTAGAGCAGCGCACGCAAGCCCACAAAGAGAGTGAACTCCGATTCAAAGCGTTTGCCAGCAGTGCCAGTGACTGGTTTTGGGAAACCGATGATCGTCTGCGACTAACCTATTTAACTCAGCCAGATCGCATTGCTAAGCAGACTTCGGAGTTCGATCTTTTGAGTCGGCGCTGGCTGCGATTACGTAGCCCCAATGAGCAGAAACAGGGGCGCTGGCGTAGCTTGCTGAAACAGTTGTCTGCCAGATCGCCGTTTCAGAAGCTGCGCTTCGAAATAGAGCCTGTGCCAGGCAAACTGCGCTGGATTGAAGTCAGTGGCGAGCCTCGATTTGAAGCCGAATGTTTCATTGGCTATCGCGGTACCGCACGGGATATCACGGATATTAAGCGTAAGCAGTTAGCGCTTGAGCAAGCATGGCGAGACGCCGAGCAGGCAGCAGAAGCGAAAAGCGCATTCTTGGCGATGATGCAGCATGAGTTGATGACACCGATTAATGGCATTGTTGGTGGTTTGGAGTTATTGAGTAACGAGCCGATGACGCCATCGCAAAAAGAGCATCTCGCCATGACATCCCAATCATCAGCTTTGCTTGAATCTCTGTTAAGAGATCTACTAACGCTGAGTCAGGTGCGGGGTGATCTGAATGAGTCGATGGCGTTGCCAGCGTCCAACAGCGCTTCAATTCATACGGTCACGGCACTGACTACCCATGCATTGGAGCTTTGGCGTTCACAAGCGACGTCGAAGGGGCTGAAGTTAGACTGCGTTGTTGCCACTACGCTGGCGAATCTATCATTAGTGCAGGGCGATCTCATTGCTCAGGTGCTGTTTCACTTGCTAGGTAATGCGGTGAAATTTAGTGATTCAGGAACGATTCGGCTAGAGGTTTCTGCGGATGATAGCCATATTACTTTTGCGATCCTGGATCAGGGGCCGGGGTTTGACGAAAACGAATCATCACAGCTGTTTGGGCTATTTGAACAGCGCGACAACAGCCAGACCCGTACTCATCAAGGCAGTGGTTTGGGTTTGACATTAAGTCAGCGCATTGTTGAGTCGATGGCGGGCACAATTGGTATCGAGTCAAAGCAAAAGGCACAGCCGTGGAGTGCAAAGGTTTGGTTCAGCCTGCCGTTGGTGAGCGTGCCTGAAGATAACTACATACCGGAATTGGATACGGCTAATCAATCACTGCAAGTGCTGGTAGCTGAAGACAGCAAAAGCAATCAGATGGTGATGAAGTTGATGCTGCAGCAACTTGGGCACGATGTCAGCCTAGTTGATAATGGTGCGGAAGCCGTGCAGGCTGTCAGCAGCAGCCAGTTTGACCTGGTGCTGATGGACTTGCGGATGCCTGTCATGGATGGCCTAGAAGCCAGTCGTCGGATCCGTGAGTTAGCAACGCCTATGTGTGACGTGCCAATTTTTGCGCTAACTGCGAATAGCGGGCTGAAAGAAGCGCAACAATTTGCCGCGATTGGGGTCAATAAGGTGCTGGTAAAACCATTGCGGTCGGAGCAGCTTCAAGACAGTCTGAGTGACCTTCGCGGCTGAGCTGGGGCACCTTGGTGGGCTCGAGTTGGTTTGATGCCTGCGATCAGCCGCTGCAGTAAGGCTGTGTGGTCCACTAATTTTGCACCGCAATAGAAGCTGCTTCCTACCTGATCGACGCGGACAATACGCACATGGCATTGTTGTTGGTCACCAACCCCGAGGATCATGGCGTAGCATGTACCGACGATAAACATGTGGCGACTTTTGAAGCCAATACCGTCATTCGAGATATTTAGCAGGGTCGTGTGTTGCCAACCGCTCAGCAAATAACGCCAGCCCTTTGGTTTCAGTCGCAGCCTGAGTCTCTGTACACGCATCGAGACGCGTGGATGGACTCGACTATTATGTTCGTCAGGATGATATTTACTCATCAGCTTAGTGTACCTTATACAACTCATATTCGATGGTGGTTACCAGGCGCAGATCGACGTAAACCTCCATCATGTATATCCCCGTAGGATCGTCTTGTAGCGGTTTGAGCCACACGGCGCTGCTACCGATTGCTTCGACCATGCGACTAGCGACCTTATTGAACTCACCGCTACCATCCTGTCGAGGGATGAAATGGATAGTGCTTAAAGTAAAAGGGGTGGCGGAAGGCTTTTCAACAACCAGGCCGTAGAGTGTCTCAGGAGTAATGGCGAATCGGTTTTGTTCTAAAAATACCGGTTTGGTGCCAGGGCTTTCTGCCAGAACTTCTCCAAAACGTATCTTGGGTTGTTCATCGGCGATGGCGTATCCAATCAGCAGTGCGGATAGGCAAAGCAGGAGAATTAATCGCATTTTAGTGCTCCTTTCGACGTTTTAGACTGATCGCCAGAAATAGTAAGCCGAGGGCGCTTAAGGATAACGAACCCGTGACTGGCACGATGACGCGAGTGGCCTCAGGTGGGATGCCATCGCCACTGATTTCATAACTGAGTTTTTGCTGGATCGCATCGCCAAACTGTTCGAATCGATCGACCTGCATCAGGAAAGCATTCTCACCGCCGACCACCTCATCCATGTAGAAGTCGTTAACTGATTGGTAGGGGCTGATTACAATGCCGTTGATAGTATCGACTTTGGTCAGGGCATCGCCGCGGGCCTGTAGCGTATCTCTGCCACTATTTTCTATGCCGTCACCTGACACATCAATGATTTGGCGTGTGCCATTAAAGCCATTGTCTTCGAACTGCGCTACACCGAAGTCGATGGCGTCGCCAACCCCTGTCATGTGCCAAAAAGGGCGAGCTAGCTCGGCAAGAGACGCTGAAAAATCCAGTGCCGAAGTGACTGAATCGATCAGTGTCCAATCGGCCATCACGCTCTGTTGGTTTTGGCCGCTCCACATAACCAACTGCACCGCTACCTTACCGAGTTCACCCTGTAAAATTGATTGTTGCACTTGATCATTGCTAAATGCCTGAGCGTAGCCATCCCGTTGCAGTAGGTATTCCTGATGGTTGACGCTACCTGATATATCCATTAACAACTGCAGCTCTACATCGACATCTAATTCGACTATCTCTATGGCATGACTTTGCGCCGATAAAGCAATCCAACTGCTCAAAGTAAAACTGACACTCTTCATAAAGAAAGCGACTTTTCTTCTGTTTTGCATTCTTCCGCTCCTTAACCCGAATTTGGCAAGTAACGACCTGCCACGTCAGTTGATACGTTTTCAAAACCTGTGCCGAACTCGTTGAGAGAGAATTTACCTATTAATTATCAATTAGATAGATAGTTCTTGAGCGCTGGGGAAGTCGATTGGTTGAGGATTGCAAAATGCGAACAGTTGCATTTTGCAACTCTATCCTTGTTGCATTATGCGACTAGATGCCGCGATACATCAGCCGACAATTAGGGCTAACCTTTTGATAAAAATGAAGTAAATCCTTGTGGCATAACAATTGATTCAGTTGGATTAGTCGGACGGAGGAGTTTGCAATGGCTAATCTAAATAGCAATAAACGTCGCAGCCAGAGCGCTGCCAAATATGTGGTGTCACTTTCAGTAATTAGTTTAGTACTCGTATTCCTGGGGGGAACCTGGGCCTGTATGCGCTATCAACAGGTAAAGAAACAGGTCAATCAACTCAATACTAACTTTCAGCAGCTGCAGGGTGAGGTTGATGTGCTCCGAACCTTGGAGCCAGGTGCCCGCAGTGACAATCTGTTTTCCCATGCGGCTAGCAGCATGCGATTACAGCCCGGTTGGGTGGTGCGAGTGCACAAGAGCCCTGATTTCAGAAAGGCTGTACCTGAACTGGTCGGTTCAGATTTAGGTAGCTTTGTGATGGACGAATCGCGTTTCCATTTAGCGCGCCACCGCTATAACCAGATAGAACGCCCACCCGTGGGGGCGTATCAAATGAATGGTGTTTATCCCAGTCTACATAAAGGTCGTCACCAATTTGTGTTGTCATTCAATGTTAACCGTTTGTCGATGCAGCGCAGCAATGAGCCTAAAGTGGCCACACGTTGTTTTGCATCGTTACGCGTTAATGGCCGAGAGTTGTTTTCTGACAGCGTTAATCTCTATCAGGGGTTTCGTGATGAAGCCCTGCTAAATGGCGAGATCTCGCTGGAAAAAGGGATGCATCCTATCGCTGCGGTCATCTTTTGCGACATCTCAGCTTCACTGCGCGGTGAAGATGTTGAAGTGGTCTTCAAGAGTCGTGCCCCCGGTGACGCTACGGCACAGATCAATCGAAATTCAGTCTTTCATGTGGCAAGACCCCAGCATGAACTGGCTAGACTGATGCAGCTAATGGAGTCGCAGCGTGACGATTCTCTTGAAACAGAGTTGTCGCAGCATCGTGAGCCGAAGGAGCTGATTACACCTAGCATAACGCCTGCCTCAATTAACTCAGCATTGTAGGTAGGGGGCGGTATGGTCGAGCAGTTTCAGGCGTTCCGGATGGTTATTTGGCTTTTACTGATCGTGGTGGGGGCTGCCATTTTCCTCTGAGCTTTGCTTAAACACACTTTTCATCTCCACCCGAAGCAAGGACGCGTTGCCGACAAAGAGGGCCCAGATGGGCCCTCTTTTATTTTAATTCCGAATGCTAGGCATTAGTTTTGTGATCTAATTTATTGGTTAATAAATTAATTGTTATATTGTGAATGAAAATTCATTTTTTATGTAATATGTCGAGATTCTATTTACTTTGGATATGATGTAAGGCTTTTACATTATAAAAATTATGTTTTATTTGTTTTTCATTATTTCTTGACAAAAAAATATTAGTCACTAATATCTCCACAGCTTATCCATTCATCAATTTAGAGGAGTACTTGAAATGACAGAGGTTACCTATATCAGCCATTAACTATGGTCTTTCAAGTACTTGTGCTTGCAAGGCCTTTGTTGGGGACTTGCAAGCCAGGAAGCATAAACACTAGCCCTGGCCATACGCCGGGGCTTTTAGTATCTGGCAGTCTCCCAAAGAATAATATATTCGCGATTTATATTGCGAAGGGGATTTTTATGCCTGTTAAAATAGAATTAAATAGCGGCGAAAAAAATAAAGATATGCCAGTGAAGATATTCACTGATGACATAGACCATGCTGCTATTAATCAATTAAAAAATATAGCTAAGTTGCCTATTATTCATCGTCATATAGCGGCGATGCCAGATGTGCATATGGGGATCGGTGCTACTGTTGGCGCGGTTATTCCGACCCATAAAGCGATTATTCCTGCCGCTGTGGGTGTGGATATCGGCTGTGGTATGAATGCGCTGCGGCTGTCGCTTAAGGCATCACAGTTACCGGATAACTTAAAGCCGGTACGTGAAGCGATTGAGCGCGCCGTGCCGGTGGGTGCCGCCTGCCATAAGCAGGTGTCAGTGCGCAGCCAGGCATGTGCGGGGCTACAAGCTGGCATTGACCAGTTGTTTGAGCGCCATCCGACGCTGCTGAAAATGCTGAAAAACCCACAACAAACATGGGCGACTCAGATGGGGACGTTGGGCTCGGGTAACCACTTTGTTGAGCTGTGTGTCGATGACAGTGGCGATGTTTGGGTCATGCTGCACTCTGGCAGTCGTGGGATCGGTAATGCCATTGGCCGCTACTTTATCCAGCAAGCCAAGCGAGATATGGAGGGGCATATGCATCACCTACCAGACAAAGACCTGGCTTACTTTAGTGAGGGCAGCGATCATTTTGCTGCGTATGTGGGGGCGGTGGATTGGGCGCAGGAGTATGCGCGTATCAATCGTCAGGAGATGATGGCGTTGGTGCTGCGAGCGATTGCACCTTTGCTGCCAAGGTTTGAAATAACCCAGGAAGCGATTAACTGTCATCATAACTACGTGCAGCAGGAGCATCATTTTGGTGCCGATGTATTTGTGACCCGCAAGGGCGCGATATCAGCCCGTGCCGGTGAGCTGGGCATTATTCCTGGCTCGATGGGAACTCGTTCTTACATTGTTCGCGGTAAGGGCAGTGCGGAAAGCTTTTGCTCATGCTCCCACGGAGCGGGGAGAAAGATGAGTCGTGCCAAAGCCAAGCAACGCTTTAGTCGTGCAGATCTGGAGCAGCAAACCCGCGGCGTTGAGTGCCGCAAGGACAAAGGGGTGATCGATGAGATCCCCGGCGCCTATAAGGATATTGACCAAGTGATGGCACACCAAAGCGATTTGGTGGAGGTGGTACATACCTTGAAGCAATTGGTTTGTGTGAAGGGGTAACAGAGCCCGCCGTGTTGGCAACGGCGGGTTCATATATAAGTAAGCTAACGGAGCATTAGGATGAAAACAAAACGGCAGCACAAGCCACGTAATTTACATGCGATATCACCGCTGATGAATAAAGGCGGTGCCCATGGTAAAAGCCAAAAGGCTCAGCGTTCGGCGGATAAGTTGTCTTATCAGCAAGAATGGTTAGATTGGGAAACGGAACGGCTATCTGAACAGTGTTTGGGGAGTCTAAAAGAGACCGAGGGTGATACACCCTCGGATCACTATTGTTGTCGTTTGGCGAGCTAAGTCATGGCCGTTTTGCTATCGCTATTGATTAAGGCTTGAGTGCCGCCATCTCCGTCATATCGACCTCTGCAGAATAATCTACACCCGCCAAATCAAAACCATTCAGTGCCATGAAGTCATGCAGGTAGCCGTCAAAATCGGTTAACGCTTTAAAGTTATCTCCATTAATTGTTGGATAGATCTTGGCAATCTCTGCTTGCAGTGATGGTGCCAGTTCATAGTCATCCAAGCGTAATTGGCGATCTTCATCTAATACAGGCTGTTGTCCGGCACCTTTAGTGGCGAACAGGCGATAACATTGTTCGATACAACCCTCATGGGTGCCGTTGGCTTTCATCTGTTTCATCAGAAGTGCCAAGTACACGGACATGACCGGAATAAACACACTTGCTTTGGTAACCAGTGCTTTCGCCACCACAGGGTAGGCTATGCCGCCGACCGTCTGCTGTAACTGTTCATTGAGATGATTGGCGGTGGCATGCAGGTGTTCTTTGGCGACGCCGATGGTGCCAAAACGATACACTGGTGCCGACAGTTCGGGGCCGAGATAGCTAAATGCCAGCGTCTGTGCGCCGGGTGCAAGTAGATCGGCAGCCAGCAAGGCCTCAATCCATTCTTGCCACCCTTCACCGCCCATCACTTTGGTGGTGTGAGTGATCTCTTCGCTGGTGGCGGTTGGGATGGAGGTCCATTCTAACGCTTGGGCTTCAAGATTGATGGTGTTGCCTTCGACCGGTGCGCCTGTGGTTTTCAATACTGAGCGGAAGCTTTCTCCTGTGGCAGGAATATCTCGGCGTCCAGTGGCGAGTGAGTAGATAACCATATCTATCTGGCCAAAGTCCGCTTTCAGATCGGCGATCACTTTCTCCTGCACTTTGGGACTAAAGGCATCACCAATGGTGTTGGCCGCTTGCAGACCCGCGGCTTCGGCAGCCTGGCGGAAATAGCAGTTGTTATACCAACCTGCGGAACCAACGCCTTTTTCTGACGGCCCACGTTCAAAGGATACGCCATAGGTATCCGCGCCACCGCCAAAAGCTAATGCAACACGGGCTGCTAAGCCAAAACCAGAGGAGGCACCGAGGATTAATACTCGCTTGGGCGTGGTGATCGCTCCTTGGGCTCGCACATAATCGATCTGTGCCTGCAGTGCTTGCTGACAGCCAATAGGGTGACAGCTACGGGCAACGTTACCTGCAAGTTGTGGGGTGATAATCATGGTTATCTCCGGCATTAAAAGCTGATCCAAGCATATGCGGGCTTTGCTTATTTCGCCTAATTTAAACGGCGGGTGGGTCATCGAACCGCAATGCGAGCTATTCGTATTATCAAGGATTTGAATTATAAGAAAATATTATTACAGCGCATTGATCTGAAAAGCTATCCACCGGAGAATAAGACTATAGCGGTACAGAATAATGACAGGAGCTTAGCTGTGTTAGCGAAACCGATGATCGAAAAGCTGAACGAACAGATTAATCTGGAATTCTTTTCTTCTAACCTCTATCTGCAGATGAGTGCATGGTGTGAAGATAAGGGCTTTGAGGGTGCTGCTGAGTTTCTGCGGGAGCATGCTACCGAAGAGATGGAGCACATGAACCGTCTGTTTACCTATGTGAGTGAAACAGGTGCCATGCCTATCATTGGCGGCATTGCTTCACCGGCCCATGAGTTTGAATCGCTGAAAGATCTGTTTGAGAAGATCTATGAGCATGAGTGTTTAGTCACGAGCGCTATTAACGAGCTGGCTCACGTGGCCTTTACCAGTCATGACTACAGCACCTTTAACTTCCTGCAGTGGTATGTGGCAGAGCAGCATGAAGAAGAGAAGCTGTTTAAAGGTATTCTGGATAAAATCGATCTGCTGGATAACGATCGTAAGCTACTGTTCTTTATTGATAAAGATCTTCAGGCGATGGCCCGCGGTGGTAAGCCGGGTTCAATTATGGAACCGGGTGCTTAAACCGTATTTTGCGAAGAATGACGGAATGAAAAAAAGGAGCCATTGGGCTCCTTTTTTATGTTGGGGAATGTTCTTATCGACGTCTTAGCAAACGCATGACAAAGAGTGGCAACAGTGATAACCACCCTAAACTACTACTGCCACCAGAGTTTTCGATGACGATATCATCTTCACTTACTGGGAAATATTCTGGCTTCACGTAATGGCATGTCAGGGAGCCTGTTGCGGATGCCTGATCGTTAAATACCAAGTCGGAGAGGACAATACTTCCATTGTTCATGAACTGGTTGGTACCCTCATAATCAAAGGTGATCTGATGCGTACCTTCTGGCACCGCTACTGCTATTTGTTCAGCTTGGCATTCACCGTTCATTTGTAATACCACTGCGTCATCAAGCCGCACCTGAAGTCGACCATCGCCGCTGGCGGTTAAGCTTTGTGATGAAAATTGCAGTACGCCCGGCCCGGTTAGCTCGCCCTGAAGAAATTGAAAAGTTTCGATAATTTCAGGCACCATGATCCCGCGATCTTCGAATGCGCTCCAAGGGTACTTGCCGCCTGCTAACCAGCTTTGAAATTCACTCTGCCAATTCGCTATGCCTGGGATGTCGCCCATGGCAACGGTTGTGAGGCGAACGCCGGTATATGTGATACCTGAACTTAGTTCGATATCTAAAAAAGCGTTGCCGTAGCTGTTTTCGGGCTGTTGCGCCGCGATGGATACTTCACAACTCTTATTGGGGTTAAGCGTGCCGCAGTTATGGGAGATCAGTGTGACTGACGCATCGCCGCGGATCTCAATGGCGACAATATCTACCGCTTCAGTGGAGATATTGGTAATCAATTGTTGATGCTCTATCGTCGGTTGTTGTGCACTCAGTAACCATTGCTGGTCATCACCAACATCTAATATCCTATTTGGTGTCAGTTCCTCGCGAGTACTGTTTATCCAGTCCAGATGTAAGCCAAGGCGGGTAAACACACCCATGTAGTTGTAGCCGTGAGACACGAGGGCCGTGTAAATCATACCCTGATCCATCTCGATAAAGGCAGGTGTGCCGCTATCCCCTGGTGCAGGCCCTTTGGTTTGCTCTCCGCCACAGATGAAATTGCTGGCATCAAATCCTGCGGGTGCCTGGACGGCAGTCTGCTCATTGCAATCTGCTTCGCTAGCGATTGCGATCTCAGCGCCTTGCAGTTGATAGGCTGGGTCATAGCTTTCGTATCGAGTAGAGCCCAGCCCTAGTATGTGTAATGTCTCACCTGCGGTGATCAGGGCATCTTGTTCTGCCGTGATGATTTTGGCTGCGGGATAATTGTCAGGGGAACTAAACCAAGCAAGCTTATAGATGGCGAGATCGGCGGTGTAAAATTCTGATTCAAAGTCTGGATGAATTCTCACATCGGCCAGTCGGTAGCAGTTGTTTTCACTAGCATCACCTGATCCGCCGATACAAGCGACAGAATTTTCTACAGGTGCCAACGCCACACAGTGCGCTGCGGTTAGGATTAAGCCTTCGCCGATATAGGCGCCACCGCAGCGATGGTTAGAAAGAGAGTCGCTTTCTGTGCCTTCGATTTGGCGCAGGCTAACGGTATAAGGCCAATCTTGATCGCTCACCGTCTGGCCGCCAACCACGGCATGGCTATTGACACTGATCATGGCCAGTGCCGCCGGAATAATGTAGCGGAACATATATTTTACTTCCTTGTTTTCAACTAATTACAAGAGGTTCAGGGTAACATCTGAGTAGTGATAATTAATTTTTCTAATGATAATGTGTGATGGTCGTTCCCGCTTTTTACACTTACTCACATTTCTTATGCGTATGTCGGTTTTGAGCCTGTTTTAGGGCAGCCAACACAATGGGAGTTGATGCACCTGAGTGAATTTGATGACTCAATCGAACAGGCTGGGCTCAGTCAATAAGGATCGCTTGCAATATACCTGAGGTGAGGGAGGTGCCACCTTCGACCACATTGCCTTTGCCTTCTCTGGCGAGCTCCTTTAGATCCAAGGGCACTGACTCGTCGGTGTCGACAAACAGCACAGAGATACGGCTCTTTTTACTGCTGATGAAATTACGCGCCAGCTTCAATGTCGCCATACGCTCTTCTGGATAGCCAGGGGCATCGGTGATAATAACAATCATCCGCTGCTCCACTTCTTTGCGCCAGCGGCTGTTAACCGCCTGCTTTAATCCTGCAAAAAGCGCTTCGGGGGTATCGTCATTGCGGCCTTTACCGATGCCATGTCTTAGCTCAAGGGCATCCACGAAGCGTTTCAGCCGCTTGAAGTTGGCCGGTGAGTCAGAAATTTTTAGTAACGGCTGTACGGTCACGGGCGTACGGTATTGCCTGTCGCCATAAGCGACGATGCCAATGCCGATAGAAGAAGAAAGTTTGTCTGTGACCCTGACGAAGCTGACTATCTCACGTTTCAGCGCATTTAGCGCGCTGCCCATACTGCCAGTGACATCCAGCACCAGTACCAGATCGATATCCGGGAATTGGGTTTTTGCGCCGGGCAGAGGTTTTGGCTCTGGAACAGGAATTGGTGCGGGGGGTACAGGTGTGGGTGGTGTCGGTTCCGGTTTTTCCGCAAGCAGCCGGAGCGCTTCGGCTAACTGGGCTTGCAAGGCTTCTACGGCAGCCGCTTGTTCCTCCGTCGCGGCATTGGCATCGTCCAGTGCGACTTTCAGCGCTTCGGTGTCGGCGCTGTCACCAGTATGAGGGAAGTAGGGGAACAGCAGAATGGCGATGAGGATAAATGCCCCCATACCGGAGGCAAACAGATCCAGCGCCGACATACTGAAGATATTGATCTCGCGATTGCGGCGCTGCATTTGTGATTATCCCAGTGAGACCAGGAGTTTGACGTCCCCTATCTGTAACTGGCTATCGACTGCAACTGGCACTGGCTTGAAGGGTTGCAGCGGCTGGCCATTTACCCGTGTACCGTTGGTTGAGTTGAGATCTTCGACCATAAAGCCATTACTTTCACGGCTTATCCGCAGATGGCGACGGGATACGGAACTGTCGTCCAGTAGCAGGTCAACCAGCTGTGGATGACGGCCAATACTGCAACCTTTGCTGCCGTCAGCCAACAGTGATGAGGTCACCTGCAGGCAAACGCTATCGGAGTGGCCTTTGAAACCAGAGAGTACCAGACCACCACCATTGTTTGGTGTTGCGACTGCGGAGTGCTGGGCAATCTGCGTCGGCCCAGGTTGGTGGCTTGGCGTCGCTGCTGGTCGTTGTGGGGCAGAACCTCGAAAGCGTTGACTTAATGGCTCTACCACCTGATGTACAACCTGTGCCGCTTTCTGGCGATTACCTTTGACGGCGAGTAACAAAGTGATCACTAACAGCCCAGCCATAATAGACCCGGCCAACAACACGTTATCGATCAGCCAGTTGAGTTGTTTATCCCGTTCTCCTAGCTGTTCATCCATCTGCGTGCGAAGCTCTGCGGCCTTTAATTCCGCTTCTTTAGCGCGTTGCTCTGCCAGTTGTGCCGCTGACTTTGCGCTAAGAGCATCTTCTCTCGCTTTGGTATCAGTACCTGCACCACCACTGGTGTCACAGGTTGAAGTATCACGGGTAAAGCTGATCCCTTTGTTATTGAGAATGGCTGTTAGTTCAGAGGCATGGGAGGCCCAAAACGCGCCATGACCGGCTTGCGCTTTGATCGCCATGGTATTGGTACCGACCATTCGACCACAAGCATCTAATAATGGACCGCCACTGTTCCCTGGGTTTACCGCAGCGTCGTGCTGGACGATCTTTAAAGCGCGAGATCCGCCCCAAGAACCGGTGTAGACACGACTCACAGTGCCTTCGGTAGCGGTAGCTTGTACGGCAGCGTGTCCCCCTGGTGCTTGATCCGAGATCCCTGGATAGCCGAAGGCATACACCTGACTGGTTTTACCTAAGCTGCCATCATTGATCGCCACCGGATTACCCTGGATCCCACGAACTCGGATCACGGCCAGATCGAGCTGGGGTGAGTCGATGATCACCTCGGCTTCGATACGTTGTTCATCATTATGGGTGATGATGAACAGCTCGTCGTAATCTTCGATAACGTGGTGGTTAGTGGCGATGTAACCGTCATTATTCAGTAATGAGCCGGTACCTGTGGAGGTGCCATCACTCATCAAGTTGACGATCCGCACGACACCTCGTTCCAGCTCTTCAACACGCTTTAATGCGGCATTACTTGGCAGTGCTAATAGGCTTAACACGCTGGCTAAGAGCAAGGGAACTCGTAACTTCTGCATTTGGTTACGCCTTTCTTAATTCAAAAACCAACGTACCGAGCTGCACGCGATCACCGACATGAACCATGTGCGGTTGATGTGCGGTCAACGGGACACCGTTGACGCAAACGCCGTTGGTGGATGCCAGATCTTCCAGCATCAGTTGCTGGCTCACCCAGATTAAACGGGCATGTTGGCGTGAAACCTCACTATGGGTGACGACCAGTTCACTGGAGTTAGGGCTGCGACCGATCACCAGACCATCGACAGCCGCCCCAAGGCTGCTGCCTTGGATCCTGACAGCGAAACTGGCGGCTTCACCTTCGAGGCCAACCAACAATAGGTCAGGGACGCTGGCAAGTGCTTGTTCATGTGCAGCCTTTGCGGCCAGATTTTGTTGCGCCTGTTGTAACTCTTCCGCTGTCATCTGCTGCTGTTGCACCAGTTGGTTTGATTTACGCTTACGTAGCTGCAGCATGATGATCAGTGCCAACACGATGACACCGGCAACAATACCGCCGTAGATCAACCAAAGTTGTTGTTCTGCTTGTTTCGCAATGGCGGCGTCTAATGCCGCTTGTTGTTCGGTGAGTTGCACTTCTAGCTGTGCAGCGCGCTCGGCCGTTTCTGCAACGACCGCTTTTTGTGCGTCAATCTCAGCTCCTAATGCCGCCTTCTCTTCCGCGGTGGCATCTTTTAGTTGCTTCTGCTTCTCTTCCAGCTGAGCAAGTAGCTTCTTCGCTTCGGCGGCCTTTTTCGCTTCGGCTTCGCGCTGTTTTTGCAGGTCATTGCGCTCAGTTTCCAAAGCATCGAGCTCGGCACCTAAACTCTTTTCGGTTTCAGCCAGTTTCGATTCGGTGTCGGCCAGAGCTTCCGCGGCAAGCCGGGCTTGTTCCGCAGCCGACAAACAGATCTCTTTGGCTACCGTGGTGGTGGCGTAAGCTTTGCTCATCGCTTGTACTTGGGCGAGGGGAACACTAAAGCCGATCCCCTCTTTGCTGGTGAAAATACTGGCATCGGGATCAGGTACGTTGATGCCGATCAGTTCACCACAGTTGTTGACCAATGCACCGCCGTGAGAGTAATCAGTAAGTTTGACGTTGTGGCTGATATAACGCTGGCCACTGTCTTTGTCACTCACCAGTTCGGTGATACTGCCAATGCCAAAGTGAAAACTTGTTGGCTGTTCACGTTTGTCACTGCTTAGGCTTAAGGCGCCAACGGCTCTGCCCTGCTCTGATTGCTGGCGGGCAACAACCAATGCCGGCGCATTCAACCCCTCAACCTTGAGCAGCGTCAGTGCCAATTTGTCATCTTGATTGACGCGCACTGCCGCCAGTTCGGCACCACTGCTGTCCACCACAGCGAACCGCTGGCCTTTCTCCAGTGCATCGCTGCTGGTTACCACGTAGCCGGTCGCTAATACCACGGCAGTGGCTTCGGCTCTGGGCTCATCATGAAGATAAACTTTCAGTTTTAAGCTGCTATCTAACAGACCTTGGTGGGGAATGTCGGCACTCCAAGCCGCTGTTGACAGGAGAGAGATAAACATCGCGGTGAGCAGTCGTTTCATCATTATGCTTCCATTACTCGTTATTCTTCTTAGGCGCGTTCTCTTTTGGAGGCACGCTGTTGCTGGGCACCTTGAGGACGGCTTGTGGCTTATCTAGCGGGATCGCGTCATCAGCATCTTCCGGTACGGCTTGTTCCATTGCCTTATCTTCGAGCCCTTTTTCAGGGACGATCTCTGGCACTTCTGGTGCAACTTCGGGTGTGATTTCGATAGTTTCTGGCGCCACTAGCTCGGTGTCGGCTGCTGTTTCAGGTTCTATTATTGCCGGTGCTGTTAGCTGTGTTTCACTGGCTGGATCAGCGCAGATACCGTCAGAGGCATCACAATCTGGGGTGGGGGTCAGTAGCCACCAACCAAGTACAGCGGCAACAATCACCGCACCGACAGCGGGGAGAATTTTACTGCTGCTAGCTTGTTTATGTTGGTGTGGCGTGTTGGCACTGGCGGGGATCTCAGCGAGCACTGCCGTGGCATTGTCTTGTCCCGGCGCGTTGGCGGCATCAACAGCCGCCAGTAACCGGCGTACTCCGGCTGCTGGATCACTGCTTTGGGCAGACAACTGTTCGGCAATCGCCTTGTCCGACAGTGTTTGTACGCCATCGCTGGCCAACAATATCTGATCACCGGCTTGCAGCGGAACTGGCATTTTGGGTTGGTCGATGAGCGACAATTGATCGCCACATAAGGCGGATCGCAATGCGTTACGTCGACTGTCTTTGGCCAGCTCCTCTTCGGTCATTCGCCCCAGCTCTACTAAGCCTTGAAGCACGGGTAACATCGAATGATCTTCATTAAGCCGTTTTAACTCACCGTGACGAAGTAGCCACATCGGAGAGTCACCGACACTGACCCAGGTGATTGCTTGCTCGCTGATTAAAGCTGCCAGTAAGGTACACCCCATCCCTTCGTGACCTGGGTTGTTCGCGATATGCTCGGTGATCGCGCCATTGGCGGCATTGAGCGCATCCCGCAACATTACACTTGCGGGCGCGGGGGTTGAATTCTGATAGTGATTGAGAAAAGTCTCTTTCGCTAACAAGCTGGCGGTGTCGCCTGCGGCGTGACCGCCCATGCCGTCGGCTACCAACAGCAACATGTCGCCATCATCGTTAACCAACCAGTGACCGAAACTGTCTTCCTGGTAGTCTCGTGCGCCCTGTATCTGGGCGCCAGCCATCAAGGGCGTCAGCGCCATGGTTAAGCCTTCTCTTGCCAATCGAAGTCAGGGCCACACAGTGGCATGAATCGTAGCTCGGTAGCACCGATGATCAGTTCTACACCAGCAGTTAACTCGGTCGGTGTCAGCACGGGTGCTTCATTCATGTAGACCAAATTGGTGCCGCCACCATGCTGCAAATAGAACTTACGCCCTTTCGGATCGTAAGTGACCAGCGCATGTTGCTTACGGGAGATCTGGTCATCGCCAAAATCTAAGACAATCCGCTGATCGGCGTCGCGGCCAATAGCATTCACGCCATAACCCAGGCGCAACGCATTGCCCATGCCTGGACCGCCGGTGATCACTAGCCAACCGGCTAAGGGATCTGCCATGGCATCACTGCTTTGTTCTGCCGTTGCCGCAGCAGCTGCGGGTTGGGCTTCACCTGTTGATACCGGCGCGGCGGTGGTTGCACGACCAGGACGAAAGACACGGGTCTTAGGATCGCCGTCGGATGGGCTGGCTGCGGGTGGCACTTGCCCTTGAGGTGTGCGAGATGTCGGCGTATCCACATGTTGCCCTGCTAATGGTGCGGCGGGGGTGACGCCTGGTCGATTGACAGTGGTTGCCGCATCTAACGGACTGGCAGGGGTCGCTTGTGCTGGTTTGGGTGTTGAGCCTCTGACGACCTGAGTAGGCTGCTCTAGCGGATTGCTGGCCTGTTGGGTTGGGCTATCGATAATGCGACCATTTTGATCTCTGTAGACGGGCATGTTATTCCCCCTGACGTTCGTAAAGTCGGTTAATGAGGTTGTCCAGACAGTATTGTCCAGATAGGTTCAGAGCGCGCTCTTCGCGCCCTTGTGCAATGTGTGTTAACAGTACCAGCACGGCAGACATCACCAGAGCCAGTAACGTGGTGTAAAAAGCTAAACCTAAGCTAAGGGTCACCTGTTTCAGCAGCTCAGGGTCGTCAAACTTGGGCGCTGCACCGGCATCACTGAGGGCAAGCGCGATACCGACTACGGTACCGATAAAACCCAGCGTCGGGATCAGCCAACTGATGTAACGAACCACGTTGTATCTCAGGTCAATTTCATGTTGATAAAGTTCGAGGCTCGAATTGAAAATGGTGTTGGCTTGCGCCAGCGAACCGCTGCTTTGAAATTGCAAAATAACGCGGCGCAATAGTCGCGGCAAAAAACAGTGGGGGGCAATGGTTTGCAGGCGTTGATAGAGCGCGCCTAAATCGCGAGCTAACAACATCGTTTGCTGGTCTTCCGGTAACAACTTCATGACCAGCTGCTGCTGTTCTTCATTGGCAGCGGTTAAGCGGAACCAAAGCTCGGCAATGCCGATGGCAAACACGAGCCACATCACCACCGGGATGGTGAACGGAAACGGCAGTACTCTGCTTTCACGATCAAGCAACAGTGCCGCTGCATTACTGCCTGTTGGCAAGGCAAAGGAGAGCAGTAGTATAAGAACTACCGCTGCACACAGGCAGTAGAGCCAATACTCCTTGCGGTTCAAGAGTAAACTTCTCCGGTACCGGGGTGACGCTTAGGCCCACTGCCATTGAGTTGCTGTAACAACTGCTGCGCTGTGATGGTGATATTCCCCAAGCGTAGTGTTTGTTGCGGTTCAATAAAGCTTTGGACCAGCGGCTGCCACTGGCCATTATTATCAACGAAACTGCCGTTGGTGCTTTGGCAATCGGAAAGGTACAGTCGACCATCTGCGGCCTGTACCAATTCGGCGTGGCGTCCAGACACTGACGCGTCATTAACAACGATGTCGTTGTGAGCACTGCGGCCAATGCTATAGGCTCGAATCGCCATGGTTAAGCTCCTAAATCAATAGTTGTCGTAGACGTTAGCTTTCTTACCCGCTTCGTAGACTTCCTGGGAACCGCCTTTAAAGAAGCGGTTGCCGTTGACGGTGGGTGACGCTTCTTCATGAACATAGACACTGGGGTATGAGTTGTCGTCATCGTAGCCGACGTTATAGAACTTGTTGCCACGGTAGATGCCCTGAGCCTCTTCGCGAATGTTTATACCATTCCCGCCGATATTGCGCAGAGTGTTGTTTACGATGACCGGACTCGAGGTGTCGTATATCGTGAGTCCGAAGCCATCCACCTCATTCTCTTCAAACCGTGGACTGGCCGTGCCTTCGACCCAGAGTCCCCAGTCCGATAGCCCGGTCAAGCTACTCTTGCGAATAGTTGGTTGCGCTTGTTCTTTCACCAAAAACACGCGACCACCAGGGCTTTTCACATCGGTGCTAATAAAGGTCGGTGTTGATGTGCCAGCAATGGAGATGGCAAAGGATTCACCCGTGCCGCGGAGTACGTTGCCTTCGAAGCTGCCTTTTGCGGCATCACGAAGCAGGAAGTTATTGCTTTTATTGTCGGTAAAACGGTTGTTTTGTACCTTAGGGCTTGCGCGATCTTTGACCACAAACACGGGCTGCTCAAGGCCTTTAAAGTGGTTGTTGCGATAGAGTCCGCGGGTGTCACCGTAAGTGTTGACGGCATTCCATGGTGTGCCATGGAAGTAGTTGTCTGTGACCGTTGGATTGGCCGTGCCCTTCGCTGCCAAAATAGTAGAATGGCCGTTACTTAGGTCACAATTGGTGATCGTCGGCGAGCCACCAGTGATCCAGAGGGCATTTTGGTTATCTACTTTACCGGTATAACGTATGGTCAGATTGTCCAGAGTGGCATCGCCAGAGATGGTAAAGGTGTTGTCCGTGGTTGATGTCACCACGATCTGACTACGGTTACCGTCGCCTTTGAGCTTGATTTTTTTGCTTAAATTAAACGCGCCAGTGTAGGTGCCTGGGCGGATTAAGAGCGTGTCTCCGGATTTGGCTGCGGCAATGGCGGAAGCCAGGTTGCTGTAATCGCCTTTGCCGGAAGCATCTACGATGAAGCCGCCACGTTTTAGGGTGACTGTTGGCCCTGTATCCCCAGCTTTCGGCGTAAATTCATGCCAACCCGTATGTGTACGGTAGCCGGCTTTTTTCACTTCAACGCGGTATTTACCGGGCGCAAGCAACATACCATCGCTATAGGCTGGGCCAATATTTAAAATGCGCACCCTGGCATCAGCAGGCTGGCGTTTTACGGTAAAGGCGAATTCTGAAATTGCCGCGCTTAAGTTCACTGATGGTGAGCCATGCTCCTGATGATCTAGGGTCAGTGTGCTGCTTTCATAGCCGTCGGCTGACACCTTCACTTCATATTTGCCGTAGGGTAGCGTCATCCCTTTGCTGTATAAGCGACCGGTGCCTGTGAACACTACCTTGGCTGAGCTAGGATTTAGCGTGATCTGCAGCGGCCCTTTGTCGGCGGTCACTTTGGTTTTGCTTTCTTTGCCTGCGGTTTTGGTGTCAACGATTTGGCTTCCACCACCATTCACAATTGGTTTGAGCTGGCTTTGAGCAATGAAGTAACCACCGACGCCAACACTGATACCTACTAACAGGATCAGCAATGTTTTCATGGTGCCACCACTATTGCCAGGCGCGGGCTCAGGAGCCGGAGGCGGCGTTGGTTTGGCTGGCGATGGCTGGGCCGGTTGCGATGGTGTCGGAGACGCTGAGGGTGAACCCATGACCACGGTTGCCGCTGGATCTGATGGCTGCCCGTTGGGTTGGCCATAGGATGATGCTGGTTCACCGACTAAGCCCAATTTATGCTGCCAGAGTTCGACAGCTTGCGGACGCTGGTTCTCATTTACCTCGATCGCCCAATCGATACCGTCTAATAGTTCTGCCGGATATTCCCCTCGGCTAAGGGAGGTCGCTGATGGCATTCCTGGGCCACCCCGTGACGCGGTCAGTGAGCGACTCACAGCATCCATTAATTTGTCATCACCGAACCCGGTAACAGCGCGATAAGCAACCATGCCCAATGCGTAGATATCTGTCCATGGCCCCAACTGATCCATCGACTCGGCATACTGCTCAATAGGCGCATAGCCGGGGGTTAAGATCTGGGTAACACGGCCGGAGCGATTACCGATCGCTTGTCGGGCGGCACCAAAGTCGAGTAATACGGCACTGC
The DNA here is from genome assembly GCF_004284785.1 of Corallincola spongiicola. Taxonomy (NCBI): domain Bacteria; kingdom Pseudomonadati; phylum Pseudomonadota; class Gammaproteobacteria; order Alteromonadales; family Psychromonadaceae; genus Corallincola; species Corallincola spongiicola. The sequence goes on from NZ_SHLY01000003.1 coordinate 157,240, forward strand.
CATCAGGGCGGATAATGATATTGCCCGGTTTGATGTCGCGGTGGATCATACCGGCTTGGTGTACCTGGCGCAGACCGCTGGTGAGGTCGGACAGCAGGCGTTGGATCTCGGCAGTGCTGAGCTTAGGCGTGGCTTGCAGCTTGTGGGAAAGGGTATCGCCCTCTTCATAATTCAGCACCATGTAAGCGGTGCCGTGCGCCTGGAAAAAGCGGTGTACATGGTTGACGTTAGGGTGAGTAAAGCGCGCCAATACCTGGGCTTCTTGCAGAAAGCGATCTAAGCCCCACTGGAAATCATCGGCATCTTGTTGGCTTTTGGGCGCAACAGTGTCGCCCGCACGGACAGCAAATTCGTTTGGCAAAAACTCTTTGATGGCAAAGATTTTATTAAGATAAACATCAACGGCTTTGTAGGTAATACCAAAACCACCGTGGCCAAGTATGCCTTCAATACGATAGTTATCGAGCTGGAAGCCATTGGGTAAGGCGTGAATATGATCCATGCTGTCGCGCAACCTTAACTTTAAAAATGATGAAAATCTGGATTAACTTTTCACTCAACGCATGTGACATGAGTATGGCCACTGACGGAATTGAAAAGGTTAATGTGATGTTAAATTGTTTGTATTTTGCGCTATCTATCACCGCTTTCCAATCGTTGGCGTTAGTTTTTTCTAACATTCAGCTTTTGCGCCACATCAATTATTTATAACCTGATTAGATATCAAGACGTTAGTCGATGCGTAATTTTGTGATCCCAACAGGCTGATTCGTAATGAATTGCCAATCAGCCTGGCGCTGACTTTGCCACTTAGCGTTTAACGACAGCCTGCGCCAACCGGGGCAATGCCGACGTCTTTTGACTTTCTGTCGGTTCTATCTGGCCGTTGGTGTCTGCAGTGAACCATTACCGCTCAGTGCAAAAGCTGCGTAAAATACGCGTTGAACAGCGTGCAGCGGCTTAACCTGCCCCTATGGCGATAATCGAGCAAACCCGATGATAGAGAATGTAGATGTAGTAGTAATTGGCGCTGGTGCGGCAGGCTTAATGTGCGCTGCCGAGACCGGCAAGCGTGGTCGCAGCGTGCGTTTGCTTGATCATGGCAAAAAAGCAGGGCGTAAGATCATTATCTCCGGCGGGGGGCGTTGTAATTTCACCAATATGTATGCTGAACCAGCCAACTACCTCAGCCAGAACCCTCATTTTTGTAAGTCTGCATTGGCGCAGTATACCCAATGGGATTTTATCGCCATGGTAGATAAGCACGGTATCGCCTACCACGAGAAAACTCTGGGGCAGCTGTTTTGCGATGATAGCGCCCATCAAATCGTCGATATGTTGCTAAAAGAGTGTGATGACGCCGGCGTGAAGGTGCAGCTGCGTACCGAGATCCTAGGCGTGGAAAAGTTGGATAACGGCTTTCTGGTGAAAACCAGCCAAGGAGAGTTGGCTTGCACATCGCTGGTGGTGGCCTGCGGTGGCCTGTCGATGCCTAAGTTAGGTGCCACGCCACTGGGTTATCAAATCGCTGAGCAATTTGGCCTTAACGTGTTGCCTACCCGGGCGGGCTTGGTGCCTTTCACCCTGCAACCAGAGCAGAAAGAGGTGTTGGCGGAATTAAGTGGTGTCAGTGTCGACAGCTATGCCACGGCTAAAGATGGCACCGGCTTTAAAGAAGCTCTGCTATTTACTCATCGCGGATTGTCTGGCCCTGCCGTGTTGCAGGTCAGCTCCTACTGGCAACCGGGCGAAGCGGTCACTTTTGATCTGTCGCCGCAAGAATCGCTGATTGATTGGCTATTGGAGCAGGCGAAAACTCAGCCGCAACTCACCCTCAAAAATGCGCTGGCGCGGAAATTCCCCAAAAGCATGGTCGAAGCCTGGATCAAACTGCATCAACTGCCGAACCCTGCCATCGGCCAACTCAGTAATAAACTGCGCGAACAATTAAACACCGTGCTGCATCAATGGCAGGTGATCCCCAGCGGCACCGAAGGCTATCGTACTGCCGAAGTCACCTTGGGCGGTGTGGATACCAACGGTTTGAGCTCCAAAACTATGGCAGCAAAAAACGTCGACGGCTTGTATTTTATCGGTGAAGTGGTGGATGTGACGGGCTGGCTCGGGGGCTTTAACTTCCAATGGGCATGGAGCTCCGGCTGGCTGGCGGGGCAGTATGCATAATTGTACGCAGGCCATAGTCTCTGGCATGGACAGCAAGTTGGCAGGCATACCATTGAATCAGATATTGTTTTAGCTGAATGAAGCCTAAGTACTCTTTAAGCCTTCTATTGCTATGTGCCCTCCTTGTCGGGGCGCTGGCTGTTGCATTGAAGCCGGACAGGTATCGTCATATCTTGCCTGATCAAGTCGTTCATTCGCTGCGCACTACCTACGAACTATTGATAGCTCAACTTCCCGTCGAAGAAGCGATTGAAGCGCCACAACCTGAGTTAATTGGGCAAACCGTATCGGCACCGGAACGAACCTTTTTAGGCCGAGGCGAAACGCGCCAAATTCCTTATCAGCGCCGTGGTGAATGTATTGATCAGACATTGGGAGAGGTGGCAAAGAAACCCACGCTAAGTGTATTTACCTGGGTGGATGACAATGGTGTGACTCACTATTCCGATAAGCGTGCTGGTGGTGGCGAAGCCAAACAGATCAAGTTGTCGACGGGTGATGAGATGGACTATTACCTGTTAGATCTCAAAACCCACGGTGTTCATAAGATGTTTAACGATCAGCTGCGGGCGCGTATCAAAAAGAGCTTTTTGTTTTATCGTTCGCTATTGGGTCAAGGCGAGTTGCGAAAGATCGCTGTGAATATGCAAGTGTTTGCCAACTCGGCGCACTATGCCGACTACCGTCGCTCTATCCAAGCCACTGTTGCCGCCGATGCGCCGGGGTTTTATTCGCCCAGCCGCAACGAGTCAGTCTTACTCTATTTAGGTGAGCAACAAACCACAGTAACGGCGGTGCATGAAGCCGTGCACTCCATCACTTCCGGGCTGATTGGCGAAACCGGGCCATGGTTAACGGAAGGGCTATCAGAATACTTGGAAAACTTGCAGGTTAAAATGCAGTATGCCGAGGTGAGCCCAAGCCCTGATTGGCGTTCGGAGCAGGTGCTCAGATTTAGTCCTGTGCCTCTGCATATTTTGCTAAACACAGCGCATCAAGAGTTTTACGGCAGCAGCAGTAAAGATTTCTATGGGACTAGCTGGGCATTTATCTACTTTCTGATGGACGATCCCACACGGGAGCAATGGCTTGCGCAACTGTTGCTGCAGGAAAAAGCGGATCGATGCGATGTCACGCTGGATATCGCGCAGCTTGAGCGAGTCACCGGGGTGCCGATCAGCCAGCTGCAACGCACTTTCAATCACTGGTTGAGAACGAACACGTTAACAGCACACCGTTATTGAGAGCCCTTTGCTTTTGCAATCTGTTTTGTCGTTCGACAGGTCACTTCGTTCTCATTACTTATCGTCACATTTGAGCGTCTATCTATTCCGCGCGAAGGTTCATCTAATGAAATCATTTGAATGGTAGGAGCTTTGTAAAATGGTGAGTTTTGGTAGTCCGCGTCAGACTGGTTTCACCTTGATAGAGTTGGTGGTGGTGATCATCATTCTGGGTATTCTTGCGGTTACGGCGGCGCCAAAATTTATCGCCCTGCAAGGTGACGCAAAAGCGAGTGCGGTGCAGGGGATAAAAGCAGCCATTGAGTCCTCTGCAGATTTCGTCTATTCGAAAGCGGCTATCGATAACGTCGAAAAAGAACTGCGAGATGTCACTATCGAATACAGTGGCACCGACATCGAAATTAAAGTCGGTTATCCGGAAGCGTATGGTGATAATGATGGTGGTCTTATCGACACGCTGGATTTAGATCCTGATCTGGAAGTCTGCTACGGCAGTGGCGACACCTGCAACCTGGACTCTAACTCCTCCAATGTTCGTATCGGTTATAACCTAGAAGACGACGCTAACCCTTGCTTTGTCCGTTATATAGAACCCCGAGGTACCGACGGTGTCGCCGACACCTACACCATCGTGGTGGATACCAGCGGCTGCTGATCTTAGTTCTGGTCTAACACGCCTCGAAGAAGGGCATCGAAAGGCTTAAAGGGCGCAATCTCTTTGAGTCTCTGCGAAAGTCACCTCCTTTGTTCCCCTTAAATAATTAACCCCCGCCGCCAAAAAAGTCATGATTAATTTTGTCGTGGAACAGGGATATTCGTATCAGTACATTACGCAGATTTTGCTGCTCTAATTCGGTGAGGTCGTTAATCGCTAATACGTCGTTGACCTTACGCAGGTCGGTGTATTCAACGATTTGATTCATAAAGCGCAGGTGCCAGATATGGTCGAAGATATAGACCATTTCGCGAAAAGTGTTTTGGTCTATCTCTTGTTTCGTGGCCAGCTGTTTTAGCCGGGTCATGGTGTTGGCTTCGCGGATATCGTGTTTTAACGCGTAGATGCGGCAGAAGATCTCCATCGGCCGCAGGCACTCTTTCAGGTTGACCGATGCCACGCCGTCATAGTTTTCTGTTTTGATCTGTTGCGAGGCGTTCAGCGGGACTTTGTAGGAGAGGCAGTTTTTGGCGTAGTTCGGCAGAAATGCATCGTTGCCGTGGCACTGCTCAACAATATGTTGCTGGATCTGATCGACCAGTGCGGCTTTGCCATAGGTGGCACGAATATCGAAGAACACATTCAGCTCCAGGATGGTGCTGGGGGTGGCGTTCTCTATCCACTCACTGAAGTTGGCCTGCCACTCCTCTACGGTTAAACACCATTGGTGGTTAGTGGCCATGATCAACCCTTCGCAATAGCTGTAGCCCGCCTGATTCAGTAAGCCACACACCCGTTCTGCCAGATGCAGAAAATATCGGCGCACCTGCTTTAGGCTGTCATTGTCATCCGGTGCCTCAAATACGATGCCGTTGTCTTGATCTGAAAACAGCGTCATGTCGTGGCGGGCGTTACTACCAAATGAGATAAAGGAGAAGGGCACTGGCGGCTCTCCCAACTCGATGATGGAGAGGTCGATAAAGCGGCAGATCGCGGCGTCATAAGCGCTGCCGATGGCACGGCGCAGATTGTCGGGGCGCGACCCTGCATCAATCATCTCTCGGACCAGTTCTGGCAACTGATTCAGCGATTCGACGACATGGCCCTGACTGTCGCTTTGTTCAATATCTTCGACGATACGGCTGGCTAGGCCCTGATAGTCGTTGACCTGTTTCACCAAGCCATAGGCGCCGCCATAGATTTTGCGGGTGATGGGACGAAACGAGATCACATGGCCATGTTTCTCGGAGAAAAACAGTTTGGTTGAGCTGAGAATAATATCGAGCGGCTTACCGCTTTTGGTTTGTAGCTGTGCTTCAAATTCGCCGGGCTCGGCGGCATGGCTAAATAACAGCGACAGGTGCTGTAATACGCGGGCGTTTTGTTGGTTGTCAGGAAAAAGTTGATGCCAGATATTGTCTGATTTTAGTTCGGCGTCGGTATAACCCACCATGCGATGCAGGCGGTTGTTTGAGTAGAGAATGTCGCCGTCAGCTTCGAGGATATAACCTTCGTTGGATGATTCGACTAATGCACGGTAGCGATCTTTGGCTTCATGCAGGGCGATCTCGGCGCGTCTTTTGCGGTTATCGATGGTACGGCTCTGGGTGATGATATACCCCATAAACGCGGTGAGTCCGAGGGTGATAAGGAAGAAGGTGGAGAACAGCGCGCGTTCAAGTTTATCGATCGCCTTTTGTACGTCATCAAAGTACACCCCGGTGCCGACTATCCATTGCCACTCTTCTACGCCATGGACATAACTGAGTTTCTTCGCGGTTTTGTCGGGATCATCTTTCCACTGCCAAAGGTACTTCAGGTAACCTTCCTGTTCCGCTTCGACTAGCTTGGTAAATTCAACAAAGATCTGCTTGCCGTTGGTGCTTTCGCTGTCGGTATAGTGGGTAAGATCCTGGCCTTTAAGATCTTGACGGTAGGGGTGCATCACCATGCGCGGGTGCATGTCGGTGATAAAGAAGTAGTCTTTATTCTGATCGCCGTAGCGCATTGCTTCAATTTCACTAGCGGCTTTACTTTGTGCCTGTGCCAAACTTAATTCCCCTTGTTGCTCAAGGGCGACATAGCTATCGACAATGCTCACGGCGGATGAGGTCAGCTCTTTGATCATCTGCCGTTTTTGCCCCTCCATCGAGTCCTCAACCAGCGGTACGATGAAAAATATAATGGCGGTGACAAACAGCAGAATGGCCAAGATGGTGGGCATGACGATGCGAAAACCAAAACTACTGACAAAGCTTTTACCGGGCAGGTCGTCATCGCGGATGCCGTTAAAGTAGTCGGCTAACTCATTGGCATCGAGTATCGCGCTTAGCTCTTCGGCATGGATCGCATCGTGATATTTTGCGGTGAAGGTGCCGTTTTCAAAGTCAGCACGAGAGGGCAGGTAGCCGTCGTAATCATCCTTGATGTGGGTTTCCACCACGTTCTTAATTTGGCTACGGGAGTACTTATCGCCAAACTCCTGATAGGCCTCTGCCAGTGCTTCTTTGCAGTGGCGAAAGCGGCGGTGATCGTAGGGGTCGTAATTCATTATCTTGCCTTGGCGCAGATAATGGTCAAAGCCATCATGATCGAAAAAGCCGTCGATCCATTTATGGATATCTTCCGCTCTGATACCAAACAGTTGCTCGGTGTGATCCGCATGTTCGGAAATTTTCATATCAATCCACTACTCAAGTCACTACGCATTCAGGTCAATAGCCCTTGGGTTGTCAGTATAACCACCACATGGGAAATGTGCGCGGCTTAGCATCTCGGCCAAGCCCCTTTCAAAATACAGAATTCAACTGCCCACAAAACAACCTAAATCAAAGTAGTTTCTTTTAGCACTCGTACACTGTGACAAATTTTTAACATTACAAGTTACATAGGGTTCACATTGCACCCTTTATCCCCAGCGGGGATAGCCAAGTAGCCATGAATTTCCTCCTTTAAAGCGAACAGGTTTTAAAGGTGTTCTGTAGCGTCTGGGATGTCGTCTCGTGCCGGTTGAAGATCGGCATACAGAGCGTAATTGGAGTATTTATGCGCCGCTCTACAGCCCCGCAAAAAGCATAGGAAGAAAGTAGATGTCGAAAGATAAACAGAAATTTTATCGGGACATGCGCCGCAAAGCGCAGGATTTCGAAAGCCGTGAAGAGTTTTTGAATCACGATCTTAAAATTATGAGCTTTCGTCGCTGGGGCATTCATTTGCCATTCCGCGACTACAGTATCGAGATTGAAGATTGGGTGCCTGCATTAGCGGCCACCATTGGTAAAGTTGTTATGGTGGCGGCCATGGTTGCCGCATTTGCTGCTGAGTTTGGTTTGTCGCCGGAGTTTGTGGCTGAAAACGTGCGCTATGAACTGCTTATCGCAGGTGCACTGTTCGTTATTCTGTTCTCTGCCATCCTGAACCCAAATGCCAACCTGGCGGGTACCCATGGCCCGATGATCCCGCTTATCCCGCTTATCGCAGCGGCCGGAGGGCATCCACTGGCACTGGGTATTATGGTGTGCGTGTTTGGTCTGATACTCGCCTATACCAAGGGGGGCTCGAAATTAATGACCCTCACCGGGGTCGGGGTCCGAGGGGGTCTGTTGATCTATCTCGGGGCATTTGGCCTGATGGGCCAGATTAACAAGACTGAGGCGTGGGCATCGTCGACGGATCAGGGCTATATCGGTTTCGCGGTGATTGGCGTAACCGTACTTGTTTATGCCTACCTGGCGAAAATTGGTAAGCGTTGGTTGGCGATCCCGCTGTGTTCTGCATTGGCTGGTATTGTTGCCTTTGGCCTTGGCGCAGACTTCGCGTTCTCTTCAGAGCCGGGTTTGCCCCACTTTAGTCCGCTCTACTGGTGGGGTGAAGATACCGGTTGGCAGTTGGGCTGGCCTTCCCTGAACCATTTTATTGCGGTAATGCCCTTTGCATTGCTGGCTGTGGCTATGTGGTCGCCGGACTATCTCGGTCACCGAGTGTTTCAGGAACTTAACTATCCAAAAGAAGCAAAAGGCGTACTGATGGATGTCGATGACACCATGGTCGGCGCTTCGATCCGTCAGGGTGTGGGTTCTTTCCTTGGAGGCGGTAATCTGGCGTCATCATGGGGTACCTATATGATCCCAGCGGCTATCGCCAAACGCCCCATTCCTGGCGGTGCGCTGTTGACCGGTATTCTGTGTATTCTTGCAGCAGTGCTGGGTTACCCAATGGATTTGGCAATGTGGGAGCCGGTACTGCGTGTGGCACTGATTGTGGGCGTATTCCTGCCGTTGCTGGAAGCGGGTATGCAGATGATCCACAAACATAAAGATTCTTTGAGTGCAGGTATCTGTATTTTCGCTTGTGCCTTTGTTAACCCGGTATTCGGTTGGGCGACCACCATGCTGTTGGACAACATGGGGCTGATTGGTGATCACGAGCGTGCCAAAGAGCTGTCAGCGAAAGATAAGTATCTGATCCCTGGTTTGGCCTTTGTGGTTTGTGTTGGCTCTCTGGCCGTCGTTGGTCAGTTGCCAGGTATTCCGGCGCTGATTGGTAACTAGAGCGCAATATTAATGCGTTAACTAGTTCACTTTGAATGGTGACCTTGAGGGCAGTCTTTGACTGCCCTTTTTTATGGTGCGCCGAACATGGCGCTGATGTTTAATCCTTGCCTGATGTTCGGCGAATTAAGCCATCAAATACTGAGCTGGTCATTTGCATCTCTCAGTCACTTCCTGCTTCAGTGGAAGGTTGACGAACATCATCTTGCGAGTAAAAAAACTGGCTGATTTATTGGTTTGTGACGTCACTTCTATTTCTACCCTTGTTCGCTCACTAAACTAAACGGCCATATACGTATTATGTAGAACGCTAATGCGGCGCTTTTTCATCAGTGATACCGAGCATTTCTCTCTCTTAAAACTCAGTCGCCAATTGCTCTGTGTATTGCTGTGTTGTGTCAGTTTCAGCGTCATCGCCAAAAGACCTGTGGTGTTAGTGATTGATAGTTATCACCAAGGCTACGGTTGGGTTGACCATTATCAACAGGGGATCACAGAAGCTTTAGCTAAAAGAGCACAACTGCATTTTTATCAATTAGATGCCAAGCGCTTGCCTGTCGATGCGTATGAGAATAGAGCCGAACAGGCGTGGCAAACTTACCTTGCACTGAAACCTGATGTGGTGATCTTGTGTGATGATGAAGCGGTGGCCTTGCTAACTATAAGGATCTCCAACCACGGTACGCCGGTGGTCTATTTTGGCGTCAATAGTGATGCCAGGGATCACGGCTTGCTGAAATTGGAGAATGTTTCCGGATTGGTTGAGCGGCCATTGTTTAAGCGTTCGCTGGCATACCTACGAGAACTGCTGCCGTTGCCGCCGAAAAAGGTGTTGGTGTTATGGGATGATAGCCCGACAGCGCAGCGTACTTTAGTAGAGTCCTTTGATGGTGGGGGGACAACGACAGTCTATGGTATTCAGGTGGAACATCGACAGGTCAGTCATGTCAGTGCGTGGCAGCAATCTATAGTGACGAGTCAACAACAGGGCTTTGACGCCGTGGTGGTGGGTTTGTATCAAAAACTATTAGATGAGCAAGATCTGCAGGTGGATGATAGCGCCTTACTGGCGTGGACATCGCAACACACACCTTTACCTATTTTCTCTTTTTGGGACTTCGCAGTCGGCAAGCGTGGCACTATTGGCGGCTTGGTCATGTCAGGAAAAGAGCAGGGGCGGGCTGCGGCAAAACGGGCTGAGTTGTTTATCCACAAAATACCTATGAGCAGCTTCCCCTCTACCGAAAATTCGGGCTATTTCATCTTTAGTCGTGAGCAGTTAAAGCGCTGGCAGATTGTCTTGCCTGAACAGATAGAAGAGATTGCGACTTTAGTCGAGTAACGGCTGTTTTGACTGTCTTTTTTGACTGCACGGTGCTAAAAAAAGTAGACAGGTATTTAATGCTTTAGCGTTATGGATGGCGTTAACCATTACTTTTGATGCATGAAGCATCTGCCAAAAGGATCCTTTCATGAGTATGCGTAAGAAAATGCTGCTGTTGGCGTTATTGCCAACGCTAGCGATGTTTTTAATCACCTCTTTTTTGACTGTGTATCAGTTGAACCAAGTCTCTCAAGTGAGTATCGACTCCTCCAGACTGACCTTGTTAGAGGCGGAAAAATTAAAGCTGAAGAATCTGATTGAATCTGCCAAGTCGTCGGTGCAACCGATACTCGGTGACAGTAGTCTTAGTCGTGATGAAAAGGCCTTGCGGGTAAAAGAGCTGCTTAGTCATATCAAATTTGGTGATGATGGTTACCTTTTTGGTTATGACGGCCAGGGCGTGCGCCGCCTGCTTGGCAGTTCAGATAAAGGTCTCGGGGATTCCTTTATCGGCTTAAAGGATGCTGATGGCGTATTTTTTGTGAAGGATCTGATCAGCAAAGCGCAGGGTGGGGGAGGCTATGTGTTTTATAGCTTTCCGAAACCGGGTTCGAGCGACCCTAAACCGAAAGTAAGTTACGCCGCTTCGTTGCCAGAATTAGATTGGATGATTGGCGTTGGCACCTATATCGATTTCATCGATGAGAAAGCCGCAGAGCTTGAAGCGCAGCAGGATGAAACACTGAATAGCATCTTGGCGCTTTATCTCACCGTCGCCATTGTTGTCTTCGCTATCGCTTTGGGCTTTGTATTGATAGTGTCCCAGCGTTTAACTCAGCGCCTAACCACGGTGAAAGATCGTCTGTTAGAGATCTCGCAAGGTGACGGTGATTTGACTCAGCGGCTGGTGATTAAAGCTGATGATGAGATTGGTGCGCTTGCTGCTGCATTCAACGATTTTGTTGATAAGGTGCATAAGACGGTTGCGCAGATTGGCAGCGCTGTATCGGAGTTAACTGATACCAGTATCGAAATGGCAGATTTAGCCCATGGCACTAAATCCACGATCCAGGCGCAGCGTGAAGAGACCGACTTGGTGGCGACCGCAATGAATGAGATGAGTGCGTCGTCAGCGGAAGTGGCACGTTCGGCGGAAGATGCGGCGAGAGCCGCCTCGTCAGCGGATGAAGGTGGGGCGGAAGCACAGCATGTGGTGGCGCAAACGGCTGATGCGATCAATCAATTGGAATCAGAGATCGGCCACAGTGCCAGTGCCATCGAGACCTTGGCCAATGATGTGGAATCGATTGTTACCGTTCTGGATGTGATCCGTAGTATCGCAGAGCAAACCAACCTGTTGGCATTGAATGCTGCGATTGAAGCGGCGCGGGCTGGTGAGCAGGGGCGCGGCTTTGCCGTGGTGGCGGATGAAGTGCGCTCATTGGCGAAACGGACGCAGGAGAGTACTGCAGAGATCCAGCAGATGATTGAGCGCTTACAAAGTGGATCCAGGGAAGCGATCACGACGATGAGCAATAGCCGTGAAGCGGGAGAAACTGCAGTGGAGAGAGCGACTGCAGCTACGGCAGCGCTGCAAGCGATTGCCGATGCCATCGGTCTGATCAGCAATATGAATGAGCAGATCGCCAGCGCTTCAGAAGAGCAGAGCACGGTGGGAGAATCCATTAATCAGAGCGTTATCAAGATTGCAGATAACGCCACTGAAGCCGAAGGCTCAGCGGTGAATGCGCAGGGTGTCAGTGAAAAGCTGGCAGAGTTAGGGGATCGCTTAAAGGGGCTAGTTGGCCAGTTTAAGTTCTGATCGCCTACTGTTTGCTTACTGAGATAAGGCCCCGCGATTCGGGGCCTTTTTTATCGGCTTGTGGGTGAACTAGATGCTGTTCTCTGCGATATAGTTATCCACTAGACGTTCGAGGATATCCAAGGGTACAGCGCCATTTTTCAGTACCACATCGTGGAAGTCCCGTAGATCAAATCTATCACCTAGCTGCTGCTGCGCGCGTTGGCGCAACTCGAGGATCTTGATCATCCCTACTTTATAGGCCGTTGCCTGACCAGGCATGACGATATAGCGTTCAATCTCTGCTACGACATCGCTTTCTGCCATACCGGTATTGGCCAACATATAGTCGATGGCCTGTTCGCGAGTCCAGCGTTTATGGTGAATACCGGTATCCACGACCAGGCGCACTGCGCGGAACAGCTCAGCACCTAGCCGACCGATGTTGTCGTAGGGATCATCCTGAAAGCCAAGTTCCCAGGCTAGTTGCTCGGCATAGAGTGCCCAGCCTTCGGTATAAGCGGTAAAGGGTGCCATGCGGCGGACGAAAGGCATTCCTTCCAGCTCCATGGCGATGGCTATTTGGAAGTGATGACCAGGAATGCCTTCGTGGTAGGCAAGGGTACGCATACCATATTTAGGGGTTGCTTTGACGTCGTATAGATTGGCGAAGAATCGACCGGGGCGGCTGCCGTCAATGGCGGGCTGCTGGTAGTACGCGCCAGGGGAGGTTTTTTCTTTGAACTCGGGAATACGTACCACTTCCATACCTGCTTTTGGACGAATGCGGAAAGCCTCGTCGAGGCCTGCATTGATCTCATCGAGGATCAGCTGGTAGTCGACCAGGATCTGTTCGCGTCCGCTATCACTGTCTTCATAGTAGAACTCGGGCTTGTCTGACAATTCGGCCATTGCGGCGGTAAAACCGTGACTGGTCGTGATGCCCTGTGCTGCTAGTATCGCCAGCATCTGTGCTTGAATGCGGTCGACTTCAGTTAATCCCAGATCATGGATCTGGTCGGCGGTGTAATCTGTGGTGGTAAACAGTTTGAGTGCTAGGGCATAGGCTTGATCACCATTGGGTAGGTGCCAATAGCCGTCGTCACTGCCTGCTTTGTCTGCTAAGGCGGTGAAGTAGTCAATAAACAGCTGGTAGGCAGGATAGACATGGTTTGTCATCTCTGTAGTGGCTTGTGCCAATAATGCAGCGCTTTGCTCCGTACTGATGCTATCTACGTTTTCTAGCTTGCGACCGAAAGAGGTGATAAGAATGTTTTCATCGGTAGGCGTGGCAACAAACGCTTGCATCTCATCCAATACGCGGTCGATAACAAAACGGGGAGGGATGATCCCAGCCTCCTCTCTTAATTTGAGCCCTTGTAGATTCTCGGCGAACTTACGTTGCACATCTTGAAGGCGGGCAATGTAATTCTCTGCGTCTTTGAGGCTGTTTACTTGATGCTGTGCCTCCATAAAGCTGGGATAGCCATTTTGTACGCCAAATAGTTGATTGACAGGGTAAGTGTGTAGCTTGTATGGCTCCGCAGCGATAAAAGTATCGAGTAAATAGGCGGTGATCTCTTGTGACAATGCTTCTTGCCCCTCAAGGTCATCGTACTGATCTAACCCGGCGCGAAACTGTTTAATCGTGGCAAACAGTTCGGTCGTTTTCTCCGGTCTGTCATCATCAAGTTTGGCGTTGTGTCCCGTAATACCGACCGACTCAAGAAAGCCTAGCGAGGTGAGCGTTTCTGGGCTATCAAACGCGATTTTGACCACTTCGCGGTCAAGAAAGGCGCGGAATAGTATGGGCTTGTCGGCGTACCATTCATGGGCACCAAAGGCGCCAGCAAGCAGCACGAGGGTGAGTAAGCTGGCACCCAGCCATTTAATAGTTTTTTTTATCATATTAATTCGATCCCTGGATTTATTAGAGCCAATCACCCTGAGGTGGCAGCGAGAAGTTTCTGCTGGCTCCTCACATGAAACTGGCAACAATAAATTAACATAGGAACCACCTCGTTATGGGTAGGGTTATTGGTAGATGTTTTACAAAATGTGTCTGTGTGAAGTGATCTATATTCGTTATGAAATCAACAGCGTAATTCAAACGAGCTTGATATCGTCATGGCGTTGTCTTGAGTTGCTTCGCTGAACTGAAATAAGAGTTAAAATTGGCGCCAGCTCCATGTTTTTTTGTTTCGCCCGAAGGGGTTAAGTGCTCACTGTTTTAGTGTTTGCTTTATTTGGTTCCTATCGCCGCGGTGGTCATTTCGCGGCATTGATGTTGCCAATGGCTAGCTGCGCGATCCGATCTCATGGCTGAATTTACGTGCCTATATGTTAAAAAACTATCATATTGCGCCAATCAATATACAAATAACGACAGCTTTCTCACCCGCAACAAAAAGCGATTTGAAAACCTTTTCTCGCATTGATCCAGAACAGTTTTTGCTTAACTAACCCTGCCTCTGTATGTAATTTAAACAGCCTTATGATACCGATCTCACTGTATAACTTAGATCTAACATTTTGATTGAATAACAAACGCCAACTGGCTATTTTATCATCTGTCATAAAATTGACGTTGGTTACCCGTTAGTAGATTTGTATTCGGTATTTTTTTTATCATCGAAAATTCGTTGCGAATACTGCTGATAAATATGACTTAATTTGCTTTGTTACTTTGTGTGCGGATGTGGCTACTCGCTGCTTTGGCGGCTTGCTCCAAGTTATCAGCTTGCTTGGATGACGCGGTAAACGCATACACATTTGTCAGGTTAAGCTCATTATTGCCATATTTTTGATGTTAAATATGGTAGCGGTAACGTACCCTGCTTCAATTTTAGCTGAAGGTGCTGTTGGATCGAGAGCCATCTGTGATGGGGATGAAAAGGAGCGCAGCATTTTCATTGTGAAGGGTGTTTAACGTCGTTTTAGTGGTGACAAAGCGTCATTGGGGCGAAGAATTCAAGGGTTTGACTCGTTAGTGAGGCGACCTTTTTTTTAATCCGCGCAGGAAGCAGTCGCGTGGAAACTTTAAGCAAGAACCGAGACAGGTTCATACACGAAGGAAATATCATGAAGCGGCTAGCAAAGACAGCCAGTATCAGCGCCATCGCGGCGGCGATGCTAGGACTATCAGGCCAGGCATATTCGAAAGATGTGGCTGTTCACCTGTTTGAATGGAAGTGGACAGAGATCGCCAACGAATGTGAAACATTCCTCGGCCCAAAAGGCTATAACGCAGTACAAATCTCCCCGCCTAATGAGCATGTTGATGCACCTGGCGATGAGAACAATGATGCTTGGTGGGTGCGTTATCAGCCTGTCAGCTTCGTAAATTTAACTAGCCGCAGCGGTACCGAAGCGGAATTGCAGGATATGATCCAACGCTGTAACGCGGTGGGTGTAGAGGTTATTGCGGATGCCGTGATCAACCATATGGCTAACTACCCTGCAGGTTTCGGTGTAGGTAGCGGCGGCTCCGTTTGGAACAGTAACAATGCTGACTACCCAGATATGGATGGTTGGGGTAATGATTTCCATACGTGTCTTGACGAGATTAACTGGAACGACAAAGAATCTACTTGGGGCTGCCAACTCAGCGGCATGCCTGATATCAGAACTGAAAACCCAGCGACACAGGATAAACTTGCCGCCTACCTGAACAAATTGACAGGCATGGGTGTGGCTGGCTTCCGTATCGATGCGGCTAAATCTATTCGTCCTAGCGAACTGAATACTATTTTGGAAAAAGCCGGTAATCCTTGGGCATTCCTTGAAGTGATCGACAACGGTGATGCCGTTGGTTTGGATGATTATGACTGGATGTATTCGTTGCTGACTGAATTTGGTTATGCGACCAAAATGCGCGAGCTGTTTGTTGATGGCGGTAAACTCAGCTGGCTAAGCACGTTCGGCGACAGCTGGATGTCTATTAATAGCGATAAAGCTTGGGTATTCATCACCAACCATGACCGTGAGCGTGGCCATGGTGGCGGCGGCACTATCCACTATAGCGAGCCGAACGGCGCGCAAAACCTTGCCACCGTGTTTATGTTGGCTCACCCCTTCGGTACGCCAAAAGTGCATACCAGCTTTGAGTTTAGCGATGGCGATCAAGGCCGTCCAAATAGCACCGCAGATTGCTCAAGCAATGAGTGGGTATGTCAGCATCGCTGGGGCAACATTGCCAACATGGTTGCATTCCGGAATGAAGCCGGAGACGCACCAGTGGCTAACTGGTGGGATAACGGCAACAGTCAGATCGCTTTCAGTCGTGGCGACCGCGGTTTTGTTGTGATCAATAACGAAGGTGGCACCTTGAACCAGTCGTTGCAAACAGGCCTAAAAGCAGGTCAGTACTGCGATGTGATGTCTAGCCTCGACGAATGCGCAGGCGACATTATCACTGTGGATGACAATGGTGTTGCTACTTTCGCGGTTGCTGGATATAGCGCTGCGGCGATCCATGTTGGCTTCCAGCCATTCAACCAAGATAAGCCTGTTGCTGTGATTACTGGTGCACCTGCCCGTGTTGACGTAGGCACATCTGTTTTGCTTGACGCTAGTTCGTCAACTGATGCTGACGGCTATGTCGTTGGCTATAAGTGGAGTACTGGTGAGACAACTGCTGCGATCACTAAGGTGCTGGATACCGAAGGTCTGCAGACATTCAGCGTGACTGTTGAAGATAACGACGGCCTGTTTGGTACTGCTGAAGTGAAGATCCAGGTCGGTGATGCACCAGCAGAATGTCGCTTTGGTAGCTTGTACTTCCGTGGCACAGCTAATGGCTGGGCAGCGACGGAAATGACATGTGTCGAAGAAAATGTTTGGGAAGCCGAAGTGACATTTGATGGTCAGGCTGATCAGCGTTTCAAGCTTGATGTGAATGGTGACTGGAGTGAAAACTACGGTGATACCGGTGCTGATGGCACGCTTGAGCAAACCGGTACTGACATCTTTACTGATGTGGTAGGAAAGTATGCTGTACGTGTTAACGACAGCACCATGACCTATGAACTGAAGTTGATAGAGGGTGTTGATGAGAAGCCAGTCGCAGTGGTGACACCTTCGTCAGTGACGGTTGATCTCGGTGACACCGTGACTTTCAGCGCGACCGACTCTACCGATGATAAGGGTATTGATGGTTATGACTGGAGCACAGGTGACAGCGATGCCACCATCCAGGTGACATTCAATCAGTTGGGCACGCAGCAAGTGACGGTTACTGTTATCGACACTGCTGGTCAAACGGATACTGCGGTTGCCACTGTGACTGTTGTTGACCCTGGTGAGTATCAGAGCAATCTTGATTCACTTAATTTCCGTGGCACTGCCAATGGTTGGAATGCTTCTGCAATGACCCTGATTGCGGATAACACTTGGCAGATCCAAGTAAGCTTTGACGGTCAAGCCGAGCAACGCTTCAAGTTTGATGTGCTGGGTGACTGGAGTAACAACTTCGGTGATGACGGTGCTGACGGTAGCTTGGAGCAGACCGGTGCTGATATCTACACTGATGTTTCTGGTGAATATCTAGTGACGGTTAATGACGACACCATGACTTACACCATCAAGCCAGTTGCTTGCGATGATTGCGGTTTTAACAGCAACTTAGATTCACTCTATTTCCGCGGTACGCCCAATGGTTGGACGACAACAGCGATGACGCTGGTTGCCGATAACACTTGGTTCGTGGAAGTGGCCTTTGATGGTCAAGCTGACCAGCGCTTCAAGTTTGATGTCCATGGTGACTGGAGCTACAACTTCGGCGATGACGGTGCTGATGGTAGCTTAGAGCAAACCGGTGCTGACATTTACACTAACGCCAATGAAACGTTGGGCGTGACGGTAAATGATGCCGACATGACCTATACCTTCACAACGCCATAAGTCATGTAACCCCTTAGCCATCCGCCTCTTCTCCTTTGGGAGGTGGGTGGCACCTTCTTTACCCTTTGTTTTACCCCTACATCGCGTCGTATTGATTACGTCGCAGCGGGTTCGTACCCCCGTAATAATCTACGTATTCGCCTCGACGCGTTACGTATCTCGGCAATGGTCTGAGCCCGAACGTGAATCATCGTTTGGAAAGAGAAAAAATAATGAAAACTAAATGTGTACCCTCGTGTTTTAAGTTAAAGCGCAGCGTCTCTGCGATCGCGCTTGGCTTAGGTTTGGGCTTGAGCGGCTTGCCAGCTGTTCATGCTGAGATCGCAGCCACGCATATCTACCATAACCATATGCCCAACTTCTGGCCGTTTTATGATGTGTCGACATATGATGCGACGGCGGTTGGTGCGCCTATCCGTTATACCTATGACGGCCAGGTGATCCTGCTCAAGCAGAATCCGCCAGCTAATTACAGCTTCTTTATTCCGGGCAGTGGTGCACCCATGCCCCATGATGATTTGGTTGCCTACTACTCTCACCACGCAAAAGTGGGGGCTTATCAGGGTTGGCCATCGGATACCGCTAAGGCAAACAATGGTAACCATCCATTGAGCCAAACCCATGTCACCATGTCCGCATCCGTTATCAATAACGTACAGAGCTTCACCGAATTGGGGCTGATGGGCGACTACCACTCAGGTTGGGGTAACTATTGGCGCGAAACTCAGCAAAACACCAAAACCAGCGGTGGCTATAATGCCTTGGATACGATCCACTTTACTGGTCACCACTCGATGGGACCGTTGGTGGGGAATGATTACTTCCTAAAAGATCTGATCTATCAGAATGTAACGCTGGCGCAGGACTATTTCCTCGGTGATTCATTCAGATCATCGAAAGGCTTTTTCCCTACTGAGTTAGGCTTTTCCGAGCGTTTAATTCCAGCTTTGACTAAGTTGGGTATTGAGTGGTCGGTATTGGGTAATGTGCACTACTCACGCACCCTGCGTGACTATCCTTACCTCAATGATCCTGGGGTCGACACCATGGTGTCACCACCAAACCGCGCTGACCTGCAAAATGTCAGCAATGTCGGTGACTGGGTCTCGTTACCTATGTTTAACGAAGCACAGGTCACCCAGAATAAGTTCCCGTTTGCGTCGATCCCGCACTGGGTACAGTACGTTGATCCTGAAACTGCTGAGCAGCATAAAGTGGCCGGTATTCCAGTCGAGCAAGCCAGCTCCTGGGAAGAGGGCTATCAATGTAAGGTCACCGCTGATGCGATTAAGGCGTATGAGCTGGATGCCACCACTATCGGTCGTACGCAGTACTTCGTTATCGCTCATGACGGCGATAACTCACAGGGCTGTGCGGGTGACTCCAACACTTGGTATAACTCTGGTCGCGTGACTTATGCTGATTCTGGCGTTACCGCCAAAGGCGTTGATGAATACCTGAAGGCCCATCCAATCCCTGAAAATGATGTAGTTCATGTACAGGATGGTTCCTGGATCGATACCCGCGATTCCTCTGCGGATCCTACGTGGTATCACTGGCATATCCCGATGGGCGTATGGTCAGGTCAGATGGCAGACTTTAATCGTGTCAATGACACCGAGTATGTAGCTGAGCGCCAGCACATGGTATCGATGGAGTTTGGTTATCACTACCTAGAGCGTAACTTTGCTTTGCTGCAAGCGGCAGAGAACTATGCCAAGACTGCAGAGCAGATCTGGTTACTGGACAACCCGAACTACTGGCAGCCAACCACGGCTATGGATCACGAAGTGACCTATCCGGGTAACCAGCTGAACCCTTGGATGCTTTCATATCCGGTGAAAGGTGATGCGGATAATAACTACGCCGGTGGTGCAAACCCCGCCGAGTTGGGTTGGTACTTCCTGATCGCCGCAATTGATTCTGGTTTCGGTTACTACGATGAGAACGTGGATGATGGTGTTAAACCGACCATTTCGTTCAATCAGTCGTTGCACTTTACCCAGCCGTACGTTGAAGCCAACATCAGCAAAGATAGCATTGGCCCATCACTTTGGTGGCCGCAGCGCTATCCATACAATCCGGGCAGCGCAAACAAGAGTAAAGCGGAAGGTTGGGCATCGCTGTACGCCGACACCAAGTTTGCTATCTACACCTATGCCTTTGATGTCAGTGGCATGCAGGACATCAAAGTGAAGGTGCGTACCCACACGAACAAGTGGGCAGACGCCAACGATAAGACATTTAAGCTTTACGATCCTAAAGCTCATAGCTCAGATCCTGCGGTAGATCCGTCGCGCGTGGGTGACTGGAAGTCGTTTGACATGGTGGAGCGGGATCTGACCCCAGACATCAATGGTGTTGAGTGGCAACCTGCGGGCAAAGAGATGTTTGAAGTGGTACCGGCACAGAAGATCGGTAACCTCTTCTACACCTACATCGATGAGTATCAGGAGCAGTTGCTCGATTACTACATCGAAGCCGTTGATACCAAAGGCAACGTCACTCGCAGTGAGATCCAGCAGGTATATGTTGGTGCTGGTCGATTCAAGAATGAAGGCGGCAAGTTGATCGAAGACGTCAATGGTGATGTCGCCGGTGAGCGTGCTTTCTTTAGTGATGATTGGGATGGTAACAAGCGTCCTGTTGCCGTGATCAACCCTGGCAGTCAAAAAGTAGAACGCGGTACTGAATTGGTACTGAGTGCTGCAGAATCTACTGATGCTGATGGCACCATCGCAGGGTATGAATGGAGCACAGGTGAAACCACTGCTGAAATTACAGTCACTGTGGATGAGAAAAGCACTTATTCAGTGACCGTGACGGATGATCGCGGTAAGACTGATGCCACCAGTGTCACCATGAGTATTCTTGGTGAAACGGTCAGCTCAAACTTGTACTACAAGGACACCAATAGCTGGGGCCAAGTCTGCCTGCACTACACCATCGATGGCACGACAACCTGGACCACGGCACCTGGCGTACAGATGGAAAGCTTGGGTGAAAACTGGTTCAGCTATACCGTTGAACTGGAAGATGATCTGCCGTTGGAGTTTGTCGCCAACAACTGTAGCGGAGCTTGGGACAACAATGGTGGCCAGAACTATCAAGTGACTGGCGGTGACTGGTCGTTGGCTGCGGGTGTGATTACTGCAGGCAAGCCAAACATTGATACCAACCAAGCACCAGTAGCGAGTATCTCTCCGGCGAGCAAAACGGTAGCGAAAGGCACTGTTGTTGCGCTGTCTGCTGCGGGCTCAACGGATAGTGATGGTGAGATTGTTAGCTATAGCTGGAGTACCGGTGAAACAGGCGAAGCGATCTCTGTCACCGTGAATGAGACACAGGATATCTCTGTGACAGTGACGGACGACGGCGGCAAAACCTCCACCACGTCAGTCACCTTGACCGTACCTGCTAACCAGGTACCAGTGGCTGTTATTACGCCAGCCAGCCAGACTGTAGACGCGGGCACGCTGGTGACGTTAAGCGCAGAAGGTTCCAGTGATGCGGACGGTGCTATTGCCGGCTATCTATGGACCACAGGTGAGACCACCTCAAGTATCACCGTGACGGCAAACAGCACTATGACTGTGGGTGTCACAGTGACCGATGATGAAGGTGCCAGCGCTTCGGCCGAAGCCACTATCACTGTCAGCAGTGGTGGCTATCAATCCAACTGGAATCAGATCTACTTCCGCGGGACCGCGAATGGCTGGGCAACTTCGGCGATGACTTTGACGGCTGACAACACTTGGCAGTTAGAGGTGGAGTTCGATGGTCAAAGCGAGCAGCGTTTCAAGCTCGACGTAAACGGTGATTGGAGTCTGAACTACGGCGACAACAACAATGATGGTGTGTTAGAGCAAACGGGTAGTGATATTTATACCGACGTTGCTGGTACCTATCTGTTGACTGTTAATGACAGCACCATGGCCTACGACTTGCAGCCAATCAGTGTCTGCAGTGATTGCACGACTTACTCCAGTACGTTCGCTCAGCTCTATTTCCGCGGTACGCCCAATGGTTGGACGGCCACAGAAATGACGCTGATCGCTAACAATACATGGCAATTGGAAGTGGATTTTGATGGCCAAGATCAGCAGCGCTATAAGTTTGATGTGAATGGTGACTGGTCACAAAACTACGGCGACAACAACAGTGATGGTGTACTGGATCAGGCTGGGAGTGACATCTTCACTGGTCTGTCTGGACTCTATATCGTCACAGTTAATGATCAGGACATGAGCTACTCGGTGTCCATGTACTAATTCGCTGGCATTGGTCAATGGATTAGGCAAATCAGAGGGCTGGCTCAATTGTTGAGCCAGCCCTTTTTTGTCTGCTTTGCTGTGATGAATGAGTGCTTTTTATCAATGCTGAAAAATAAGATGATAGCGATCACATTGGCATCATTTTGCAACCGGTTTTCGTTGAGTTGATAACGATAATTGGTTAATTTGTAACCATGTGAGTTAAGGCTACCTCATCGGCTCTTAGACATCCTGTTTTGCAATATACCTGTATCCCATTATTAGTTTCTTGTTGATTAAAATTACAAAATAAACATAGGCTTAAAATGAACATTAAATTACTGAGAACCCCGGCAAAGCGATTGTGTGCAATCACAATCGCTGCTGGTTTGTTGGTACCGAACGCATACGCGGATTGGTTTTTTCGTGGTACGCCAAACGGCTGGGCGACAACGGCTCTAACCGCTGGTAGCGGTACCGAGCTTACCCTTTGTCAGAGCTTCGGCAATGGCGACGGGAATGGTGGTCCGCGTTTCAAAATTGACCGTTATGGCGATTGGAGTGAAAACTACCCTGGTGCCGATTATAGCGTGGCGGGTAATGCGAGCTACCAGATCACATTCTTTAGCGACAGTCATGACCTTGATGTGGTGCCGGTTGCCAGTTGTGATGAAGATCCTGACGGTTTCAAAAAGAACTTTACCAGCCTGAATTTCCGCGGCACAGCCAATGGTTGGACGGCAACCCCAATGGTGTTAGTGGCGGACAATACGTGGGAGCTGGAGGTCAATCTTGATGGTCAGCCAAACCAGCGGTTTAAGTTTGACCTCTATGGTGATTGGGCGACCAACTACGGCGACAATAATGCTGATGGTGTATTAGAGCAGACCGGTGGTGATATCTTTAACACGGGTTCCGGTGATTATAAGATCACAGTCAACGATCTCTCGCTGGCTTACACCGTCACCCCGCTCGATATCTGTGTTGAAGATTGCTGTGAGACGGATTGTTGTGAAACTGATTGCGGTGGCGACGAGGTCGCAACATTAGGTGCGGTCTATAGTGCCGATAAAACGACATTCTCTATCTGGTCTCCCGACCATAGCAATGTAGAGTTGCGATTGGATGGTCAAACCTATGCGATGGCTAAAGTTGCTGAGTTTGAGGGCTACAATGATGTTTACCAGGTCACCGTCGACGGTGATTGGCATCTGAAAACCTACTCTTTCATGATCAACGATATCGCCGTTCGCGACCCATACGGCAAGATGGTTGAGCCGAATACGCAAAATAACATCGTCATGGATATGAGCCGTACAGATCTAGCGGCAGACTGGGCTCCTACGCCAGCATTTGCCGCCCGTGAAGACGCGGTGATCTATGAAGTGCATATTCGTGATTTCACCATCCATGCCAGTGCCGGTGTGTCTGCTGAGAAGCGCGGTAAATTCTTAGGTATGGTTGAGCCTGGTACCCGCTATAACAGCGTGGCGACAGGTATTGATCACCTGAAAGAGTTGGGTGTTACTCATGTGCAGTTGCTACCTGTGTATGACTTTGGCTCTTGTCCTGATCTGGCAGATACCGATTGTTATAACTGGGGTTACGATCCACGTAACTTTAATGTGCCAGAAGAGCGCTATTCACAAACTCCTTACGATTATGAAAATCGTGCTCGTGAATTCAAGCAGATGGTCGATGGGTTCCATAAAGCTGGGATCCGGGTAGTGATGGACGTGGTATACAACCATACCTACGCCGATGAGATGTTTGAGAACATTACCGACAAGTACTACACCGACAGCGACCTCTCCGGTACG
The DNA here is from genome assembly GCF_004284785.1 of Corallincola spongiicola. Lineage (NCBI taxonomy): Bacteria > Pseudomonadati > Pseudomonadota > Gammaproteobacteria > Alteromonadales > Psychromonadaceae > Corallincola > Corallincola spongiicola. Next base: position 180,972 of record NZ_SHLY01000003.1, read on the forward strand.
GGTAACTCTGTTGATGCTAACGTGCCAATGGTGAGCCGGATGATCCGCGACTCGTTGGAGTATTGGGTGCGCGAGTACAACATTGATGGCTTCCGCTTTGATCTGATTGGTATCTTTGATTATGACGAAGTAGGGGAGTGGGGACGCCACCTGAACGCGACTTTCCCTGACCGTAACCTGCTTATTTATGGTGAACCATGGAACGGCTATGCCAGCGATCCTAGAGAAGCTGAGCGCGTACGTTTAGGCACTATTGGCCGAATTGCCGATGCCCGCGTTGGTGTGTTCAATCCTAAATTCCGTGAAGCGATTAAAGGCCTGAATGATCAAGCTGGATGTAATGCCGGTGATTGTTTTGCTTTCAACAACAACCCTGATGTTTGGCGCATAGAAGTGGGCTCTCGTGGCGCTATCCGTTACTCCAACAGCAATCCTAATGAGGCTATCGATACTTGGGATCCGATGTTTGCGATGGATCCGGAGCAGACCATCAACTATGTGTCTGCCCATGATAATTTGGCACTAAGGGATAAGATCCTACAGTGGGCTGACCTTAATGGTGTGTCCCGCAGTTCGACTTACCTGCGCCGTATTCAGATGTTTGCCAATGGTATCGTATTGACCAGTCAGGGCGTGCCTTTCCTGCATGGTGGTGTCGAGATCATGCGTGACAAACAGGAAGATCATAACAGCTACCGTTCACCAGATAGCATCAATCAGTACTACTGGAACTGGAAGCAGGATAACGCTGATGTATTCGCCTATTACCAGGATGTGATCGCCATGCGCAATGCACACCCAGGATTTAGGCTAACCAGTTGGGATGCGATTAACAATGATGTGATCAGCGAACGCCCACGATACGGTGTGTTGGTAAACCGCATTGCTGCTGAGTATCACGGTGATAGCTGGAAGCAGATCATCGTCATTTACAACAGTTCTGACAATTTCACTTACCAGCTGCCATCGGGTACTTGGAAAGTGGCAATGGAGAAATCTGATCCAGCGGCGGGTAATGGACGTCAGGTCAGTGGCTCTATTGTGGCTGAAGGTACGGCTGTAACTGTGCTGTATCAAGACTAATTCAGTGGTTGTTGAAGACTAAAAAGGGTGCCATCTGGCACCCTTTTTTATGCGTATTAATCTCTTCGGCTAGTCAGAGAAGGATGCTTTGACTTCGAGTACCTTTGGTAATTCAGCAACAAACAGTTTTACCAAGCGAGGGTCAAAATGCTCGCCCGCCTCTTTTTCTAACAGTGCAATGGCGTCCTCCACTGACCAGCCCTTTTTATAAGGGCGCTCTGAGGTCAGGGCATCGAAGACATCAGCAATGGCGACGATACGCCCTTCCAGAGGGATATCTTCACCAGCAAGACCGTTGGGATAACCTTTGCCATTCCATTTTTCGTGGTGGGTTAGTGCCACCAGTTTTGCCAGTTTCAGTAGTTCCGATTCGTCGTCGCCAAGGATCTCGCCACCGATAACCGCATGGCTTTGCATGATCTCCCACTCCTCTGCATCCAGTTTGCCTGGTTTTTGTAGAACGCGATCGGGAATACCGATTTTGCCGATATCGTGCATGGGAGCGGCGGCTTTAAGTAGATCGGCATCGGCTTCATTCATGCCGACGGCGACCGCTAGTATCCGTGAATAATGGCTCATCCGAACAACGTGCATCCCCGTTTCATTATCTTTATATTCAGCGGCACGGCCGAGGCGCTCAATCACTTTTTGCCGGGTTTCAGCGATGGTCGCGGTCTGTTCCTTGACCTTTCTATCGAGTTCTCGGTTTTGGTTAAAGAGCGCCAGTTGGGTCTTTACCCGAGCTTTAACAATGGGTGGGCTAATGGGTTTGGTAATGTAGTCCACAGCTCCCAGCTCCAAGCCGCGTAGCTCATCTTCCGGACTGATTTTGGCGGTAACAAAGATCACCGGTATGTGTTTGGTTACGGGGTCTTCTTTTAGTCGGCGACACACCTCGTAGCCATCAATGCCGGGCATCATGATGTCCAGTAGGATCAGTTCAGGAGGGGGTGACAAATGAGCGATCTTCAGCGCAATCTCGCCATTTTTAGCTGCTTTGACGTTGTAATCATCTCTTAGCAACCCTGCCAGAACGTCAATGTTCTCTGGCGTGTCATCGACCACCAGGATCGTTGCTTTATCGTTCGTCACGTCCTTCACCTCACTCTCTTAGTCGCCGTCAGTTACGGCGAAATGATCACTTGTTTCATCTGCTCTACGACTGCCTGAGCGGTTTCAAATTCATATTCATCGATAGCATTGCTGAGCTTGTTGATCAGTGGTTGTAGCGTGTTGCCTTGTAATACCGTCTTGTTTTCAGCGAGATAATCACCGGCATCGGCATCATAATTACTCACCAACTCAGCCAATTGGTTGAGGATCTTCTCAGCAAGCTCTTTGTCGATAGGAGCGGCCTCTGCCGATCCGGTCGTTTGTTCAGCACTATCACTATTTAATGCACTAAGTGCCGCTATCAGCGGTTCAAGCTGAGATTCAACCTCTTGGGCTAACTCTTCGGCCACATCACCAGCCAGTGCTGCAGTTTCCAGCAATGTCGCCTGCTCGGCGAGTTGTGAGGCGCCAATGCTGCCGGCCAAACCTTTTAGCGTGTGTGCTTCCCTTACTGCAGCTTCTTGATTATTTTGCTGCCAAGCATCGCGGTAGCGAGTTGGCATCTCCGCCTGACTCGTGGCGAACCTTGAGAGTAATCTGAGATAGAGCGAATGATTTCCCTGAGTATGGGCTAACCCCTCTTGGATGTTCACGCCAGTGATCTCCGGTATGGGCATAGCTTCTGCGTCAGCACCAGCTGTCTCAGTAGTTTCCGGTTGCCGTTGGATCGGTGTCGCTGGTGTGATCCAGCGTGCCATCGTGGTGAACATCTCTTGCACATCAATCGGTTTTGGAATGTGGTCGTTCATACCCGCTTTGATTGCTTTCTCACGGTCTCCCGCCATGGCGTTAGCGGTTAAGGCGAGAATAGGTAAGTTCTTCCATTCCGGATTCTGGCGGATCAGAGTGGTGGTGGTGTAGCCGTCCATCACCGGCATCTGGCAATCCATCAGGATCCCATCAAAGCTGGTCTCATTGAGCAGCTCTAATGCATGTTCACCATGATTTGCCAGAGATACCTTGATCTGTTGTTGTGTCAGTAGCTCCTCAATCAGCTCCTGGTTGACTTCGTTGTCTTCGACGACCAAAACGTTCGCGCCTCGCAATCTGTCTATCGCGTCAAGCGAGAGCCCTTGCCGCTGCTGGTGGCGGCTAATGTCGGCGACCTGATGCCCCATTGCCAGCATGAGTGCATCAAGCAGTGATGAGGGGGTCAGGGGTTTGGTGAGTAGGCCGTGAAACTCTATACCATGGGCGGCGGCAGATAACTCTTCGCGGCCATAAGCGGTGATCATAATAATTTTTGGCTGCGGCTCGATGAGTGTGGAATTTTGTATTCTTCGCACTGTTTCTACACCATCGATGGCGGGCATGCGCCAGTCCATCAAGACCAATTGATAACTGTGTTGCTGGAGGGCTTCAATGGCCAGCTGACCACTGTTTACAGCATCTACTTGGCAACCAAAGCGGGATAGCTGGCTGCAAAGGATCTCCCTGGCTGAAGCATTGTCGTCAACCACCAGGATATTGAGCTTGGCCACGGCATCTTCGCCAGCTCGTGTGGGAGCGAGCTCCACCTGTTGTCTTTGAAATGTCAGGGTAAAGCTAAATGTACTGCCAACGTCTGGTTGGCTTTGTAAGCTGATCTCGCCGCCCATCAACTCTGTTAATTTGCGGCAGATGGCCAATCCCAGTCCTGTGCCACCGTACTTCCGATTGGTGGAGCTGTCGGCCTGGGTAAAGGGTTGAAACAGCTTGGCTTGCTGTGCGTCCGTCATCCCTATGCCAGTGTCTCTGATGGCGAAAGAGAGAGTGGCTGAGTCATCGCTGAGCTTACTGCTATTCACTGAGATCACTATCTCGCCAGACTCGGTGAACTTCACTGCGTTGTTACCCAGGTTTGTTAGGATCTGCCCTAAACGCAAGGGGTCACCTATCAGTGCGGTGGGCAGATCAGGCTCAATATCGAACAGTAATTCCAGCTCTTTTTCTTCAGCTTTAAGCCCAACAAGATTGGCTAAACCATCTAGCACGTCTTCGAGACGAAACGGGATCAATTCAATATCCAGCTTGCCAGCTTCGATTTTCGAGAAGTCTAAGATGTCATTGATGATGCCCAACAGTGCTTCTGAAGAGCGATGCACTTTTTCAATATAGTTTCTTTGTTTATGACTGAGCTCTGTTTGCAGGGCCAAATGCGACATGCCGATGATCGCGTTCATTGGGGTGCGGATTTCGTGGCTCATATTGGCGAGAAAGTCACTTTTCGCCTGATTAGCCTCTTCTGCCCGTTGTCGTTCTAAGTCTGCTATCTCTTTTGCCTTGGAGGTCTCCGCTTGTAGCTCTTTTTGCTTTTGAATATTCAGAAATACACCGCTGAATCGTACTGGGTAGCCTCGACTATCTTTGCGTGAGACCTGACCAACGTTTAAAAACCAGCGGTATTGACCATCTTTCTGCTTTAGTCTGATCTCGCTCTGATAAGGGGCGCTGGGATCTCTTTTCAGTTCAGCTAAATGTTCATCGTTAATGCTTCTGTCATCAGGGTGGATCACCTGCTGTAGGCCTTGATGTCCCCCTTTGATACTTGACCATTTCTCGTTGGAGACCAGGAGCTCTTTGGCTGAGTAGCCCAGCATATGAGCGAAATGTTGATTGACCATGACGATATTTTGGGTGGGATAGTAATCCCAGACCCCAAGACCGGCACCTGATGAAGCGGCATCAAGTCGGTCTTCGCTCTCTTTCAGTTTGTCCTCTGCTTGTTTGCGCTTAGTGATATCTCTGACAATACCGGTGAAGCTGAGCTGGCCATTCCGAGTTGATTTGCCAACCATCAGGCTCATCGGAAACTCTTCATCAGCTTTAGTTTTGCCTGTCACTTCACGTTCATTGTTGACGACGCTAGAGGGCTTTCCAGGATAGTAATTAGCTAAAATATTATCGTGCTGAATTGCGATGTCTGCGGGCATCAGCATGGAAACATTTTGTCCTTCCACCTCTGAGGCGGCATAGCCAAACATACGTTCGGCGGCAGGGCTGAATGTTTCGACTATTCCTTGTTGGTTAATAACGATGATACCGTCAGGGACGGTCTCCAGAATATTGCGTATTCGCGCATCGCTCTCTTGCTGCTTTAGTTGCAGCTGTTGTTGCTCGGTAATGTCGAACATGGTGCCATCGAACAGGGTTGCTATACCCTGTTCGTCAAAATTGAATGACGCACTGATGCTGACAATCCTCATGTCATTGGCATCACCACCTCGGTGCAGTCTTATTGTTACATCGGTCGGCTTGCGCTCTTTTTGGGATATGAATAACGCTTGCGGAATGATGTGTTGATCTTCCGTGATTATGAGCTCCGACAGCTTCCGCTTTGGTTGGCTGCCAAGGTAGTCTTCTGCTGGAAAACCGATGATCTCTTGCCAGCGTGGACTGATATAGACGGCGTTGGCATGTGCCAGATTATTGTTGTGTATTTCATAGCGGAAGATGGCACCTTGCAGGTTCTCTGTCAGGGTTCGGAACTGGTATTCGCTGGCTGAAAGTTGCTGTAAGACTTGTTCTCGGGCAGAGAGATCTAACGCAGAGAGGTTCAATTCGTTGCTGTTTTCGGTCGGTTTTACCGACAGCGAGACAGTCACCGTGGTGTTGTCGTGCCGCAGTAGTATGACATCTTTATCTTTTATCTCGTCGCCTGCAGCGAGGTGATCAAAGGCGGTATCCGTTGCCTCGACTTGTGCTGGGGGTAACAAGTTGTTCCACGTCAGACGCTCAAATTCATGACGGTCATAACCGAGCAGTTCGGCAAAGGCCGCGTTGTGCTTAATAAAACCACCATCGCTGTTGAGGCTGGCATAGGCGACAGGGGAGTATTCATACAACGTCCACAGCATATTTTCGCGGTCTTTGAGATCGGAGGTTCGTTCAGCTACGTTGTGTTCGAGTTGGGCATTGGCTTGCTGCAGCTTTTGGGTGACCTCGCGACCGATCCAAAAGATGAGTAATGCCATCATCAGACATAGCAATAGAATACAGACAATGATGACGGAGATAATGTTTCTCAGCTCTAGATAGCCTTCTAATACCTCATTACGATCGATCTCAGTGACGACTCCGAAGCCCAATTCGTCGACCCAGCGCCATGCGCCCAGCACCTGGATCCCGCGATAATCCATATAGCCTTCGCTATCGCTACCGGTACTCTGCGCAGCGATCTGCGCTGCGCTGAAGGATAGCGGAAGAGAGTCTCGTTCTGATGGTTGTAGGGGAGCATCGTGGAGATCTCGGCCTGGGTTGTTTAGGGTAACGTTGAGCACCGAACTGGTATCTTCTGCCAACAGCCCCATGGCCTGGAGTGAGGGTTCAAATCGGCTAGGGGAAAGCATACGTCCATCATCACTGACAAAGTAGGATTCCCCCGAACTGCCGAATTGCCCGCTGACCGTGAGAGAACGAAACTCACCGATAGGGTCGATACGCAAGGTCAACACCGCAATGACTTCGCCATTATCATCTCTTATCGGTGAGGCAATAAACATGGTCGCAACATTATGGCTTAGCTCCCCGCTCTTCGTAGGCAAGGCCACGTCTGTCTGCATCGGGGGAATAAGCACAGTCTCGCCGTTGAAAGCGCGGGCAAGTAAATAGCTGTGATAATGGTCGATGATATTAACCTGGCCCAGATTATCGTCCCGCATCGAGCCGATGTTTATTCGGTTTGGACTGATAATGAAGAAGCCCATATCACCATAACTATCGCGAACACGCTGGAACATATCCCGTAGGGTCTGCAGCGGTGCACTTTGTTTTAGTGTTATCGCGTTAGGCGGTACTTTCAGTAAATCAGCTGTCAGATGTTTAAAGCGAGGAAAGCCGGTCACGGATGTCGCCCGGAATTTCCAACCATCCAACCAGCTGACCAGGGCAGCTTCCATGGTGTCGGTCACGGCCGCCAGTGTATCCACCGCCTGATATTGCATCCGCTGTTTAGATGTCGCTAAGCCGGCTTGGGTGATCAATAGAATCAGGGCAAGTAGTAACAAAATGGCACTACTGGCGAGCAGTTTGGAGCGTTGGCCACTGCGATGTGTAGTCACAGCGCGTACTGTTGAACGATATAGCAGTGCGGCATTAACCAGCAGTGCTAGCAACAGCAAGATACCGAGGCCGAATATCACCTCAATTGGCATGAGAGATAGCTCTCGACATGGTCATTATCGTGAAGCAGCCTGTGGCAGCGCGATCATGATACTGGTGTTGTCATTGATCTCATCGCTGGAGCTTTCCACTCGGCCACTTTGCGCCTCGGTGAGTAGTTTGGCGGTGTAATTACCGATAGCGTGTTGATGTTTGGCATTTTTTTGCCACAGCGTTGCTTGTTGCTGAGCAGTCAAAACACCGGAGAAATTGATGATCACCTCGAGTTGCTGCCGTGCTCTGAGTGTCAAAGATACCTGAGTTTTATCTGGTGCCGATTCACAGGCAAAGCGGATCAAATTATAAAAAATTGAGTAACACCAAAGCGGATCGGCATTGGCTTTTAATGACAAGTCCTCTTCATCATGGTTGAGAAACAGCATGAGACGTTTTGAGGCGTAGCTGTTTTTTGCCTGCTCAAACAGCTTCTCCAACAAGGGTAAGAGTTGAAAGGGTTTGGGTTTTAGTGTGAATTGACCCGATTCAACTTTGTAAAGTTCGGATGAGAGATTCACCATATTCAAGATATGCAGTGCCATCTCATCGATCTGCATCGCTTTCTCTTTGATGTCAGGGCCAATGCCTCGCTGGGTACCGATCTGTTCGGCGAGTTTGATGATGTCATCTAATGGCGACGTGAGATCGTTCTTCAGGATCCGTTCCACTTCATCTTGTAACTCACGATTTTCGAGCATGGTGTCATAGTCATCCTGCAACTGCTTATGATGCATGACGTAACTCATTAAGTTACGTACTCGTAGCTTTAAAAGCTGTGGCTCAATCGGTTTTTTAACGTAATCAACAGCGCCTAGGTCGAACCCTTTCAGTTGATGCTCTATGTCGTGGAGGGCGGTGATTAAAATGACAGGAATATTTTCTGACTGCGGATGTTGCCGCATGGCGCGCAAAACGTCATAGCCACTTATTTTCGGCATCATAATATCGAGCAGTACGAGGTCGGGTGGCGTATCTGATTGGGTGATTTCGATCGCTTTGGCGCCATCTTTGACCAATAAAAGACGATAGGTGTCTTTTAGTAATCCGGAGATCAACATTAAATTATCTGGGGTGTCATCGACCACTAAAATGGTTGGTTGGGCGTTACTTTGTTTGACGTCTGCTGAGCTACCGGCGGCTTTCTGTTCTGAGGCTGAGCGTCGTATTTTAGCGGCTTTTGGCTTATCGGTGAGCGCTTTGATTACACGGTTTCTTAAGTCTCCAGTGGTAAAGGGTTTTACCAGTAGGTCGGTCACTCCCATCTGAATCGCTTGCTGTACATGCTCGCGTTCCGCATCGGCAGTGATCAAAATAAAGGGAATATTCGCGGTTGAAGGGTTTTCTTTTACCTGCTCTAGTAGCTCAAAGCCACTCATTTGCGGCATGTTCCAGTCGCTAAGAATGATGTTTACTCGGCGTTTGGTTAGTTGTAACAGGGCATCTGCGCCGTTTTTGGCGTGGATCACCTCTTTTACCCCTAGTTTGCGTAATTGTTCGCTGGTGATTTTGCGCATCGCTTCCATATTATCGACCACCATGGCGATAATGGTTTGATTATCGAGATGCATTGGCATCAGCATGAATACTCTCCCGCGAAACGTGGCCTAACCTGGATATTCAATATCAAAGAAGATTATTGATTAGTGTAGGGAAAGTATTGTTGATCAAGGCATTTTTTCAAGCTTGATCGAGGGAGATGTGAGCTGAGCTTGCAGATTAAGTGGTGATAGATAACGGGGGATGAAGGATACGCGCGTTAGCGCATATCCACGACCAAGCCTTCAATAAATACCACGCGTTGCGGGCGGTAATCTTGGAATACCCATTCTACAACTTCTGAGCCTTCACCATTGACGTGGCTGTACTCGCGGAAGTCGAGACCGCGACTCACTTTCCGCACCTGCGCCATCGTCATGCAACGACGAACTGTCCAAGCACGGATACCGTCTTTGATTGCGGAGCGGGTTTGATAGTCCATTTGGCATTGATGGCCTTTGGTGGTGTGGACTACTTGCCCGTCAGCCTCTGCAGGCTCATCTAGCCCACCCCAAATTTCTGCCTTGGGTTTGCTACCTGGTGATGCCAGTACATTGACTTCACTGCCTGGTGCGTCGGCACAGGGCGTGTCTTGAAATGAACCATCTTGGCACTGATATATCTTTGCTTGTGCCAGTGGCGAGAAAGCGAGGCAAAGCATTACTAACAACCGAAGCATGTCGACTTCCTGAATCTGATGAATCAATACAAACTGGTAATTACACGTATGATGCACGTGGTTCGGCTAAAAATACCATAATTCAGCTCAAATTTGAGCCAGTTTGTGAAGAAGTTGTAACAAAATGCGGCAATCATCACGGCATTTAAGTGAGCTCTTTATTAGTGATGTTGCGTTTGGCGTGCAAACCCAGCACTAATCATTGGCTTAAGAAGTGCTCGCTCAAGTAGTGGGCTACGGCTTCATCGACATGACTGCCTATCACCGGGAGGCCTGGTAGCCTGCGTTTTAATTCGTCTGAGCCGTTGGCCATAATGGCGCCATGACCTGCAACTTCAAGGAGTTGTTGATCGTTGAGGCCATCGCCAAAGGCAACGACTTGATCGCTTGTCAGGCCTTTGGCATCCATTACCACTTTCAGTGCTTCTCCTTTGGAAACGCCCCCAGCCATGACTTCCAGGCAGATAGGTAAACTGAACGCAATACTGAGGGCGTCACCATGGGTGGCTTTTAGACGGCTTTCCAGTGCGAGCAGCTCTTCGTGTTCACCTAACCAAAATAGCTTGGCGACATTCGATGTTGGCAACTTTTCGTGGGCCACAATCTGATATTTAAAGCCGGAATCCTTATGAAATTCTAATATTTCCGGGTGTGGGCGCGTCACCCACCAGTTGTCATCCTGATAGATATTGATCTTAATATTGTCTGAAAATTGCTCTTGTAGCAGAGATTCAACCAGTGGTGCGGGAATGTCATGGCGAAAGATGCATTGTCCCTCACGATTGTGGACGCGAGAGCCGTTGCTGGTGATGAGAAAAATCTCCACGTTGAGCTTTTGCCGGATCATTTCGACATCCGCCCAGTGACGACCGGAGGCAAGGATCAATTTCATCCCTTTTTCCTTAGTCAATGCATTCAATACGCGTTGGGTATAGTCGCCAACGGTGTGATGGTCGTTTAGTAAGGTACCGTCAAGATCTGAAACGATCGCTTTTATCATCATGGTACTCCGCAACAACATGGATTAGTTAAGTTTAGTGTTGAAGCCCCGCTTTGGCGCTATTTTGGGCAAAAAATGAGAGTATGGCTTGCATCGTTGGCTGACGAAATTGGTCCGCTTCGATCAGTAGCTCGTGCTTAGCCCCATCGATACAGTGGTGTCGACACTCTTGCGCTGCGGCGGTAAAGGCTACGATACCTCGCCGGTCGACTATCTCATCATCACCTGCTTCTAGAATAAGGATGGGCAGGCGTATTTTGTGTGCATGCTGCAGCACGCCTTCGCAGGCCCGAACGGCTTCTTCGACCCATTGTGGCGTTGGACTGCCTAACTGTAATTCAGGACGAGATTGGTAGAGGGCGCGAAATAGTTGGTAGCGGGTGCTACTGTGGCTGAGCAGATTGTTGGCAAAGGGCTTGTCTTTGTAGTTGGAGCCAAACAGAAAATAACCGGGTTCACCGCCAAATAGGTGGCAGCATAATCGGCTGCAGAAGGCCCAGCTGTTTACTAATTGCTTGGCCAAGAACTCAGGTATTTTGCCACTGTGGATCTGAAACATCGGCGAACAAAATGCAACACTACAGATATGAGGCGCATGGGCGATCAGGTAGTGAGCGGCGACACAGCAGCCCATTGAGTGGCACAGTAAGTGAGTCTGCTGGTACTGTCGTGGCCATAACTCATGTTGGCAGAGCTGGTGGAGATCGTCACTGTAATAGTGAAATGCTTCGACGTAACCTTTGTGTGGGTTTTGCGTCATCCGCTGCGAAGCACCTTGGCCACGGTGGTCATAGGTAAAAACGGCATAGCCAGCGGTGACCAGTTCAGCGATGGTTTCCCAATATTTGTAATGGCTTTCTATTCGCCCGTTGACCACCAGTACAACCTCGGTGGCGCCTTCGGGGTGGTAACAGGCCCAATCTAATGCAATCTCATTGATCCCAGCGAAGCGCCCGCGACAGACAATCTGCTCCAATTCCGCTTGGATCGACTCCGCTTGCGCTGCGTTCAGTTGAGATTCAGATAGCATTAGCCATTCCGGTTATTCTGTTGCTGCAGGCTTATTAGCTGAGGGTAGCAGACCCTCTTGCTGAAAGCGCTGGCTGAGGCGCAATTGCAATTTACCGCTAAGTTGCTGTGCCCAAGCCTGACCAATCAATGTGCTCTCTTGTGTTAACTGCGGCATGATGCGGATCGATTTTTGCCCTGTTGGCGACTCGTAAAAAGCGAGCAATACGTTTAGCTCTTCGAGCGTGAAATGGCGATGGTATACAGGCATGAGTGAGCGTTGTAGCTCGCCTTTGGCGACCTCTTCGTCGACGACTTGATTAACTTCATCAGCAATGACATCAATGGCACGAGCGGGAATATCTGGATAGGCCAGCTGCATGGCGGCTGCACTTTGCTTGATAAACATATCGGCGAACATCTTACCCATCTGATCTGAGCCAGTGATCTCCATCAGCTTCATGATTGCCGCTCGTTTCTCTGCCGGTATGGCTGAGTCGGTGTCAGTTTCAGCTTTAATCGAGGCTGAAAAAACGAAAAAAAGCGTGCAAAAGATAACGAGATAGCGGGACATATGGCCTCTGATTAGGTAATGGATCAGGCAATTGACAGAGCAGAGTAACCGCGAACCTTTGTCGCGGTCAATTGCTACCTAGTATGAAGGATATTGATTGAATTTATACCGCAATGGTTTGGCTTGCGGGGCGATCCGATTTGGCGTTCTGCTGGGCAAGCATACGACAACATTGTGTGAATGCTTCGCCATTGTCCTGGCGCCAAAGATGCTGAAACTCTTCTGGTTGTCTAGCAATAAAATGCGGCCACTGTTCCAGCGAGATGGCATTTAGACCACGTTTTTCATGCACAATGAATAGCTCACTGGGTTTGGTCTTACGTTGCATATCTTCGCTGCATACGTCGATAAGCTTTTCCAGTAATAGCAGTCGCCATGGGGTGTCATCAGTCGCTGGTTGACGCTTCAGTTGATAAAGGCAAAGCTGCTGCACCTCTTTCACCAGCAGTAAACAGAATTGATCGCGATTGTGGCTATTGCCAACCGCTTGCCGCAGTTGACGGCGGGAAAGATGAAGATCCCGTTTTAATACTTCCGTGCGGGTATAGAGGTACAGTGATAGAACAACGAACAGACCAAAACTCACGACGATCCAGAGCATTGTGATTTCCAAGTAATAGTTATTATTTCCGCGGTACACTTTTGCCACCACACTCCTTATCATGCAAGGAATAAATATGAGGAATGTCGATGAGAAACTTATTTGATACGCCGGTCGATCGCTTACAGACGGCCAGTCAGAAGTGGGATCGTTACCAGGGACAAGATATTTTACCTATGTGGGTGGCTGATACCGATTTTCGTGCCCCCCAAGCGGTGATGGATGCATTGCATCAACGGATCTCCCATGGCGTCTTTGGTTACACCTTAGCGCCAGAGTCGCTGAATCAGACCATTATCGAGCGAATGGCTAGATTGTATGACTGGCAGATCGAAGCTGACTGGATTGTTTATCTGCCCGGGCTGGTTTGTGGCTTGAATGTGGCGACCCGCTCTCTTGCCAGTGAAGGGGCAGGGGTGATCACGCCAGTGCCTGTGTATCCTCCGTTTATGTCGTCGGTGCTGTTATCCAAGCGCAAGCTACTTAAAACCCCCATGCTATTGATTGATGGTCGCTGGCAGTTAGATCTGGATGAACTGCGCCGTCAAGCAGCCGATGCTGAGCTGTTGTTGCTGTGTAATCCACATAATCCGGGAGGAACCGTTTATACCCGTGACGAGCTGGAGGCTATTAGAGCAGTGGCCGAAGAGTTCCAGTTGACCGTCTGTTCCGACGACATTCACTGTGACTTGCTGCTAGATGAAGACGCAAAGCATGTGCCATTCGCCAGCCTCAATGATGATGCAGCGCAGCGCACCGTGACGCTAATGGCGCCTTCAAAGACCTTTAATATTGCCGGTTTAGCCTGTTCATTTGCGATCATTCCTAACCCAGAGCTGCGGCAAAAATTTATCCGTGCCAAACGAGGTATTGTGCCGGATATTAATCTGTTGGGTTATACCGCTGCAGAAGCGGCATACCGTGACGGTGATGAATGGTTGTCTGCGCAGTTAGATTATCTGCGTGGTAATCGAGATCGTTTACAGCAGGCGATCGCCGGGATGCCCGGGTTGTCTTTGGCGCATATCGAAGCGACTTATTTGGCTTGGATTGATGCCAGCGAACTGCAGTTGGATTGTCCTCATCAGTTCTTTGAAAAAGCGGGTGTGGGTTTATCCCCTGGACGCGATTTTGGCGCACCTTCTTTTATTCGTTTGAACTTTGGTTGCACCCACGCCACCCTTGAACAAGCGATAAAGCGGATGCAGGTCGCATTAGCGGAACGTTAACGACATAAGCCACAGAGTAGCCGGCCATTCTCTACTACTATTGATTCAGTAGGTTAGCAATCGATAGGTAGTGAGTGGTTGGTTTATGAGGCGACGTTCTTGGGGCGCATTTTTCGGCTATTTTTTTGCGACGTTCATTGTTCTTGAAGCGCTCGTGGTGGCTGTCGGTCTTCAAAGCTACAACAAAGTGATAGCGCTGAAAACGGATACCTTGATTGGGAACGCGGCGAACAAATTGGCGGTGGCGGAGTTGGTCCTCAACAATAAAATTGAGTTGATCAACGAAACCTTGGAGCTGTTGTCGCATCACAGTTTGGTCAGGGATTATTTGATCCGTGATACTGCCGGGCGCCGACATGCTGTCGAAGCGCATTGGATTGCCATATTAGAAGCGGGACTCGCTTATCAAAAACTCGCTCTAATCGATTTGACAGGCCAGGAGTTGGTCGGCAGTTATCGGCTCGAAGATGGCTCTATTACACGCTTACCTAGTGAGGAAAAATTTAATTGGGCTAACTCTTTAGAGTTTTCTTATATGCAACAGCTAGGCTCTGATGAGAAATACTACCCCCCGCCTGAGTTCCGTGAAGATGAGCGAAACATACCAGTCGTGCCATTAGACGCGACCATTCGGGTGTTTACACCGATAGAGTTTGCTAGCAAAAAAGCCGGTTACTTAATGCTGACGTTGAAGGCCGACCGCCTCGTTGCTCGCCTAAGATCGTTGCCGCGGATGGTGGTGGGTGAGCCCATGATGGTGAGTGAGGACGGGTACTACACCTTCCACCACGATTTGACAAAAATTTATGGCAACCGCTATCCATCACGCAGTCACCACAAGTTTCAAAATGATTACCCGGAAGCCTGGGCAACGGTGAAATCTCAAGGCGGAGGATCCCATAGCGGCGTCTTTACCGGTGACCATGCGACTTTTGTGTACAACCGTGTCGATCCGGATCGAAAATTTAGAAAGCCTTTTTATTTGGTGCTCCGCATTTCTGATAATGCCGTCCAGTTGGCCGCCATGGAACCAATCAAAAGTATGTTGGTGACCTTATCAATAAGCGCTGGTCTGGTCTTTTTGCTCGCTATTATCGTTGGCGGTATTGGTGGCGGCCGGGCTAAAGCTCAGCATCAGCGGCGTTTGTCTAAAGCGATGGTGGAATCGATGTCTGCGGTGATCGTGACCGATGAGAAAGGACACGTGCAGGATGTAAATCCCAGTTTTGAACGAATTACCGGCCATAAAGAAACAGATATTATTGGTCAGCTGCCAGATATGCTGAAGTCCGCTGAGCATAAACCCACTTTTTATGCGTTGATGGTAAAGCGTTTATTGAAAGAGGGCTTTTGGCGTGGAGAAGTATGGTGCCAGTTAGCGGATGCGCGCAGCCACCCTATGTTGGTGGAGATCCATGCGATAAAAGATAAGCGTGGTCGGGTGACTAATTATGTCGGATCTTGCTTGGACCTCAGTGAGCAAAAGCTTTTAGAAGTGGAATTACGAGAGAAATCGTTGCGAGATCCGCTGACTCATTGTTGGAATCGACGCTACCTCACCGAGCTGCTGAAAAGTGAGCTGGCACGTCAACGTCGTTATGGCCATCCTCTTGCGGTGGCCACGTTTGATATCGACAAATTTAAATCGATTAATGACAATTTCGGCCATGATGTCGGTGACCAGGTATTGGTGCGCTGCTGTGACCAGGTGCGACGCCAGCTGCGCAGAAGCGACAGCCTGTCGCGCGTGGGTGGTGAGGAGTTTGTGATTGTGTTGCCAATGACTCAGCGTGATGGCGCAGAGATACTGATTGAGCGTATTCGTCTTAAGTTGGCAGCGTTACTGGATGAACCGCGCTTTACGGTTAGTTTTGGACTAACTGTGGCGTTGCCTACCGATGATATGGGTGATCTGCTAAAACGAGCGGATCAAGCACTCTATGAAGCCAAAGCCGCAGGGCGCAACCGCAGCTTCTTTGCCAAGATCAATCACACGGCTGAAGTGCATGTTAGTGCTGAGCTACTTCAACCAGAGGCAGGGGTGCCGAAAAAGGCACAGTGAGTATTGTCTGATGTGTCTGCTTCTTCCGGCTTTTACGGCGTAAGCTATTTACACTGTTAGCATCGAAAAATGAACTGCGACAACTTGTCGCAGTTCGTCGATTGTTGATTGCCCGCCGCTATTACCTGCATCGAAAATAGCTACAACTCCCTTACATTTCAAAAACTTCATAATAACAATGATGAACAAAGCCGTGTTGTTGCCACCCCTGCTTGCGACTGGCCTGTGCCTTTTGTCTCCGCCCTCCTACGGGGAAACCGACGAAATTGAACATATTGAAGTGCACGGCCAGCGGCATGTCGGTCAGTGGATGGGCGAAATACAAGCGCCAACCCCAACCCCGGATGTCGCGGACTGGCTAAAAGCGATGCCTGGCGCTGACGTCAATAAGAATGGTCCGGTGTCGGGGATCGCTCAATATCGCGGGCTGTATGGTGATCGTGTCAGCGTCTCTGTCGCGGGGCGTCCGGTGGTGGGAGCAGGCCCTAATGCGATGGATGCGCCATTAAGCTATGCGCCCGCCATTAATACTGAGCAGTTGCAGGTGTTCCGCGGTGTTGCGCCGGTCAGTGCTGGTATTGACACTTTGGGGGGCGCGGTTAGCTCGCAAGCGTATCAAGCAGATTTTACCATGGGTCAAGATCTGGCGATTAATGGTGAAACCCGCGCTGGCTATCAAGACAATGCCCGAGCCTCTGATCTGGCTGGGCGTTTGCATCTGAGTTCGCAAGATCATGGGGCGGTGTTGTTCGTTGAAGATCTGTATGGCCGAGATGACCAAGAGGATGGTGATGGCCGTGATATCCAACCCACTGAATACCACAAGCGCTCTGGCGGCGTCGATTATCGCTATCGCCTCGCTGCTGGCTACATGGGTGGGGAATATCAATATCTAGACACCAAGGACGCTGGTACACCCGCCTTACCGATGGATATTGATTACATTCGCACCCACCGTATGGCGTTGAAAGGTGGCTATCAAACTGTGCTCGGCGAGGTAACGGCACTGGTGGGTTATACCGATGCGGATCATGTGATGGATAACTATCGCTTGCGACAAAACAGCTCACCACAAAGATACCGTAAGACCAAAGCGACCAGTGACAGTGTTGATTGGCGATTAACGTTAGCGCACGAATTAAACACCGAAACGAAGCAGACGCAAACACTGCTTTTCGGATTGGATGGCGTGATCTCCAATCATGATGCCACGATCACCAACCCTAATAATGCCATGTTCTTGGTGGAAAATTTTAATGATGTGGAAGATCGCCGGTTTGGTGCTTTCGTTGAGTGGCAAGGCAGTCGCCAAGGGTGGGATTGGCTTGGGGGGGCGCGGGTTAAATATGTCGAAGCCGATGCCGGAGATATCTACCATTCAGCGGCGATGATGAACCCCAATATTGCCGGCTTGATGCAGGATTTTAATCAGGCGGATAAAAGCGTTGACGATACGTTGGCCGATATCGCTTTTGTTACTGGTTACCAACTGGCTCCGCGCTGGCGTGGGGTGGTCGGGCTGGGGATCAAGCAGCGTGCCGCCGCTTATCAAGAGCGCTATTTGTGGTTACCGATGCAGTCCACTGGGGGCTTGGCCGATGGAAAAACCTATGTCGGTGATATTAATCTTGACCCCGAAACCGCCTGGCAGATCGATCTGGGGCTTGATTACTTGTCTGACGATTGGTTTATCTCACCACGCGTTTTCTACCAGCGTATTGATGATTACATTCAGGGAACACCGGTGACCGATGATGCGGTTCTCAATGTGGCTGCCATGATGGGTGGCGAGGAGCCGCTGCAGTTTAGTAACTTGGATGCCGAGCTTTATGGCGCTGATCTCAGTTGGTATGGGCAGTTGAGTACCGCCTGGACAATAGGCGGCCAAGCTACCTATATCCGCGGCAAGCGTCGGGATATCGATGACAACCTATACCGCATAGCGCCGCCGAATATGGGCGTTTACCTGCAATATGAGATCTCGCAGTGGCAGATGGCGCTGCATTGGCATGGCTATGCTGCGCAGGATGATGTCTCTGCTACCAATAATGAAAAAACCACCGCCGGTTACGCCATTGTCGGCTTTGAGCTGAATTACCACTGGCAGAGCGGAGTTGAAGTGAGTGCCGGGGTAGAAAATCTATTGGATCACGCCTATCAGGATCATCTGGCGGGATACAACCGGGTCAACGGCAGCGAACTGGCGTTGGCAGAACGATTACCCGGTACGGGTCGCACCGTTTGGCTTCAGGGACACTACCTGTTTTAGCTCTGCGGCAACTTTTGCCACTCTCACGCTTAGCTATTCGGTTGCTTGATAGTTAAGCCTTTAGGCCGCCCCGTTATTCTGATGCGGGGCGTTTTTTTAGTTTCCGCTGCAGCGTTCTGCGATGCATATTGAGCTGCTTGGCGGTATGAGACACGTTGCCGAGGTTGGCTTTTAACACCTGCTGTATATGTTCCCATTCAAGCCGTTCCGGTGACATCGGTGCCTCACTCATGGTGGGGGCGGGTCTGCAGCCAGTTAAGGCCGCTGTCATAGTGGCCGTGTCGGCGGGCTTGGTCAGATAGTCATCGGCACCTGCTTTCATCGCTGCAACGGCAGTCGCAATACTGGCGTATCCGGTAAGCAATACGATGCGACTGTCAGGTAACAGCTGCCTGAGTGGTGCGATAAGGTTCAGCCCGCTGTCATCTGCTAGCTTCATATCTAACAGAATGCATTCTGGCTGATGCTCCCGAGCGGCAAGTAGCGCATCACTGGTATGGTGTGTGGCGGCACAATCGAACCCTTGGCTACTTAGCCTGTTGGCAACGATGCGGCTGAAATCGAGATCATCATCAATGATCAGCAGGCGTGTCACTCTCTACCTCCTGATCTTCTGCCATCGGCAGGTAAACAGTGGCGATGGCACCGCACTGCGGGTGGTTCGCCATCGTCAAATGTCCACCGAGACGTTCAAATGTGGCATGACTGAGCAGCAGAGAGACCCCTAAGCCCTGCTTGCTTGGCACCGGTTCCAATCCCAATTGAGTGAGTTGTGAGTTCTCTATGCCGGGACCGAAGTCGCGGATCTCTATCCGTACGCCTTGTGCTTCGCGTTGAAAATTAATGATCACTTCGGCGGTTGTTTCGCAGTGGTACTGATTGGCCTGAAACGCATTGGCGATAAGGTTCATTAGTGCGGGAACCAGCGCGGGATCATCGATGACAGTTAGCGCCGGAACCTGGGTGGGC
This sequence comes from Corallincola spongiicola, assembly GCF_004284785.1. Taxonomy (NCBI): domain Bacteria; kingdom Pseudomonadati; phylum Pseudomonadota; class Gammaproteobacteria; order Alteromonadales; family Psychromonadaceae; genus Corallincola; species Corallincola spongiicola. The sequence continues at coordinate 200,231 of NZ_SHLY01000003.1, forward strand.
AAAGTTAACTGCGCGGCGGGCAGCGACAACAGGGTTTGCTCTTTTAGCTGATTCATCAGTTGTATCAGCGAACAGGGTTGCTGCTGCTGGAACTGGCTCTGTTGTGCCGTTTTGCGGAACTGCGATAACTGTTGACTGCATTGCGAGAGTGGGCGCTGCAAGTCAGCAACTAACTCCTCGTCTGGATAGCGTTCTTGTAGCGATTCAGCGACTAACTGCATGGTATTGAGTGGGGTGGCAAATTGATGAACTACCTGAGTTGAAGCGATCCCCAGCGTCAGTAGTTGTTCGTGACGCAGCTGTTCTTCCCGTAATAGGGCGATGGTTTTTTCTTTGTGCTGTAGGCGTTTTGCCAGTCCGGCCACCAACAGCGTGATCATCAGTACTGAGGCGAGGAAGGTGACCCACATGCCAATGAAGTGGCTTTGCATCTGCTGGTGGCCGTGATGACTCGCGGGGAGCTGCCAGAGCAAGAGGGTGTAAGCGCCCAAAGCGGCGATGGTTAGCCAGGCCAGAAGCCAGCGGGGTAGGCAGATTGCGGCGAGTGCAACGGGCAGTAGCAACAGTGAAACAAAGGCGTTGCTGGCTCCGCCACTGAACCAAAGCCAACAAGTTAGCAAGGCGGTGTCCAATAGCAGTTGAATAAACAGGTGGAGGGTATTTAATCCATGGCCATGACGCACCGCCCACGCACTGAAGATTAATCCTAAAGTGCCTGAGGCGATCAATAGGGTGGCGATGGGTTGTTGACTACCTGAACCGAGCCATTCTGCAGGCAGCAGCATCAACAGGCTGAGAAGAATGAGTAAACTGGCACGCAGTAGCAGCAGGTATCTGAACTGGCTCTTCATCACAGCAGTTCCATCAAAGCCGAGTGTTAGAAAGGTGTCTCTTTAACTGAGGGGTAGGGTTGCTAGCCCCTCAGTTAGGCGATAAAAACGAGCTGTCGGCAGTGGCCTAAAGCGTTTTTAAAATAGCTTCCGGCAAGGCTAACTCGTCATTTAGGTTGACCTTGATACCACGGGTAATGATGTCACTCGCGATCTGCTTGGCTTCATCCAAGGAGTGCATAGAATAGGTGCCGCACTGGTACTCATTGAGCTCCGGAATGTCGTTTTGTGATGCCACGGCGATGACATCTTGCATCGCCGCTAGCCAGGCATCAGCTACTTGCTGTTCGCTTGGCACGCCAATTAGGCTCATGTAAAAGCCAGTACGGCAACCCATCGGGCTGATATCGATAATTTCGACGTCGGCGGAGTTCAGGTGATCGCGCATAAAGCCGGCAAATAGGTGTTCCAGAGTATGAATGCCGCGCTCACTGAGTAGCTCTTCATTGGGGATGCAGAAGCGCAGATCAAAAACGGTGATAGGGTCTTTATGCGGCGTGCTCATTTTCTTGGCAATACGAACCGCGGGTGCGTGCATTTTTGTGTGATCTACGGTGAAACTGTCTAGTAATGGCATGGCCATCTCTCCCATAAAACCTAAGTGTACTAGCACTTAAGTGGAACAATTTTTGTGTCAGGCCGACATCATAGCAGTTTGACGAGTATCGTCATTCTTTTGCGCGACTGGCTGTGACCACAGAGATTGGATCTTGGTGGATAATCACATCACAGTTGCCGAGGGCTTTTTTCAGTTTGGCTTCTATATCGTCGGCGATCTGATGGGCATCTACCAGGGGCAGCTCATCGGCTAATTCCACATGCATCTGCACAAAACGGGTGCCACCCGCTTGGCGGGTACGTAGGTCATGGATGCCGTGGACGCCAGGGTGGGCTTCAGCCACACTTTGGATCTGCTGCTTTTCCTGTTCCGGTAACTCTCGGTCTAAGAGGTGTTGGATAGCATCTTCGGCGATCCCTTTCGCGCTCCACGCCATATACAGACCAATGGCTATCGCCAACACAGCATCTGCCATGCCTAGCCCCCAGGCCGATAAGCCGAGGGCGAGTAATACCGCCAGATTCATTAACAGATCACTACGGTAGTGCAGGGAGTCAGCCTTAATCGCTAAACTGCCGGTCTTGCTGATGACGTAGCGCTGATACAGCAGTAGCGCCGCAGTGGCGATGGTTGACAGCACCATGACGAATACTGCCATGCCGACCTGGTTAATCGGTGAAGGGTGGGCCAGCCGATCGATACCGTGCAGGATCAATAGCAGGGAAGAGCCAGCGATAAACATGGCTTGTGCCACGGCAGCAAGGCTTTCCATCTTACCGTGACCAAAGCGATGCTGGTCATCCGCAGGCTGAGTGGCATAGCGCAACGCCATTAGATTGAGCAGAGAAGCCGCGACATCCATCAGTGAGTCGGTCAAACTGGCCAATAAGCTGGCTGAGCCAGAACCGAGCCAAGCGATCAGCTTGCCTACGATCAATAGGGTGGCGGTTAGTGTGGCAGCGAGTGCTGCGCGACGTACGAGTCGCGCATAGTGTTCAGGATCATTTTGCATGACCCTAGTATATCGTTATCTCTGTGACAGATACTTTAACCGTAAACAAATTTACGATTTGCCCTTGCCACGTTTTTCAGCTCGCTTTTCATCTCTTTGCTGTTCAATCAGTTGCAGGAATTGAGCCTGCTGTTCTGGTGTCAGCAATTGATAGATCTGATGTTGCATCTGGAGGCGTTGCACCATGCGATCTTCCATCCGCTGGCTATGTTGTTCGATCAGCGAACGTGCTTTGCTTTCATCAAAACTATCGGCAGTGATCAAGGCTTCCATGTCGGCTTTCATCTGCTGGCGCTGACCTGACTTTTGGCCTTTACGCTGCTCTTTTTGTGCCTGGAATAGCGCTTTGATCTGGGTTTGTTGTTCACTGCTCAGGTCGAGTTGGGAGATCACTTCTCGCATCCCGTTCTTACCGGCACCTGGGCCAGGCTTTGCCATGGCAATGGGGGCGACTAAGGCGGTTGCTAGCGAAAGTACAAGTAGATTGCGTTTTAACATGGGAGGCTCCTTTGAGCGTTGCTTAACTACGGCATAGTGTATGAACTGGAATGCAAACTGGGGTTTGGTTAAGTAAAGATTTGCAAAGGCCTCTGCCGTTGTTGTGTATCTTTCGTATCATGTCGTTAGGTATTTTGCAGTTTGCTGCTAGCTTAGTAGTTGTGTCACGCCTGCTTAGTTTGCTGAAAAGTGGAGGTAAGTTTGAAGATATTGATCATCGATGATGACCGCGCACTTTGCGAACTGTTAGCGGAGTTGTTGGCATTGGATGGCTATGAGTTAGCCATGGTTCATGATGGTAAACTGGGCTTGGCTAAGGCCAGAACGACGCAGTTTGATCTGATTTTGCTGGATGTCATGTTACCTGGACTCAATGGTATGGCGGTGCTGAAGGAGCTGCGTCAGCATCAAGATACGCCGGTGTTGATGTTAACGGCACGTGGTGAAGAAACCGACCGTGTATTGGGGTTGGAGTTTGGTGCTGATGATTATCTGCCAAAGCCGTTCAGTGATCGTGAACTGTTGGCTCGGATGCGCGCCATATTGCGACGTACCAATGTATCCAAAAGCGATGAACCGACAAGCGATCGACTGAGTGTCGGTGAGTTAAGCCTCTATCCCGGTCGGCAAGAAGCAAAATGGCAGGATGAGCGACTGGACCTGACATCAACCGAATTTGCCCTGTTGCTGCAATTGGTCAAAGCAAAGGGCGAGATTTTGTCGAAGGACTATCTCAACCAAGCGGTGTTAGGGCGTGCTTTGCATCCGTTTGATCGTAGCTTGGATGTGCATGTCAGTAACCTGCGCAAGAAGTTGCCACAACGGTCGGATGAAAGTGACTGGATCCGTACTGTCAGGGGTAAAGGCTATCTGTGGATGGAACAGTATTGATACGTTTTAAAGCCAATCTCTACCTAAAGCTGTTTCTCTGGTTTTGGCTGACGCTGATCAGCATGTTGTTGATTGTGCTGCTGTTGCCGCGCTTTCTCTATGAACCTTTCTTTCTGCTTCCGCAAGGAAAGGCTGAGCATATGCATCGGTTTGTTGAACAGATAGAGCGCAAAGCACGACGCCACGAGCGTCTGCCTCCGGGGGAGGGAAAGCACTGGTTTCTTATCGACCCTGAGGGAGAGATGCCAAGCCGGCCACTGCCGGATGTGGTGATCTCTTTACTGATGACCAGTGCTGCAGATGGTCGGCCTCGCGGTGTGATAGACGGTGACTGGTTTTATGCTGGCCCGTGGACGGCTGAGATTCGTGGCAAAGCGTGGCAGGTAGTAACGCGGCGACCAATGAAAGACACGCCATTGCCGTTTCTTCCCACTATTTTGGCGCATCCCTGGTCACTGTTTGGTAGTGTTCTGGTCTTGAGCGGATTGCTGTGTGGCATGCTTGCTTGGCGGCTGGGAAGGCCGCTGCACCAATTACGCAGAGTATCTCAGCGGCTAGCCAGCGGTGATCTGGAGGCGAGACCAGAGCAGGACTTGTTACGGCGTGGGGATGAAGTGGGGCAGCTGAGTCGGCAACTGAGTGACATGGCTGATGCGGTGAGTACAGAGATTGAAGCGCAGCACCAGTTACTGCGGGATGTCAGTCATGAATTACGCTCCCCTTTAACGCGTTTGCAGTTGGCGATCGGTTTGATGCGACGCAGTGAAGGGGAGTCTTCCCTGTTGTCACGCATCGAGAGCGAATCACTGAAACTGGAGGAGATGATCGCCGAGCTGTTACAGTTGGCGAGAATGCAGCGCCGTAGCGCCAGCTTGGAACCGGTGGATCTGTTTGCCCTGTTATCGTCGGTGGTGGATGATGCCACGATTGAAGCCAATCACCGTCATCTGACGTTGACGCTGCATGGGGAGCCCCAGGTGCACTATCGGGCTGAGCCGTTACTTTTGACGCGGGCGATCGACAATCTGCTGCGCAACGCCATTCGCTACGCCACTCAGCGCATCGAGACATCACTACGCCTGACCGCTGAATATTGCGAGATACGGGTGGAAGATGATGGCCCCGGAGTGCCAGATAACCAGCTACAACAGATCTTTCGGCCATTCTATCGCTTGGATGATGCCAGAACGCCAGAGTTAAATGGGGGCATTGGCCTCGGCATGGCGATTGTGGCTGCTGCTGTGGAAGCGCATGCTGGCGAAGTGGTGGCGCAGCGCAGTGAGCTCGGTGGGTTATGTGTCACGATAAGGCTCCCTCTGCCGAATGGATACTAGGGGGCATCGCTTGTCATGGGTGAGCTCGGCGTTAGGATCTGGTAGAGTGGCCAGCGGTTTCACGACGACGGACTCCCATGCTAAACATCGCACTTTTTGAGCCGGAAATACCCCCGAATACCGGCAATATTATTCGCCTGTGTGCCAATACGGGTTGCCATCTGCACCTGATCGAACCTCTGGGGTTTGATTGGGATGACAAACGGTTACGTCGCGCCGGGCTGGATTACCATGAATTTGCGGCAGTAAAACGGCATAAAAACCTAGCCGCTTTGCGTGCGGCATTACCTGAATCCCGTGTGTTTGCATGCACCACAAAAGGTAGTCAGCCGTTTCATCAGGCGAATTATCAGGCGGGTGATATTCTGCTGTTTGGTCCGGAAACGCGGGGTCTGCCAGATGATGTGCTTAATACAATAGAAAGTGACAGCCGTATACGGATCCCGATGCGCCAAGATAGCCGCTCATTGAACCTGTCGAATGCGGTCGCCATTATTGCCTACGAAGGTTTGCGCCAGCTCAATTACCCTTCACTCACATAAGCTCATTGCGGTTGAAGTGTGAGCTAAGCAACAGTGTAAAAAATCCTGATACTGTATATTTTTTTTCCTATTTATATCGCCCAAGGTATCAGGTCAAGGAATGTCCGTTAAGCAGTCGGTATTTTCAGATGCGTTGCAACTTAATTGGCAGCGAGCCAATGAAGAGCAGGCTACCTTTAGCTTTTATCAAAGCCAGGAGCCTGAGCGCTTCCTGAGTTTTACTACGGCTTTTGCCAATCAGCAGGGCGTGGCGGTAAAGCATTTACCACACTATAAATCCGCAGAGTTCTCACCTTATAACAGCCTATTTGACCTGTTTCGTACGCGGATGTTGGAGTCCCATCTCGATGCTGATGAAATGGCGATGTTCGCCACCGATTATAAGCCGTTACAGCAGGTATTAACCGGTTGGCTGGGCGGCAACAGTGCAGAGCGAACTGAACTGCCAGTGCTTGATGATCTCTATTTTGAACAAGATCGGTTGCGTTTGGCGATGATTAAGCTGGTTGAGGTGCTGCTTGCTGAGCCCACCGTGATTGTGGTGACCGGTTGGCATTACGCCTCGGCATCCGCCATTGAGATGTTAAAGGCTTTTGTCAGTGCAGGCTTAGCGGCCCCAGTGATGGTGATGGTCTGTTTGGATACCCAATACGCTTTGGCACATCGGCAGGACGATGAATGCTGGGAGGGGTTTCTAGATTGGTTGGACGATCACTATCTGCTTAACAGCATTCCAGCTTGCTTCTCTCAGGTTGAGCTGACGAAGCAATCTCATGTGCAACATAAGCCAAGCTATGCATTGATGTCGCAGAACATGGAGCTGATGGCTTGGCCTGAGGCGGTTAAGGTTGCGCGCTATCTGTTAGCCGGCGAACTGAATTCTGACACCGCACGGATGCGCATTCAGTTGCGGCTTGCCGAAGCACTGCTTTATTTAGGCGAGCTAGATGATGCGCTGAATGAGATGGAACAGCTGCAGGAAGCAGAAGCGTTACTGAGCTGCCCCGAAAGCCATGTGCGATTGCTGTGTTTGATATCGCTGACACAAGTGCGGCGGCAGAGCTTCGAGTATGCATTGCAAAATGCCCAGATGGCACGGCAGGTGGCGGAAGCCGCTGACAATGACAAGTTTCGGGCTCAGTCACTGTTTATCAACTTCTATGCCCACGATAAATCGACCACGCCAGTAGATATTGAGGAGTTTGAACGGCTCAATCAACTGTTACAAAGCTATCAGATGGATTGTTCGCGCCTCTACTGTTTGCGTAATTACTACAATTATTTACGGTTCTATGAGCAGCTAAAAGCCAGCGCAGCCCTTGTTGTGACTGACCAAGCGATTAGTTTGGCAAAAGCGATGGGGCACCGCCAGGGCATCGCCGCTGGCTATCACAGCAAGGGCATTATTTACTCATACAACTCTCAATACCATCAAACATTCCGCTGCTTCGGCGTCAGTTCGCGGATCCGCGAAGAGTTGGGTGAAGCACTGGAAATCGTGCGAATGCACAATGGTATTGGCTATTTTAATACCTTATTGGAGCAGTACCCACAGGCGCAAAAAGAGTATTTGGCGGCTTATGCGACAGCACGTCGATTCGGTGATTACAGTGAGTTAGTTGTCACTTTATATAATTTTGCTTGGCTCTATTTTTGTACGCGTAACTATCGTGATGCGCTCCATGTGTTAGATCGTCTGGTAAAAATTTGTCGTATTCGGCAGCTGACCCATTTTCCATTTCGTAACCTCTATGATGTGTTCAGCCTCAAAGGGTTTTGTCACGCTAAACTGGGTGAGTTAGCGCGCGCGCAACAATCCTTAGATCGGATGCGTGGACTGGCTTTTCGACCATCTAGCACAGGACTGTTTTTACGCTCGCTACTGCAAGGGGCTATCTGTTCGGCCACCGGTGATCTCGCTGGCGCAAGGGAGCGTTTCGAAGACGCTCCTGCCTTGTTAGGGCAAGTGGTGGACATGGATTCACGCCTGCTGCCGCAATGCTATATGGAGCTCGTGAGTGTCTACAGTCGTCAAGGTGACTGGCAGGCATGTAATGCGCTCCTCACTACCAGTCTTGAGATGTGTGATAGCTTGGCCCTGCCCAAGTTTCGCCGTTTGTTTATGGCGATGCTGTCAGATATTGAGATTAATCTGCCCGTGGATACCAGCACCTTGCCCAATCAGGCATTAACGCCAGTGTCATTACAGCTCGATGAACTGGTGATCATGACCCAGCAGGACACAAAATTGAGTCAGGCGAATCAGCGGTTACGTGAGATCCAGCTGATCAGTCGTCTGCAATCCTTGCCGGAGCGCTACCCGTGCCCTCAGCAATTAGCTTTTGAAACCCTGAAAATGGTGTGCGGTAATTTTACTCTACAGGCTGGGTTGATCCATCGTCGGCAGGGCGAGCATTGGCAGCTTTGGACGCAAGTAGGCGAGTTGACTGAAGATATTCAGGTCAGCTCCTATTTGATGCAGGTGCAAGCGAGTCAACGGATCATGGTCGACAATCGACTCCATTTTCAAGGGGAGGGTGGTCAGCGAGCAACTTATGATTCAGTAGTCAGCCTACCTCTATTTAGCAGTGGCGAACTGACTGCTATTTTGACCCTTTGTGCATTTGATTGTAACCGCTACTTTGACCGCCAAGACCAGGACACATTGCAGTTGTTGAGCCGTCAGTTAGGCGGCCAATTACAGCAGTTGGAACATAGCGAACGGTTATTGAAAATGTCGATGACCGATGTATTGACCGGACTATTCAACCGGCAAGCACTGCAAGCCAGACTGGAACAGGAATTAACGGCGATCCGGCAACAGTGTGGGGCAAAAATCTGCTCGCTGGCTTATCTCGATCTGGATAATTTTAAGGTGATAAACGACACCTTAGGTCATGGGGTCGGTGATGAAGTGCTCAAAGAGTTTGCTCGTTTGCTAGAGAACTGTTTACGCCATGAAGATGTCGCTGCCCGCTGGGGCGGAGATGAGTTTGTTGTATTGTTCCCTCACACTGACTCTACTCAGGCGCAGGTGGTGGCTGAACGGTTACTACATAAATTGGCACAGCGGCACTATTTCATGCCGGAACTTCTGCAATGGGCCAATATTACCGAACTGCCCAGTGAGATTGCGTTGAACTGTTCGATCGGTATCGCCGAATGTCACGCTACAGATCTTCGCGGTGTGGATGAGGATTGGTTACTACAGCAAGCAGATAAAGCGCTCTATCGAGCCAAAGATGAAGGAAAAGGCCGGGTTCGTGTCATTGCCCCCCCGGCACTTAGCTATTCGAACGTTTGATCGCGGCTTAGCAACGCGGCGGCCGCTTGTTTTGGCGGCTTGCCCTGATAAAGCACTTGATACAACTGCTCAGTGATAGGCATTTCTACTTCCAGGCGTTTGGCGAGCAGGTACACCTCTTTGGTATTGCGATAACCTTCAACTACCTGACCAATACCTTGTTCAGCTTCTTGCAGCGATTGCCCAGCGCCGAGGGCCAAACCAAAGCGACGGTTGCGCGACTGATTGTCGGTGCAGGTCAGCACCAGATCTCCTAGGCCGCCCATGCCGTTGAATGAGCTAGGCTGTGCGCCAAGCGCTTCACCTAAGCGGATCATCTCGGCCAAGCCGCGGGTGATCAGAGCGGTTCGGGCATTGGCACCAAAGCCTAAGCCATCGGCTAAGCCAGCACCAATCGCAATCACATTTTTCACAGCGCCGCCAAGTTGCAGACCGATAAAGTCCTGATTGCGGTAGACCCGAAAATGGGAATCGTTATGCATCAGTTCGGTCAACTTGGTAGCAAAATCATCATCGGTTGAAGCTACCGCGATGGCTGTGGGTAGGCCTTTGGCGACTTCCATCGCGAAAGTGGGGCCGGAGATCACTGCCAGTGAACAGCTGTCACCCAGGATCTCTTTGGCGACATCCTGTAGCAACCGGCCGGTGTCAGCTTCTAGACCTTTCGTTGCCCAAGCTACGCGCGCCCCTTTTTGCAAATGGGGTTTCATGCGCTGAAGGACATCACCGAAAGCGAAACTGGGTACAACGACCAAGATATTTTTCGATGCGCCAACGGCAGTTGCTAAGTCAGCTTCCAGCGCCAGCGTGTCAGGAAATGGAATGCCGGGAAGGAATGCTTCGTTACTGCGCTCTTTAATCAGCTGCTCGACATGATCAGCTTCATGACCCCATAGCAGCGTCTTATTGCCATTACGGGCAATAGAAATAGCAAGGGCGGAGCCATAAGACCCCGCCCCCAGCACAGTAATATCATACGCGTTAGCGTTCATCACTTATGCGTCTGCGCCTGCTGGAGCGGCTTCAGCTTGCTTCTTCTGTACATAGCTAGCAAACAGGGCATCAAAGTTTACTGGTGCCAGGTTCAGTGGCGGGAATGTGCCACGGCTAACCAAGCTGCTGACCGCTTCACGTGCGTATGGGAACAAGATGTTAGGGCAGAAAGAACCCAGTGTATGCGCCAACTGTGGCTCAGGCATGTTGCCGATAGAGAAGATACCCGCTTGCTGTACTTCACACAGGAATGCTGTTTCATCACCAACTTTTGCAGTCACTGTCAGTGACAGTACGACTTCAAAAGCAGCGTCATCTAACTTATTGCTCTTGGTGTCCAGGTCCAGCTTCACTTCAGGCTTCCATTCAGCTTTGAAGATAGATGGAGAGTTAGGTGTCTCGAAAGAGATATCTTTAGTGTAGATACGCTGGATGTTGAATTGAGGAGCCGCTGCTTGTTCTGCGCTACCGTTTGTTTTTTGTTCTTCAGCCATTTTCTTAACCTTAAATGTAATATGTTCGAATTCTGTGATGTGGCTTGTGTTGCCATATCCTTTGTTAGCGGCTCAGCATCGCTGCTAATTTGCCGCCGTTATGCAGTGCCACCAAGTCGTCACATCCGCCTATACTGGTTCCATCGATAAATATCTGTGGAACTGTGTGACGGCCACTTAACTCCATCATTTTTTCTCGCAGTGCTGGCTGGCCATCGACCGCTATCTCTTGATAGCTGAGCGACAGCTTTTCCAGCAGTGCCTTTGCTCTGATGCAGTATGGGCACCACTTAGTGGTGTAGATAACTACTTCTGTCATCGGTGCGGCCACTATTTGCTGACTGGCAATTTAGCATTTTGCCATTCCAGCATGCCGCCCTTAAGGCGGTATGGCGCACTGAAACCTTGCTTTTTAAGCAGGGAACAAGCGCGAGAAGCGCTGGCTCCGGTTGCGCACACCACTATAATGGGATTCTCTTTGTGCTTTTCAAGGTTGCCGACCCCTTTCTGTTGCAGATCATTGAACGAGATGTGACTTGCACCAAGAATATGGCCCTTATTGAACTCTTCGGCTGTTCGAATATCGAGCACTTGGGCATTTTCTTTGTTCATTTGCAGGGTGGCTTCCTGCGGTGTAAGGGCTTGTGCGCTACTTGCACCGACAAAAGAATAGATAAGTGCGCCGAGTAGGCCCACCCAAGCCAAGCTTAATAATGGAGCGCTGCTGACAAACTCGACCAATTGCTGCATGAAATGTCCTCTATTCGATAATGTTTTGTGCGGTTGGCGCACTCTGAGCGCCTGAATTATACCTGTAACAAGCGACATGGACAGCCAAGTGTCGTCTGTGGGGTTAAAAAATGGCTGGAAAAGATGTCTAATATGGCACCATGAGGGTGTTTCTATATGCACCCGTGACAGTACAACGAATTTTTTATTTCTATTTTAGTTAGCACACACTAGGAAATATTCATGAGTACAGCGAAAAAAACTACAGCACTTATCATCATGGATGGTTGGGGTTATAGCGAAAACCCAGAGAACAACGCCATTTTGAATGCCAACACACCGGTATTAGATAAGTTGTGGGCCGATTGTCCTAGCTCTCTTATCTCTGCCTCAAGTTTTGATGTGGGTTTGCCTGAAGGGCAGATGGGCAACTCTGAAGTTGGTCACGTTAATTTGGGTGCGGGTCGTGTTGTCTATCAGGATCTGACGCGTATCGATTTGGCGATTAAAGAAGGTACTTTCGCAGAAACAGCTGCATTGGCTAGTGCAGTTGATAAAGCGGTTAGTGCTGGTAAAGCGGTTCATATCATGGGACTGCTGTCTCCGGGCGGCGTGCATAGCCATGAAGACCACCTGATGGCTATGGTCGAGATGGCGGCGGCACGTGGCGCAGAGAAAATTTATCTGCATGCCTTTTTAGATGGCCGAGATACGCCGCCGCGTAGCGCTAAAGGTTCACTGCAGGTGTTCCAGGATAAGTTTGCTGAATTGGGCAAAGGTCGTGTCGCCAGCTTAGTGGGTCGCTACTATGCGATGGATCGTGATAACCGTTGGGAGCGTGTGGAAGAAGCTTATAACCTGCTGACACAGGCCAAAGGCGCTCATACCTACAGCACAGCGGTTGAAGGCCTGGAAGCTGCGTATGCCCGTGATGAAAACGATGAGTTTGTAAAAGCCACCATCCTGCAGGCCGATGGTGAAAACAGTGCGGCAATGCAAGATGGTGATAGTCTGATCTTTATGAACTTCCGTGCTGACCGCGCCCGCGAAATAACCCGCGCTTTTGTTGATGCTGACTTTGCCGGTTTTGAACGTGAAGCAACGCCAGCCTTGGCTGACTTTGTCATGCTCACCGAGTATGCCGCAGACATTAAAACCGCATGTGCCTTCCCGCCAGAAGCTTTGGTTAACACCATGGGTGAATGGTTGGAGAAGCATGACAAGACGCAGCTGCGTATCTCTGAAACTGAAAAATATGCGCACGTCACTTTCTTCTTCAGTGGCGGTCGTGAAGATGAGTACGTAGGCGAGAAGCGTGAACTGGTTGCCTCTCCTAAAGTGGCTACCTATGATCTGCAGCCTGAAATGAGCTCAGAAGAGTTGACCGACAAGCTAGTCGCGGCGATTAAGAGTGGCGAATACGACTTCATCGTCTGTAACTATCCTAACGGCGATATGGTAGGACACACTGGCGTTTATGAAGCGGCGGTTAAGGCATGTGAAGCCGTTGATCACTGTATTGGCCGTGTCGTTGAGGCATTACGAGAAGTAGACGGTCAGTGCTTGATCACTGCCGACCACGGTAACGCTGAGAAGATGGTGGATAACACCACGGGTCAGGCGCATACCGCTCATACCAGCGAGCCAGTTCCGCTTATCTATGTAGGTAAGCAAGCAAACATGGTTGAAGGTGGTAAGCTCAGCGATCTGGCGCCGACTTTGCTGGACTTGATGGGCATGGAAATTCCAAAAGAGATGACGGGTAACGTACTGGTTAAGGCCAGCTAACCCATATGGAGCTGAAGTATTCTAGCTCCTTAAAAACACAGCCTGCTCACTGGTTGAGCAGGCTGTGTTTTGTCTTATGTCTGATTTTCTGTTTCGCCATTGCTCATGTGGGAGCGACGGAGAAAAGTAAAAAAGGTGATCGCCTGCACCAACTGCAAGGGCAGATTAAGCGCACCGAGCAACAATTGCTGGAACAAAAAGAGAAGCGTGAGGCGCTGTTTAGCTCCTTACGGGATGCAGAACAAGAGATCGCGAAAGTGGCTAAAGTGCTTCGGATGACACGGCAAGAGTTGACTCGTACCCGAGATGATTTGGCCGATGCGCAGAAGCAGCAAGCAGAATTGAAAGTATTATATGGTCAGCAACAATCCGCATTGCAGGCACAGATAGTGAGTGCCTATATGTCTGGTGATCATGACTATATCAAGCTGTTAATGAATCAGCAGGAACCGGGCAAGATCGAACGTTCGCTGACTTATTATCAATATATGAATCAGGCGCGGATGGAGAACCTGGAAGCGCTGAAAAAAACCCGCCGTCAGTTAGCTCGGGTTGAGCGCCGCCTGGCTGAACAAGCCAGTCGCCTGCAATCCTTAGAACGTCGTCAAGCCTCTGAAAAAGCACAGATGGAAGAGCGTCAGTTGGCGCGAGAGCGCGCACTGGGCAAGTTGAAAGGAAGCCTCTCCGGTGGTCGTCAGCAGCTGGTACAGCTGCAAGAAAATGAGCGCACGGTGCGCAACATGATTGAGCGCCGTCGGCAGCGTGAAAAGTTGGAGATGGATGGCCTGAAGGCATTGAAAGGCAAACTCTCCTGGCCTGTGAATGCACGAATTAGTCGCAATTTTGGTTCTCAGCGAACGGGTAATATCGTTTGGAAAGGGGTGATGTTAAACGCCAAAGAGGGCACAGACGTCAACACAGTACATCAAGGTGTCGTGGTTTATGCTGACTGGTTGAAAGGCTTCGGTTTGTTAATGGTGGTTGATCATGGCGATGGTTACATGAGCCTCTATGGCCACAACCAAGCACTATTAAAACGCGTGGGTGACCGCGTAGAAAGCGGTGAACCGATCGCTTTGGTGGGGAAAAGCGGGGGCCGCAGCTCCGCTGGTCTATACTTTGAAATACGCCATCAGGGGCAAGCACTCGATCCATCAGCCTGGTGTCATCGTAGTTAACCTTAGCGTCAGCGTTACGCGGGTTAGGTGTCACGGTACACTAGGTTTAAACCGGCTACTGCGGAAGTAACGGATCCTTCTCTCAGAGCCAGACTGACACAGGAGTTGCTTATGCAACACTTGCTATCGCGGTCTTGGACTTTCTTTATCGGTTTGGCTACAGGCATGATGTTGACCTTGGCCGGCAGTGGCTTGGCTTCCAAACCTCAAGATTCACCTGCGTTTCAGGACGCGGCACGGATCTACTCCATTCTGCAACAGATCAGAGAATTTTACGTCGATGAAGTGGCTTATGATGCCCTCGTTGATGATGCCATTTCCGCTATTGTTTCCCATTTGGATCGCCACTCCGACTATTTGGATCGCAATGAATTTGCTCATTTGACCGATGTGACCTCAGGAGAGTATGCCGGTGTTGGCATGGAGCTCGCGATAACCGAGCAAGAGGTAACCATTGTGAATCTGTTTCCCGGCTCTCCTGCACTCGAAGCTGGTGTGGTGGCGGGTGATCGAGTGATCAGTGTTGATGGTCAGCTATTAGCGGACTCTGATGCTGAAACACTGCTGATGGGGATGCGTGGGCCGGCAGGATCGCTGATGCACCTCACTGTTCAGCGCGAGGGAGAGCCAGAGTTACTTAACTTTGCTCTCGAACGCCGCCAAATTGACGTGAAAAGCGTGAGTCAGCGAATGCTAAATGACGCCACCGCGTATCTAAAGATCAACAGCTTCACCCAGACCACACCGCAAGAGGTGGCTACTGCATTGAAGGAGTTGGCGCTAGCACCACAATTGTCAGGACTGATATTGGATCTTAGGGACAACCCCGGCGGCTTGCTAGACAGTGCGCTAGAGGTTGCGGATCTGTTTCTTGATGAAGGGGTGATCGTAAAGACTCGTGGTCGTTATTACGAGGCCAATGTGATCTATTTCGCCAATACCGGTGAAAAGATCAGTGGTATCTCTATCGCTGTATTGATCAACGGTCGCTCAGCGTCCGCCGCTGAGATTGTTGCAGGTGCGTTGCAGGGGAATCGGCGGGCAACCGTGTTCGGTGAACAGTCCTTTGGTAAGGGCTCTATCCAGTCGCTATTTCCTGTTCAGCCAGGAGAGGGGGTTTTGAAACTGACGACGGCGCACTATTTCACACCTGATGGCCTGGCTATTGATGGGAAGGGGATCACACCGGACAGATTTGTACCTTCACAGGTGGTTCTCGAAAGTCTGCTAACCCCTATAATAAACCCCCTGCCATTGAATACGGTGGTAGCATATCAGGGCGAGAAGAAGATCCAGATCGCTAATCAAGACAATCAACTCAGAACGGCACTCCAAGCACTGGATCATCCAGATTGACTGCAAGGGCTGAGATTAACCGGAGCATGCTCAGCCCTATGTATCGTCGTTGGCATCATTGCCGAAAAGAGCCGAGTTGCCATTGGCGATTGCTCTTGGCTATTTTTTTCTCCCTGCTCTCTTCAGATCTCGCGGCTGAACAGCCTGCGGCCCGTGTTGCCTTGGTGATTGATGATGTCGGCAATAGCGCATCGGATAGAGAGGTGATCGCGTTGCCTGGCCCGGTAACGCTCTCGTTCTTACCTTTTACTCCCCATAGCCGACACTTAGCACGACTTGCCCATGAGAGTGGCAAAGAAGTGATGTTACATATGCCGATGGAAGCTAAGGCGGGTAATCGTTTAGGGCACGGTGCATTAACCAATGAGATGTCGCAATCCGAGTTGCAGAGTATGCTGATTAAAGCATTGCAGTCACTGCCCCACGTCGCGGGGGTGAATAATCATATGGGTAGTGACTTGACCGAGTCCCTTCCCCATATGGCTTGGACGATGCGTCTTCTGCGTTATTATCCGCTCTACTTTATCGATAGCCGTACCAGTGTGAATACCTGCGCTGAGGATGTTGCGTTGGCCACTGGCGTACCTGCGTTGCGACGCCATGTCTTCCTGGATAATCTGCAAGATCAAGCGGCTATCTCCAGGCAGTTTGATCAACTGATAAAGCTGGCGTTGCGTCAGGGATATGCAGTAGGGATCGCTCACCCCTACCCAGAAACGCTCTCCTTGCTTCAACAACGACTACCCGAACTGACCGCATTGGGTATCGAGCTTGTACCTGCTTCGGCGTTGATCGACGATGAAAACTGGGCGGCTCGGGAAAAAATTGGCACAGCCCCATTGGCCGTCAGATTGCCAGACACTGATATTACCGGTGCTGCTGACAGCAATGGTTTGGCGTTGTGAATCGTTGCCGGAACCTGCCATCGATGTTTAACGCCTGAAACATCTCTCACTGCGGTTGAGGGCTAGCTGGCGGTGGCTTGTTCCAGCAACGTCAGGTTAAACATGGCGGCTTCATCATTGTCACCACATACCGAGGCACAGGCTTTAAAAGCATCACATAGTGCTGGCCGTTGTGGTTGGCCAAACAGCATACATAGGTTGTCTTCGTTTAACTGTACACAGCGCTCACCTGCAGGTTTTCCACTAGGCATACCTGGGATCGGTGAGGTAATAGAGGGGGCAATGCAACAGGCTCCACAACCGAGTCGACAGGAGATGTTGTTGGGGCTGTCGACTTCCCCTGTTTGGCTGCTAGAATCCACCCAAGACATAATGAGAATTTTTTCCTATGCGTTTAACGGCATTAACGACTGAGTTGCTGGATCAGGGGATGCGTACTGATCTGGCGAAACTGTTTACACCCGAGCAGCTAGAGCAGCTTGAAGATCAGGCGGCTGAAGCTGGCGTGCATTGGGTGCTGGCTAAATTTAACGGCCGCTATATTGGCGCGGGTTTGTTCAATCTGCAAGCGGCATCATTAATCGGTTTAACAGTGAGGGATGTCACTCGTCGTCGTGGGGTTGGCCGTCTTCTCATCGATTACTGTCTGCAACAAATTAAGCATGTCGCTGAACAGCAGAAACTCTTTGTCTATTGGGACAGGGCGGATGCTGATATTGCAGGGTTTATGTCGGCACTGGCAGCGACACCAAGTGACAAAGGCTGGCATATTTCATGAGCAGGGCTGATAAATAAAAAAACCGACCATAATAGGTCGGTTTTTTTATGTTGGAGGAGACGGTTCGCAAGTTATGCCATGGTTAGGCGTAACTTCTTCATCGCGTTCTTTTCCAGCTGCCTGACGCGTTCTGCTGATACTTGATATTTATCAGCTAGGTCTTGCAGGGTTTGTTTTTCATCGCTAAGCCAACGGGCTTGCAGGATATCGCGGCTTCTTTCATCCAGCGTATCAATGGCTGATTTCAGACGACTCGCAGCGTTAGCATCCCAGTTTTCCTGTTCGACACTTTCCGCGAAATCAGACGTTTTATCTTCTAGATAAAGCGCCGGGCTAAAGCTGGTGCCCTTTTCGTCATCGTCGTTACTCAATTCAAAAGCTTGATCATGGGAGCTCATGCGGGCTTCCATCTCCATCACTTCTTTGCGGCTCACACCTAGCTCTTCAGCGACGGTACTCACCTCTTCCTGATTGAACCAACCAAGACGTTTCTTATTCTTGCGCAGATTAAAGAACAGCTTACGTTGCGCTTTGGTGGTCGCGATCTTAACGATGCGCCAATTACGCAGCACATACTCGTGGATCTCTGCTTTGATCCAATGCACAGCAAACGAGACCAAGCGTACACCCACGGTGGGATCGAAACGCTTAACGGCCTTCATTAGCCCGATACTGCCTTCCTGAATCAGATCTGCTTGCGGTAGACCATAACCTGCATAACCTTTCGCCACATGCACCACAAAGCGCAAGTGAGACATAATCAACTGGCGGGCAGCGGCGAGGTCGCCGTCTTGCTGCAGGCGCTCAGCCAAGCTTTTCTCTTCCTCAGCGGTCAGCATAGGAATGGCGTTGACCATACGCACGTAGGACTCAATATTGCCCGACGGTACGGTAAGTGCCATTGACTGAGTTGATGTTGTCATGTGTACCTCTTACTCAAATCTTCATGTCTGTGAGCTTATACGCCCAGGATCCAGACGAGATCGAATTCTGATCCATTCGATAAGACCCGTCAACCACTAAGAAAGTTTCATTCGATGTTCAAGCAGGTTCGATATGCGCAATGTGACGTTTAACAGATATGTAAGCACCACACAGGCCCAGTATTGAAGAAAGCAGCAGCAGGAACAGTGCTTCGAGTAGGCTGATACCGGTGAGTTCAAAACTACTTTGGTAAAGCCCCGATAGGTATTGAATGGCGTCGGCTAACCACCAGATGATCAGTGATATCGCGATCCATGAGATCATCGCGCCGACGATCCCGTACCAAAGACCGGTATAAAGGAAAGGGCGCTGAATGAAACCGTCGGTTGCGCCAACTAGTTTCATCACTTCAATCTCTTCCTTTCTGCCCATAATCGCTAGGCGAATGGTGTTACCGACAATCAGTACGACGGAGACCAGTAGCAGTGTTGCTAGCGCACCAAAGGAGTCTTGGATTAAGGCGATAATGGCATCTAGCCGCTCTAACCAGTCAATATCCATTTTTCCCATATCCACTTCCCGAGCAGACTCGAGCTTTTGCAGTAGCGCCCGGGCTTCATTAGGGCCACGATTTGCCAGCGTCGGTAAGACAACAACCACAGCAGGCAGCGGATTACGATCAAGGTAAGCAAGCGCATCGCCAAAGCCTGATTGCAGTTTAAAGTCTTCTAAGCCTGCGTCTGGTGATATCAGGGTGACGCTATCGACTTCAGGATGCAGGCCGATACGATGACTAAATGCCCGTTGCACTTCTGGTGAGAGATCTTGGCGCAAAAATAGGCTGATCTCGGCGGCGTTTTGCCATGCGCTACTTACCGCCACCGCGTTTTTTTGCAACACATACAGCGCCGCTGGCAGTGACAGGCTGAGTCCCAGTACCGCCATGGTCATGAGAGAAGCGACGGGCGTGCGCCATAAATCGCCCAGCGCGGCAATCGATTGGCGTAAGTGATTGATAAAGAAACTACGAACCTGCTCTGCAAAGGAGAGCTTTGGTTTCATGCTATTACTATCGGCACGCTCCTTAAATAGCAGACTCATAGCAGCTGTCCTCGATCGTCTTGAAACAGACCATCATTGATCAGTTGGCCGTTGCGCAGTGTCAGCGTGCGGTATTTCATTCGTGCGATAAGTCCGAGGTCGTGGGTGGCGATAAGTACCGCAACATCCACGCGGTTGAACTCTTCAAATAGCTTAAGAATTTCGGCCGAGAGTTCTGGGTCCAAATTCCCGGTCGGCTCATCGGCGAGCAGGATGGGCGGTTTGTTGACAATCGCTCGGGCGATGCCGACCCGCTGTTGCTCACCACCGGATAACTGTAACGGTAGGTTATTGATTTTGTTCAGCAGACCAACTTTATCAAGCGCAGCCGAGACTTTGCGTTTCATCTCTTTATGGCTGTGACCAGCGATCACTAAAGGTAAAGCGACATTATCAAATACACTACGGTCAGTAAGTAAGCGGTGATCTTGGAAAATGATGCCGATATCTCGGCGCACCAGGGGGATCTGTTGCTTCTTTACTCGGCTCAAGCTGTGACCGTTAATAAAGATCTGGCCATTGGTCGGCTTCGCCAATAATGCGATCAGTTTCAGCAGGGTACTTTTACCTGCGCCTGAATGGCCGGTTAAAAAGCCCATCTCCCCTTTCTGCAGATGAAAGCTAACATCTTTTATGGCGTGGTGACCGCCAGGGTAGAGCTTATTAACGTGGTCGAATCGGATCATTGCTGGCTGCTATTAGTTATTAATCTTCGTCGCTGAACAGGGCGTCAACGAATTCATTAGCATTGAATGTTCGCAGATCTTCAATCCCTTCGCCGATACCTATGTAACGAATTGGGATCCCCAACTTGTCTGCCACCGCAAAAATGACGCCACCTTTGGCTGTGCCATCCAATTTGGTGAGCGTGATGCCGGTCAGTCCCACGGCTTCATTGAACAGTTCCGCCTGGCTGATCGCGTTTTGGCCGGTGCCGGCATCGATGGTGAGCATCACTTCATGGGGAGCTTGCGGATCGAGTTTCTTCATCACGCGGACAATTTTTTTCAGCTCCTCCATCAGGTGCGCTTTGTTTTGCAAACGACCGGCCGTATCAGCAATTAGGATATCTACGTTACGTGCTTTTGCGGCTTCCAGTGCATCAAACAGGACCGACGCTGAGTCCGCTCCAGTATGTTGGGCAACAACAGGGATTTCGTTCCGTTCACCCCATACCTGAAGCTGTTCGACCGCGGCGGCTCGGAAGGTGTCACCCGCAGCCAGCATCACTTTTTTGCCTTGTGCCTGGTACTGCTTAGCCAGCTTGCCGATGGTCGTGGTTTTGCCCACGCCGTTGACGCCGATCATCAGGATCACAAACGGACCCTCATTGGCGTCCGTATCCAGTGGAGAATCAACCTTGTTCAGTAGCCCGGCCATCTCTTCTTTCAGTAAGCCAAGCAGCGCATCACCATCTTTCAGCTGCTTGCGATCCGCTTGATCGGTCAGCGAGTCGATGATCTTCATTGTGGTATCGACACCAACATCGGCTAACAGTAGTTGTGTTTCCAGCTCTTCAAACAGCTCATCATCAATCTTTTTACCGAGAAACAGGTTAGCAAAACTGCTGCCTATCTGGCTGCGGGTGCGCATTAAACCGCGCTTTAAACGGCTGAAAAAGCTTTCTCGGGTCGGCTTCTCTTGCACTTCAGGTTGCGGGGTGGCGACAACGGGTTCTGTAGCCGGCGAGGCTTCTGCCTGCGCAGCTTCGCTTTCGTCCACAGTTTTTTCGCTAGCCTCTGCGGCTGTAGCTTTGTCTGCCAATTCGGTGGTGACAGGCTCCGACGCCTCGGTTTGTTCGGGGGCCGCTATCTCTTGTTCGGCCGCAGCCGCATCTGCTGTCTCTGTTTTAGCTTTCTCTTTACCAAACCAGGACAAAAAACCTTTTTTCTTCTCTGCCATGTTCAAACCGTAGTAATTACTCTGATAATGCCGGGATCTAGCGACGGGTTGCACGTTACACTGGCGTTACGCCGTGTTCGCACTAAAATGCGCCGAGATATTAACATAATTTAACTTTATATAGGGTGGTCAGCGATGGCGAAACAAGCAAATCGTGCGCCCACAGGGCAAATACGGATTATTGGTGGTCAATGGCGTGGCCGTCGCTTACCTGTGCTATCGGGGGATGGGCTACGACCGACCACTGATAGGGTGAAAGAAACCCTGTTTAACTGGCTGATGCATGATGTCAGAGATGCGCGTTGTTTGGATCTGTTTGCCGGCAGTGGTGGACTTGGATTTGAGAGTTTATCGCGCCATGCTCAATATACTTTGTTGATTGAA
Source organism: Corallincola spongiicola (assembly GCF_004284785.1). Lineage (NCBI taxonomy): Bacteria > Pseudomonadati > Pseudomonadota > Gammaproteobacteria > Alteromonadales > Psychromonadaceae > Corallincola > Corallincola spongiicola. The sequence continues at coordinate 221,793 of NZ_SHLY01000003.1, forward strand.
AAAGCGAAGCCGGTGGCGCTGCAACTGGAAAAAAATTTAGCGACATTAAAAGCCACCAGCGGTGAAGTGAAATGTGCTGATGCATTGACGCTACTGGCGCAAAAGCCACCGCGGCCGTTTGATATTATCTTTATCGATCCGCCATTTCGTCAGGGGCTACTGCATGATCTCTTTGCGCTGATTGAAACAAATGGTTGGCTGGCGAAAGATGGCATGGTTTATCTCGAAACTGAGCAGGAGTTGGTACTTCCTCCTTTGCCGCAGGCCTGGCGTTTGTACCGGGAGAAAACCGCTGGCCAGGTGGCCTATCGATTGTTTCAGAATCAAGATGAAGGATCTGTTTGATGTATAAAGTGATGCTGCCGTTGGGTTATCTCGTCATGTTGGGCGTTTGGGCGGTGTTTTTCAGTAACTTCTGGCAACCTTTTGCTGGAAACCTGTCTCTGGTGATGAAGCTGGTCATGGGCCTGGTGATTATGATGCACCTCATTCAACTGGCCGTTTTTAAGGGGATTTTAGGGAGCCAGTTAAAACTTAGCGGTGCTGCAATCATCGATATTATGCTGTTTGGCGTGTTTGCTTTGTGGCGTCGCTGGAACCAACTGTCTGCAGATAAGCCAGTCAAGGCTTCTTTTGATTAAGTCAGTGAGAGCCTAAATAACTCACTGACTTATTTAAAATACTAGTAACTAGTTACTAGTTACTAGTTACCGTTGCCAGTTTTTTCGCTGCTGGCAGCGCGTCAAACCCAGCCAGCAGAGTTTCTGTGGCAAACTTGGCGGGCATCGGTTTGGCGTACAAAAAGCCCTGCAGGCGGTGACAGCCAGCCTTACTCAGTTTTTCAGTTTGGGTGGTGGTTTCAACCCCCTCCGCGATCACTTCCATTTTCAGCGTGGTGGACATGGCGATAATTGCTTTTACGATCGCCATATCTTCGTTGTTGCAATCAATTTCGTTGACGAAAGAGCGGTCGATTTTTACCTGATCGATCGGTAAGCGACGCAAGTAGCTTAGCGATGAGTAACCCGTGCCGAAGTCGTCAATAGAGATAGACGTGCCCATCTCCTTGAGTTGGGTTAGGCGTTCAGTATTGAGCTCGATATCGCTCATGACAATGCTTTCTGTCATCTCTAGCTCGAGCAAAGATGCGGGTAGGTCCGCTTCCCTTAATGCTGTTTTGATCCGTTCTACCAGATTGGTTTTCTTGAAGTTAAGCGCTGAGACGTTAACCGCGACGGGGCAGGTGATCCCCATGTTTAACCATTCGCTGGCTTGGTGGCAGGCTTTGTGTAATACCCAGTTATCAATGTCGACAATCAGTCCAGATTCTTCTGCCAGCGGGATGAATTCGGCCGGGGAGACGATACCGTGTTGCGGGTGATCCCAACGCACCAGCGCTTCGACGCCGATAAATTTCCGCTGTTGTACATCTACTTTCGGCTGGTAAGCGACTCTGAGCTCATTGTTGTCGATAGCTTTGCGTAATTCGTTTTCCATCCGTAATCGTTGCAATGCTCTGGCGTTCATTTCACCGCTATAGAACTGGAATCGACCTCGCCCTTTGGCTTTGGCGTTATACATTGCCGTGTCAGCATTTTTTAGCAGCGAGTCGATTTCGTCGCCATCATCGGGGTAGATAGCGATGCCGATACTGGGGGTTACTACCACCTCATAGCTGTCCACCACCATCGGCTGAGAGATACTTTCAATCACGCGGCTGGCGACGCGAGCGACATCTTCGTTTTGTGCCACTTGCGTCAAGCAGATAGTGAATTCATCGCCACCAAGACGCGCCAGCGACATATCTTCTAATCTATCTACGCCGCGCGTCAGCAGATCACCGGGACGTAGGCGGGTTTTTAGTTGTTCAGCGACGCGATTCAGCAGTTTATCGCCGAAGGCGTGACCTAGGGTATCGTTAAAGCGTTTGAACTGGTCGAGATCGATAAATAGCAGTGCGGCCTTCAATCCTTCACGCTTGGCTTGCGCAATACTACGCTGTAAATCTTCGTTGAACATCTGACGGTTCGGCAGGCCAGTCAAGTTATCGAAGTAAGCCAATACTCGCAGGCGCTCTTCGTTCTGTTTGAGGTGCTCTTCGTTACGCTTTAGTCGTTCCTCATTGCGTTTTAGATCGCGGAAGGCGCGACTAGCGCGTAGCATATAACGCACCCGCTGGCCAAGGATCTGCCAGGTAATCGGCTTGGCCAAGAAATCGGTTGCACCACTTTCATAGGCGCGATTGATTGAGCTGAGATCATCTGAAGAGGTCACCATCACTACTGGTACATCAGCGCCTAACGGTGATTGACGGATAACTTCACAGACCTCATAGCCGGAAAAATGAGGCATGCTAACGTCTAGCAGCACCAGATCAGGGGAGTGCTGTTTATACATCTCCAGAGCTTGTTTGCCATCGGCCGCCTCAATGACTGTGATAACTTCACGTTCCAGCGTTTCCCGCATCATCAAACGAATGGTGATGTCATCGTCGCACACCAGTACAACGGGCTTCTCTGTTAGTGGTGCGGGTACAGCATGCATTTAAGGCGTCCTAATTACGTCACTGAGAGCATCGATAGCTTGAAGATAACATTCTTCTAATCCTACCAGTAACGCTTTACAGGAGGCTAGATCCCCGTCACGGGCTGTCAGCTCTATTTGATGACTGAGCTGTTTTAGGCGTTTAGCGCCAACATTGGAGCTGAGCGATTTGATGGCATGGGCGCAAGCCGCTATCTGTTGGCGGTCACGGTTATTCAGTGCTTGTCTTAATTCGCTCAGCTTGTTGGCAACCTCTTCTTTAAAGGCACTAAAGACACGGTTGAGGATATCGCTACCTGTTTCCTGCTGGATCTGGCGGATATTATTAATCGCTGCCATATCGACAACGTCGTCACTGTCATTTTGCTGTATTGCACCAGCGGGTGCGGCAGACATTATCTGTTCGTGACTATGTAATTCCGCAGGCAAAAACTCTTCTAGTGCATCATAGAGCTGACGTAGTGTGAGTGGCTTAGTCAGATAGCCATTCATGCCACCTTGCAAACAGCGCTGGCGTTCGGTGTCCATCATCCCCGCGGTTACTACCAGAATGGGGGTTGCAGGCTTGTCGGTTTCAACTTCGAATTGCCGGATCTGTTTTGCTGCTTCATACCCATTCAGTCGGGGCATCTGCCAATCCATCAGTACCAGATCGACGGGGTGTTGTTTGAACATGCTGACCGCTTCTCTGCCGTCGGAAGCAATGAACACCTTGCAGCCCATCATTTCAAGCATTGCGCGCAGCACTTCCTGATTGGCGAACGTGTCTTCCGCGACCATGATCGATGCGTTAAAGCGATTCATTACATCGCTGTTATCTCGGAAGCTGGTCATTCCCTGCTGGCCGGGGATAGGTTGATTGGTCGCGATACTTAAAGCGATATGCAGCGTGCGACCGTCAATAGGCTTGGTCAGGCGTTGGCAGTGCCTCAGTTCATCGCTCAGCTGTTCGGTAGCGATTGGCGTGAGTAAGATCAAGCGGCGCTGTGTTTGCGTTGGTAGGCCAGAGAGCATCTGGATCTCTTCCCGCCTTAGTAGCTGAATATCAGCAATGACACAGTTTTCACTGCCCGGTTCGAGCAGAGCGGCGAGCAGCGGCGTTTCACCTACTGGGCGAGCGTGGATGCCGAGTAGTGCTAACTGGCTACTGACCATCGCCTCGACACCGGGTGAACACAGCGCGGTACGGACGTCACCTCTGATGGCTAAATAGTTACCTGAGGTTGGTCCGTTGTTGACGTTAACCAGGGGCATTAAGATGCTAAAGCAGCTGCCTTGATCTGGTGTGGATTCGACAAACAGCTCACCTTTCATCAGTTCCACCAGCTGCTTACAGATCGACAGCCCCAGGCCTGTGCCCCCAAAGCGGCGGGTGGTCGAAACATCGGCCTGAGAAAATGCGTCAAAAACGTGATCCAGTGCTTCAGGCGTCATACCGATGCCACTGTCTTTAACGCTGATGCGTATCCCTTCGAGCTCCTGAGTGAGCACGACGTCGACTTCCCCCTCCTGGGTAAACTTCACTGCGTTACTGACCAAGTTGGCAAGGATCTGGCGTAATCGGTTGGCATCGCCAATGACTAGCTCAGGTAAGCGGTGGTCGACAATATAGTTAATCTCAAGCCCTTTACGTTGTGCCTGATCCGCAAACAGGTAGCAGGTCTCAGAGACCAGCTGCTTAATATCAAACTGCAATTGTTCAAGTTCAACTTTACCCGCCTCAATTTTTGAGTAATCGAGCAGGTTGTTAATTAACCCAAGCAGCATCTCGCCGGATCTATGGGTGGTGATCGCGAAACGTCGCTGCTGTTCGCTAAGGGGGGACCGCAATAACAGCTCTGTCATCCCCAACACACTATTCATCGGTGTGCGGATCTCATGGCTAATGTTGGCTAAGAATGCGGTTTTTGATTGATTGGCTTCTTCTGCTCTTTCTTTGGCGTCATTTAACTCTTCAACGGTATGCCCCAGCTGCTGGTTGAGTTGCACCAGATCGTCGGTGCGAGCGGCAACTTCCCTCTCTAGCGCTTGTTTTTGCTCATAAGCAAGGCGTGTTTTCGCCCGTTGCTTCTGCCAGAAATGCCACACGATAAAACCAAGCATCAAGGCATATAAGGTGTATGCCCACCAGGTTCGCCATGGTGGAGGCGTGATGGTGATGTCTAGGGTCATGGGAGGACTGTCCCAGACGCCGTTTGTACGTGTTGCCTGAACCAATAATGTGTAATTTCCCGCGGGTAGATTTGTGAAAGTTGCTCGATGTTGGTTTCCAATCTCCACCCAGTCACTATCAAAGCGATCTAGTTTGTATCGATACTGAACTCTTTTAGGTGAGTGGTATTCTAACGCAGAAAAATCAAAAGACAGAAGGTAGTCTAAATAGTTGAACGTTAAATGAGATATTTTATGAGGAGGTTCTTTGAATTTCTGCTTCTTGTTTAGACGATATACACCGGTGAGTACAACAGGCGCCATTTTTTTATTGCTAATTAGTTGTGAAGGCGTAAACCTGTTATATCCCTTACTCCCCCCGAAGAAAAGTTCACCAGAAGAGTTCCGGTAAGATGAGGCGAAGTTAAAGTCATTATCTTGTAATCCATGAGATTTATCAAAGTGTCTGAATGTGAGATTATCTGGGTTTATTCTCGTTAGCCCTTTATTACTTCCTACCCAAAGGTATCCTTGATCATCTGATATCATGGAATACAGTTGCTTGTCGTCTAATCCTGTTTCTCTACTGACCAGTTTGAAATTATTTATACCTTGCTTTCGGTCTGTTGGTGGCCATATTACTAACATGCTGTCTTGTAATGTCACCCATAAGTTTAGATTTTTATCTTCTTGTATGGATGTTACAAAAGAATTTGAGAGCTTTTTCCCGTCGTACAGTATGGGAAATCTAGAAAAACTGCCGTCTTCGTTATATCTGCTTATTTCGTTATCGGTTCCTATCCATATGTCACCACTAGAATCCTCATAAATAACAAATACTCTGTCACTACTTAAGGAGTTTTTATCATTAACATCGTGTTGGAAGACCGTGAATTCAGTTGATCCCTTCGGCATGAGGTTCAATCCTCCACCATAGGTTCCAACCCACGTGTTTTCTAAAGAATCAACAAATATGGAAGTTATTGAATTGCTACTAATGCTGCCCCGTTTTGCCTTGTTGTGAACGTATAGCGTTACTCTCTCATTTGCTAAATCTATAACTTCCAACCCATCAGAACGAGTCCCGATCCAAATGGTATCTTTGTGAGAATAAAGAGTCATTATTCTTTTTGAGCTTATTGGATAACCAAATATCTCTTGTATTGGTCTTGGTTTAGGGGCGCCATCTTCTTGGATTTGCACAGACTGGTAGCTGCCTATCCATGTCGTTTTGTCTATTGATTCTCCAAAGCCGAAAACGAGATTGTCAGCTAGCCCTTGATCTTTATTTATTGTGTAGAAGCTATTTTTACTGCCTAAAAATAGACTGTTGAAGCACCCAATCCATAATGTACCATCAGGGTCTTGGTAAATATCTAGAACCATTGCTCCATCCATGGCATTGTTTTGTTTTGGATATGGAACAAATGCCTTTTTTTCCTTATCGTAAAAAGCTAACCCACTTTCTGTCGCTAGCCAGATGACACCATCGAAATCCTGATGTATGTCCCTTATTACGCCTTTTGATACTATTTCATCTGATGAGATTTTTATAAGGTTTTCGTAGTTCGATGTTAGCATGAACATGCTGGCATTCTCACCGCTAATCCAAATATTACCTTGGTTGTCTTCCATTATTGATGAAACTATTAATGGCGGGGGTGAAGAACTTTTATGTTGTTTTAATGTGAAGTGCTGAGTTTCTTTTGAAAGAGGGGTGTATTTAATTAATCCATTTCCATCCGTTCCAAACCAAATGTTACCATGGTGGTCTTCGATGGAAGCTAGTATCGTATTTTCATTTAGTATTAGAGACAATGATTTTGATGAGCAGTTTGAGTAGTTTTTTTCGTGTGTATCGAAACAAATAAGTCCGCCGCCATCGAATCCAAGCCATAACATCCCTTTGCTATCATGTAATACATTCCATATGGAATTCTTATCTGATATTTTGTTTTGAGGTAAGCTAAATCTTGTAAAGCTTTCTCCATCTGGATTTATCAGGTTGATTCCTTCTGAATATGTTACAACCCACATTTCTTCTGTTTGTAAATCTTGACTGATAGATATGACATTGTCAGATGAGATACTCTGCTCGTTTTCAATATTACTTGTGTAATTATAAGTGTTGTTGCCATTAAGCCTAGTGAGCCCGCCTTGTGTTGCCAACCAAATGAACCCATCTTTGTCTTTGAACGTTTGACGAATAGTGTTTTGTGCTATTTCATCTCGATATTGAGATGGTGAAAAAATGTAGTTTGGGGTAGAGGGGGTAAATGTACTGTAGGCATTGCTAGTTAATAAGCAAAGCTGAAGAAAACAAAGAGAAATGAGTTTATTGTATTTCTTCAGCTTAACCATTATTCAACTCCAAAAGCTACTGTTGTGGTACCCAGCTAGTACCCAGTACTTCTTTTTCCTGGTGGGTATTTGCTTGATAAATTGATTGTGCGTTCCACGGGTTGCCAGCGTTCCAAGGATTACCTGCGTTCCACGGGTTGCCAGCGTTCCATGGGTTACCAGCGTTCCATGGGTTGCCAGCGTTCCACGGGTTGCCAGCGTTCCATGGGTTGCCTGCGTTCCATGGGTTGCCAGCGTTCCATGGGTTGCCTGCATCCCAAGCTAAATGTTCTTGTTGCCTAACATGGAAGATGTCTTCGTTGTCTTGGAATGCCGGTCCATAGAAGTGTTCTTCGTCTTCTATATCTTTAGTAATGTCTAGATTTTCGTTGGCGCAGTCTACAAGTTCGCTTGCAAGTGCCCGCATGGCATTCATATAACCAGCACCTTGCTGAAACACGCTATAAACCGCTTCGCCATTGTCATCTACAGCAAAAGCAGATGTCGCAATCAGTCGGCATTTTACGGTATCTGGCGTTAATGTGGGATCGGCACTTAGTAAAAGTGCGGCAATGCCCGATGTTACGCCTGCGGCTTGTGATGAACCCGATACCATCAAATGATTACCAAGCTGATATTGCGGGAATTGTTGTGAAAGTGCTGTGATTGGTTCAACGATCCCCAACATATGCCCGCCAGGTGCTACGGCTTCCGGTTTCACAAACGCTTCATAGGTCGGCCCTGCAGATGAGAAGTTAGCAAGATAGTCATCGGAGATATCGTCGGGGGTATAGTTATCACTGACAGCACCCACTGTCATCACATAGGGAACGTTGCCTGGCACACCTATGGTCATCGCCTCTGGGCCGTTGTTACCAGCGGCAGCCACGACGAAGATACCCGCTTGCCAAGCCTTCATCACTGCTTGGTTGATTGGATCTTCCCAATAGTAAGAGGATGGGGGAGCACTGAATGATAGGTTGAGTACACGTATGTTGTGCTCATCTTTATGGTCGATGACGAACTGAATTGCTCGAATAACATCCAGATAAGTGGCTTTGCCCTCGACATCAAACGCTTTAACAATAACCAGATCTGCATCGGGAGCCACACCATGGTATGCGCCGGTAAAGGCACCCTCGGCTGTACTTTCCAGGCTGCTGGCGATCATTGAAGCAATATGGGAGCCATGACCATTCTCATCTAATGCGCTGCCTTCGAGATCCTGAATGGCATCATAGGTGGCAAGAATACGGCTTTCCAGTTGGGTGTTTTGACCCAAACCGCTATTGGCTGACCAAATTCCCGAATCGATAACGGCAACAGTGACTCCGGCACCTGTATTGCCTTCGGAATGGACTTGGTCGGCATCAATAGGATGAGTGTAATAGCTGTTTTCGACACTGTTATCTAAGCCGTCATAGCCGGTAACTAATTTGGTTTCGCAACCTTCTGCAAACCCAGCTATCAGCTGGAAGTCGGATTGCTCAGCGATGTTGTATAGCGGTTCGTTGTTGACGAAATTGAGTTGCAGGTTGACTTGACCATCGCTAGGGATTTGACGCGCCAGTGCGGTTGACAACATCTGCTCTGAGGTTTGCAATAAACTGCCACTTGGCATCTCGGCTTCATCCAGCTCCTCATATAACAGGTCACCAAAAGTGATACTGGTCAGTTGCCCATAGCTTTCCGGCCAATTGAAATCGATTTGTGACAGCGTAATTGGCTCGCTTCCCATATTGAACAATGACCAGCTGATATGGTCTTGCTCAATTTTCAGGATATGGTCGCCTGTGACACCACAACCCGTTACCGAGTCGAGTGTTGCAACGCCATTGGCCTGGATCCGTCTTACCAGTCTGGATTGACTCAGGGCGTTTATCTGTTGCTGCGTCAGTTCCGCTCCCACTGCATTGATCACATCCAACTGGTGAGTGACTTTGCCGCCAAGATCAGTCACCAGTTTTGCGAGTTGTTCAGTGTCTTTCCCCTGGATCAGTACTTGACTGGTGGGGGCGGTAACGTCGACCGCTTGATGATTTTGGTACACCGCATATGTGCTAAATGCGGAGAAAACAAAAATTGCTGATATAAACAGCATATTGCGTCGTGAACGCTTTTTGCTGTTGGAACTGTGCTGCGTCATTTTTACTGCCTTTACAATGGTTAAGTGACTGGGTTATGTGTCCAGACTTCTGTTAATCCATTGTCAAACGGCCGGGCGAGCATCTCTTGTGTGAGTCATCCGACTGCCCGGCTGAACGACTGGTCACAAAATGTCCCGCATTATTATGCAAATGTTATGCAAAAGTAAATAACATGATGTTTTATAAGGAAAAGCTTATTCTGGTTTTGTGAAAAAATTGTGACAATTTTGGCTGGGGAAGGGGGTGACAAATAAAAGGCGGCTCAGCAAAGCTGGAGCCGCTTTCTTGCCGATAGGCATGAGTTAGGGTTTGTTTAACTCTTGTTCCAGGCGGTGGCTGATCGCATCTGGTGAGCTAGTGTGTTGGGCCAATAGTGCATACATCACAGGCACAATGAGCAGGGTAAACAGTGTGGCGATCAAAATGCCAGCGAGTACCACTACACCAATAACAAAGCGGGTTTCGCTACCGGCACCGGATGACAACACCAATGGCAGTGCACCAAAAGCGGTGGTTACCCCGGTCATTAGAATGGGACGCAGGCGCTGGCCGGATGCTTGCAGCAAGGCCTCATCAAAATTCATTCCTTGATCACGTAGCTGATTAGCAAACTCAACGATCAGGATGCCGTTCTTCGCTGCCAGCCCCACCAGCATGATGATACCTATCTGGCTATAGATATTGAGCGACTGGCCAAATAGATAGAGACCAATCAAGGCGCCCATCATGGCTAAAGGCACGGTCAACATAATGACAATGGGGTGAATATAGCTTTCGAACTGTGCTGCTAATACCAGAAAGACGACAATCAGTGCCAGCATAAACACAAAGTAGATCGAGGCCCCTGATTCTTGATAATCCTGGGATAGGCCTTTGTAGCTGATCACTGCATCACCGGGCAGCACCCGATAAGCCAGCTCATCCAGATAGCTCAATGCTTCGCCTAAGGTGTAGCCATCTGCCAGATTGGCTTCAATAGTGATTGAGCGCATACGGTTGTAGCGATTCAGGTTACCAGCGTCAGCAAACTCTTCAATATTGACCAAACTCGATAGCGGGATCAGCTCTTTGCTGTAATCACTGCGCACATAGATATTGGTCATATCCGTTGGCGCGCTTTGATCTTCACGGTTACCTTCGAGGATCACATCATACTCTTCTCCACGGTGTTGGAAGGTGGTGGCGATACGGCTGCCTAACATGGTTTCCAATGTACGACCTATGGTTTCCACTGATACGCCTAAATCACCTGCACGTTCGGTATCGATGCGTACCTGCAGCTGTGGCTTGGTCTCTTTGTAATCGTGGTCGATACCGATTAAGCCGGGGTTGTTTTTTGCTTCGTTGATGAGCAGATCACGCCAGCGAGCCAGTTCATCATAGTCGCTACCGCCGATCACAAACTGTACTGGCTTACCGGTACCGCCACCCAGTGCTTGGCGCATGACTGGAAAGGCGCGGATCCCGGCAAGATCACCTAACTTGCTTCGGGCTTCCCCCATCAGCTGCCAGGCGCTTTCCCTGTTGGCCCAATCTTCCAATACGATGATGGCAAAGCCACCAGAAAAATCTTGGGTTTGCCCCCATGCCCGGGGCGTGCGGATCAGCAGTCGTTTCACTGAGCCGCGTTCTACTAACGGCATCAGGCGCCGTTCTACTTCGTCCATGTAGCTCTGGCTGTAATCAAACGTTGCGCCTTCTGGTGCGCTAACAACAATGAAGAAAGCGCCGCGATCTTCTTTTGGAGTGAACTCCCCTGGTACCTGTTTGAGCAGCCAGGCACAGCTGATCAGCGCAGCGAGAATCAATACCAGGGTCAGGCTTGGTTTATGGATCGAGGTGCGCAGCGCGCTGATGTAGTTATCACGAAACTTATTCAGTGCTCTGTCTACCTGGCGAGTTAACCAGCCAGGCTGCTCGTGCGGCACAAGCAATTTCGAGCACATCATTGGTGAAAGGCTGAGTGCCACTAAGCTGGAAAACGCCACGGCTGCACTCATGGTGACAGCGAATTCGGTAAATAGCTTGCCAAGATCGCCTTCGAGGAAGGTGATAGGCATGAATACCGAGATCAATACCAGCGTGGTGGCAATGACGGCAAAAGAGACTTGGCGTGCGCCGAGAAATGCTGCTACTAAAGGGGATTCCCCCAGTTCTATTCGACGATGGATGTTTTCCAGCATCACGATGGCATCATCTACCACCATACCAATGGCGAGGATCAAGGCTAACAAGGTCAACATATTAATGGTGTAACCGAGCAGATAAAGCACGATAAAGGTGCCCATCAATGATACCGGCACCGTCAGCGCCGGGATCAGCATGGCACGCGCGCTGCCGAGAAACAGATAGATAACGATCACGACCAGCGTAATGGCGATAAATAGGGTTTGATAAACCTCTTTCACTGACTGCTCGATAAAGACTGAGCTGTCGTAACTGTTGATCAGCTCCATCCCCTCCGGCAGGGTGCGGTCTACTTCGATAGCCATCGCGCGCGCCGCACGTGCTACCGACAGGGTATTGGCAGTGGATTGTTTGGTGATCCCGATACCCACCATGGGTACGCCATTGCCACGGAATGATAGCCGCTCCTCGGAAGCGGCCAGTTCGACCTTGGCAACATCACTTAAACGCACGAGATAACCGTCGTCACCTTGAGTCAGTACCAGATCCTGAAACTGTTCTGCGGTATTAAAGGCGCGCTGCACACGCACGGTGAACTGGCGATCCACCGATTCGACACTACCGGCAGGTAGTTCGACGTTCTGTGAGCGCAGTGCATCTTCAACGTCGTTCACTGTCAGGCCACGGGCAGCCAGCGCTGAGCGATCCAACCAGATGCGCATAGAGTAGTCACGGCCACCACCAACACGGATGCGGGCAACGCCATCAATAGTGCTGAAACGGTCGACTAAGTAACGTTGGGCATAGTCACTGAGCTCCAATAGATCCATTCGGTCGGACACCAGGTTAAGCCACATTATGGTGTCATCCCCCGCGCCGGCCTTACTAATTTCTGGCGGATCGGCTTCGTCAGGTAGGTTGTTCAAAACCCGGCTAACGCGCTCTCGAATGTCATTGGCTGCGGCGTCGATGTCGCGTTCGACAGTGAATTCAATGGTAATAGAGGAGCGTCCGTCTTTACTCTCGGAGCTGATGTTTCTGATCCCCTCCACACCACTGATCCTATCTTCAATCAGCTTGGTGATACGGCGTTCAACTACTACCGCTGAAGCGCCGCGATATCGGGTTTCAACTGACACCACCGGGGCGTCAATGTTGGGGTATTCACGCAATGGCAGCTTGTCAAAAGCGACTAAGCCAAAGGCGATGAGTAGCAGGCTGATAACCGAAGCAAAGACCGGCCGTTTGACTGACAGATCGGTGAGGATCATGCCCCGCCTCCTTCACGCCATGTCTCTTCCTGGATGGTGACAGTTGCGCCGCTGCGTATCTTTAATACGCCTTGGGTTATTACTTGCTCGTCTATGCTAAGCCCTGCAACAACTTCAATGATTCCAGGCTTGCGTAGACCAACTTCAATCTGTTTCTGACTGACCTTGTTCTCTGCGTCCACCACATATACGAAATGCTTATCTTTTAACGCGATGATGGCAGCTTCAGGGATCACCAGTGATTGCCGTTGGTCATGGATCAACTCAAGTTTGAGCAGCATGCCGGGCTTCAGCCGCAAGTCTTGGTTCTTTAACTGTGCACGAACAGTGATAGCACGGGTGATCGGATTCACCCGCGGGTTGATCGTATCTACGTGGGCATCAAACACCTGGTCGGGATAGGCATCTGAATAGGCGCGCACAATCGAGCCTTTGGTCAGTGATGTCATAAACCGTTCCGGAACGGTAAAGTCTAGCTTGATGGTGGCGAGATCATCCAAGGTTGTAATCACGGTTCCCGGCGTGATTAGGCCACCTTTACTGACCAGTCTGAAGCCGAGTTGGCCTGCAAATGGTGCGCGGATCTGGCGGTCATCGATCTTGGCCTGTTCGGCGGCGATGCGGGCTTTGGCGGCATCAATCAAGCTCTGAATACGGTCCAGTTCGGAACCGGCAATAGTGCGGTTTTTTACTAAGTCTGCAATCCGCCGATATTCACGTTCCTGTTCTGCCAGCGCGACTTCCGCGAGCTGCAGGTTGGCGACCTGCTCGGCATCACGGAGCTTAACTAATAGCTGGCCTTTTTTGACCTGATCCCCATCTTCAAAGTAGATCGCAGCAATGTTTTCTGTCTCGTTGGCGGTAATGACGACAGACTCATTCGCTTTTGCCGTGGCCAGCGCTTCAACTTTGTCTTCTAAAAGCACTGACTTGACTGGTGCCACGACAACGGCAACGGCCCCTCTGGCCTTCTTCGCTGCCACGGGTGCCATATTGAGTGACCACCAGCGATAACCAACGGCAGAGCCGATGGTGGCAACGATGATAAAAATAAATAAAACCCGTTTCATACCTACTCCATTGCTGGTTGCTGGGTTACTAATATGTAAAACAGCCAGCAGTTTGAAGATCTGACCTAGTGACTGGCAATCTTGCTATGGGCAATAATTGCAACGAAATGTTTCATTCCTCCTGGCTCAAGCCCAAGTTGGACTCCAGCGGGGTGAGAAATGCTTCCCGCAAGGCGGCGATAGTTTTTTGTGTCGGCGCTCTGTCGCTTAACCACTCAGCCAATTCACCTTGATATTCAAACTCAAACTGCATCAAAGGGTGGTTTTTCAGATCAACCTCTTCGCCTTCGCTGAGCTGAATGTATTGTTTTACGGTGTGGCGACTGAGACGGCTGATCTCCACCACTGCCGGACTACTGGGCTCGGCAAATTGGCAAAATAGCGTGTCCAGTGCGGTAGTGGCGTCGAGTGCGGGCCAAACACCATACATGTCGAATTGCTGAGGGTCGGGGATCTGGTCAGCTAATTTTTCTTGCCACCGTTCGTGATTAAACTGGGTGGTTTTGCTGCGTAGGGCATCCCATACCGCATTCATACTGTTCCTGAGGATGTTGCCGTCTCCCCATTCAACCGCATGACTGAATAATAGGTAGTTAGGTAGCATGCGTTCACTCAGACAAGCTGAGAAAGCCAGCTGTTGCCATGGTGTCAGCTCACGTAGTTGTTGGTTTAGTTGTGCTGTACTCGCCATGAATTACTCCGATTTCGGCTGGCCACACTGCCAGCAGAGTTCAAAATTGCTACCATTTTTCTCACCGCAGTGGTGGCAGAACCATTCGGTCTTGCCGTTGCCCTCGTAGCGACTAAGCAAGCGCAGAGCATCTTGGTAATCTTTTTCTACGATGAACAGATCGACCTGTTGTACCGACAGTGGCAGTTCGCCCGCTGCCCCGGCGAGGTTTTCGCCTCTGAGCTGAATGTCGAAGCCTTCGGCTTGTAACATCCCCTTCAGCAAATTTGCCTCTAGTGCATTAGCTGCTTGGTATAGGCGCATTAATGCACTCATCCTGCTGCATCCATGTGGGCGAAGTAGGCAAAGATGCCATCCAGGAACATCTGCACCGAAATCATTACCAATAACATCCCCATTAGTCGTTCCATTGCTGTGAGGCCGCGTTCGCCAAGCATACGATGGAACAGGCCGGAAAACAGTAGAATCAAAGAACTGACTGTCCAGGCTCCGACCAGCGCCAGCGACCAATCGACCATGCGACTGGGATCTTGATGGGCCAATAGCAGCAAGGCTGCCAGTATCGATGGGCCAGCGATTAAGGGAATAGCTAACGGTACGATAAACGGCTCTTCGCCAACAGCTAATCCCGTTACGCCTCCAGGCTGCGGAAAGATCATTTTCAATGCAATAAGAAACAGAATGATACCGCCGGCAATACTCACCGACTCTTGGGTCAATTGCAGAAAATCAAGAATGCTACTGCCAGCAAACAGAAACAGCATCATGATCACCAGAGATATTACCAGCTCGCGTATCAGCACCGCGCGCCGGCGTTTAGGCTCGATATTCTTTAATACCGAGAGAAAAATGGGCAGATTGCCCAAAGGATCCATGATTAGAAACAGCGTCACCGCTGCCGACAGCGTATCCATCGAGGGAAGCCTCTAAAAACGATTAAAAAGCAGGAGCTTGTAGGAGGTTCAGTATATCACAGGCGAGCCAGCTTACCCGCCTGTATGACAAGCGGAGATCGAGCTGTTTGTAAAGTTAGCAGGACTGGTGTTAGTGGTGTTGGCAGATCTTGGTTTCATCGACATTTAGCGCGCCGTCGTCACCTGCCACTTTGCCTCGTGCAACAAAGAAGGCTAGCAAGCTATCCAGATCCATATCGGACTCAGAGCAGGTGTGATAGATGGCGTCAGCGCCGAAGTTATTAATCACTAATTGTCTGAGCTCAGTGAGGGACTGATTGGGGGCGCTCGACAAGATCAGTTCCAGCACTTTGTGGCCATGTATTGAGGTCATATTGGTATTCCATATCTGCAATAGCAAACAGTATGGCGGTGTCGTTACTCAATGGTGTTGATTTCGCGCAATCCGCTAAAGGTTGATCGCCGTGGCGGGGAGTAACAAAGGTGTTGTTACGGTATAGTCATGGGCAATAAACAGGGCGGAAACGTCATTTTTAGTTGAGAGAGAGAGCCAAATTGATGCGTTTTTTAATCATATTGTGTGCATTGTGGTTTGCCGGTTGCAGTGACACTGGCGATGCGCCTGCCCCAGAACAGCAGGAATTGCAGCAGTTATTGGCGCAGGTGTGGCAGTACCGACTTGAACAAGATCCCCTGCTGGCAAGCTATTCCGGTAGTGCTCTTGGTGCCGATCGTCTCCCCGATCTCTCCCCGCAAGCTTTGGCTGCGCACCGTACTAAGTTGACCGACTACTATGAGCAGTTCAATTTACTGGCTGAGTCGGCGGAACTGCAATCCGAGGATAGGATTAACCTGCGGTTGATGCAGTACGCCATCAAGAACGAGATCGATGAGCTACGTTTCAACGCACAGATGATGCCCTTGACCTCAGAGTATGGCTTTCATGCGGGCATTGCTCACCTTCCCTCTATGACCACAATGGACAGCGTGCAGGCGGTTGAGGACTATTTGGCTCGACTGGCTGAGATCCCCCGTTATTTTCAGCAGAATATTGATTGGATGCGCAAAGGGATAGCGACTGGGCGCACAGTGCCAAAGGCGGTGCTGACCGGATATGAAACCACTATTTCTGCATTCATTGTTGATGATCCGGTAGATAGTGACTTCTACCAACCCCTGAAAACATTGGATCTCGATCTTCCTGTCGAACAACTCACGACTCTTAAACTGCGGGCAAGACAGTTGGTTAAAACGGCAGTCATGCCTGCCTATCGTGACTATTTGACGTTTTTTATGCAGGAGTATCAGCCCGCGACGCGTGACACCTTAGCCGTGAGCGCATTGGAAAATGGCGATCAGTACTACGCCAATCGTATCGGCTATTACACCACCACGAATATGGGGGCGGGAGAGATACACCAGTTGGGCTTGCAGGAGATGGCGCGTATTCGCAGTGAAATGGGTGAGGTGATGCGCGATGCCGACTTTTCTGGCTCGCTGGCTGAGTTCATCGAGTTTCTCCGCACTGATCCGCAGTTCTACGCCAAAACCCCGGAACAGTTGCTGCATTATGCCGCTTGGTTGGCAAAAAAGGCCGACGCGGCGTTGCCTGCGTTTTTTAATACCCTACCGCGTCGCACCTATGGTGTAGAGCCTGTACCTGCGAATATTGCGCCTAAATACACCACGGGTCGTTATGTTGGCCCCAGCGGTGATGATCGCCCTGGTTACTATTGGGTTAACACCCATGCTTTAGACAAGCGCCCGCTCTATGTTTTAGAGGCGCTTACCCTGCATGAAGCGGTGCCAGGCCATCATCTGCAAAACGCTCTGGCTCTGGAGATGGAGCAGGTGCCTGAATTCAGACGTCATCTCTACTTGTCGGCCTTTGGTGAGGGCTGGGGTTTGTATTCCGAGTGGTTAGGGCAAGAGATGGGATTTTATCAGGATCCTTATACGCGTTTTGGCCGTCTTAGCTATGAGGCGTGGCGCGCCTGCCGTTTAGTCGTTGATACCGGGATCCATGCCATGGGTTGGAGCCGTGATCAGGCGATTGAATATATGGAAGTGAATACCGCTTTATCCAAGCACAATATCCGTACTGAAGTGGATCGCTATATCTCTTGGCCGGCGCAAGCACTCTCATACAAAATTGGTGAGTTAACGATAAAGCGGCTGCGTAAGGAGGCTGAACTGACATTGGGTGAGCGTTTTGATATTCGTACATTCCATGACGCTTTGCTTGCCAATGGTGCGGTCACCTTACAGCAGCTGGAACAACAGGTGGCTGCCTATATCTCCCAGCAGGGCGCTCAGTAGTGAGTGCGTTGCAAGCCATTATTAGTACTTTGATCCTCTGGGTGCTTAGTGGTTTGGCTAATATCGAGGTGCCGGAGGGGTTGAGTTACTGGCAGCCGGACCGACCGCACCAGGCGTTGAGTGATTGCGTCGAAGGCTTGCCGGAGCGGCAGTTATTGCAAGCCGCCGCGCCAATGCAGACCTCACGCAAAACCCTTGGCCCGCTGCTCCGCGTTGCGGTGTGGAATAGCTATAAATTGGAGCAACCCGGCTGGCAGCAGGAGTTGGCCGAACTAACCGCACAACGCGACCTGTTGCTACTTCAGGAGGTTGTTGCCCGAGCTGAGCTGGCTCCCATCCTTGGCGAAAGGCCGTCACTCCTGTTACAGGCTTTTACTTATAATCAGTTAGCCGCTGGCGTGATGACCAGTGCCGTGGTCAGTCCTAGCGCAGTTTGTGGGATACGCACCGCAGAGCCTTGGATCGGCGTACCGAAATCACTACTAGCCAATCGTTATCCACTTCATGATGGCCAGTCGCTGCTGGTGGTGAATCTACATGGGATCAATTTTGTTTGGGAGCTTGAGGCATATCAGCAGCAGCTAGATCTACTTGCCGCCTTGGTTAAGCAGCATAGTGGCCCGGTGATCGTGGCTGGCGATTTCAATAGCTGGCGTCAGGAACGTATCGATCGTATCGGGCTGACCCTAAAACCGTTGCAGTTGCGGGCGGTGAGACCCATGCCAGATCGACGTACACGGATATTTGGTTTTGCTATTGATCAGCTTTGGCTTCGAGGCTTCGAGGTTGAGCAGGCTGCATCTTATGTCTCAGAGAGTTCCGACCATAACGGTTTGCTGGTCGAGCTTCGGTTAAAACCGGCGCCGCCCGCCCATTGATGAGCGCTGTGTTTGCTCTGGTTTATTAATCAATCCGTGTGATCTGCGGCTTTGATGGTTGGCAAACACTTGCAGTCATGATCAAGCTTGGTTAGCTTAGGGCTGTCATTGCCATCGGATGTGCAAGTTGTGACCCAAACAGACTCACTGCCTACTCTCTACTCGTTTGCTCGTTTTGATCGCTCAGCCCGTGTACGTTGGCTGTTGTATGAACTGGGCGTTCCATATCATGAAGTGGTACTGGATCACGCCAAAGGTGAACATCAACAACCACACTTCGTGGCACGCAATCCGTTTGCCCTGGTACCTGTATGGGAAGATGGCGAGCTGGTGTTGCATGAGTCTGGCGCCATTATCTTGCACTTGTTGGCGAATACACCAGCCCATGAACTGTTGCCTAACGATAAGTTGGGGCGCAGCCGCTGCATGAGCTATTTGATGTTTGGACTAAGCACGTTAGATGCGGCTGTGAGCCAGGTATTTGTCACGAAAAACCAGGCGGGAACAGCTGTGGTAAAGCTTAAGCGTCTGTTGCAAGCGTTGGATACCGAGCTAGTCGGCCAAGACTATCTGGTAGGGCATAGCTTTACTGTCGCGGATATCGTAGTGGGGCAGTTGCTTGGTTTGTTAGATCGGCGAGATCAGCTCGCAGGCTTCGATAATCTTGAGTACTACTTAACCCGGTTAAAACAGCGCAGTGCGGCGGCAAAAGCAGAGGTTTTTACCGCCGATGTGAACGCTTGAGCGAAGGCTTTCAGCGGCTAATTCAGCTTTTTATCCCAGAACATTGCCTGACCCGCCTCTGGGTCTAGGGCGTATCCAGCAAAGCCGCAGCGCTGGTATAAGCGCTGCGCTACCTTGTTGCCTTCAAGCACTTCGAGTGTGACCTTGCAACAGCCATGCTCTCTGGCATGATTTTCCACTGCCGCCATTAAAGCTTGACCGATGCCTTGGCCACGCAAGCCTGGTGAAACGGCAAAATCGTGGATATTTATCAACTTGGCGCAAGCAAAAGTAGAAAAGCCAAAAAAGCAGTTTGCTAACCCTACATATTTGCCGTCTAGTTCAGCCAAAAATGTCACCGCTTGTGGCTCGTTGGCCAGTGAGTGGAGGAGATTTGCTCGTGTATGAGCAGTGATGGGGGTACCACCACCCATGGGATCCATCGCATATTCGTTCAGAAGTTGCAGCAGTGCTTCGCCTTGCGTCGGATCGCGGTAATCGGCAATCACTACACGCAGTGATGAGTCTGGCTTATTCAACATCGATGACGACCTTTTCTAACAATGACATGGCGAGGTTATTGTCGTAATAAGCCGCTTCATTGATAAATGCCGGATAGACGGTGTCAGCGCCCTGATAGGTGATCGTTTCACCTGCGAAGGTCATAAACAACGGCTCTCCCGGATGGAGCGGCTTGAAGTCGTTATCTTGCACATGATTGTGCACCATACCTAAACGCTGCCCGTTGGCGTCAACCGGTAACTTGATGCTTTCTAGATAACGATACCCTTCAACCTGTTGCGGCAGCGTGGGCAAAGTGCCTAAGTTGTAGTGTTCGATGAAATCGAGAATATGGCGGGTTAATTCTGCACTTTGTTCCAGCACATCCTGACGGATCACTGATTGTGGCACCGGGCCGACTTCAACGATGACACCATAGGTACCCACGGTGGCTAGCAGGTGATGCTGGGCTGCGGAGAGATGATCTTCATCTCTAAAGATTACCGCTTCTGGCATCTGCATTTTGACGTAAGCCGCTAGCTGCCGGTAGATCTTGCCTTGCTGGGTGAGGAGTAAGCAGGGTCCCATGTTGCTGGTGGTGGTATGCAGATCGATAACGAAATCGCACTTTGCATCACCTTTCGGGCCAAGTTCTGAGTCAATGATCTTGGCGCGGGACTGCTCATAGCCAACTAGATTGACGTCGTCCAGTTGGGCTCGGGTAAACTGGCGGTTGAGATCCTGATCGCAATAGCGTTTGTTTTGTTCATGCGCTTTCGGATTTGCCCACAAGGTCGACGTGGTAAAGCTGCTGCGCGTAACCTCTGCTGGCTGCTGTTGCCACTTCTTAACCAAATAGACACCGGTAAACTCATTACCGTGGGTGCCACCGACAATCGTCACCTTGTTAATTTCGCTCACTCACGCCACCTTTCACTCAAGCTCTTATGCTGGATGAGGCAGTCTAGCAAGGAGAGCGGTGGTCGCGAAGTGGTATGCAGTCACAATGGCTAAAAAAATTGTGGGGTGACTCGGGTGATGCTGATTAAGGCGGACAACGGATTGTTGGCGGGTTACAGGAATGTGTTCCGTTCTCTATCACCTGCTGTCTATGTCGCGATCTTCAGTTAAACTTAATCCGTATCAGTTTGTTAACCATGGCGGCTCCCGTCAGGAATTTAATGATAAATCAGGTTTGTGTTGCCGTGTCTTTGGTGATGGCAACAACAACTTAAGCGCTAATATTTAAGGTGTAATACGTAATGACAGAGCAGAGTCAGGTTCCCTCATCAATCGCTACATTGGCAGGGGGCTGTTTTTGGTGCCTTGAGGCGGTCTTTACCGAACTAAAAGGGGTGAAGCTGGTGACGTCGGGTTATTCCGGCGGCAGCGTGGAGCATCCCAGCTATAAAGCCGTGTGCACCGGTGACACAGGCCATGCGGAAGTTGTACAGATTGTTTTTGATCCCGCAGTCATTAGTTACGCGACACTGTTACAAGTGTTTTTTACCATCCATGATCCAACGACACTTAATCGTCAAGGTGAGGATATCGGCAGTCAGTATCGATCCGCCATTTTCTTTCATGATGACGAACAGCAACAGTTAGCGGCGGCAGAGATCCAGAAGCAAGCGGTTGAATGGGATGATCCTGTCGTGACTGAGTTGGTACCGTTGGCGGTATTTTATCCCGCAGAAGATTATCATCAGCAGTATTTTTCCATGCACGGCCACGAGCCGTACTGTTCTTTGGTTGTGGCGCCTAAAGTGGCGAAATTCAAACAAAGATTTGCATCAAGGCTGCGCTAGTACTGATGCAGAGATAGGGGCTAAACAAATAACGGCAGCGATCTTCGCTGCCGTTGTCATTTCTGCTTGGGGCTTAAAGCAGCGCCGATTTAAGGGACTGCATCAGTGCGTTCCCCCCTTCTGAATTAACAAAGTCGAGCAGTATTTTGCTGTATTGACCGACCATGCTTGAATCCAGTCCAAGGCTCTCGAAAGCCTGAGTGAGGGCGATGGTATCGCTGCCTGCACTATCACCAAGCATGTCGGTTGCCATTGACGCGAGGCCACCGCCACCACCTGCAGCACCTTCCAGTGAAGGAGCTGCCGACAGCAGGCTACTCATATCAGGAATGACATCGGTCAGGGCGGCAAAATCATCACCGGACATTCCCTGTTGGGCAGAGGAGAGTAGGGCACCTAAACCACCGGTGGCTTGATCCTGACTGACGCCCAGCTGTTGCGTGATCATGCCAACCAGCGGGTTATCCGCTGCATGGCTTTGAAACACGGGTAATAGAATGAAAAGTGTAAATAAACTGATTTTTAATGTGCGTTTGAGCATGGAATGTCCTCCTTGGAAAATACGTTTTAAGCCTAGTACAGGAAAGGTTAACCACCTAACGTGATTTAGCTATAAGACTTTTTGATAAAAATTGCGTATAAAATCGGGTTTAATTTTTATTAGCTAACGGAACTCGCTTATGTTCGCTCCGAAAAAACTAGCGCTTGCGGCGCTTGTCACGTCGTTGCTGGTGCCTAGTGCCCAGGCGATTATAAAAACACCTATCTTCCTGCGTATCGCTGAACATGATTATGCAGCGGAGAATCGCGCTAAATTCAAAGGCAAAGGCAAGTACAAAGCAACGGTAGAGTTGGAGAAGGGCACTTACCATTTCCGCTTAGCGGATAAAGAGTTCTCCTGCGGAACGTCATTTGGTCCTGAAGCCGCCGAAAAGATAAAATTCAAAACCCCTGTGCCAGTGTCGGATTGTGCGACTGATACCGATTTTTCTATTCGCATTCTCTTCCCTGGTGAGTATGAGTTCACCTTAGACACTAAAGCTGACAGCGGCAATGCGATCAGCGTAATGCGTAAGCCGAAGAAAGTCGCTGTGGTGCGTAAGCCGCCTGCAGTTGATTGCGGAACCTGGGATGGCAATGCCGTCGAAGTTAATGTCAGTAGCGTTTTTAAAGACGGTGAACTGGTAAAAGATTTTTACTCAGGGCAAACCGCAGAGGTTGCGGGCGGTAAAGTCTCGATGCAACCTAGCAAGGAGAGCGGCGGCCTGCTGTTGCTTGAGCCTGCGGAAGCCAAGCCCAGTGATTTCGATTGGGATAATGCGTCTGTTTATTTCATCATGACAGACCGCTTTAATAATGGTGATACCAGCAACGACTACCCATTTAACCGGAAGAAAGACGGTAAGTTGGAGACGGGTACATTCCAGGGCGGTGACATCAAAGGCATCATCGAGAAGCTGGATTACATCCAGGAACTGGGTATGAACGCTATCTGGTTAACGCCGATTGTCGAACAGATCCACGGTTTTATCGGCGGTGGTGAGAAGGGCAGCTTCCCATTCTATGGCTATCACGGCTATTGGGCGTTGGATTTTACCCGTTTGGATCCAAACTTCGGCACCGATGAAGATCTAGAGCGCCTCGTGACGGAAGCCCATAAACGCGGAATTCGCGTTGTCATCGATGTGGTAATGAACCATGCCGGCTATCCAACCCTAGATGACATGCAAACATTCGACATCAATGCGTTAGCGCCAAACGCGCCAGTGCCAGATCAGTGGACTGATTGGGTGCCGGATGAGAAGAAGGGACAGAACTGGCATCGTTACAACAACTACATTCGCTGGGGTTCCAGCGAGTGGGCTGAGAAATGGTGGGGACCAGATTGGGTGCGCAGTGGTATGGCTGGGTACACCGCACCGGGTGGCGATGACATCACCATGAACTTGGCTGGCCTACCTGACTTTTTGACCGAAAGCGAAAAGCATGTCGGTTTGCCACCGATCCTGAAGAACAAGCCGGATACACGTGCAGTGGAGCGTGAAGGCTACACCGTGGTTGATTACCTGGTGGAATGGCATACCACCTGGGTTCGCAAGTATGGTATCGATGGCTTCCGCGCTGATACCGTGAAGCACGTTGAAGCTGAAGTCTGGACTAAGTTAAAAGACTCTGCGACCAAAGCCTTGGCTGAGTGGAAAGCTGAGAACCCGGATAAGGCGATTGATGACAAGCCGTTCTGGATGGTCGGTGAAGTTTGGCACCATGGCGCTTACAAGGATTTCTACTTCGACCACGGTATGGATAGCCTGATTAACTTTGATTACGCTGGTGAAATGCAGGCGGTGAAAGGTGCGCAGTGTATTAATCAGAATGAAGATCTGTATGCAACTTATGCTAAAGATATTAATACCGACCCAGACTTTAACCTGCTGACCTATATCTCTAGTCATGATACCAAGCTGTTCTTCCAGCGTTATGAGAACCTGGAGCTGCAGAAAGGCGCCGCCAATGGCCTGCTATTGATGCCGGGTGGTGTTCAGATTTACTACGGCGATGAGAGTGGGCGTCCAGCGGGACCGATGAGTGACGCGTTTGATTCTCCGACCCGTTCATTTATGAACTGGGATCAGCTTAAGGGGGATCGCGCAGCGCTGGTGGCTCACTGGCAGAAGGTTGGTCAGTTCCGTAACAACCACGTGGCTGTGGGTGCGGGTGAGCATAAAATGCTCAGTGAACAGCCCTATGCGTTTAGCCGAGTTAAAGGTGATGACCGCGTTGTGGTTGTCTACGCAGGTGAGAAGAAATAACGCTTTGTTATGAGTTGTAACAAACGTTAGTTAAAGGGGCTCATATGAGCCCCTTTTCTGTTTGCGGAAAAAGTCAGCTAGTGAGGTTGGCATCAGCTCTGCACAGTGTCCATTGTTTGGATTGTGACAGAAAGGGTCAATTGCTCTCGGCTAGCACGTAATACCAAATGGCAAAAAAGTGGCAGATACTGCCGCCTAAAACAAACAGGTGCCAGATGCTGTGACTGAATCTCATTTTTTTGTTGAGATAGAAGATGACACCAAGGCTATAACAAAGGCCACCGACAACCAGCCAGATCATACCTCCACGGCCAATTGCGTCGGCAAGGGGGGCCCCGGCAATCACTACCAGCCAACCCATTAATATATAGCTGCCAACCCGCAACGCCTTAAATCGATTACCAAAGCCTATTTTTAGCGCTAAACCGGCAATGGCCAGGCTCCAAATGGTGCCTAGCAGGGTCCAACCTATCCACCCTCGTAAACTGACCAGTAGAAAAGGGGTATATGTACCGGCGATCAGCAGGTAGATGGCGCAATGATCTAACAGTTTTAGATGACTTTTGAGCCTCGGGAAGGATATTGCGTGATAGAACGAAGATGACGCAAAAAGGGTTAACAGGCTGATGCCATAGACCAAGCTCGATGTCAGCCGCCAAGGATCGTGTTGGGCCAATGAGACGTTGATCATCATTACCAAGGCTGCGACCGCGAGCAGGGCGCCGATGAGGTGGGTAACTGTGTTGGCCAACTCTTCTGCCGGACTGTATTGGGTGTCGCTCACGAATAAGATCTGCCGTACAATTTTTTGAGCGTACAAGTGTACGCTCAAAAATTATCTGTGCACAGTGTTTTCGTTTTTGTCGCTACAGGGTGGGCAGTGACAATAGAGTCTATTTTCCGTGACGTCAGGCGGCATAGGCACTGTGGGGAACTGCTGCAGTCAATCCAAAAACGCCGCAATGATATCGTTATCATTTGCCTTAGGGTGGTTTGACCACCAATGTAACAAAAATGTGAAATTTATCTGCCATTGTTTTGACCGTCGATGTTATTCTATTCAGATTCAGAGAATTAGGCTTAGATGATTATCGTCATCAGCCGGATACTTGTTTATTTGCGTAGTTAGCACTCAAAACGGGTGTTGTACCGGAAATTTGTAATAAAAGGAGTTTGTAAGGCGATGATCTTTAAAAAAAGCCTGGCAGCCTTGTGTATGGCTGGCGCAGTCATGTCTATGGCTGGTTGTAAACAAGATAGGCAAATCGAAGACGAAGTGTTTTATTTCGTATTGCCAGACCGTTTTCAAAACGGTGATTCCAACAATGACCTAGGTGGACTGAGTGGTGATCGCTCACAGACAGGGTTTGATCCTTCAGATATTCGTTACTATCACGGTGGTGACATTGCAGGTTTGATAGAGAAGCTATCTTACCTCGACAATATGGGGATCACTGCACTTTGGCTGACGCCAGTATTCAAAAACCAGGCTGTTCAAGGTGAATCGGCTGGCTACCATGGATATTGGACCACAGATTACACCCAGATTGATCCGCACTGGGGCAGTAACGATGAGCTGAAGCAGCTGATCCGTCTTGCCAAAAAGCGTGATATGAAAGTCTTTTTTGATATCGTCATCAACCACACTGCTGACGTTATCAAGTATGAAGAGTGTCATGATGCCGATGGCTATTTGCTAGAAGGTTTGGACACTTGTCCTTATAAAAACCGCGCTGATGGCCAATACACCACCTTTATTCCTGCAGGTCAGGAAGATGTGAAGGTTCCTGCTTGGCTTAACAATGTAGAGCTATACAACAACCAGGGTGATAGCACCTGGTCTGGTGAGTCGGCCATCTATGGTGACTTCTTAGGTTTGGATGATATCAACACGCAGCACCCAGATGTGTTGGCGGGTATGAAAGATATCTTCAAAGGTTGGATCAGCGAGTTCAAAATTGATGGTTTCCGTGTTGACACAGTGAAGCACGTTGATATGCCGTTCTGGGCTGACTGGACGCCAGAGATCATGGATCACGCTGATGCTGAAGGCATTGAGAACTTCTTCATCTTCGGTGAAGTATTTGAAGGTCATCCTAAGGTACTGAGTACCTTTACTACCGAAGGCAAATTGCCATCAGTTCTCGATTTTGGTTTGTATTTCCAGATTAAAGACACTGTAGCTTCTAATAAGGCGACAGATGGTCTGGCTTGGTTGTTCAGCCAAGATGATTACTACACTGATGCTGATAGCCATGCTGGTTTGTTGATGAACTTTGCTGGTAACCATGATGTAGGCCGTATCGGTTTCCACATCGATCAGGAAAACCCGACAGCCACAGAAGAAGAGCGTCTTGCTAGAGCAAAACTCGCAAATGAGATCTTGTTCTTTAGCCGTGGTATTCCAGTTGTCTATTACGGTGATGAGCAGGGCTTCACAGGCTTGGGCGGTGATACCGGTGCACGTGAAGACATGATGCCTTCGCAAACACCTGATTATCAAGCCTTGACGCAGATCGGTACTGACGCAACACCTGCCGATGATAACTTCGATCGCCGTCATCCGCTTTATCGTCAAATCAAAAAGCTGAGCAAACTTTCTAAGAAGCATTCTGCTTTGCGTCGCGGTAAGCAGTTTGTTCGCTACAGTGAAGGTGAAGCTGGTCTTTTTGCATTCTCGCGCGTTGAAACTGAAACGCCACGTGAATATTTGGTCGTGTTGAACACGTCTGCAGAAGAAAAATCAGTGAGCCTGGCCGCAACCAGTGCTACTTATCGTCAGGTTTGGCCACAGAAAGGTACAGAGCTTGCCGCCAACGGTGAAAACCTGATTGATGTGACAGTGGAGCCGTTTAGCACCGTGGTTTATCGTGCTGACGACCTGATCGAGTATGCTGCAGAAGCGCCGACGCTGACTATCGCTGCACCTACTGACGGTAGCAAGGTATCTCACCGTGTAAACGTTAATGCCATGCTAGAAGGGATCGATGCGGAAGCGTTGCCTCTGTACAACGTGTCTTTCGAAGTCAGTGTTAATGAAGGTGATTTCGAGTCTCTTGGCGTTGATTACACCCCTGAGTACCAGGTCTATTATGACGTTTCTTCTTATGAAGATGGCACCCAGTTTACCTTCCGTGCCACGGTAGATAACTTCAACGGTAGTCAAACCAGTGCAGAGACCACCGTTGAGAAAGGTGTGCAGGAAGGCATGACTTTATGGTTGAAGAAGCCTACTGATTGGGTTGGCGCCAATGTCTACTGGTGGTCTGCAGATCCTCAGCCAGCCGTTGACTGGCCGGGTGCTGCTATGGAGCACATGGGCGACGATTGGTACAAGTTCGAGTTTGAGAACGGTGTGACAGCTGCCAACATCATCTTTAATGATGGCCAAGGGCTGCAAACTCAAAACTTGACTGCCGATGGTGATGCTTGCTTCGAGAATAACAACTGGAGCGACAGTTGTGCTTTGCCTGTTCCTGGCATGACTGTTCATTTCAAAAAGCCTGCTGAGTGGGGCGATGATATCCACGTTCATTATTGGAATGCAGCCCCTGCAGACAACAGTGCGTGGCCAGGTGTTCAAGCCGAGTTAGTTGGTGACGGCTGGTATACGTTCCAGTTCCCTGTGAACGTGGGCGCTGCCGATATGATCTTCAATGACAACAGCGGCAATCAGACTGCGAATCTATATCACGATACAGATGCCTGCTACGTCGCCGATGTGTGGGACGACAACTGTGTTGCACCGGTAAAAGGCCTTGAGCTTGGATTTGTTCCTCCAGCCGGTTGGGGCAGTGACGTTAACATCTATTATTGGGATGCTGCCAACGCGCCTGCCGTTGATTGGCCAGGTGTTCCGATGACCGCAGAAGCTGATGGTTCATATAGCTTCAGCTTCCCGCTGAATGCAACGTCTGCGAACATCATCTTTAACGATGGCGCATCACAAACAGAAAATCTGTTTGCTGAGCAGGATGGATGTTATGTCGTAAACGAGTGGCAAGATATTTGTGGTGAGCCTGCATTGGAACCGGGAATTACGGTTTACTACAAGGCGCCGGAAACTTGGACTGAAGCTTATGTTCACTACTGGGCATCTGCGGGTGTTTCGTCATCGACAGATTGGCCTGGACTGCTGATGACATCTTTGGGCGGTGGTTTCTTCAGCTACCAATTTGAAGATGGTGTTACTGGTTCTAACATGTTGTTCCATAACGGTGCTGGTGAGCAGACGACTGACAGTTTCCGTGAAGGTGACGGTTGTTACATTGATGGCGCATGGGTAGATACTTGCGTGCTGCCAGGCATCGAAGTTTGGTTTAAGAAGCCAGATGCTTGGACTGCTGTTCAGGTTTACTACTGGGGTGTTGAAGGTGCTCCAGCAAGCTGGCCTGGCTATACCATGGAAGATGCTGGCGATGGTTGGTTCCGTTACCAGTTTGCCGATGGCGTACGTGCCGTCGACTTGATCTTCAATGATGCGGCAGACGGTGGTTCTGGTGCTCAAACTGACAACCTGTATCGAGATGCTAATGGCTGTTTCGATGCGGTTGAAGGTTGGACAGATACCTGCGCTCATCCTTAATTAAAAGCCCCTTCGCAGGGGCTAAAGATTGAAACAAAAATGGCCTCAACTGAGGCCATTTTTTTATGCTAGTAAAAGAGACTAGCTCATATCTAGCTCTTTGAGTTTACGGGTTAGGGTGTTTCTCCCCCAGCCAAGACGTCTGGCCGCTTCCTGCTTGTGTCCGCCAGTGTGACGCAAGGCAGTACTCAGCATGACTCGTTCGAACTCCGGTAATGCATCATTGAGTATGTCTATACGACCTGTCGCCAATTGTTGTTCGGCCCAGTGATTGAGCGATTGCTGCCAAGTTTGTGCTGCAGGGGCTTCGCCGTCGCTGATGACAGGTGGAGGTAACTGCTGCAGTTCTGGCGGCAGATCAGAGATCAGCACCTCTTGTCCCGAGGCCATCACGGTCAGCCAGCGACAGGTATTCTCAAGCTGCCTAACGTTACCTGGCCATGGCAATTGACACATATAAGTTTCGGTATCTGTTGCCAGCGTCTTCGCTTCAACACCAAGCTCTTCAGCAGCTTTACGCAAAAAGTACTTGGCTAATTGGCCGACATCGGTGCCGCGCTCACACAGTGGTGGCAGGTGCACACGAATTACGTTCAAGCGATGGAACAGATCTTCACGAAATTTGTTTTGCCGCACCAACTCTTCCAGGTTTTGGTGAGTCGCGGCGATAATGCGCACGTCAACTTCTATCGGTGAGTGGCCGCCGACACGGTAGAATTGGCCATCAGAAAGTACTCGCAGCAAGCGAGTCTGAATATCCAGCGGCATATCGCCGATCTCATCGAGAAACAGCGTGCCATTGTTGGCTTGCTCAAAGCGCCCCTGACGGACCGTATTGGCCCCGGTAAAAGCGCCTTTTTCGTGGCCGAACAGCTCTGATTCAATCAGATCTCTAGGTATTGCCGCCATGTTTAATGCGATAAAAGACTCGTCAGAACGTGGGCTATGCCGATGCAGCGCTTGCGCAACGAGTTCTTTACCCGTACCTGATTGACCATTGATGAGAACGCTAATTGAGGAGCGAGAGAGCCTACCGATAGCGCGAAACACCTCTTGCATTGCGGGTGCTTCACCTATGATCTCGGTTTCTGGTATTTCAACTTCACGGCGACGGCGACTGCGGCGATTTTCTTGGCTGTGTGTGATGGCGCGTTGCACCAAAGCGACAGCCTCATCGATATCAAAGGGCTTCGGCAGATATTCGAATGCACCACTTTGGTAGGCCGAAACCGCGCTATCCAAATCAGAATGTGCAGTCATGATGATCACGGGAATATCCGATCCGACATCATGGATCCTGTCTAACAGCGTCAGGCCATCCATATTTGGCATGCGCACGTCAGACAGAACGACATCTGGGGTCTGATAGCGGAGCTGTTGCAGCGCATCCTCGCCTGATTCAAAGCTACTTACATTAATTTCTGCTGCTGCGAGAGCGCGTTCAAGTACCCATCTAATTGAACTATCGTCATCGACGATCCAAACCTGTGCGTCAGTCATACTGCTCCCTTATTTCCTGATTGGCAGGTGAATAATGAATTCGGTGTGTCCGGGCCAGCTAATGCATTCAATGCGGCCCTTGTGTTGTGTGATCAATGTTTGTGCAATGGAGAGGCCAAGCCCTGTCCCGTCAGCCTTTCCTGTCACCATGGGGTAGAACAGAGTGTCTTGCAGGGCTGGAGGGATACCAGGGCCGTTGTCTGTGATTTTTATTTCGGCAACCAGTCTGTAGCGTTCGCCGTTCAGAGTTATCTGGCTGGCTGAGCGGGTTGAAACGTTGATTGTGCCTTTGCCATGCATCGCCTCAACGGCGTTCTTAACGATATTCAGAACGGCTTGCTCGAGCTGTTCTGGATCCATTTCGATATCGGGTAAGCTTGGATCATAGTCACGGTTGACGACTAACTGATCTAAGCCTTCCATGTTCACTAATTGGCAAACTTTCTCTAGCACCATATGAATATTATGGGACTTATGGGTAGAGGGACGTTGTGGTCCAAGCAGCCTATCGACTAGATTTCTAAGCCGATCAGCTTGCTCTATGATCACGCCGGTAAACTCTTTTAGCTCTGGGCTTGGTAGCTCTTTTTCCAGTAGCTGCGCTGCGCCTCTTAACCCACCTAGTGGGTTTTTAATTTCATGAGCTAAGCCTCGGACGAGCTCCCTTGCTGCTTGTTGTTGGCTGGCCTGATAAAGCTCATGGCTGATTTTCTTTTGCTGATCGATCTGCTTAAGTTCGAGCAGAGCATAGCGTTGGTCGCCGCGTTCAAAAGGAGAGACCGTGACATCAACCGCGATGTGGATGCCATCTTGTTTAACCATTGAGACGTCGCTGTCTGTAAAGCTGTTGCCAAGGGTCAGTGTCTCGTTGATCAGCTGGATATCGAGAGAGAGGTGTTCAAATAGCTTAGGTAGCGGTTCGCCAATCAGCCGACGGGAACTTTGTTCAAGTAATTGTTCGCCCGCCGAATTGATGTAACGAATGACCAAGTGGTGATCGAGAAGAATAATAGCGGTGCTGAGAACATCTAGCAGGGTGGTTGTCACCCCTGACAAGGCGTTCTGATGTGATCCGTTCTGCTGTGAGAGCACGGTGCGTCTTCCCCATGTGTCGCACCAATTTGGTGCGAATGCACCTGCACTCTAGCACTTTACTCAGCTTGCTGCACTTTCCTTGTGCTTAGCGAGCTTGTAATACCGAGGCGCGGTGCAGATAAATGATCCGTACCGGGGAGGATGCAATAACCTTGCCTCTTTGATCTAGCAGTTCTAACTTTAATTTATGTTCGCCGCGATTAACATTCATCAAATGAAATACTGGTTCATCTTCAGATGTGCCTAGTACTTGATCATTGACTTTAAGACGATAGCTGTAGCCGTCTTGGATCTCAGGTTCGACCTGACCAACGACAGAAAGCCGGCCCATGTTGTCACGGACTGTAGCTTCATTGTGGGGCGAACGAATAGATACCTTGAACGAAGTTTTGCCTTCCGGGCCTTTATTCGTTTCGATAACACCATCATTCAATCGAGGGATCACATTAGTGCCAACCTTAGGTTGCACCTGCTGTGCTTTGTTCCCTTGCACTGGTTTATCTGAGTAGTGGACGACACCGTTAGCGTCTTTCCATGTGTAGAGTTTACCCGCGTGAGCGGTTGCTGCACCTAACAGACACAAGAGCAAGGCGATGCGTTTTACGACCATAACTTTTCACCTTTTTCCTACATATCTCTTACTATATTTGGGATCGACTAGTTTGTCACCATCAAAAAGCGCTGTCGAAAAAAAAGCCCACTTTTCAGTGGGCTTTTGTGAGGATGGTCAACTTACTTACACGCTGTAGTACATGTCGAATTCTACAGGGTGAGTCGTTGAGTTCAGCAACTCAACTTCGTCTTGCTTCAACGCGATGTATGCGTCAATGCTGTCATCACTCATTACGCCGCCAGCAGTCAAGAACTCACGGTCAGCATCGAGTGCAGCCAGAGCTTCTTCCAGTGAAGCTGCAACAGTTGGGATGGCCAACGCTTCTTCTTTTGGCAGGTCGTATAGATCTTTGTCCATTGCTTCGCCTGGATCGATCTGGTTCTTAATTCCGTCTAGGCCAGCCATCAACATCGCTGTGAATGACAGGTAAGGATTACCAGTTGGATCAGGGAAACGAACTTCGATGCGACGTGCTTTCGGGCTCGGTACCACAGGGATACGGATAGAAGCAGAACGGTTACGTGCAGAGTATGCCAGCATAACAGGAGCTTCGAAGCCTGGAACCAAACGCTTATAGGAGTTGGTTGAAGCGTTCGCGAATGCGTTGATCGCGCGAGCGTGCTTAATGATACCACCGATGTACCACAGCGCTTCTTGCGACAGACCGCCGTACTTGTCACCAGCAAAGATGTTTTCTCCGCCTTTGCTCAAAGACTGGTGAACGTGCATGCCTGAACCGTTGTCACCAACGATTGGCTTAGGCATGAAGGTCGCAGTCTTACCATACAGGTGCGCCACGTTGTGTACGACATACTTGTAGATCTGAACTTCATCAGCTTTTTCAACCAAGCTGTTGAACTTACATGCGATTTCGTTCTGACCAGCGGTAGCAACTTCATGGTGGTGAGCTTCAACAACCAAGCCCATGTCTTCCATCACGATACACATTGCTGAGCGGATGTTGTGACCTGAATCTACAGGAGGTACAGGGAAGTAACCGCCTTTTACGCCTGGGCGGTGACCCAGGTTGCCGTCTGCATATTCTTTACCGCTGTTCCACTTAGATTCTTCTGAATCTAACTTATAGAAGCTACCGCTCATGTCGGTGTGGAAGCGAACATCATCAAACATGAAGAACTCTGGCTCAGGACCGATGAACACATCGTCGGCAATGCCAGTTGATTTCAGGTATTCAACACCACGTTTGGCAACAGAGCGTGGATCACGGTCGTAGCCAGCCAATGTATCTGGTTCTAAGATGTCGCAACGGACGATTAACGTAGACTCTTCTGAGAATGGGTCTAATACCGCAGTTGATACGTCAGGCATCAGTACCATGTCTGATTCGTTAATGCCTTTCCAGCCAGAGATCGATGAGCCATCGAACATCTTGCCCTCTTCGAAGAACTCTTCGTCGATTTGGCTTACTGGGATACTCACGTGCTGCTCTTTACCTTTTGTGTCGGTAAAACGCAGATCAATGAATCTTACTTCTTCTGATTTAATCAGTTCGAGAACATTTGCGACTGACATCCTAGTTCATCCTCCGGTGTCAATGTTTAGATATATTGAAGCTTGCGCTTCAAAAGCGAAATTCGTGCCACTATATTATGTGGCTGTTTTAAAACAATTAATTTACTTTTCTGGGATCTAAAGGTGATAGATCTTGCACTGTAATTGCGCACCGCTGCACCACAGTGGTGCATAGTGCCAATCTGGTGCTATATCCCATAACGTAAAGAGGGGTATACAGATATCACACTTTTGGTTAGTGAGAAATCTAACTTCTTTCAAGTTGATTGCCGTTTATAAAAATAAATATCAAAGGTGATTTTTAACCCTTTGTTTATAAAGGAAATATTGATTATAGATGCAAAATATCCATTTTTGACTATCTTTTGCACGATTAAAAAATGGGATTTAAGTCACGTCGCCTATACAATAGGCGCCCTTTGTAAAGACCACCCTTATTAGATGGAAGGCCTCAGGTGATCGAGAAGCTACGTAATATCGCCATTATTGCCCACGTAGACCATGGTAAAACTACCTTGGTTGATAAGCTGTTAGCGCAGTCGGGTACCCTTAACGAACGTGCCAATCATGGTGAGCGTGTGATGGACTCCAACGAGTTGGAGCAGGAGCGTGGGATCACGATCCTGGCTAAGAACACCGCCATCCATTGGAACGACTATCATATTAATATCATCGATACTCCTGGACACGCTGACTTCGGTGGTGAGGTTGAGCGTGTATTGTCAATGGCAGATTCTGTACTGCTATTGGTTGATGCTGTTGATGGCCCCATGCCGCAAACCCGCTTTGTAACGCAAAAAGCGTTTGCTCAGGGACTCAAGCCCATTGTCGTTGTTAACAAAATTGACCGCCCAGGTGCTCGTCCTGACTGGGTTATCGATCAGGTGTTTGACCTGTTTGATAACTTAGGTGCCACTGATGAGCAGCTAGATTTCCCGATTGTCTATGCTTCAGCTCTTAATGGTTTTGCCACGTTAGAAGTGGACGACGCCAGTGATGATATGACGCCGCTGTTTGAAACTATCGTCGAAAAGGTTGCCCCCCCAGAAGCGACTCAGGATGCGCCGTTCCAGATGCAGATTTCACAGCTGGACTACTCTAGCTATGTTGGTGTTATCGGTGTTGGTCGCATAACCAAAGGCCGCGTTAAGACAAATCAACAGGTAACTATCGTTGGTGCTGACGGTAAGCAGCGCAATGGTAAAGTGGGCCAGGTACTGGGTTATCTTGGATTAGAGCGACATGAAGTCGAAGATGCTGCTGCTGGTGACATCATCGCTATCACAGGTCTTGGTGAACTTAAGATCTCTGACACTCTGTGCGATCCGAGTGCGATTGAAGCATTACCACCGCTCAGTGTTGATGAACCAACAGTGACCATGACTTTCCAGGTAAACACCTCTCCGTTTGCTGGCTTGGATGGTAAATATGTCACGTCACGTAACATCCTTGACCGTCTGGAAGAAGAGCTGGTTCATAACGTTGCACTGCGTGTAGAGCAGATGCCGGACCCGGATAAGTTTCGTGTGTCTGGTCGTGGTGAGCTTCACTTGGCGATCCTTATTGAAAATATGCGCCGAGAAGGTTACGAGCTGGCCGTATCGCGTCCAGAAGTTATCTTGCGTGAAGTCGATGGTCAGTTAGAAGAACCGTTTGAAACTATGACGGTTGATGTTGAGGAGCCTCACCAGGGTTCAGTGATGGAGCAACTTGGCTTGCGTAAAGCTGAGATGACCAACATGCAGCCTGATGGTAAGGGGCGCGTGCGTTTGGACTTCATCATCCCTAGCCGCGGCTTAATTGGCTTCCAGACCGAGTTTATGACTCTGACCTCTGGTTCAGGTTTGCTGTATCACACCTTTGATCACTATGGTCCACATAAAGGTGGCACTATTGGTCAGCGGATGAATGGCGTCTTGATCTCCAATGCGACAGGTAAAGCATTGACCTATTCACTGTTTAACCTGCAGGAGCGTGGACGCTTATTTACTGAGCATGCGGCCGAAGTGTATGAAGGCCAATTAGTCGGTATTCATAACCGTTCTAACGACCTGACGGTGAATGTGTTGAAAGGTAAGCAGCTGACCAACGTTCGTGCGTCTGGTACGGATGAAGCGCAGGTATTGAGTCCGCCAATTAAGATGACACTTGAGCAAGCGTTGGAGTTTATCGACAACGATGAGCTGGTTGAAGTGACGCCTAATCACATCCGCTTGCGTAAGAAGCTGTTAACAGAAAATGAACGTAAGCGTGCTGCACGCAACGTTGCTGAATAAGTAGCAGCGTTAGTGGAGTTAGAAGGGTAGCCGAATGGTTACCCTTTTTTTTGCTTTCATGCCTATTTTAGCGTGGCGATGAATGCTTCAGATTCAGAGATCGCTTTGTTCATCTCTAATATCAAAAGATCGGTGTCTTTCTTTATTCGTTGATACTCACCCTTCAGTGAACCCACAGCCTGCGCGTTAAGGTTATGCTTCAAATAAAGCGTGTTGTCTTTAAGTGCAGCGAGCACCGGCGCCATTTTACTTTCGGCACGACGCATGGATTTGAGTAACTTAGTGTATTGGCGTTTGGTTGCTTTAAGTTTTTGCGCGCTTTGTTGTTTGAGATTGGCGTTAGTATATTGTGTTAACTCGTCATCCCACTCATCAAATAAAGCGTCTGCAACAGTCTCTATGCCATCAATACGCTCTGTGACTTCTGCTGCTGCATCGGCACTGCTTTCGTAGGCGTCTTCTGTCTGCTCGTACATATCCTGCAGCTCACCACCATCAAAATTGACCAGCACGGAGAACTGCTCTAACGCATCTTTGAACTCCTGTTGCGCTTCACCTTGCGCCTCTTTAGCTTCTTCGACACGGTCTTTAAGTATGTCGCGTTTGTGCACACCCACCTGCTCCATGGTGGCGTAATAGGTTGATTCACACCCACAGACAAAAAGCAGGGAACAACAAGTTAGACAAAGGGCTTTAAGTATCGTCATCTGCTTACTCGCCACTGGCTTTGAACATGGCGGCGTCAACGATGCACCAGATGTGCAGGACTAATGCGATGATACCCGGCACAATCAACCACGCGGTTGCATAACCGGCAAAGATAAAGACACAGAACAGCAGTGCGGCCAGAATGCGTCCTTGAACCAATTGGCCTAATCCGGGAATAAAAAAACTACAGATAGCGGCAAGTACATTGCCTCCTGATCCTTGACCTGACATAAAAGCTCCTTACGTTCTGTGACCGTTAAGTAGATTATTAACCGTCTGAATTTGCTATTGTATATGACTAACAGCTAAGACTTTAGACTCCTACGATAGGAGATGGCAAGGGTATGCAACCGATTAATCGTAAAGAATTGATCCAATCGCTGCGAGCGTATGTCGACAAGGCAGTCACTCTGTTGTTACATATTCGAAAGCGGATCCAGCAAGATGAGATCACTATGGTGGCGGGCTATCTTGCGTACGTTACCTTGCTGTCTCTGGTTCCTTTGGTTGCCGTGACCTTCTCTGTGTTTTCTGCGTTTCCGGTGTTTCAGTCGGTGCAGGGGCAAATTGAAGACTTTGTATTTAATAACTTTGTCCCCGCGTCTGGTGACGCGGTGCGTCAGCATCTGACCGGTTTCGCAGAGAATGCCAAGCGAATGACCGCGATAGGGATAGGCTTTTTGGTCGCAGCGGCACTGCTATTGATATCCGCTATCGATAAGACACTGAATCGTATCTGGCGGATCTCTGGGGGGCGCAGGACGATTATCTCCTTCTCTATCTACTGGATGGTGCTGACCTTAGGGCCTGTTCTCATCGGCTCTAGTATTGCCGTGACCTCCTATTTAGTTTCCTTAAAAATATTTAGTGATAGTGCGATTGGCGGCATGTTACCAACGGTGTTGCGCTTTCTTCCTTTTCTGTTGTCCGTTTGTGCTTTTATTATTCTTTATACGCTCGTGCCGAACACCTTTGTTCGTTTTCGCAATGCCCTCGCAGGTGCCGTATTGGCGGCTGTGTTATTTGAATTGACCAAGAAAGGTTTCGCTCTGTATGTTACTCACTTCCCCTCTTATGAGGCGATATACGGCGCACTTGCTGCGATTCCTTTGCTGTTCATCTGGATTTACTTAGCGTGGAGCGTTGTATTGCTTGGCGCTGAATTGACTGCAGCGCTTGGCGAGTTGGAAGCCGAATCAAAACAAAAGGATGATGAAGCAGAATGATAGCGCTGATCCAGCGGGTAAAGTTCGCTCGCGTTGAAGTGAATGGTGTAACGGTTGGGGCGATTAATTCTGGGCTACTGCTGTTTTTAGGTGTTGAAAAAGGTGATACCGATAGTGGTTGCGACAAGCTTGCGCGTCGGGTGATTGACTATCGGGTGTTTGAGGATGATGCTGGGAAGATGAACCTCAGCCTATTGCAAAGCGGTGGAGAGATACTTGTCGTCTCTCAGTTTACGCTTGCCGCTGATACGCGAAAAGGCCTGCGACCGAGCTTTAGCTCCGCTGCGATACCTGCCGAAGGGGAACGACTCTATCAGCGTTTCGTTACCCAGTTGCGACAGCTCGGTGTAACGACTGCGACAGGCCAGTTCGGTGCAGATATGCAAGTCAGCCTACAAAACGATGGTCCTGTTACCTTCTCACTG
The DNA here is from genome assembly GCF_004284785.1 of Corallincola spongiicola. Lineage (NCBI taxonomy): Bacteria > Pseudomonadati > Pseudomonadota > Gammaproteobacteria > Alteromonadales > Psychromonadaceae > Corallincola > Corallincola spongiicola. The sequence continues at coordinate 260,048 of NZ_SHLY01000003.1, forward strand.
CAACTTTAACTTTGTCGACCGTGCCGTGCACCTTCCAGCATGGTGTGGATCAGATCGTTGGCATTGAACTTGGTTAAAGCTTTGTCTGCACCACAATCTTTTGCCTGATCCATACTGATGGTGCTGGAGAGGGAGGTATGCAGAATGACATAGGCTTTACTCAAACGTGGGTCTCGTCTAATTTCTCGGGTCAGTTCGTAACCATCCATGAGTGGCATTTCGATATCACTGACAACAATGTCTACCGCGCCACCCTCATTGGCCATCTCCTGCAAGAAAGCCAACGCTTCATGGCCATTGTTGGTAACAAAATATGAAGCACCTACATCATCCAATGCATGAGATATCTGCTTTCTGGCGACGAGGGAATCATCTACTAACAGTATGCTCTTATCTGCCAAAGGAGCCAGATCTTCCGTGCCGTAATCGGTTGAGACTGAGCCGCTTTCCGGTGGCTCAATCTCTTCTAAGATCTTTTCAACATCAATGATTTGAACAAGTCCTGCATCGCTTCTTATCACGCCGGTGATATAGGTTTGTGCCCCCAAACTAGCGGGCGGCGCAGCAATTTTTTGCCACTCGGCTTCGATGATTTTGTCGATCCCTCGCACCAGAAAGCCGGTTTGTTTACGGCTGAATTCCGTCACGATAATACTGCAGTTCTTTAGGTCTTCCTCTGCGACCGGCGGATAACCGATAGCCATCGCCATATCTATGATAGAGATGGTTTCATCGCGTAATGTTGTTGCGCCAAGGATAGCTGGGTGACTGTGGGGCAACTGGGTCAGAGCTTGAAAGTTAACGATCTCTCTTACTTTCAATGTCGCTATGGCAAAAGGCTGTTTGTTCGAAAGAAAAAACTGCAGTAAACCTTGGTTCGATCGATCTTGCGGGTTGTTCATAACATCTGCTCTAACGTTGCCATATGATACCGAGCATAGTCCTGAGATAAGGCCTTACCAAGCCTTATCCATTGAAAGCGTGGCATGGCTCTCGATTACTCGGTCGCATTGCTGTGTGATCTGCAGAGAAAACAAATTGATTGACTCCATCGGCAAAAGCACGGATAAAAAGTGCTCAAATATAACTGTGCATCAGTGTCGGTGTGCAAAACGAGTTCAAGGATGCGGGGCCATGTTTACCTTAATTGAGCCAAAGACAGATGAAGAGCTTGAACGCTATTTTGAGTTTCGCTGGCAAGTAATGAGGGCACCGTTTCAGCTGCCGAAGGGCTCGGAAAAGGATGAATTTGATCCTTACGCCCATCATCGCATGTTAGTTGACGAACAGGGGCTCCCCCGTGCCGTTGGACGGCTTTACCAAAGTAGTGCAGATGAAGGGCAGTTACGCCATATGGCGGTGGATCCCGATATGCGAGGCAGTGGTCTGGGTTCTCAGGTGATATTCGCGCTGGAACAGTTAGCGCGTGAATTGGGACTGAAACGTATCGTGCTCAACGCAAGGCAGCAAGCATTGCCATTTTATGAGAAGCAGGGGTATCAAGCTGTTGGCGAGGGGCCAACCCATTTTGGCCAGATCCATCACCAGCAAATGCTGAAGGAACTCCCTGCACTGAATGATCGTACCCGCCACGCTGATTGGTGTGAGGAACTACAAAAAATATGGCGTGATGGCATTCCAATCAGTCAAGCATTGGGGATCCGGATCATTGAGTATAGCGGTGAGCGCTTTGAAACTCGTGCCGCGTTTAATGCCAACATTAATCTGCACGGCACGTTGTTTGCCGGTAGTGCATATTCTCAAGCTTGTTTAACTGGCTGGGGGATGATCTACATGATGCTTAAAGAGCAAGGGCTTTCCGGTAGTATCGCTTTAAGCCACGGTGAAATTCGCCATTTGCGTCCGCTGACGGAGGAGCCTACCGCTTACGTAAGTCGAGCGGAAGTTGAGGGCAGTGTGCACCCGCTGCGACGCGGCGAGCAGGCGCATCTGTCTGTGACGGTGACGCTGGAAGATAGCAAGCAGCCCTTAGCAGCACAGTTTAAAGGAGAATATTTGGTGCTATCCGCTGGTATCAGTTGATTGATCTTTTGCCTGCTGGATAATCTCAAACATGGCTTTCTGCATCTCCTCTTCGGCACGTTGGGCTGCTGCAGGTAGTGTCTTTAAAAGGTCATTTTCTTGCTGTACTAATTTTTCTGCATTCGCTTCGAAATCGAATGGCTTTGGTGATTTTACAGGGCCGCTGTAGACCGGCTCACAACCATCGCCAAAGTATTTCTCTGTGCCCGAGAATGCGCCACTGAATAGACCGGTTACCGTCCCCGTGATAGCACTGGCGACCTGCACATCTGGGTTATTGAAGGGGCCATCGATACTTCGCGCAAGCCGCACACAGGCTTCATCATCCAATATGGTGGTGCGCAATAGGTCAAAACGTTGCTTTGGTAGATCGATATCGCCAAAAAGGGCAACGCGGTGTTTCTCTGTGGCGATGGCCGAGGGGCCAAAGTCGATTACTCCGCTGTTAAAATTGATATTGATGTCCGTTTCGGCTATCTGCGTTTCTCCACCTGCCAGTGCGCCAGCGGCGGCACTGCTGACAGCGCTAGCTTTGCTCACCGCGAGTCCTATGGGGCCAAGTAACGCAAATGCGCCTACATCGGTAAGTGTGAGCTCCTGACTGTCGAGAAAGCCCTGTAAAGTCATATCAACGTCGATGTTGTACATGGTGGCTCGGCCAGTGCTCAGATGCACAGGGCCGGTGAGAGAGTTTAATATAGCATCGCTGGAAACTGCCGAGCCGGTGAGCGAGGCATCCAGCTGTGCTTTGCCGCTCAGAGGGTAACCAGTATCGAGAGGATCAAGCAGCGTAAGATCCAGCTGCTTTCCTGCCAATGTCAGTTCAAATGGTAACGTACTGTCCTGCGTTTCAATGGTCCCATGACCTGCCACTGTGCCTTGCTTACTCTCAATATTAAACTTCGAAATTTCAAACGGTTGACCCCCTTTGACGGCGATGGTTGTAGCATCTATCTCCCTATCAGCGGATGAAATGTTGGCACCTGTAAGCGTTAGTGCAAATGGCAAAGCTAACAGGTCGGGGTAAGTTGCCAGCGTAAAATCTTCGATGAGAGCCAAATTACTTAAGCTCATATTGAGGGAATCTGCAGCTACCTGGGGCTCCATCTGAGTTAAGCTTAATTGCAGGCGCTCAACTTCGACTTGTTTGATGTATAGGCCCTTCAATGGCATTGCCGTTGGTTCATCGTCTACCGTCGCTGTTGGTTCATCCGTTTCATCTGCTGGCGGCGTTGTTTGTGCCCACAAGGTGTCGCTAATCTGCAGATCTTTTAATTGTAATAAGGTGATTTCTGTTTGCAGGTGGTCGGCGAGTTGGGTTTTTGCCACAAGGCTTAACGAACCATTCAGCAGCTCCGCTTCAAGCTTGTTCAACAGCAGGGTACCGTTGGATAAACCTAGCTCGGCCATAAGATTATCGAGTTGATGTTGCTGCGATATCAGCCGATCAAATGTTGCTTCGACAGTACCGCTGATCACTGCGGGATCGAATTTATAATCATTGACCAGAACCATATCTCCCGCGTCGAGAGAAAAGTTGTCGAGTGCTAATCCTTGTCCAAGGATCTCACTATTTAGACCTAATTCGCTGATCTCAAGGTTTTCAATATTGAACGTGGATATGGGGAGTGAAATCGTGGCTAATAGATCTTTGTCTTGGCGCTCAGGTATTGGCTCTGCATTGCTCGTGTCCTGCTCTAATGACAGTAAAGGGCCAAACAGGGCGTCATCTAAGGTTATCTGCTTAAGGGTAGCACTGTGTATTGTGGTAGCAAATCCTGCATCTAATACCGTGCTGGAAGCGAGAGTCGCTTGTCCGGAAAAGATCTGCACACTGGCATCTGTGATGCGAAATTTGTGTTCATCCATGAGTGCGTGCAGCGTTAGATCTTCAGCTGAAACATGTTGCCAGGTAACCTCCTCTGCAAACAGGTAGACCGCTAGCTGCCAATTTGTGGGTAACAGTTTAGCTTCTTGGATTACCTGCCAGTTGGTGATTGCGAGAGTGAGCTCTTTAAGTCGAATAGGTTGCTTAAGATCTTCCCAACGTAGTGATAGGCCATCAATATTTAGTTGTTTCAGGGACAAACTTGATAAGGGGAGCAATAACTCCTCTTTGGGTTGGCCTTGTGGCTCAGCCTCTTTCCCTTCTGCAAATGCTGCAAGCAGCTCTTCTAACTGCTCTGGACTCATATCCAAGGCGGGTCTGTCTACGCTGATCCCTTCAATAACAACTGCTCGTTTTAATAGGGAAAGTTCATCAATCCGCAGGGCAAAACGATCAAGCGTCAAAATTGGCTTCGAGTTGAAGCTAAATTCAAGGGCGCGCAAAGTGATCAGATAGGGATCTGTGAGAGAGTATTCGACGGGGGCATTAATTGTTAGAGCAATCGGTGTGTTGTCTGTCACCAGGCGTTCTAAATGACCACGATAATAATCCCCTTTAAACCAAAGCAAGAAAGCCACGATAGCTAACATCGGCACGGCTATGAGGGTGGCTGCAGTCCATTTAACTAAACGACGAATATTCATGGCAAGACTATCTTTGGATATATTGAGTCAGTATAGCGTTAAAAACTAGGTGACTCGCCAATAAACAAAGCAAACTATATGGTTTTAAAAGAGAAATAGGCAATCGCAGGGAAAGGTATGCTTAGCCTATTTCGATTTTTATCCAAGGGTTACGCAGGCTTCACGCCAAACTGACGTTATTCGCTAGCGATTCACCTTCAGCTTTTGACCGCAACATCGTCTTCTCACTGGACTCGATTCGAAACGAAAGCTGCTGTAGTAAATCTTCACATTCGGCTAAAGGTAATCCTTCTAAAGAGAGTCGACGCGGACTGTCCGTATTTGATAAGTACAAGGTCAGCTGTGGAGTGACCTTTCCTTCCAGTTTGGCCATGCGTATCTGGCTAGGTAAAAAGATCTGTGACTGGCCATAACGGTCGTATTGAAGTTGCGCCCCATTCCATATAAGTCTCAGTTCCTGGCCATAGTTGTTGCTGATCAGTGCTAAGCCGATATACACCAATGCCAGCAGTGCGCAGGGGATAACAAAATTGAGAGTAAAAGATAGGTCCGACAGGCTAATTGCGCCGTCGATGGCTTCACCAAATAAAGAAAATAAAGTGACTAAGGCCAGCCAAAATAGGCAGCGATAGGCGGTATGTTGTATCAGTGAGAGGGTTTTTTGCTCGATTACGCACATATCCATTGTGCACTCCTTACTTCCGTGTGTGGTACTTCCTGTACAGCGTTGATAATACCTTAGCTTAATAGCTTGGTCAAAAAACAAACATGGCCGCGATAGCGGCCATGTTTATTGTTTAGAACGATTATCGCTTCACGGCGATTTCACGTGCGTTGAAGTATAGGAATCTCATTAGCTCATATTCGAACGCAGATCCTGAACCATAATAACGGAATGGAATATTCTTACGTGTATCAATGGCTCGCATCAGAGTGAGTGCTAACTCCTCTTCACTTTTCATGTCGAGTTCGCTAATGATGGCATTGAACACCAAGGTGTCGACCAATAGACCTGACGCATCACGTGCGCTTGATGGCCCAAGTAAAGGGATAACAAAGTAAGGTCCAGCACCTACGCCCCAATGTCCCAGCGTTTGGCCGAAATCTTCTCTTTCTTTGTAAACGCCCATCTTTGTTGCCGGATCCCAAACACCGAGCAAGCCGATGGTGGTGTTAGTCACAAAGCGAAACGCAGTTGTCGCTGACCGCTCACCTTTTAACTGTAATACCGAGTTCATAAAGGTGGTCAGTTCACCCAAGTTACTGAAGAAGTTGCTTACGCCTGTTTCCACAATATCAGGAGTGATCCACTGATAACCATTGACGATGGGTAAGATCACATACTCATCGGCTTTGGCATTGAAGTAGTAGGAGCGACGGTTAAAGCCTTCCCAAGGATCGTTACTGTAAGAAATTCCTTTCTCATCTGGATCTGCAGGCGGAGCTGGCATCGGCAACTTCGGCTCGACCGCATCAGCTTCTAGTTCTGGAGTGGCGCTACAGGCCCCCAGTAACAGAGCAACAGAAACGAGCAATGCATTACGTATATGGTTCATATTATTCATCATTATTTGCTCCCTGCTCACTTCTCAGCCGCGAAAAAGGCCAGCATATGCTCAACCCAGACTTTTTCGTCCATGTTGCCGCAGTGGCCACCGTAGGGATATATTTTCGCTCGGTCACCAAAGGTTTTGGTGAGAAAAGCAAGGTCAGGGCTTGCTAAGATAATGTCATCAGCGTTGGTGACTACAGAAATTTTATCTGCTGACATCAGATAGCCAGCCAGGCTAGTCAAACTGAGACGGTTGATCATTTGGGTGCGATCCATGCTGGGATCTTTCTCTTCAGCTATCGGTACCATGGCTTGTTCAAAGTAGGTCAAAAAACCCACTTGTGCGCCGCGCGCAAATGAGTGGCTGATGCTCTCATGTTTAGATATTTCGTGGTTTTTATAGGTAATCGCGCCCCAGTTTTGCATCACATCAATTGCAAAAATCATATCGGTTGAGCTGAGGCGAAAGGCTAGGCCGATAAGTTGTGCCAGCTCTGCATCATCAACGCCCGCAGCGACAAACATTCTATAAATGAAATCGGGGGTTAATTCGACACGGTCAGCATGAGATACGTTTTCGCCGAGGCGTCTAAAAATGCTGTCTATGGTTTGCTTGACGGCAGCGGTGCCGACCGACTCAACATAGCCGTCAAGAATGATGACGGAGTTGTAGAGGCTAACAGGGGGGTTAACGAGAAAGACTTTCTTAAAGTCGAACACTTTTTTCTCTTCATCTAACTTGCTAATAAAAGCAGAATGGGCACCGCCCAAGCTATAACCTGTTAGATAGAAGTCAGTGACCTGCAGCTTGTCTCCTAGCTCATCTTTTGCGTGAGCCAGTGTTTTTTGCATCACACCGTAGATCTCTTCCGCGTCATTAGCCAAATCGCCAGGGAGTTGTGATTCTGATGCGGCAACAATAAAGCTGGCGTGGGTTGGTGAGGTGATAGAGATAACGTTGTAGCCAGCTTTGAAAAACGCTTTCTCCAGCGCTTTCATCTTGCCGCCATTATATTTACCGCCAGTACCAGCGATGGAGAAAACTAATGGCGCGGGCTTCTCTTGATATACAACCGAATACTCAAATTCTTCTTGATACCAAAAAACTTCAGGAACCTCGCGTTCCGGAAAAATATCCAGCGAGAGAACTTCACGATTGATCTCATCATCTTTCGGAAGATCAGCCTTATAAGCTGCCGGAGTACCAAATACGGTGGCTTTGAAGGGGTCGGTGAATGGGAAATCGTAGTTTTCGGCGGCGTATGAAGCGCCAGACAGCAGCAACATCGCTCCGACGAGCAGTATCCTTTTCATATTTTTATTCCGCATGCATTGGAAAGAGGAGCTATTTCTTCTGAATAGCTTTACTTAGTATGTAGATTTTTCGGAATAAAAACAGGTAAATGTAACGAAATATTTAATTTTTTGTGTAATTGTTAAACGGCACCATAATCCAACTCTTGTTGTAACCAACGCTGCGTCAGTGGTGATAGATAGGCTGGGTATCGCGAATGGAGCTGCTCGGCGATCCGCTGTGCCATCGGGATGAGGCCCTGATCTCGCAACAAATCGGCTATTTTAAGCTGTGCCAGTCCGGTTTGCCGGGTGCCTAACAGTTCCCCTGGCCCGCGGATCTCTAAATCGTGCTGGGCGATCTGAAAGCCATCATTGGTTTGTCGTAGTACACCTAAACGTTTAGTGGCTGTTTTTGACAACGGTGCATGGTAAAGCAAAACACAATGGCTGCTGACACTACCTCGGCCAACGCGGCCACGTAGTTGATGTAGCTGCGCCAACCCTAAGCGTTCTGGATTCTCTATGATCATTAAGCTGGCATTCGGTACATCCACGCCTACTTCTATGACGGTGGTAGCGACAAGTAATTGCAGCTGACCAGACTTAAACTGCGCCATCACTTGCTGCTTTTCATCAGCCTTCATCCGCCCATGTACTAGGCCAATATTTAAGTGGGGAAGCAGCTCTTGCAGTGCAGTAGCTGATTCTTCGGCCGCTTGGCACTGTAACACTTCAGACTCATCTATCAGGGTGCATACCCAATAGGCCTGCTTGCCTTCGCTACATGCCATACTGACCCGTGAGATAACTTCCTCTCTGCGATTATCAGGTATAGCGACAGTCGTAACCGGTGTGCGCCCTGGTGGCAGCTCGTCGATGATCGAGGTATCAAGATCGGCATAGGCAGTCATCGCTAAGGTGCGAGGTATGGGCGTGGCGGTCATGATTAATTGATGGGGGTAGCCAGATGATTTGTTGCCCTTTTCTCGTAATGCTAAGCGTTGATGCACACCGAATCTATGTTGTTCATCGATGATCACTAATATAAGATCGTGGAAAACCACCTGCTCTTGAAAAATGGCATGGGTGCCGACCACTAATTGCGCCTCGCCGTTGGCGATAGCATCGAGTGACGCTTGTCGGGCTTTACCTTTCAGTTTGCCAGCTAACCAAGCGAGCTTTATCCCTAGTGGCTCGAACCAGGTCGCCAAGGTTAGTGCGTGTTGTTCTGCAAGCAGTTCCGTTGGCGCCATCAGTGCGACTTGCCCACCTTGTTGTAGCGCTAATGCTGCTGTCATCGCTGCTACCAGAGTTTTGCCTGAGCCCACATCGCCTTGCACCAGCCGCATCATCGGGTGAGCTTTAGCTAAGTCTGCAGTAATTTCCTTCACCACCCGCTGCTGTGCATTAGTTGGGCTGAACGGTAGCTGAGCCAGCAGCTGCTGTTGCAGCCGACCATCAGCTACGATCGCTTGCGCCTTATGTAGATCACTTTTCTGTCTTAGCTGGCGTACAGATACTTGATGTGCGGTCAGCTCTTCCAAGGCTAAGCGTTGTTGTGCTGGATGCTGCCCCAACTCCAACTGCTCTAATGAAATATCGGGTGGCGGTCTGTGGAGTTGCTGGAGAGCATCGTTCAGGGTAATAGGATGAGCCATCAAGTCTGCTGGGATCAATTCCGGCAGGCCGTGACGGCTGAGCATGGCTAAGGCTTGATCTGAAAGCTTACGCAGGCTGATCTGTTTTAATCCCTCGGTGGTGGGATATACAGGTGTAAGCGCCTGTTCCATGGTGTGCAGCGTGGTTTGCTCGCCGACGGAGTACTCGGGGTGAATGATCTCAAAACCGTGCTGACCCCGTTTTATTTCACCAAAGCAACGTACCCACTTACCGTTAACAAAACTGTTTTTTTGCGCGGCACTGAAAGTAAAAAAACGTAGGGTGAGTAAACCTCCCCCGTCGTTGATCCTTACCCTAAGCATGCGTTTGCGGCCGAAGGTGACATCGCTACTGATGATCTCACCACAGACGCTACCGTGGATCCCGGGCATTAGGGCTGCGATAGGGTAGATACGGGTTCTGTCTTCGTAACGATAGGGCAGGTGAAACAGCAGATCCTGGATCACCACCAACCCTAGCTTCGCCAATTTTTCCGCAACTTTGGGGCCTACACCGTTAAGCTCGGTCACTTTCAGCTGCGCTAATGCCTTGCTTTGGCGGAGGTCGCTCATCTGCTATCCATTGCTTTTTGTTCGCATCTGCTGCCACCAGTCATCTGTTGCGATAATCTCACCGTCGTCATCCAGCTCGGCGTAGGGTAGGCCTTTTTTCTTACACAGCTTGGCAAATATCGGATGGCAGGATTCAAACAACATGCGGTGACGTACCCTGCTGTCTAGTGGCTTAGGTTGTTGATACATGCCGGCCATCTCTCGTTGTCGCTGTGCTTCATAGAGTACCACCGCGGTTGCAGCAGAGACATTAAGTGATTGGACTGCGCCAAGCATAGGGATCACTATGGTTTGATCGGCGCAGGCCAAAGCCGTTTCTGATGCGCCAAACTTTTCGTGACCAACAAGAATGGCTGTGGGCCGTGTGTAGTCCACATGTCGGAAGTCGACAGCTTTGGCATCTAGATGGGTCACCACAAGCTGCATCCCTTCGCTTTTTAACTTACTTAAGCAACTTTCGGCATCTTGATAAACAGCAACGTCGACCCACTGCTGACTACCTGAGGCGGTATTGCCAGAGATCCGCATCGATTTTTCTGGCCAGATGGCGTGCACTTTAGGGATGCCAATGGCATCGCAGCTACGAATTATAGCGGCCATATTCATCGGCTTATGCACTTCATCCATGACCACGGTGAGATCGGGCTGGCGTCGGTCAAGCAGGGCGGATATGCGGGAGAATCGAGAATGGTTCATGGATCAATCTACAAAAGAAAAGGCCGCATCTGCGGCCTTGCGAAAAAGGATTATTCGGTGACTAAGATGCCATCCATTTCGACCTGTGCTGCTTTTGGTAATGCGGCAACACCGATAGCTGCTCGCGCAGGGTAGGGCTGTTGGAAATACTCGGCCATTATCTCGTTAACCGTGGCGAAGTGGCTTAGGTCGAGTAAGAAGATATTGAGCTTTACGATATCGTTCAGTGAACCACCAGAGGCTTCGCATACGGCGGTCAAATTATCGAATACCTGCCTGACTTGAGCACTGAAGTCTTCACTGATCAGTTCCATGGAGCTTGGTACTAAAGGGATTTGGCCTGATAGATAAACGGTATTGTCTACTTTAACTGCCTGTGAGTAGGTGCCGATAGCCTTTGGTGCTTTGTCTGTTGCAATGATGGTCTTTGCCATTTTTTTTGCCTTCGTAAGATTGTTATTTTAGTTTCGGTTACGACTGATTTTTAGTACATCAGGCATCACGCGGATCCGGCGCATGACACCGGCCAGATGAACACGATCCCTGATGGTGAGTACCAGATGGATGAGATAAATTCGGCCATCTTTCTCTTCAGTACTCAGACTATGGATATTGGCATCAGTATTGGCAATGAGCGCGGTCAATTTTGCCAGTGCTCCCTGATGGTTAACAATATCTATGCGAAGTGCCGCAAGAAATTGCTCTTCATCGAGCCTTGCTTCGTCCCAGTCGACAGCAAAATAGCGCTCAGGCTCTTTATCATATCCACGAATATTTTTGCAGGATTCATGGTGGATCACTAAGCCTTTTCCGGGGCTTACATGGGCGATAATCGGGTCCCCAGGGATCGGATGGCAACATTTTGCGTAACTAAGCAGCAGGCCTTCGACACCACGGATCGGGAAGTGGTTTCTGTCTGTGCCTGACGCATCGTCTAATTCACCTAACAAACGTCGAGCGACCACGGCGCTCATCGCATTACCCAAACCTACTTCACTGAGAAGGTCTTCGAGGGATGGCTGACGCAGCGCTTCGAGTGCGCGCTCAATCTGCGCTTCAGGAATATCTTCGAGGCGCTTAGCGCCCAATGCATGATTGATTAAACGTCTACCTAGTGCCGTCGATTCTTCACTGCGCAACCGTTTAAGTAACTGACGGATCTTGGCTCGCGCCTTCGAGGTGATGACGAAATTCAACCATGCTGCATTCGGTCGGGCGCCTGGAGAGGTAATAATCTCGACCGTTTGACCACTCTTCAGCTTTTGTGACAGTGGAAAGGCTTTGCGATCAACGCGGGCACCGACACAGGTGTTACCGACATCTGAGTGCACGGCATAGGCAAAATCGACCGGTGTCGCACCGTCTGGCAGTTCAATAATGCGACCATCTGGGGTGAATACGTAAATCTCTTCCGGGAACAGGTCAGTTTTTACGTTTTCAATAAATTCGAAACTGGAGCCTGCACTTTGTTGCAACTCCAGCAGGCTTTGCATCCACTGGCGTGCGCGAACTTGTGCTGTGGTGCCTGAGCGATCGCCATCTTGCTTATAAACCCAGTGTGCCGCTACCCCTTTGTCTGCCATCTGGTCCATATCGTCGGTACGGATCTGGATCTCGACGGGCACACCATGGGGACCAACTAATGAGGTATGTAAAGATTGATAACCGTTGGCTTTGGGAATCGCGATATAGTCTTTAAAACGTCCCGGTCTTGGCTTATACAAACGGTGCATGACGCCCAGAACGCGATAACAGTCATCAATTGAGTGGACGATGACACGAAACGCGTAGATATCCATCACCTCATGCAGCTGCAGCTCTTTGCTGACCATTTTGCGATAGATGCTGTACAGGTGTTTTTCGCGTCCGACGGCTTTGCCAGGAACATCTGCATCCTGCAGACGTCCTTCGATCTCTTCTTTGATGCTACGCATCAGCTCTTTGCGGTTACCTGCTGCTTTACGTACCGCTTCTTTAATTACCCGATAGCGGGCTGGATACATGGCATGAAAGCCTAAATCTTCCAGCTCGTTTTTAATATTATGAATACCCAGCCGGTTTGCCAATGGCGCATAAACTTCGAGCGTTTCCCGGGCGATGCGGCGACGCTTATCAGGGCGCAGGACGAAGATAGTTCGCATATTATGGGTACGGTCGGCCAGTTTGATCAGAATGACGCGGATGTCGACCACCATCGCCATGATCATTTTGCGGAAGTTTTCTGCTTGGGCTTCCTCTTTCGAGTCGAACTGGATCTTATCGAGTTTGGAAACGCCCTCGACTAAGTCTGCCACCGTAGAGCCAAACAGTTCGGCCAGATCTTCACGATTAAGCTCGGTATCTTCGATGACATCGTGAAGTAGCGCTGCCATTAGCGTCTCGTGATCGAGGCGCATATCAGCAAGGAAACGAGCCACGGCGACCGGATGGGTAATATACGGATCGCCGCTTGTTCGCATCTGCCCTTGGTGGGCATCGCGGGAGACAATATAGGCTTGCTGAACCTGGCTCACTTGAGCAGGTTCAAGATATCCAGAGATCTGCTCCTTCAATCCTTCGAATAGGTACACGCGTGGCCGCCTGCCCTACCGTTCGCCTAGCCTAACCGGCCTTCGGCGATTGCGGCAACAGCGGCTAATTCGGCTGCTTCCTGCTCACGCACGGCTTGGATATCTTCTTGATCCATCGTTGATGAGGTCACGAGACCTTCTTCGATTTCACGTAGTGCCAATACGGTTGGCTTATCATTTTCTTCGTCGACCAGCACTTCTTTGCCTTCAACAGCAATTTGGCGGGCACGGCGAGCCGCAACCAAAACCAGGTCAAAACGGTTACCGACCTTATCTACGGCGTCTTCAACGGTTACGCGAGCCATCTGTCTCTCCAGTCATGAGGAAGTTTTATCAAAAGGGCGCGAATTCTAGCCGATCCAGGCCTATTCTGCCAGTAATTGCTTGAGCATATCGTTATGTCGAATCGCTTGTCCAGTTCGGCGCAGTCCATGACAGCGTACGATCGCGTCTAAATCGTCCAGCGCTTTCTCAAATTCATCATTAATAATGAGGAAATCATATTCCGGATAGTGACTCATTTCTGCGCGCGCTTTGGTCATACGTTGGGCAATCACTTCTGCGCTGTCTTGTCCTCGGTGACTCAAACGTTGTTCAAGGATCGCTTGCGAGGGTGGCAGAATGAAAATGCTTTTCGCTTCCGGCATCTGCTGGCGAACTTGTTCCGCCCCTTGCCAATCAATATCCAGGAAAATATCCACGCCAGCCTGCAGTCGCTGTTGAATGTTCACTTTTGAGGTGCCGTAGAAGTTGCCAAATACTTCGGCATGTTCGAAAAAGGCATCTGCGGTGATCAGTGATTTGAATTCAGCTACTGAAACGAAATGGTAGTGCTTGCCATTTTCTTCGCCCGGACGCGCCTGTCGGGTGGTATGGGAGATACTGACTTCCATGGTGGCCTGCTGGTGCCGCGCAAGTAGTGCAGCAATCAGGCTAGATTTACCGGCTCCAGAGGGAGCTGAAACAATAAAGAGAGTTCCGGGCGCGTTCATCGGATTTCCTGGCGCGAGCGCTTTCGTCTGTTTTGAAAGGCGACATAGCCTAACATGGCAGAAAAAAATTACAATTTCCCACCTATGCACTGATGTCACAGTGATGGGTTGGATTATTATTTTTGGAACGGCTCGCAATATAGTGGATTTAATGCGACCTGCTTCACACTATTTGGCGTTTTGAAATATTTTGAAATATTTTCTGAACTTTCTTTGTACAGCTCACTCTTACCTAGTGAAGAAAGTGCTTTGGTTTTAGTCAAAAACCGTTTCTTTAAAAACATTCCCTTATTTTAGTCCCCGGCCTGTCCGGGGATTTTTTTATGTACAGGATGTACGGTACACCCACTGCGCTGCGCGGGGTGAGCCTTGTCGCGGGTGCATGGCACCCAGTACACTTCGTGGGGTGTGCTAATGCACAGGAGCGACGATACCCAAAACGCTGCGCGGGGCACACTGTGTACAGGATGTACGGTCGAAAAGTGCTCCCTGCTATTTCGACATTTCCGCCATCCTTGGCGGTCGTACACCCACTGTGCTCGGCGGCGTGAAGCTTTCTGCGGATATGGGTGTTTCTGCTACTCAACTAATTGTTAAGCCTTTAAGCAGTTTCGGCCCGCTTGCTTCGCTCTATATAGGGCTTTATCTGCGGCTTTTAATACCTGCATAGGTTGGTCGACACCGGGCTCACGTTCGGCAACGCCAATACTAATGGTCACTGAAACTCGCTGCCCGCGGATCGCCTGGCCTCGTTGCTGCTTGCCAGCTTTAGCGTCTTTTGGGCGTGTCTCTTTGTCGCGGATCACCAAGGAGTAGTCGGCGATGGCTTCACGTACGGCCTCCAGATGTTCAATGCAATCATCTAAGGTTTTACGTTTAAACAGCACGGTAAACTCTTCGCCACCATAGCGGTAAGCGGTACCACCTCCGGTGACCTGCGCGATATGAGCTGCCACCATCTTCAGCACATCATCACCTACATCGTGGCCATAGGTGTCATTAAACTTTTTAAAGTGATCAACATCCATCATGGCGACGACGTAGCGCCGTCCAACCCCTTTAAATGCATTTTCTAACGAGCGCCGTGCCGGTAAACCGGTTAATTGATCGCGAAATGCCAAATAGTGGCCTTGAAATAGCACGGACAAAATTAGCACCACCGCAGCGGTACAAAACATCAGGCTAGAGATAAGTGTCTTATCGAACATCGCCCATGTCAGTGATGTTGCAACTAAACAGCCGAGCAACGTGCCTTGCCAAGGGCATTGCAGCAATGTTTGTCGAAATAGCAGGATTAACGCGATGACCACCGCAAGCAACAGGCTAAATATCGGCGCAAACACCGCGGGGGCTGGTCGTAGACTAAATAGCGTTTGCCACTCACTGGGAGCTGTTGCCGATGGCTGCCAAAAAATAGCAGCGATACCGGTGAGTGCGGCAGTGGGCAGTAACAGCAGAACAAAGCGACGGTTGAGCGAGCCAGATTCCGGTAGAAAAGAGAGGGTAAGCAGCGAGCAAGGCAGCAACAGTGTGAGTAGTACAAATAGCTGATGCGTGGGTATCACCGACAGGTTGCTTTGCAGCGGCCCCTGCAGCACTAAGTAGCTGGCAGTCAGAATTAAAGCGAGGGCGACTGGTCTGCCCAAGCTATACATGTGACCAAGCCCCGCAGCCATGATAAACAGCGGATAAGGTAACCACTTTAAGAGTTGCTGATAGTCCAAGCTTAATCCTGATAGCGGTGCGATCAGGAATAGAGCCAACAGTGGCAACAGTGTAGGTAGTGCTAATGATGTTACTACAGGCATGAATCGAATATAGCGGCCTAGGATTAGGCTGAGCATACCATCAAGTGCTGTAAATTTTTATGACACAGCTCCAGTAAAAATATCCCAACCTAAAACGCCAACTTACCGCAGCAAGAGAGCTTGCTGCATTTTTTCGGACTATTTGTCGGCTGTCGTTGTTAGACGCCAGTGATGTTTATTTCCGTGTTGCGGGCATTTGTCATTGACGGATGAGGTATCCATAACTAATATATGGAATACCGTATATATGGAAGTCCATATGTAGCTTGAAGGTTTAAATAGTCCCATGCCCGTTAATCAATGTCAGCGTCAGCGAGCCAAGGTACTGTTTCTCTGTACCGGCAATTCAGCCCGTTCCCAACTGGCTGAAGCTTGGCTGCGCCATATTGGCGCTGAACAATTTGAGGTGGCCAGTGCCGGAACGGCGCCAGAGCCGATCGATCCCAGAGCGCTGACGTTATTGCAGGCTGAGGGCGTTGACGTTAATCGCTTGCGCAGCCAACCGCTAACGGACTATTGCTTCGATGATTTTGACCTGATTATTACCCTGTGCAATGAAGCGAATCAGGAGTGTGGTGCATTGCCAGTAGCGGTAGCGCAGTTGCACTGGGATATCAGCGACCCCAAAATTGCCAGCGATAGTCTGGCATTTGCCAACGCCTTTGCCGATATTCAGCAGCGAGTGGCCGTGTTGTTGCACAGCTATACAGCGCCCCTGCGTGGCAATCGGGGGGAGCACACTGATGCAAACGAACCACTGCCGCAATCCTCCGATCTGTCAGCCGACCAATTCTTTAAGGCGCTGACGGACTCTACTCGTTTGTCGATATTGATGTTGCTGCAGGATGAAGGCGAGCTGTGTGTTTGCGAGTTGGTCACGGCGTTGCAACTTTCACAACCGAAAATATCCCGCCATCTGGCTCAGCTGCGTAAGCAGGGCGTGTTGCAAGATAAGCGTCAGGGGCAATGGGTTTTTTATCGCTTGAGTGATGCCTTGCCGCCATGGGCTGTGCATGTACTGGCAACCACACGGATCGGTAATCCTGCACTGATTAATAATGAAAAAGCACGGCTGAAAGCGATGGGTGACCGCCCTGAACGGGTTCAGCAGTGCTGCAACTAAGAGGCTATTAACGTGGGTATATTTGAACGTTACTTAACGCTTTGGGTAGGACTAGCGATTGTTGCCGGTGTGGTTGCGGGCGTTGTCATGCCTGATCTGTTTGCCACATTGGCAGGTTGGGAGTATGCCCATGTTAACTGGCTGGTGGCGGTGCTTATTTGGATCATGATCTATCCGATGATGGTACAAGTGGATCTGTCCGCCATTAAAGATGTCGGCAAGCGCCCGAAAGGACTGTTACTGACACTGGTGATTAACTGGCTGATTAAGCCTTTTACCATGGTGGCATTGGGTTGGTTATTTTTCCGAGTGTTTTTTGCCAGCTTAGTACCAGAGGCTGATGCGACGGCTTACATCGCCGGCATGGTGTTACTGGGCGTTGCGCCTTGTACCGCCATGGTATTTGTCTGGAGTCAGCTGACTAAAGGCGACGCTAATTACACGCTAGTGCAGGTGTCGGTGAATGATCTGATCATGGTGTTTGCATTTGCACCCATTGCCGGTTTTCTGCTGGGCGTAACAGATATTCATGTGCCCTGGGAAACGCTGCTGTTATCAGTGTTGATGTATGTGGTGATCCCGCTGGTGGCGGGCGTGGTGACGCGGAAATTGCTGCACTGCGATCAACAACCGCAGCGTTTGCAGCAATTTAGTGGGATGTTGAAGCCTTGGTCGATAGTTGGTTTGCTGGCAACCGTGGTTCTGCTATTTGGTTTTCAGGCGGAAACCATTTTGGCCAAGCCGCAGGTGATTGTGTTAATCGCCATCCCATTGATGCTGCAAACCTATGGCATTTTTGCCATCGCGTACTACCTTGCTAAACGGTTAAAGCTGCCCCACAACATTGCCGCGCCAGCGTGCATGATCGGAACCTCAAATTTCTTTGAATTGGCAGTGGCCGTGGCGATTTCGCTGTTTGGCCTGCATTCCGGGGCGGCGTTGGCGACGGTGGTAGGGGTGCTGGTGGAAGTACCGGTAATGCTTTCACTGGTGGCATTTGCCAACCGCACAAGGCACTGGTTTCGCACCGACGCCACGAACTAAATGACACGAATCTGTTTTGAAAAAGGATGGCAACATGACGATTAAGGTAGGCATTAACGGATTTGGCCGTATTGGCCGTTTGGCCTTGCGCGCGGCTTATGATTGGCCTGAGTTAGAGTTTGTGCAGATCAATGATGTGGCCGGTGATACCGCCACCTTGGCGCATCTGCTGGAGTTTGATTCAGTGCAGGGGCGCTGGGATCATCTGATGGCTACCGATGGCGACAATATGGTCATCGATGGTAAGCCGATCAGATGCACGCAGCAGCGTGATATTGCTGATGTGGATTGGTCTGGTTGTGATGTGGTGCTGGAAGCCACCGGCGTGCATCGCAGTACTGAAGTTTTACAGCAATATCTGGCCCAAGGCGTGAAGCGGGTTGTGGTGTCTGCGCCGGTAAAAGAGCCGGGTATCGCCAACATCGTGGTGGGTGTGAACGAGCATATTTTCGATCCTGAGCAGCACCCTATCGTGACCGCCGCTAGCTGCACGACGAACTGCCTAGCGCCCGTGATCAAGGTTATTCATGAAAAGCTCGGTATTGAGCGCTGCATGATGACCACGATCCACGACCTCACTAATACCCAGACTATATTGGATGCACCGCACAAAGATCTGCGTCGAGCGCGCGCTTGCGGTATGTCGCTGATCCCAACTACCACCGGCTCAGCGACCGCCATTGTTGAAATTTTCCCTGAGTTAAAAGGTAAAATTAATGGTCATGCGGTGCGCGTGCCGTTGGCTAACGCGTCGCTGACCGACATGGTGTTTGATGTGGCGCGGGATACGTCAGTGGCAGAGGTTAATGCCTTGCTGAAAGAGGCCAGCGAGAATGAGTTGGCGGGTATCTTGGGCTATGAAGAGCGGCCGTTGGTGTCGATCGATTACAAAGGCGACCAGCGTTCGACCATTGTCGATGCGCTCTCCACTATGGTGGTCGAAAATCGCATGGTAAAAATTTATGCCTGGTATGACAACGAGATGGGGTATGCCACGCGTACCGCTGAGTTAGTACGCAAAGTCGGCTTGGCGGGCTAACGGGCAGTTCTCAGATGATAAAGCAGCTATCTAGCGAAGTGCGGCAGTACTTGGTTGTCACTTTCAACTATTGGAATTTCACCTTGACCGACGGCGCGTTGCGTATGTTGGTGGTGTTGTATTTCCATGGGTTGGGTTACACGCCGCTGCAGGTGGCGATGCTGTTCCTGTTTTACGAGATCTTTGGTGTGGTGACCAACCTTGTCGGTGGTTGGTTGGGGGCGCGGTTAGGGTTAAATCGCACCATGAATGTCGGTTTGGCATTGCAGGTGCTGGCGTTAATGATGTTAACCGTGCCAGACAGCTGGCTAACGGTGCCCTTGGTGATGCTGGCGCAGGCCTTTTCCGGTATTGCCAAAGATCTCAATAAAATGAGCGCCAAAAGCAGCATTAAACTGTTGGTGCCTAATGGCCAGCAGGGGACGCTCTACAAATGGGTGGCGATCCTGACTGGCTCGAAAAATGCGCTGAAAGGGATCGGCTTCTTTATTGGTGGTGCATTGCTGGCATGGATCGGTTTTCGTGGCTCAATGTTTTTGATGGCTGGCGTATTGTGTTTGGTGCTGATAGCCAGCCTGATGCTGTTGCAAAAAGATTTAGGCAAAACTAAGCGCAAACCCAAATTCACCGAGATTTTTTCGAAAAGCCGCAGCGTCAATATCTTATCCGCTGCCCGGCTCTGTTTGTTTGCTGCGCGAGACGTCTGGTTTGTGGTGGCGTTACCGGTTTATCTGGGTAGCGTGTTTGGTTGGAGCCACCTCTGGGTTGGTGGCTTTATGGCCAGCTGGGTCATCGCTTATGGTCTGGTGCAAAGTGTGGCACCTAAGCTAACGGGCAAGGCGCAAAGCCGGGTACCCGATGGCCACTCAGCCCTAGTCTGGGCTGGCTTGTTAGCGATAGTAACCACTGGGGTGGCTGTCTCAGTGCAAGCGGGCTGGCAGCCACAGTGGGTGATTGTAATCGGCCTGCTGGCCTTTGGTGCGGTCTTTGCAGTGAACTCGTCTCTGCATTCCTACCTGATCGTTAGCTATGCTGGCGAAGATGGTGTGTCGCTGGATGTTGGTTTTTACTACATGGCCAATGCCATGGGACGACTGCTAGGGACCGTTTTATCTGGCGTTATATATCAATATTGGGGGTTAGCGGCGTGCCTCTGGTTCTCGGTGGGGCTCTTGCTGATGACTGCAGCCATCTCCGTTGCACTGCCCAAACATAAGCCACTGCCGGTAACTCGATGAGTTTGTTAAGCTGTGTCTGATCTGTTCGCCGTATAAATCACCGGAATAGTTATGTCGTCAGCCTTACCGCCTTTACCACCACACGATGCCTATGCGGCAAGCCCCGCTGCCAAGCTGGTTGATTGCAACATGAGTGAGCATGGCGCGGTGATCAGAGAGATCTTCAATGATGCGATCCTCAACTCCACCGCGCTGTACGAATATCAGCCGCGCAGTGAAGGGGATATCGCGCAATGGTTTCAACACAAGCTAACAGCCGGACATCCTGTTATTGGTGCCGTTGATGAGCAAGGTTACCTACAGGGCTTTGCCAGTTACGGCCTGTTTCGTGACAAACCCGCAGCCAATCAGACCATGGAACATTCCGTGTATATTCACCCGCAGCATCGGGGGCTGGGGTTAGGGGAGCTGCTCTTGCGGGCTTTGATTAAGCGCGCAGAGCAGCAGTCGGTGCATGTGTTGGTTGGCGCCATTGATGCCGACAATTCCGCCAGTATTCGTTTGCACGAAAAGCTCGGCTTCGTCCACGCCGGCACACTGACCGAATCGGCGTTTAAATTTGACCGCTGGTTGGATTTAGCACTGTATCAACTGACTCTGAACAAACGCTAACCCGAAGTGAACTAAACAGATAGGATCGAGCTGAAAAATCCACCAGCCACGTTAACTGAGTGCCATACTTACTCTCAAATTCCCAGCATCTCGCTGGTTTTTTGTTTGCCTACCGAGAGAGCATTACCTGATGTTAGCTGAGTCATTCGCCTTAGCTAACGGATGGCAATGGTGAAGTGATTGAGTGCTCACTCATTATGTGTAGAAGGGTATCACCATGAAATGGATAGAAAACCTGCGTGACCCCAGCCTATTAAACAGGGCGTTTACGCCGGGCAGTCAGTCGGACGAGATCGTTATCAGCAACCCATTGGACGGTCAGCAGCTCTGTGCGATCACAGATGATTCGGCGGCGACTATTGAGCGGGTGATCGCTGAGGCGAAGCAGGCACAAGTGGCATGGGCGAAACAAAGCGCCAAGCAGCGCGGTACTCTGTTACGGCGCTGGTTTGATTTGATCCTAGGGGCGGAAGACGATTTAGCCCTGATCATGACGTTGGAGCAGGGCAAGCCTCTGGCAGAGGCCAGAGGCGAAGTGAAGTATGGTGCTGCCTTTGTCGAGTGGTTTAGTGAGGAAGGCAAACGGGCGTATGGTGATGTCATACCCGCCCCAGTGAATGGCCGACAACTACTGACACTGAAGCAACCGGTCGGTGTGGCTGCGGCGATAACGCCATGGAATTTCCCCATTGCGATGATCACCCGTAAAGCTGCGCCGGCACTGGCAGCGGGCTGTGCATTTGTTTGTAAACCGGCGGTCAATACACCGCTGTGTGCTTATGCCGTGGCAGAGTTGGCCTATCGTGCGGGGATCCCTCGGGAGCTGTTTGCGCTAGTTTGTAGCCATGATGCAGCGATGGTCGGTGAACAGTTTTGTCATCATCCAGATATTCGAAAGCTCTCTTTTACCGGTTCATCCCGGGTCGGCAAAATCTTAATGGCGCAAAGTGCGTCGCAACTGCAACGCTTGTCTTTGGAGTTGGGCGGTAATGCACCGTTTGTGGTGTTTGCCGATGCCGATATCGACGCCGCCGTGAAAGGTGCAATGGAGAGCAAATTTCGTAACGCCGGTCAAACCTGTGTTTGTGCCAACCGTTTTTATGTCGCCCGTACTGTGCATGATGAATTTGTGAGTAAATTCGTTGCTGAGGTAAGCAAACTGAAGGTGGGCAACGGCCTCGATGCCGGTGTCGAAATCGGCCCGTTGATTGATGAGGCGGCGCTGATAAAAGTCGGAGCGATGGTGGAACAAGCGGTCACTGTTGGTGCGCAGATCGTTTGTGGCGGTAAACGGCATGGCGAAATTAAGAGCTGCTTCATGCCGACGGTGTTAGTTGATGTCGACCATAGTAATCCTATTCTTCATGAAGAAATTTTTGGGCCGGTGGCACCGATATGTGTTTTCGATACGGTGGATGAGCTGATCGCCATCTGTAATGACACCCCTTACGGCCTAGCAAGTTACTTCTATAGTCGGGATGTTGGAACCATTTGGCAGGTCGCGACCGCACTGGAATACGGCATGGTGGGGATCAATGAAGGGATTATCTCGACTGAAGTTGCGCCATTTGGCGGTGTAAAGCAGTCCGGACTGGGTCGCGAAGGTAGTCATCAGGGATTGGATGAGTACATGGAAATCAAATATCTCTGTATGGGATCACTTCACTAAGTGTTGGGGAGTAGCAGATGAGTGCAAATGCGGCGCTGCAGACGCGCAAGAACCAAGCTATCGCACGGGGAATGGGAAATAGCTGCCCAGTGTTTGTCGCTAAGGCAAAAAATGCTGAACTTTGGGACCAAGAGGGTAGGCGCTTTATTGATTTGGGTGCCGGTATCGCGGTTAATAATACAGGGCATTGTCACCCGCGGGTGATCGCCGCCGTAGAGCAGCAACTGCATTTGTTTACTCATACTTGTGCCATGGTCACTCCCTATGAGGCGTTTGTGGCATTAGCGGAGCAGTTGAATCAACGGGCGCCGGGGGATACGCCGAAAAAGAGTATTTTTCTTAGCACTGGCGCCGAGGCGGTTGAAAACAGCATTAAGATCGCCCGGGCATATACTGGCCGTAGCGGCGTTATCGCTTTTAAAGGCGGCTTCCATGGCCGTACCCATTACAGCATGGGCTTGACCGGAAAAAATGTGCCTTATAAGCATAAATTCGGCCCCTTTCCGGCTGAAATATTTCATGCGCCCTACCCAAATGCCTTGCACGGTATTAGCGAAGCGCAGAGTTTGCAGGCGCTGGCGGAGATCTTTGCCTGCGATATTGAGCCGAGCCGGGTGGCCGCAATCATCTTTGAGCCAGTGCAAGGAGAGGGGGGCTTTTACGCTGCTCCTGCGCCGTGGGCACAGGCATTGCGTAAACTCTGTGATGAGCATGGCATTTTGCTGATCTGTGATGAGATCCAGACCGGCTTTGCCCGTACCGGCACCTTGTTTGCCTGTGACAAGCTAGGTATTGAGCCAGACATGATGACGCTAGCGAAAGGGATCGCGGGTGGTTTTCCGTTGTCAGCGGTGGTGGGTAAAAGCGAGATCATGGATGCGCCAGAGCCCGGTGGGCTCGGCGGTACTTATGCCGGAAATCCGTTAGCCTGCGTCGCTGGTTTAGAAGTGCTGAAGGTAATCGATGAGGAACAGCTTTGCGATAAAGCGATGGCGATCGGTGAAGCTATCCATAATCGTTTTAGTGCCCTCAGAGAGGAAGTGCAACAGTTGGCCGACGTACGAGCATTTGGTGCCATGGTCGCCATTGAGTTTAATACCCTTGATGGCGCCCCTGATCCGGTGCTGACCAAGCAGTTAGTCGCCAGAGCCTGTGATGCGGGAGTGATCCTGTTGTCCTGCGGCGTGAAAGGGAATGTTATTCGCTTTCTGCCGCCATTGACTATCGAACCTGAGGTGTTGCAAGAGGGATTGAACCGGGTGATTGAGGTGCTGCGAACCTTGATCATTCATCGCGCTAGTTAGTTGAATCTGGCGCGATGCATAAGCTGAAAACCCAGTTCGCAGACGGTATTTTGGCTGTTGACTGAGCGGTATTCGACAGCCTACTCTGATGTCCAGAGTGAACTTTATCTCCCCGCGGCGGGCGATAACGGCTGGCATGAAAGTGGCGCAGGCGATCCAACGGCAATTGGATTTTCAGCTTGACGACGTGGCATAAGCTAAAGGTTTACAACGGGATATGAGGATCTGACATGGACAAGATGCAACAACTGATTGACCGCACCTATCCGGTATTGCCGGTCATGGTCATCAAGCGTTTAGCTGACGCGGTGCCGTTGGCAACGGCACTGGCGAAGGGCGGCATAAATGTGTTTGAAGTGACACTGCGCACAGCGTGTGCGCTCGATGCAATTAAGGCGATTAAACAAGATGTGCCGGATGCGCTGGTGGGTGCCGGTACTGTGTGTAGCGCGGAACAGTTGCTGCAAGTGCAAGCCGCAGGGGCTGATTTTGCGGTATCACCGGGGCTGACTGATCAGTTAGCAGAGGCTGCCGTTGCCAATAATTTCATTTTAATTCCCGGTGTCAGTACGCCCAGCGAAGTGATGCGAGCGCAGCAGTATGGCTTTAATTTGCTCAAGTTCTTCCCCGCAGCGCAAGCCGGTGGTGTGGGTATGTTGAAAGCATTTGCCGGCCCGTTTGGCAATCTCAAATTTTGTCCAACGGGTGGCATCAGCGAGGCCAATGCCGCTGATTATCTTGCCCTCGACAATGTGGTGTGTGTGGGTGGTTCGTGGGTTTGCCCTAATGCCATGGTTGAAGCCGGTGATTGGCAGGGGATCACTGATTTAGCTAAGGCCACCAGCCAGCTGGATTAGTCAGTCCTCGCCGGGGTTGTCCTTAACAAAGAAAATCACGTGTTGCAGATCCAGCCGGATCCCTATCGCTTCTCCCACTCCATGATCATGGTGGCTTGAAGCGATACATAGCGCCCGTTCGCCGCAAGGCAGTTCAATTTCGTACTGGAAGGAGGTGCCACGGAACTGTTTACTGATGATGGTGCCAGTGAGCTCACTGTCGTCGTCATGTTCCAGATCATCAGGACGGATCAGCAGCTCTATTGGGGTCTCAACGTCGAAGCCATGTTCAAATTGCAGTGATGCATTGACGAAGTTGGTTTTGATCTCGCAGTGATTAAACGCCAATGCCGGAACAAAATGCCCCTGACCGATGAAGTCGGCCACAAAGCGGGTTTTCGGAGCATGGTAGATCTCGTATGGCGTATCAAACTGGTGAATTTTTCCCTGCTGCATAATGGCCACGCGATCGGCGATGGCAAAGGCTTCCATTTGATCATGGGTGACCATCAGCGCGGTTATATTCTCTTTCTGCAGTATCTGTCTAACTTCCGGCACCAGAGTCTCTTTCAGCGTCGCATCTAATCCTGAAAATGGCTCATCCAGCAGCAGCAGATCCGGTTTAGGAGCCAGCGCTCTGGCCAAGGCCACCCGCTGTTGTTGCCCGCCAGACAATGAACTGGGATAGCGCTCTTCGGTATCCGGCAAACCGATCAGTTTCAGCAGTTCGGAGACCCGCTGTTGGATCTGTCGCTTGGTCTGCTGGCGTAATCCGAAAGCGATGTTTTGCGCCACGGTGAGGTGAGGGAACAGCGCAATATCCTGAAACACCATGCCGATCTTGCGTTGCTCTGGGGGGAGCTGATGTTGTGGCTCAGCCAGTTGCACGCCGTGCATCGTAATGCGCCCCTGTTGCAGGGTTTCAAAGCCAGCGATGGTGCGTAACAAAGTGGATTTGCCACAACCACTGGGGCCCAACAAGCAGCCGATTTCCCCTTGGTGCAGCTGTAAATTGACCGACTTTACGGCGCTAACATCACCGTAGTTGACGCTCAATTGTTGCAGATCTAACTGCACTGGCTGCGCAGTCGAAGCGGCGACATAACCTGATACGGGTGCTGACGGTGTCGCTGAACAAGGCATACTAATGACTCTTCGCAATAGAACGGTTTAACAGTAGCACGGGCAGTAGTCCCACCAGCACAATCATCAAGGATGCTGGCGCGGCATCGACCAAGCGTTCATCTGACGCCAGTTCATAGGCGCGTACCGCCAAGGTATTGAAATTAAAAGGCCGCAACATCAAGGTTGCTGGCAACTCTTTCAAAACATCAACAAAAACAATCAATAGGGCGGTGAGTACGCTGCCTTTCAACAAAGGTAAGTGTACTTTTCTCAGTACTTGCACCGGCGTATGTCCCAGCGTTCGCGCGGATTGGTCGAGGCTAGGCTTAATTGCTTGCAGGCCACTTTGTACGGCGCCCAACGAGATCGCCAAAAAGCGTACGGTATAGGCAAATAGCAACGCCACCAGAGTACCGGAGAACAGCAAGCCAAAATCGATATCAGCACCGGCGTGATTCAGTGCGGCTTCGACCCTTGCCACCAGTTGATGGTCAACCCAGGTTAAGGCCACCAGCACGCCAATGGCGATAATAGTACCGGGTAGGGCGTAGCCCATTGAAACGAACTGCACCGCGGCTCGGGTGACGGTATTTTTATGGATCCGCAGGGCGTAAGCCATGATCAGCGCCAGTAGCACCGAGATCAGTGCGGCCATACCCGCGAGGGAAAAAGAGTTCCATGCGATGGTCGGAAACGCCGCGCTGGCCAGCTCTTCACTGCCCAGACTCCAGAAGAGCAACATGGCGGCAGGTAGAACAAAGCCAAACAGCGATGGGATGGCGCAAGCGAGGGTGGCAAGTGCCCCCCAACCACCGCGTAACTCATGCCTGTTGTTGCTGGTTGTGTGCTCGGCGGCGCTGAAATAGATAATTTTTCGCCGGGAATACTTTTCAGTTACCAGCAGAACCAGCACAAAAGAGAGCAGTAACATCGCCAGTTGTGCTGCTGCGGCGGTATCACCAAAGCCGTAAAACGTTCGAAAAATACCGGTGGTAAAGGTGGCAATACCGAAATACTCCACCGTGCCATAGTCCGCCAAAGTCTCCATCAGTGCCAGAGACAAACCAGCGACAATAGCTGGCCGCGCCATTGGCAGGGCCACTTTAAAAAATCCCTGAATAGGCGACAGGCCAAGGCTGCGGCTGGCATCTAAGATATTACCGGGCTGCGATATAAAGGCGGCCCGGCTCATTAAAAACACGTAAGGATAGAGGACCAACGCCAGCATCATGATGGCGCCGGGAAGTGAGCGAATCTCGAAGAACCAATATTCGCCATACCCAAGTCCGCTTAGATCGCGGAGCAGGGTTTGAACGGGCCCGGCAAAGTCAAAAATACCGGTATAGGTGTACGCGATGATGTAGGCGGGCATCGCCATAGGTAACAGCAGTAAAACCGTCAGCAGTCGCCGAAATGGAAATTCGCAACAGGCGACGAGCCATGCCGCGGGCACACCAAGCAGTAACACACAGACGCCGACGCCAAGCACCAGCCACAAAGAGTTGCTGACATAATCGAACAGTACTGTGTCCCACAGATGGCGCCATACCTCTTCCGTGCCAAGGGTGCTTTGTACTAACACGACCAAGATCGGCGTGGCTAGCAGCAGTGCCACCAGCAAGGCGATAGAAGTTAGTCTGTTGGCTCGAAGTCTGAGCAAGTTATCTCTCTACTGCTAATAAAAACCACTTACTTCCAACCGGCGCGATCCATCACCTCGACAGCACGTCGATTGAGCTCACCGAGCTTGGTTAAGTTGGTGGCATCAGCCTTGAATTCGCCCCAACTGGTAAGTGTGGCTGAGGGAGCAACGCCAGTGACCACTGGATATTCATTGTTAACCTCGGCATACCAGGTCTGTGCTTGTTGGGTGAGCATAAACTCAATGAGTTGGGTCGCCGCCGGTACATTTTTGGCTGCTTGGGTGATGCCGATACCACTGACATTCACATGGGTGCCGCGACCTTGTTGGTTGGGCCAGAACACACCCAGTTTATTCACTACCTGCTGATCTTGCGCTTTATTACTGGTAGCAAGGCGTCCAAAGTAATAGGTGTTGGCGATGGCGATGTCACACATACCTGCCGCCGCGGCTTTTAGTTGGTCGGTGTCGCCACCCGCTGGTGGGCGCGCGAAGTTCTTTACCAAGCCAGTCACGAATGCTTCGGCGGCGGTTTCACCGTCTGCGGCAATCACTGAAGCAATAAGGGACTGGTTATAGATATTACTGGAGGAACGGATACAGATGCGACCTGCCCACTTCGACGCAGTTAATGCTTCATAGGTCGACAATTCGCTGGCTTGCACCTTCTCTTTAACATAGAAAATCGGGCGGGCACGCATCGTCAGCCCTACCCAATAGTTCTCTGCATCACGCAAATGCGCTGGCACGTTGCTATTGACTGCATCGCTGTTGATGACCTGCAGCAGGTTGGCTTGTTTGGCGCGATACAAGCGGCCTGCGTCTGCGGTGATCAGTAGATCTGCCGGTGAGCGTTTACCCTCTTTTTGCAGGCGAGTGATCAGCGCATCATCCTTGCCGGTCACCAGGTTCACTTTGATGCCGGTTTCAGCAGTGAACTTATCGAGTAAGGGTTTGACCAGCGCTTCTTTGCGTGAGGAGTAGACATTCACTTCGCTAGAAGCGGCTTGAGCTAAGCCAGAAAAGAGCAGAAAAAGGGTGATCGTGGTGGTCAATAGTGCCTTGTTCATTTGTATTCCTATTGCTCTGGGTGGCTGGTAAGCAGTGGTATCAACAGGTTTATGATAGCGATTCGTATTTGCACTTAAAAGCATATTTCTTTGCTTAGTCCATTTAGTTAACCGTCGCATTCGCTGACTGTAACAAGCTTTAGCTCTTGCTCTATTCTAGGTCGTGCTCTGCAATTCTGCGTGATACTTTCCTATCGCTTAGTTTTATGGCTATAGTTTTTTAACTATATGAAAAAATGACTAAATAACTATTGATGTCATACATCAGGGAGCATGGTTGATGGATATTGTCTTATTAGTTGCCGGTATCTTAATGGCAGTCTACGGAGCTCAGTTTCTGGTGGATGGTGGTACAGCCATCGCTAAGCGCTTTAACATACCCACATTGGTCATCGGCAGCACCATTGTTGCATTTGGCACGTCGATGCCTGAATTTACGGTGAATATTAATGCAGCCTTGAATGGCAATACGGATCTAGCTTTCGGCAATGTATTAGGTAGTAATCTGTTTAATATCTGCGCCATTGTCGGCGTGGTGGCGTTAATTGCACCACTTGCCATTGCCAAGGATGTGGCGAGTAAAGATCTGTTCCTCTGCCTATTGTCTGCTGCCGCCGTCGGCATTGCGGGTAACCAGATCTATATTGACCAGATCCAGTATCACGAACTGTTTGCCTCAAGTGGCCTGCTATTCCTGATGTTTTTTGCCATCTTTATGCGCTATGTCTACGGTGCCGCAGTCACTGGTGCTGGTGCTTCCCACCAAGCGATTGCCGAAGAGCAAGGGATGACCAGCGGCGGCGATGATGAAAAGAAATCTCCTCACCCCATGCTAAAGGCAACTATTTACGTCATTTTAGGATTGGCGGGCTTAGTATTTGGCGGTGAGTTTATTGTTGAAGGTGCGAGCAGCCTGGCGCGCACCATCGGCCTTTCAGATAAGGCGATCGGTTTAGCCATTGTCGGCCCCGGTACTTCATTTCCTGAGTTAATTGCATGCATTGCTGCCGCCCGTCGGAGAGATGTTGGCATGGTGATGGGGAATGTCCTCGGCTCAAATATTTTTAATATATTTTTCACCTTAGGTGCCACCTCGTTAATCATGCCGATCCCGCTGGATCTGGCATTGAACAATGTCATCTTGATTAACTTCGCGGTGACAGCATTGTTGTTTGTGCTGGGACTGGCTCTGAAAGGGCGTCCACTAGGCAAGCCCGTCGGTGCCTTGCTGGTGGTCACCTATATTTCTTACATCACCTATGCCTTGATGGCGCAGTAGCTATCTCTCTATGCATGTTAGCGTGCCGCGTGATGATGGAAGCTTAGTCCTTGCGCATTACATGTTCCCGTTAGCGTAATTGGGATTAGCGATAAGGTATTATTAATACACGTCTTAATGCGCGCATACGCCTGTTGTGTGAAGCCTGCTCACTGGAGATAATTTGGAGCTGTTGAGGGATGGGTGTCTCTGTCCTCGGCTTTTGATCGCATCGGTTTTGGATTCGGCGGTATAAGTTTTGCGGGTAGTTTTAGATGTCATTGTTTACCTCGTTAGGCAATTTTACTCGCTTAGCGTGGTGCCTAGAAATACCAGATCAAATCACCGCTTCAAATGACGACTAATAGCATATTCACTGTAGTAGAGCGGCAACACAATGTTGTGCCGTTCTACTGGGGATGATCCTTGTGTTCCTGTCAGTTTTATTGTTTTATTTGGCGCGCATTTGTTGATGTAGGACTGTAGGGATTTAGCTCTGGTGCGTTTGCCGCTTTTCACCTCGATGGGGATGATGTTGCCTTGGTCATCCGCGACGATGAATTCGATTTCTGCGCGGGCATCGCCCCAAGAGAAAGTGGGGTCGATACCTTGTGCTGCAAACTCTTGCTGCACGAAGCTTTCCGCGACGAATCCCTTATATTCATAGCCCTGCTGTTTGATTTCTCTGTAGCTGACACCCAGCATATGGTTAAGCAGCCCAACATCAAACATGAATAATTTAACCATGTTTTGTTTTTGATATGCAGCGAGCGGGTTTCGTGGTGTGCCATCAATAGGGTAATTCTTTAGTACTAAGCGGCATTTATCCAGCCATGTGATGGCACTTTCTAGCTCACTGTAGCGTGATTTTCGTTCATGGATCCCTTTGAACTTAAACCGTTTCACCGATTCGTCGATGACGGAAGAGAGTTGCGATGGCACATTGCTAAATACGGCTTCGATCAAGCCTGCGTCTACTTTGCCGGAATATTTACCAAAGTCTCGTTGGTAACCGGAAACCAAATCGCTATGGAGGTTTGAAACGGCCTGCACTCGTTCAATAATGCTGTGCTCTTTCATATCAAACCAGATCCGTACCGCTTCAGGCATGCCGCCGGTAAAATAGTAGTCAGTGAGTTTGTCGAACAGTTTACTGTGGGCGGCGGCTGAGTTTGCTTGGCTTGCAAATGCTTTGCTAAGCGTTGTTTCACCAGAGGCGATTAGAAACTCGCGGAAGGTAAGTGGACGCAGGTTGTGTTGCTCGACTTTGCCTACCGGGAAAGCATTCAGTAGCCCAATGTTGGAGCCGCTGGCGGCCACATACATTTGTGGTGCTTTTTCGGCAAAGTATTTGAGCGCCGTGACGGCACGTGGGCATTCGCCGATTTCATCGAGGATCAGTAGGTCTGTGATGGGATTAAATTGTTCGCCAGTGAGTAACTCAAGGTTGACTATTACCTCTTCTGGCGTCAATGAACCAGCAAAGGCCTCGGCCATTTCGGGTGATTCAAGAAAGTCAACGCGTAGCACATGCTCGAAGCTATCTCCCAGCAGGGATTGCAGCAGGTAGGTTTTTCCTGTCTGGCGGGCACCATCAATCAGCAGGGGTTTACGCGCTGGTTTGGCTTTCCAGAGCAGTAGTTTTTCGAGCAATAATCTCTGCATCGTCTTCCCATGAGCATGTTTTACTCTATTTATTACACTTTAATGCGCATAAAAAAGCAACTTTACGCATTTTTATGCGCATTAAAGTGTGGGTTCTCTCTTTTTAATGCGCATAAAACCGAGTGGGATACATGTTGGGTATTGGCTGGCGCATGATGTTGCGCAAGCGTAGACAGGGCATATTCGCTATTCTTATTGGGTGTGAAAACAAAAAAACGCCGCTGGTATCAGCGACGTTTCAATTGTTGCGCGCGTTCCGTCGAGAAATAGTTTCAGCGCACTGGGCTGGTGTTTCTCACCTCTGCCGCCGTTTCCAGTGTGAGTGCGTGTTGCGCCAGTGATTGGCAATCACTTAACGAACGCTCACGCACCTGTGCTTTTATCGCTGGCAGGGTGGGGACGCTCACTGAAAGCTCATCAACGCCGAGGCCAATCAATAGGGGAACGGCTTGGGTGTCGGATGCTATCCCGCCGCACACGCCTACCCATTTACCGTGTTTATGAGCGCCTTTGCAGGTCATTTCTATCAAGCGCAGTACTGAAGGGTGAATGCCATCTACCTGTGCCGCCAGTTTCGGGTGGCCGCGATCAATCGCCAGCGTGTATTGGGTGAGATCGTTAGAGCCAATCGAAAAGAAGTCCGCTTCTCGGGCGAAGATGTCTGCCATGACGGCAGTGGAGGGCACTTCCACCATAATGCCCACCTCATAATTGCTGACATCTAACTTATTGGCTTCTTCTATCACCACAGCTTTGGCTGCGCGCAACTCCTCGATGGTAGAGATCATTGGGAACATGATACGAACCGTGCTTTCTGGGTTTTCTTTGGCGGCTCTTAATATCGCTCGTACTTGTGTGCGCAATATCGAAGGACGATTTATGCCTATACGGATCCCGCGCTCACCTAAAAACGGGTTTTCTTCTGCTGGCATCGGCATGTAATCCAATGGCTTGTCGCCGCCTACATCGAGGGTGCGAATAATCACCGGTTGACCGTTTTGAGACTTAACGATTTGCTGGTAGGTCTCAAATTGCTCCTCTTCACTGGGCGCAGTTTGGCGGTCCAGAAACAAAAACTCGCTGCGCAGCAGGCCAACGCCTTCGCCGCCTAACGTCATCGCTTTCTCTGAGTCGCCGAGATTGCCGATATTGGCAACAATCTCTATTTGATGCCCATCAGAAGTGATCGCGGGCTTATCTTTGGCGGCTAAATCCTGTTTGGCCTGCGTGGCCGCTTGTTCCTGTTGGTGACGAATTTTCAGTATTTCCTCGTCTGATACATTGGTTTTTAAAGTACCTTTGAACCCATCAAGTACCACATTGGTGCCATTCTCTAACTGTTGCGCCTTGTCGTCGGTGGCAGCAACCGCAGGAATACCCATGCTGCGGGCAAGAATAGCTGAATGGCTGGATGAACCACCTTCGGTAGTGGCAAATCCGACGACTTTGTTGGTATCCAGTTTGGCAGTCATCGACGGTGTCAGATCTCGCGCCACCAAAATGGTGTTTTCTGGCAGTGTCAGAGATGGTTCCGGCATCGCCAGCAGGATCCGCAATACGCGTTTGCAGACATCTTCCAGATCGGCCACACGGCCAGCCATCACGGCATTATCTAATTGTGAGAGGATCTCACATTGGCCGTGAATAGTGCGCTGCCAGCTGAAGGGCGCCGATTTGCCTTGGGTAATTTTCTCTGCCGTGCAGTTGGTCAATTCTGGGTCATTGAGCAGTTCTCGGTGTGCATCGAAGATAGCCGCTTGCTCGTTACTTCCGTGGGAGATGACATCCGCTTTTAATGTTTGCAGCTGTTGCTTGGCTTTCTCTATCGCATCACTTAACTGCTGTTGTTCAGTCGTGACGTCAGTGCCTTGCTCTGCAAACTCAAAGGTTTCTTCTACCAGCTGAAAAACTTGGCCAATGGCTAAACCTGGCGATGCGGCTACGCCACTTAGCGTATTCGGATCGTCGTTGGTTTGGCCTAAAAGTGGTTGTTCTTCTTGTAGAGGAGTTGCGTTAGTTGCTGCACAACTTTGTGCTTTGCCACACGCTTCGCCAAGGCCATTGCGGATAGCTTGGCTTAGTTGGATGATCGCCTCCTCGGCATCCGGCCCTGAAGCCTGCACGCGGATCTCGTCGCCGAGTCGACTTCCCAAACCAAGAAGAGAAACCAGCGAGCGTGCGTTGGCTTTCCGGTCGCCAAGCAGAACCTGGATCTCGGCATTAAACTTATTGGCTTCAGCAACGAGATTAGCGCTGGGACGTGCGTGCAGTCCTGCTGGATTTGGCAGTAGAACGACCTCAGACGTCAACACTTCCTGCTGTCTATCCAATTTGACTTTAGGCAATGCTGTGCGGCTATACGCTAAGCGCAAACATGGCGCCCCCGCTGTTACCCGGCCCGTCTCGTTGGTCATGGTGCTTGTGCTGCATGAATTGGTGACGACCATCATGGTGTGTAGGCTTGCTGCCCGCTGCGCGACGATGGCAGCATTGAATTCGATCAGGTTCTCGCCCGCGCCAACGGTATCGCCCACTTTGATTTGCGGGGTGAACCCTTCACCTTTTAGCAGTACCGTATCTATGCCGATATGAAGCAGGATCTCTTGACCTGTTTCTGTTGTTAGCATGACAGCATGGCTATGTGGGTGCAGCATGGAAACCTTTGCACTACAGGGAGCCACCAGCATTTGAGGCTGGTCTGTAATGGCGGTTTCCACGGCAATCCCGGCGCCGACGATGTTTTCTGCAAAGATAGGATCGGGTACCGAACTCAGGGGGACGATATGTCCGTGCACAGGCGCTGCAAGATCCATTTCAACTAAGGAAGTAGCCGTATTGTTTATCATGGTCGTTTCCTCTTGCTCTAAAGTTATGCTGCTTGCAGCTGCTGATAAGATTGCACGATTGACTGGCAGGGGCGGCTGTTTTGCGTCAGGCTGGTAAAGCGACTGACCGCGGAATCAATCCCCTGTTGGCGAATGATGTTCTGCACTTCCACTGCTTGTTCGTCATCATTGTTCTCATATAAAAATGCCGCTGCGATAGCGCGAACCAGATTGTCGTTCGCTACGTTGTACTCCAACGTGCCCGCCAACGGTTTAATCAGTCGATCGTCGGCGCCCAGTTTGCGAATGGGTTGACGGCCCACACGTACAATTTCGTCATGTAAGTGGGGGTTGCGGAAACGCTGAATGATCTTGTTGATGTAATTCGCATGCTGCTGGGTATCGAAACCAAAGCGACGAATGAGTACTTCACCGCTTTCCGCCATGGTGTTGCGTACAGATTGTTCAATATCGTGAT
This sequence comes from Corallincola spongiicola, assembly GCF_004284785.1. Classification (NCBI taxonomy): domain Bacteria; kingdom Pseudomonadati; phylum Pseudomonadota; class Gammaproteobacteria; order Alteromonadales; family Psychromonadaceae; genus Corallincola; species Corallincola spongiicola. The sequence goes on from NZ_SHLY01000003.1 coordinate 294,696, forward strand.
CGTTGATGGCTTCAGCGATCGTGGCATAGCCTTTTAACATGCCGAGATAGGCCGTGGTTGCATGACCCGTATTGAGGGTAAACAGTTTGCGCTCGACAAAGGCCAGTAGCTGATCGGTCAGCTCCATGCCTGGAATATTGGGGATCTCTCCGCAAAACTGCGTTTGGTCGACAATCCATTCACTGAATGTTTCTACGGTGACACGGAGAGGGTCTGAGGCGCTGTTTTCTGTCGGTGGCACTATACGGTCAACGGCTGAGTCAACAAAGCCGACATATCTCGCGACATATGCTTGCTGGCTTTTGGACAACTCGGCTAAAACCATCTCTTTAAGTTGCGAGCTACCGCGCACCATATTTTCACAGGCGATAATGTTGAGAGGGGTTTTGTTGCCCTGCTCTTGGCGCAGTACGATACCGATGGCGATAGCTGGTGCTACCATCTTTAAAACCGTTGGTCCTACGGCTGTGGTTATCATATCGACGGTGGCTATTTTGGCTGGCACATCATCAGTGATTGAGTGGAGTGCATCAACGCCAGTGACCAGGCATTGTTCGGATTTTTCGCCTACCACATCAACCGTGTACTGTTTCTTTTCCTTGAGAGCGTTAACCACCGTGTCGTTAACATCTGCGAAGGTAACGGCGATGCCTGCGTCAGCTAAAAGTTTGCCGATAAAGCCGCGGCCGATGTTTCCTGCGCCAAAATGAAGTGCTTGAGTTGAGTTTTTCATAGGTAATACTCCTCTGTCGCTGACGGCTTAGCCGCCAACAATTGGCAATAAGTTGGTTTAGTTAAAAGGTTGTTTTGTTAGGCGCTTTCGGCCAGGTAGTAGGCTGATTCGCCAGATAGCACTTTGTAGATCAGCGTGCTGCTGTCAGTGGTGGCGAGCACCGGCATGAGTCGTTCGTGTCCGATGATGTCGGCGAGTGATGCCAGCACATTCATGTGTTCATCGCCTTTAGCTGCGATGCCGATAAGTAGGTAGGCTTTTTCGCCTTCGCTGCCGTAGGTGATACCGTTAGGGAATTGGCAAACGACGAGGCCGGTTTGTTTTACGCGGTGTTTTGCGTCGGACGTGCCGTGAGGGATAGCGACACCATTCGCCATATAGGTAGAAACCTGAGCTTCACGGTCGATCATTGCATCCGCATATTCTGCATCGACAAAACCAGCATTGTGGAGCTTCTCGCCAACTAAACGGATTGCTTGTTCTCGGCCCATGGTCGGTAGGTCGATAAACACGTTGTTGATGGTGAGTGGGCTAGTGTCAGAAGGGAACACCGGCTTAGTTACTTTCGCAGCTGTTATCGGGGTAACCACTTCGCCATTCTTGTCGCCATCAGATTGAGTCAGACGATCAACCAGTTGGTCGTAGAACGCATGGTCCATAAAGTTAGACAGTGACAAGTGCTGTGCTGAAGGGCACTGGCGCACAGCGCGCTCGGTGAGATCCTGATGGGTGACGACGATGTCAATATCTGCAGGCAGGTCGTTAATGGCCAGGTTTTTAACCGTAATATCTAGCCCTTGTGCCTGTACTTTTTTGCGTAGGACAGTGGCGCCCATGGCACTTGAGCCCATGCCGGCATCACAAGCCACAATGATTTTGCGGATACTTTCCGTGCTGATTGTATCGGGGGTTTTCACTTCAGCAGAGATGCTAGCTGGCACTTGGCCTTTTGCAGATTTTTTCATGCCCTGCATTTGTGCTGCGGCTTTATTCAGAGAATCTTCGCCATCGTCTTCAGCAGCAGCTTGTTTGACAAAAATACTGGCGATAGAGAATGACACTGCAGTGGATACCGCGACGGATAACAGCACGCCAATAATGCTTGCTTTCGGCGTCATCATTAACAGAGCAATAATAGAGCCAGGAGAAGCCGGAGAGACAAGACCCGCATTGAACATAGTTAAGGTGGCAACACCGGCTGCACCACCGGCAATGACAGCGATGAGCAGGCGCGGGTTCATCAGTACATAAGGGAAGTAGATTTCGTGGATTCCACCGAAGAAATGAATAATGACAGCACCCGGCGCGGACTGTTTAGCATTGCCTTGCCCAAACAGAGTGTACGCAAGCAGTATGCCGAGTCCCGGACCTGGGTTTGCTTCAATTAGGAAGAAAATTGACTGGCCGACTTCGCTAGACTGCTGAATGCCGAGAGGAGAAAACACACCATGGTTGATCGCATTATTCAGGAACAAGATCTTGGCCGGTTCAACCAGTACCGAAGTCAGTGGTAATAAGTTGTTTTGCACCAACAGATCAACGCCGGCGGCGAGGGTATTAGAAACACCCGTGGCAATTGGCCCAATCACCATGAGTGCTACCAGCGCGAGTAACATGCCCACAATGCCGGCTGAAAAGTTGTTTACTAACATCTCGAAGCCGCTTTTGACTTTGCCTTCCAAGAACGCGTCCACCTTCTTGATAGCCCAGCCACCTAGCGGTCCAGCCATCATCGCGCCCATAAACATCGGCATATCTGAGCCGACGATGACGCCCATGGTAGTGGCTGCACCGACAACGCCACCACGGTCGCCGCCGATGAGCTTACCGCCGGTATAACCGATCAGCAGTGGCAGGAGATAGGTGATCATTGGGCCAACCAATGTGGCCAGTGTTTCGTTGGGTAACCAACCGGTTGGAATGAAAAGGGCGGTGACGAAACCCCATGCGATAAAGGCACCGATATTGGGCATCACCATGTTACTTAAGAAGCGTCCGAAGGATTGCACCCGGACTTTAGTATTGGCATTTAGCATATTAACCTACCTGCAACATTTCTTCTGTTTGGGTCATCGATGGTCAATGTTTCACTGTCGATGCCCCTTAATTGGGTAGGCTCATAATTGACTATTGGTTAAAAAATAAACGTGACAACCATCACGCGTAAAATTCGTGGCAAGAAAAATCATGCAGATCTGCATCACAAAAACAGATAGAAAAAGTGATATTTGAACTGGATCACAGCGATTGGCCACTTCTGTGTCGCTATTTTTGTGTGATATAGATCTCTTTTTGTCTTTGGGTCTTCCAGTGTTTAGGTGATGATTTGGGGTGTTTGTTTTCTGTACAGGCGTGCAGATTGGCGACAAAGGAGCCTTATCTGTTACATATATCTAACAAGCCTGACGCTGTTGCAGAAGAAATGGACTGAAGTGGGGGACTAAAGAGGGGGCGATTCAGTTATCTGAGTGACTGACTCGGAAGACCTCATTAAGAAGAGGTGATGAGCTTTTGCGCGATCGCGTTAATGGCTAATGCGAGTGCCGAACGGATGCTATTTTCCAGCGTGGCAATATATTGTTCACGTAGCTCAGGCTCTTCAGGTATGTTCTGCATACGCATTTCAAATTGTTGTAAGAGCATAGAGTCGAAGTGATGCAAAGATGCGAGCCCATTGAGAGCTATGGCAGACGTAAAACCGACCTCTTCTGGTGAGTTAAACAGTTGCTGCCTCAGTTGGGTTAGGTGTTCGATATCGGCAAACACCTCAGGCTCTAGCTTGCCCAAAGCCACAAGTAGGCGCGCTTTGAGTAGTGAATCATGCAGCGGCCCTTCCTGCGCGAGTAAGGGCGCGGTGACATAGCGGGTGGAATCGTCGGTTCCTTGAAATGCGGCTTCTAGTCCCGTTTGTAGCAATGCATCGAGCTGATCCATTATCAACGCTAGGCATCCCCGCAATGTGGGTAGGCGGGTGATCGCCTCCATTAAGGGGATTGATTCGTTTTCGTTAATTGGAACCGTAAGCGTTGGCATTTAAGTCTATGTTTTCAGTGTTTAATGACTGTGTTGTGCCGAATATCGACACAGTTGAATATTAAGCGCGCAAGTATGCAAGATGCTTCGACAATTGTCAGCTGGCAAAGGGCTATCATACCGTTCTTACTCGGCTTGTCAGGTCGTGTTTCATGGTCAACCTACGGATCCGTTGGCTAGATTTTTAATCAGCTGGTTATAAATATCTTCTTCCGCTAAATCAGCAACAAAAACATGCTTTGCAGAGGGGGACTGGCTAATGGCACGCTCTGTTAATCTCTTCTCTGCAATCACTAGGTCTGTATCGTCGAGCAAAGCTTCAATAGGTACATGCTGCACATCTAACTCCAGTCCCATGGCTAATGCCTTATGTTTAAGCAGTGATGCGCCGTGTAAACCGGCATCTGTATCTTGCTGTGCAACGACTGTGATCTTTTTAATTCCGGTCATAGGCAACAGGACTGCGCCGCCAAGGGGCGGTGTTTGCTCTGGCGAAGCTGGCACGGTACTCGCTGTGTTCATTGCGGTAGCGGTTGTGTCGTTGTTCGCTTTGTAAGTATGTTTAACCAATATACTGGCAATCACAAACGATACAGCTGTTGATACGGCGATAGCCAATACAACACCGAGGAAACTGGCTTTGGGTGTCATCGCAAGAATAGAAATAATGCTGCCAGGTGATGCTGGGGCTACCAAGCCTGCATTCAGCATACTTAGTGTGGCAACGCCTGAAGCGCCCCCCGCTATTACTGCAAAAACCAAACGCGGGTTCATCAAAATATAAGGGAAGTAGACTTCATGGATACCGCCAAAGAACTGAATAACCATGGCGCCCGGGGCTGAGTGCTTATTAATGCCTTGGCCATATAAGCTATAGGCCAACAGTACCCCTAAACCCGGACCGGGGTTGGCCTCTATTAGAAACAATATGGAGTAACCTGTTTCTTTGACCTCCAGCATGCTTAAGGGAGAAAGCACACCATGATTAATGGCGTTGTTGAGGAAAAGTACTTTTGCGGGCTCAACGAACAGTGACGTTAGTGGTAACAGGTTATTGTCTACTAATAGCTTTACAGCATCAGCAAGCATTGTCGAAAGACCAGAGGCTGCCGGACCAATGGCAACCATGGCCAACAGTGCCAGCAATATGCCTGTTATACCTGCAGAGAAGTTGGCCACCAGCATTTCAAAGCCACTTTTGACACGGTTTTCCAGCAATTTGTCTATACGTCTAATTGTCCAGCCGCCAATGGGGCCGGCGATCATCGCCCCCAGCAGCATCGGCATCTCAGCCCCGACTATCGCGCCTAGTGTTGCAATACTACCGACGGTGCCACCGCGTTCACCACCCAATAATTTACCCCCGGTATAGCCAATGAGGATAGGCAGAAGGTAGGTGAGTATGGGGTCTATCAAGGTGGCGAATGAGGCATTGGGAAACCAGCCGGAAGGTAAGAACAGCGCCGTCAGGAAGCCCCACGCAATAAAAGCACCTATGTTAGGTAGGATCATATTTGCGAGAAAACGGCCAAAGGATTGGATCCGAGTCTTTGTCGTGCTGTTGAGCATGTCTAACTTCCGCAACTAATTACTGTAGAGGCAGATGAGAGCATAGCCCTCAAACCTTCATGGCAATTTGTGATAATTCAAATAAGCTATGTTTCAACAAGTTACTTTAAGCTTCCGTGCGTTAGCTCTCATTCGTGAATGCTATTTGCTGCCATGCGCGGGTCGTTGTTAGCTATTTTAGGCAAAAAAATAGCCGGGCATGGCCCGGCTATTCATCTGCATGACTCGTTTTGGTGGATTATTCCACGGTGACAGCCTTGGCTAGGTTGCGTGGCTGGTCGACATCGGTGCCTTTGATCAGGGCGACGTGGTAGGACAGCAGTTGCAGCGGTACCGTATAGAGGATCGGCGCGACCAAGTCGTCACAGTGAGGAACATCCAGCACTTGCATGGTGTCGTCGCTGACAAATTGCGCATCTTTGTCTGCGAATACATACATCAGGCCACCACGGGCGCGTACTTCTTCTACATTTGAATGCAGTTTTTCCAGCAGCTCATTATTAGGTGCTACCACAATCACCGGCATCTCTGCGTCGATCAATGCCAATGGACCATGTTTGAGTTCACCTGCAGCATACGCTTCGGCATGAATGTAGGAGATCTCTTTAAGCTTCAGTGCGCCTTCCATCGCGATGGGGTATTGGTCACCACGGCCTAGGAACAATGCGTGTTGTTTATCTGCAAAGTCAGCGGCTAAGGCCTCAATGGCTTTAGAGCCACGCAGCAGTTGTTCCACTTTGGCGGGAACGGCTTTCAGCTCGCTGATCACTTCCGCTTCGCGCTCTGCCGTGATCTTGTTTTGCAAACGGCCGATGCCCAAGGTGAGTAGCAACAGCGCAACCAATTGCGTGGTGAACGCTTTAGAGGAAGCTACCCCAATTTCTACGCCGGCTTTGGTCATGAAGGCGAGGTCTGATTCACGTACCAAAGAAGAGCCCGGTACATTACATACGGCTAAGCTAGACATATAACCCATGTCTTTTGCTAGGCGCAATGCGGCGAGGGTATCTGCGGTTTCACCTGACTGAGACAGGGTGACAAATAAGCTGTTGGGGCGCACAACAGATTTGCGATAGCGAAACTCTGAAGCGATCTCAACATTACAGGTCACTCCGGCAATCGCTTCCAACCAATAGCGGGCCACCATACCTGAATTGTAGCTGGTGCCGCATGCACAGATCTGTACATGTTCTACTTTGGAAAGCAGTGTCTCACTGCCTTCGCCGAAAGCGTCAATATTGACGCCACTCGTAGATACACGTTGATCCAGGGTTTGTTGCAATGCCACTGGCTGTTCGAAGATCTCTTTCTCCATAAAGTGGCGGAAATTGCCTTTGCCACCGGCATCATGCTCTACGTCAGATTCAATCACTTCGCGTTGAACAGGTGTGCCATTAATATCAAAAACTTCTACACCGCCACGGGTAAGCTCTGCGACATCCCCCTCTTCCAAGTAGCTGAAGCGACGGGTAACAGGCAACAAAGCCAGCTGATCAGAGGCTAAGAACATTTCGCCGATACCGTAGCCGATAACCAGCGGGCTACCTGAGCGTGCAACAACTAAACGGTCAGGGTCATTTTTGTCCAATACTACCGTGCCGTATGCGCCTTCGAGTTGCGTTGCTGCTTTTTGCACCGCTTCGCGTAGGTTGCTGGCGGTTTTTAGTTCGTGATGAACCAGGTGCACAATCACTTCGGTATCGGTTTGCGATGCGAAGCTATAGCCCTTGTCACGAAGCATTTCACGCAGCTCATTGTGGTTCTCGATAATGCCGTTATGAACGACGGATAGGGTGCCGCTGGAGATATGCGGGTGGGCGTTAACTTCGCTTGGCTCGCCATGGGTTGCCCAACGGGTGTGCGCAATACCGATAGGGCCATTGGTCGCGGTGGCCGTGACAGCGTCGCTTAGCTCTTTCACTTTGCCCAAGCGGCGTACGCGTTGTAGTTCACCATTGGCATCTAGTACGGCGATGCCCGCTGAGTCATACCCGCGGTATTCTAGACGCTTCAGGCCTTCTACCAAGATTTCAGCTACGTTTCGTTGCGCTACGGCACCTACGATTCCACACATGTTCGATTCTCCAGAAAATTCATATTCGTTGTTAGGTTATCTATCCATCGTGGCACAAACGACGGTGACACCATGGCGTTCAATATCTGCTTTTATTTGTGGTGATATGTCGGCATCGGTAACCAAAGTATCGATATTGCTCCATGGCAACTCTAAATTTGGGATCCGTCTACCGATTTTGTCTGATTCGATTAACACCACGACTTCTCGTGCGACTTCAGCCATCTGCTGACTCAAACCGACTAACTCATTAAAGGTGGTTGTGCCGCGTTCCGGATCAATGCCATCCGCACCGATAAATAGCTGATCAAAGTCGTAAGCCCTGAGGACTTGCTCAGCGACCTGGCCTTGAAATGCTTCTGAGTGCGGATCCCAGGTGCCGCCCGTCATTAACAGCGTGGGTTCGTTTTCCAGTTCAAGTAAGGCGTTGGCGACTTTTATTGAGTTCGTCATCACCACTAGGCCTTGTTTCGAATTCAGGGCGGGAATGAGCGCGCCCGTGGTACTGCCGCTATCAATAATTATCCGGTTGTGATCTCGTATACGCGCCGCAGCAGCCAAAGCGATAGGTTTCTTTTGTTTCGAAATTTTTTGATCGTCTGCTTCACTTGAGTCACTGATCAGGTCTTTCGGTAAAGGCACGGCGCCACCGTAGCGTCTCAGCAATATACCGCTCTTCTCCAATGCGCTCAGATCTTTTCTGATAGTGACTTCGGATGTATCAAACTCTTTGGAGAGTTGGTCAACACTGACTTCACCCTGCGCTTGCAGCTGGGCAACGATTTGGTGTCGGCGGTTTTGTGTATTGCGTTTAGACATAACACCTAATGTTTCGTTTTTGGGGCTGCGACTATACCAATTCGAAACTTATTGGGTCAAACGAAACTTTTGAGTTTAAGTTGAAGCTCTAAAATGGCGATTAGAAAGCAATTATAGTTGGTGTTGAGTAAAGGGGATCTTTCGATTGGCTAAATAAAGTTACGACTGTTTAGCACTATGTGTTTCTGCCATGGCAAGCATATTGAAGCCGCATGATTTGGTCACATATAGAAAAGCCGCTTAAAAGCGGCATTTTCTGCTTTCGGTGGATATCAGGCTTAGATGCGTTTACTCGATATTCTGGATCTGAATAAATGGAATGATATTATTCTATTGATATTTAACAATTTTACTTCATTTCTTATAAATTAGTCACCAATTCTGTCACCACTTTGATATGACGGCATCTAGATTTGTTCAAGAAAGCTTTACCGCCTCTAGTTGAACAGAATCTTCTTCTTCCTCACAAAGCTACAACCTTTTAGTCCTGGTATTTTGCTAGTTTATCTTTAGAATAATACTATACATATGCAATTAAGATTTAAGAGTATTTTCTAGATGTCATGTCAGCCAGACTCAGCACAAAAAGCAACATATATTGACCTTTTCTCTGGATGCGGAGGGCTTTCGTTAGGCCTCGGCAATGCAGGCTGGCATGGTCTTTTTGCGGTAGAAAAAGATCCCATGGCATTTTCTACTTTTAAGCACAACCTTATAGATGGAAAACATGCGCACTTTGATTGGCCTAATTGGTTACCTAAAGAGGCGACAACTATTCAAAACCTTCTAGAGAAGTATCCTGAACAGCTAACCGCTTTAAAAGGAAAGGTTGATTTGATTGCAGGAGGTCCTCCTTGTCAAGGCTTCTCCCTTGCTGGACGCAGGGATGCCAAAGACCCGCGTAACAAGCTCTCCGATGAGTACATCAAGATGGTAGAGATTGTTTCACCTAAGTATTTGCTACTCGAAAATGTTAGAGGCTTCAATGCTTCTTTCAAAGCTCCTGAGGGTAAAAAAGCAAAGAAACCACATTCTATGATAGTCAAAGCTAAGCTTGAAAAACTTGGATATAAGGTGTTCACCGACTTTCTGTGTAGTGCTGACTTTGGAGCTCCTCAAAAGCGCACTCGTTTTATTATGATAGGTGTTAAAGATGACCTTATAGGCCAGAACTTCGAGAATCCTTTTGAAGTCATATCTCATAGTCGAAGAGATTTTTTAAATACGAAGAAGTTACCATTGAGACCAGTGAAAGTGAGTGATGCCATTGGAGATCTGTTGGTAGAGACTAATGGTCTTATTCATCATTCAGGAAGTGAAGCGAGTGGTTTTAAGCAAGTTGATTATAAGTCACCATCTAAGACTTCAAAATACCTCCGCGTGATAAGAAAAGGGGCTGGTAAGTCCAAACCGAACAGTCTTCGCTTAGCTAGACATAAACCGAGCACAATTGAGAAATTTACTAAGATACAAAACATTTGTAAGCCGGGTGTTAGCTTGAATGATCAAATGCGCTTGGAAATTGGGACTAAGAAACAAGCTATAACAGTTTTGAATGCCGATGAACCGTCGAAGACTTTAACAACACTACCAGATGACTTGCTGCACTATAGCGAGCCTCGAATATTAACCGTCAGGGAAATGGCTCGCATTCAATCATTCCCAGATAGCTTTGATATTTTGGGTAAGTATACGACTGGTGGTGAAAGAAGAACTCAGGAGTGTCCGCGATACACTCAAGTTGGGAACGCTGTGCCTCCATTGCTTGGAGAAGTGCTGGGCGTGCATTTGAAAAGGTTGAATGATGAACAGTAATAGCTTAGATGCACATTTTGTAGCGAATGCTGGTGTGAAAGATATTGTCGGAAGAGGACTAATTTATAACGACAATGTAGCGATGATTGAGTTAGTAAAGAACTCAAAGGATGCAGATTCATCGAAGGTGATTATCGAACTCAGTGATGTAAATATTGATCCTGAAGGTGATATCTTATCTGAACTATCTACCCCTGAGATATCTATAAAAGATTTTGGTATTGGCATGACCAAAGAAGATATTCAAGAAAAATGGTTAAATATTGCATATTCAGAAAAGAAAAATGCAAAGAATAAAGAATATGCTGGTAATAAAGGCGTAGGTCGATTTAGCTGTGATAGGTTAGGAAAAGAGTTAACTTTATATACAAAGGCGTTGGATGGTGATTTTATTAAGTTATATATAGACTGGACTCTATATGAAGATAAAGGGCTAAATGATGAAATATCAACCATCCCTCTAAAAATTGAAATACTAAGTAAGCAAGAATTCCTAACTAGTGTAGGGGAAGAAGAGTTCTCTCAAGGAACAGTTCTAAAAATATCACACCTTCGTTCTGTTTGGGATGAAAAAAAACTAACAAAATTGCTGTCTGAATTAGAGAAATTCTCTCCTGCTCTTGATAATGGATTTGAGATACATATAAAAAGCAATATGTATTTTGAAAATAATGAACCTCTAAATGATAAGTTGAATTCTAAAGTTGATAATGGAATTTTAGATAAGCTCAGAATAAAAACAACTTACATTGAATCTAATATAGATGACAAAGGTGAGTTCATAAATACGGTGTTATATTATCAAGGTGAAGAGTTGTATAGATATACAGCTAAAAATCCATTTAAACTATTATCAGGAATTAGTATAGAAGCTCATTACTTGGATACTTTATCTAAAAGCTACTTTACGAAAAACGTTGGAATCAACCCAAATAAGTATGGCTCTATGTTTCTATTCTATAATGGGTTTAGAATTTCACCTTATGGAAATGAAAAAAATGACTGGCTTAACTTAGATCAGAGAAAAACGCAAGGTGTGTCTAGAAATCTTGGTACTCGTGATATTTTTGGTAAGATTACTATCCAAGATAACAGAGACTTATTTAGTGTTATTACCAGCAGAGAAGGTTTAGTTCATAATAGTGCTTATTATGAACTTGCTGCTTCAGATGAAGAAGAAAAAGTTGTTCTAAAAAATAGCCATAAGGAGTATGGCTATATTTTGGTCATCTTAAGGCAGTTAGAAGCATTTGTTGTTGATGGTTTAGAGTGGAATAGGCTAGTAGATACTTTAGATCAAAAGAAAGCGGTATCTGCACAAGATGCAGTAAGAGATCCGAATAGATATATACTTAAAGAGCTTTCAACAGATAAAGTAAAGAACTCAATAGAAAAAATGGTAAGTAGCAACATTAATGTTATTGACTATGATTTGAATCATGAGTTGATTCTTAAGCTTAAAGCTATCAATGAAACAAAATATAATGAGTACCTCGATGAGTTTGTAGAGTCTTTAGGCAATGATAGTTTTGCTGACTTAACTAAGCATAAGAAAACACAAACAAAGAAAATAATACAAGAGCTAAAAGTTAAGAAAGACATTGCTGTTGAGCAGAAAATTGAAGCTGAAAAAATAGCCGATGTAGCAGTCAAAGAAAAAATAGTCACAGCAGAAAGGCTTAAGAGTGAAGAAAAGAGAAGTGTTTTTCTCGAAAGGTTAGTAGACCCAGAAAAAACACTAGATGCATTGATTACTCATGTTATTCAACAAATATCAGGAGGTATAGAAAAAGATGCTAGATCTATACTTAATGCATATTATGAATCACCAGACTTGGTTTCTAAAGAAGAACTAATTGAAGTTATTGAACATGCTGTTCTTGATATAGCTACGATAAAAGAAACTGCCAACATGGCAACTAAAGCTGACTTCAACATCAAAGTATCATCAGTTAAGCAAGATATTATTTTCTTTATTGAAAGCTACATAGACAAGGTTGTATCCCGAAGCAGTAAATGGGGAGTGAAAATCTCATTTGAAAATACTGGCGGATACGAAAGAATCATTAATTTCAAACCTGCTGAGGCATGTGTTTTATTTGTTAATATTTTAGAGAACTCTCGTAGAGCTGGGGCGAAAAGCTTGAAAGTTCTTTGTGATGAAAGTTCAATAAAATTCATTGATGACGGTAAAGGATTTGATTTTGAAAGACTAGATCGAGAAGCCTATTTCAAAAAGGGTATCACCACGACAACAGGTGGTTCAGGGTTAGGCTTATATCATTGCCGTGATATTGCTAAGTCTCTAGGTGCAGAATTAACAATTGATAATAACAACAAATCTGGCGCAGTCGTTGCTTTGGAGTTTAAATGAAGCTTAAGTATAATATCGTCTGGATAGATGACCAAATAAGTTTAGTTAGAGGGGATCGTAGAACAATATCCACATTTTTTAGGAGCAAAGAAATTGAACTTGATCTAGTTTCTATAGAGGCTAATGCTGGTAGTAGCCTTGTAGATAACGAAGCTTTTATTAAGGCCCTTGAATCTCAAGAATTAGACTTTATATTAATTGATTTTAACATGCCTGATTTAAATGGCTCCGATGTTATTGAGTATATAAGAAAAACGCTTCATGATTATCATACTCCGATTCTATTTTATACCGGTGATGACCCTTTAGATTTGGCTAATGAAATTAATAGTAAGAACACTGATGGAGTTGAATTCATTGACGGCATTTTTTATTGCCACAGAGATAATATTAGTGACAAATTTTTAAAAATAGTAAAGTCCCAACTGAGAAATGATGAAAGAATTAACTCTGTTAGGGGCATGCTAATGGATAGAATTGGGTACGTTGACCATTGCATTTTGAGGGCTTTGGAACACTGTAAAGAAGATGTCTTGAGCGGTTCAAGGGAGAGAGTTAGCAACCAAATAAAGGCTCGTTTAAGAAGAAAAAAAACAACCTTAGAAGATGCCTTAGAAAATATTGATAATTGGAGCTATGAGGAAGTAGTCGATTTTCTGAAAGACAACCCAAGGATCACTGATTGTCATACACGGGCAGAGTCTCTACGTGAAATGTTAAGGACGTCGCAAGACTTCAAGCATCATGGCAATATTCTGTCAGATTTTTACAATAGAACAGAGCGAGGAGATAGTCTTAATAATCTTAGAAATATTTATGCGCATGAGCCATGCGAAGCGATTGAAGCAGTTCATACAGAAGAGAACATTAAGCTAATTCGTATGGAAACTAAGCGTCATATATCAAATATAGAGACGTTATTGGGTATTGAATGAAAACTGTGATCGTTGACTTAGATGGAACTTTAGCCCTAAACAAGCATAGAAGCTATTTTATTGATAAGTCCAGTGGTCGGAAGCCTGACTGGGTTGCCTACTTTGAAGCTTGTGATAAGGACTTACCCAATCATCCAGTAATTGAGGCTGTCAACGCACTTAGGGCACAGGGAAATCGAGTCCATATTTTTTCTGCTAGAGGTGACATAGTAAGAGATAAAACTGTCAATTGGTTATCTCTTAATGGTGTCAAGTATAATGATTTAACTATGAGAGAAATGAATACACATACAGCAGATGAAATATTAAAGCGCTTCTGGCTACTAGACCTATATCCAAATTACAAGAATGATATTCTTTGCGTTTTTGACGACCGAGATAAAGTTGTGAAGATGTGGAGAGAACTTGGTTTGGCCTGTTTTCAAGTTGCTGATGGAAATTTTTAACCGCTGTTAGTCATGAACAGAAAAACCTGTTTTTCCTAATTATTTGTAGTCATTTTCTAGAGAAATATTGTGATTCAAGTTAAGTTCTATGAAACCTATTACTTCTGTAACGTAATATGAAATGTATTGCATAATCAATCTTCTTATTTAAGTAACTTGAATAACTTCTATGGTGATGGAGAAATCGCTGGCTCGTTAGATCCCTTTGAAAAATACTGAACATTTCATAGGCTTATCGAGTTTATCGTAGAAGAGATTGATCAAAGGGGTCAGATAAATTGATTTTCCGTGATTTAAATTCCGTCGCCGCACTGGTGAAAAAAACCGGCTAGGACGCCGGTTTTTGGGTGTTACTTGTTAGTCAAGCAATGGGCTGAGACATCACTCGATATTCTGGATCTGCTCGCGCATCTGTTCGATTAGTACCTTCAGTTCTACCGCTGACTGGGTGACTTCCTGGTTGATCGACTTGGAGGCGAGGGTGTTCGATTCGCGGTTAAACTCCTGCATCATAAAGTCGAGACGACGGCCGATAGCACCGCCTTTTTTCAGGATTTTGCGGGTTTCTGCCACATGGGCTTCGAGGCGGTCTAGCTCTTCGGCAACGTCTAAGCGTTGCGCCAGCAGGATCATCTCTTGCTCTAAACGGCCGTTGTCGAGTTCGACGTTGGCGTCTTCCAGTTTGTTGGTGAGGCGTTCACGCTGCCAGATCATTACTGCTGGCATCTGCTCGCGCACCTTGGCGACTTCAACCATCACGCCATCGAGACGTTGGCTGATCATCGTTTCCAGGCTGTCGCCTTCGCTGGCGCGGGCGGCGATAAACTGGTTCAGGGTTTCGTCGAATGCGGCTAACAGTTCGGTGGAGATGGTATCAATATCCGCTTCTTCATTTTCCATCACACCGGGCCAGCGCAACACGTCGAGGGGGTTCAGGTGCATGGAGCCTGAGGTTTGATCATTCACCCAGCCTGCGCAGCGCATCACTTCTTTGGCTAGCGCCTCGTTTATTTGCAGCTTGGATTGCTTCTCGGCACTGGCATCAAAACGCAGGTTACACTCCAGCTTGCCGCGATTCAGGCGCTTACGGAAACGCTCGCGTAATACTGGCTCTAAGCCGCGAAACTGCTCAGGCAGGCGCAGGTAGCTTTCCAGATAACGTTGATTAACGGAGCGAACTTCCCATACGGCGGTGCCCCATTCACCCTTCAGGGTGTGGCGGGCGTAGGCGGTCATGCTGTGAATAGTCATTGGCAACCTTGCTAATGCGTCAAAAATTGATGCTCGGATTATAGGGGAGCCGACACCATGGTTAAACGGTTGATCGACTCTGTTTTGTGATTAATCAGCTAATTACCAGCTTAGCCGTTCCTGCTGGAGTTTGGGGCCGACTTTGGGGCTGAGTGTGGAGCTGGGTGTCGGATCGGGAGTCAATCTAAGGATAAACAGGTCGCCATAGGCATTTTCGCTCAGATTGGCCAGCGGTGGCCCTCCCAGTTTTTCGATCAGCATCGGCACGGTATTGCTGTGACCCACGATCAGAACGACGCCATCTTGCGCCATGGCCAGCGCTTCAACTTCATCGACATGGGCAGTGAGTGAAGTGGCTTGACTGGGGATGGTCACTGTTAGCTGATGGGCGTTGGCGGTGGGCTGTGCCGTTTGTTGGGTGCGCAGCAGATGGCTGCTGATCACTGCGGATATCTGTTCATCTTTAAGGCGCACAGCCAGTTGCTGTGCGAGCTTTTCTCCGTCGGCGCTGATGGGCGGATTTTTGCTGTCGATTGCGTCGGTTTGTTTTGGCGCATGGCGCAACAGATAGATCAGGTCGGGTTGGGCAAATGAATAAAGGCTGCTACCAACATAGAGGCTAATGATGCTCAGGAGGCGGATACCGTTCTTACTGATGGTGAATTTCATGATTGCTTTATGCCCCGAGCGTGTGACCGATGCTGTTAGATGCGGTGTGGTGCCAGTTCAATATGCTGCATACGTTTGCCAAGCATTTCGATCTTACCAAGATAACGATCTTCACCCATGGAAGAGAATTCAAACTGAAAGGTGCGCAAAAGGTGCAGTTTGCCATCACTACCACGTTTAATACGCAGGCGCTGCTGGTAGGTTGAATAGTCCAGCAGTTGCACATTCATCTGTTCGCAATGGGCACGGGCGGCTTTCAGCGCCAGCTCCTTTACTTCACGGGCGCGCCACCAATAACCGCCAATAACAAACAGCAGGATCAGCCAACTAAAAGAGCCTAAATCTATATACATAACCAGCCATACAACAAACAGAGTGCAAGCACTCTAACCGAAACTCTGGGAGGGATCATCCGTCTGTTGGTCATCTGCGAGCTGGTGCCACCTAGCCCTTGGCCATATTATCGATCACCGCTTGATAGCCTTGGCGATAGCTGGGGTAGATAAACTGGTAGCCGGCATCGAGCAGGCGCTGGTTGCGACAGCGTTTGTTCTGGGTGGCATCGGCGGCTGCGGCCACGGTTTGCAATGGCGCCAATCCTTGGGCTTGGGCGAGGAAATCGAGCACCTGATGCTGCGGCGCAGGATCGCTGTCTGTGCCGAGGTAAACCGGCGCCAAGCTGTGCTGCTGTTCTGACAGCTGTAACAGAAACTGCAGCACGCCAGCGCAATCGTCGCGATGGATGCGATTGGTATAGCTGGGCGGCGTGGCTGCGATCTGCTTCAGTTCGCGGGCTTTGTTGATTAAACGCTCTCGCCCCGGGCCATAGATACCGGAAAAACGGATAATGGTGCCGCCAAGTTTGGTCGCTAGCGCTTCGCCCTCAAGTAAAACGCGGCCACTAAAGCGGGTAGGGGCGGTGGTGGATGTTTCATCGACCCACTCCCCTTTGTTCTGCCCGTAGACGCCGGTCGATGAGATATAAAAGATCGTTGGTAATGGTTTGTTGTGCTGAGCTGCGAGTTGTTGCAGGCGTTGGCTGAGATGGGTAAAGGCATCGACAAACACTGTGCGGTAGCCTGATTCCGTGTGTTGATCTGGCGTTGGTAGGAAAAACAGGTAGTCATACGGCTGGGTAAGCTGAAGCAAGCTATCGGGCTGGGTCATATCCAGCGCTAGATATTGCAGCGCACTGCTTGTTTGTGGCGGATGACGGCGTAATCCAGTGACTTGGTGGCCATCGGCAAGCAAGCGTTGGGCGAGGGCTGTGCCGACATCGCCGCAACCGGCGATCAGTATATTTGCCATGCTATCGTCCTTTGGGATCCGTTTATGGTGAAATGCTGGCGTTTCAGTGCAAACTGGTTTGCGTTAGCTGCGTTGAGATTGCTCTACCAGTACGCGGTTAAACATCGCTTTGACTTCGTCGATGGTGATCTCAGCCATGAGGCCATCGCCTTTTACCCGGGTACCCCAAGGTAATTTTTGCCACGGCTTACCATGTTGCTGTTCGCACAGACGATCGTAATGGTTGATCACATAATCTGGCCACAGATAGGGGCCGGTGCGTCGAGGGTTTGAATGACAGTACAAGCCTATAACCGGCGTGCCTTGTGTGACCGCCATATGAGCCGGCCCGGTGTCTGGTGCTAATACCACCCGTGCTCTGCCGAGGAGTGCGAGCAGCTGTTTTAAACTGCTTTTACCTATCTGATTATCCGGTTCGGCCACCTGGCAGGCTTGGCTGATCTGTTCACCCAGCGCTTTTTCCATGGCGCTAGGCCCACCACATAAGATCACCTTGAGTGACTGCCGCGCGGCATGATCGGCAATGGCGGCGTAGCCTGCTACTGTCCAGTTGCGCTCGGCTTTACTGGCGGCGGGCGTGATAATCAGCGCTGGCTGACCGTCGGGGATCACTGTCTGCGCATACTGGCTGTCACTGTCGCTGACGGGGATCTGCCATAAGGGGTGCGGCGGTGGCGGTACACCAATGGCGGCACCGAATGCCTGAAACCCCTCTAACACGTGGGCATGGGTTTGTTTGCCGATGCGGCGATTGCTAAATAGCCATTGGCCTTCGCCAGCTCTGGCGCGGTCGAAGCCATATTTTTTATTGGCGCTGATAAAAGCGCTGAGAATACTGGCGCGAAAGGCGACCTGCATATGCAGCAGGACATCGAATTTGCGTCGCTTTAGTTGTTGTCTGACGTCTAGGATCCCCTGCCACCCTTTCGTTTTGTCATAGACGATGATCTCTACATCGGGTAAGCCCTGCAGCAAGCTTGCCTCTGCTTTACCCAGTATCCAGGTCACGGGCACGCCGGGGTAGCGGCGCTGGATCGCCTGAACGGTAGCGACAGCATGACAGACATCTCCGATCGAGGAGAGCCTTAGTAAGCAGATAGAGTGGGGGGCACCGTAAGGTAACGAAGACATAGTTTCCAGCGTTTAATCAGCGATCTAGCTGATATTATGCGCTGGCGAGCGGTATTGCGCAAAACGTTATGGTGCTAGTGTCCGGATTGGCAGTCCGTTCTGAGCGGCGATAATGTTTTCCACCAATTGATCTACTAGCATCTGCCGGGCTTCTGCACTGGCCCATGCGATATGCGGGGTAACAATCAGGTTGTCGAGCTGAGTGTCGAGTAGATCATTGCCGTTGTTTGGCGGCTCGTAGCTCAACACATCAACGCCCGCGCCGCCGAGCTTGTTCTCCTGTAATGCTTTGACCAATGCTTGTTCGTCAACCAAGCCGCCTCTGGCGGTATTGATCAATAATGCGCTGGGTTTCATTAGCGCTAACATCTCTGCACTCAATAGATTGCGCGTGTCTGCAGTTAACGGACAATGCAGTGACAGCACGTCGGCATTGCGCAGCAAGCGTTTAAAGTTGACTCGCCCCGGGCGTACCGATTCGGCATCGGCACGTTCCGCGATCAGTACGATCATGCCAAGCGCTTCGGCGACATGAGCCACCGCTTTACCCAGCGTGCCATAGCCAACGATCCCCAGGCATTTGCCTGCCAGTTGCAGCGGCGGGTGGTTCAACAAACAAAACTGCGCAGCGTTTTGCCATTTCTGCGAATCGATAAGTTTTTGATTGGCCGGTAGTTGATTGGCCAATGCCAGGATCAGCGAAAAAGTATGCTGGACGACACTGGCAGTGCCGTAGTTGCGGCAGTTGCATACGGTAATATTGTGTTCATGGCAGGCGACCAAGTCGATATTGTTGACGCCGGTGGCTGCTACGCAGATCAATTTTAGATCTGGGGCAGCTGCGATGGCGGCGGCATCGATCACCACTTTATTGGTGACGATCACTTCGGCGTTAGTCAGGCGTTCATGCAGTTGTGAAGGCGCGGTATGTCCGTGGTATTGCCACTTTGTGACACAACGATCCAGCTTGCTAAGGTCGAGGTCTTGCGGATGAAGCGTGTCCAAATCGAGTACAACGCCATGCAGCATTTTTGGGGTGGCGGAAAGATTCATTGGACTCACTGTTAACTTTGCCTTTTATCGCTATCGTTGAAGACTATAATAGTGGCCTTTAACACATCTTACTCAAAATAATCGGAGCCACTATGCGCCCAAGCGGTAGAACCACAGATCAGGTCCGCCCTATTAAAATTACCCGAAACTACACTTGCCATGCCGAAGGTTCGGTATTGGTTGAGTTTGGTAATACCAAGGTACTGTGTACTGCATCTGTGGAAACCTCGGTTCCTCGCTTCTTGAAAGGCAAGGGACAGGGCTGGGTTACCGCTGAATACAGCATGTTGCCACGGGCAACCCATAGCCGCAATCAACGCGAGTCTGCGAAGGGCAAGCAAGGCGGACGAACTTTAGAAATTCAGAGATTGATCGCACGCTCGTTGCGCGCAGCGGTCGATTTAAAGGCCCTGGGTGAGCATATGATCACTCTGGATTGTGACGTTCTGCAGGCAGATGGCGGTACACGTACTGCCTCGATCACTGGTGCCTGTGTGGCGTTAGTGGATGCGCTGCGCTGGATGCAGCAAGAAAAGCTGATCACCACGGATCCATTGAAGCAGATGGTTGCGGCGGTCTCTGTTGGTATCTACAAAGGCGAAGCGGTCTGTGACCTGGAGTACCTGGAAGATTCTGCAGCTGATACCGACATGAATGTGGTGATGACTGATCAAGGCAAGTTGATTGAAGTGCAGGGTACAGCAGAAGCGGAAGCGTTTAGCTTTGAAGAGCTCAACGCGATGTTAGGGCTGGCAAAAAGTGGTATCGATACAATCATCGCCGCACAGAACGCGGCGTTGGCAGAGTAAGGACTATTCCCGTGAAAGAGTATCAAAAGGCATTTATTGAATTTGCGTTGGAGCGTGAGGTACTGCGCTTTGGCGAGTTTACCCTCAAATCAGGTCGCACCAGCCCCTATTTCTTTAATGCTGGCCTGTTTAACACTGGACGCGATCTGGCTCGCTTAGGCAAGTTTTACGCAGCAGCGTTACAAGATGCGGCGATTCCTTACGACGTGCTGTTTGGTCCGGCGTATAAAGGGATCCCGATCGCCAGTGCAACCGCCGTTGCTTTGGCCAATGAGTATGACGTCGACGCGCCTTACTGTTTTAACCGCAAAGAAGCGAAAACCCATGGCGAAGGCGGCAGTTTAGTGGGCTCACCACTGAAGGGCCGGATTATGTTGGTGGATGACGTGATCACTGCGGGTACTGCGATCCGTGAATCGATGACCATCATTGAGCAAAATGGGGCGGGATTGGCGGGTGTGCTTATCGCGTTGGATCGTCAGGAGCGTGGTAAGGGTGAATTGTCAGCGATCCAGGAAGTCGAGCGAGACTTCGGCTGTCAGGTGATCTCCATCGTGACGCTGAAGGATCTGATCAGCTATCTGGCGCAACAGCCGGGCAAAGAAGCCCAGCTGGCTTCGGTCGAAGCGTATCGTCAGGAGTATGGCATCGCCTAAAGCAGGTTAATGTTGCAGATTGAACCGCTTAGATGCGGTTCAATCTTTCTTTCGTTACGACGACGATACCATCGTCTGTCACCAAAAAGCGTTCCGCATCTAACTCCGCATCATCTCCTATCACGGTGCCGTCAGGTATCTCACACTCCTCGTCGACAATGGCATGATTGATATGACAGTTTTTGCCGATCTTGACCTGAGGTAACAGAATACAGTGATTCACTTCGCTACTGGCAGCAATGCATACGTCGTAGCTCAGGACACTTCTTGTAACTTCGGCGCCGGAGATAATACTGCCCGCAGAGATCAGCGAGTCGCAGGCGGTGCCTGGCTCTCCATTAACACCACGGGAGAGTTTGCCGGGAGCACGCTGCTCCTGATAGCTGGTGATAGGCCATACCGGGTTGTATAGATTCAACCTCGGCAAGGGAGCTAGCAGCTCCATATTACTGTCATAGTAAGCTTCAATGGTTCCGACGTCGCGCCAATAGCCGGGTAAACCATCTTCATCAATAAAGTCATGTGCATGCATAACGTAGCCTTCAGCGAGCGCTTTAGGTAATACGTCGTAACCAAAGTCATGTTGTGAATCCAGGTTCTTCGCATCTTCATGTAACAGTTGGCTTAATGCCTGAAGGCGAAAACCATATATGCCCATGGATACGCGTACTTTGCCCGGGCTACTTTGATAAGGCGTGCAGTCCACAGGCTTCTCCACAAAGCCTGTGATCCGGTTATGTTCGTCGGTAAGCACGACACCAAACAGGCTGCCCAACTCAAGCGGCACTTCCATGGTTGAGATGGTGATATCGGAGCCCGTTTCATCGTGCTGGTTCATCATTGGCAGATAGTCCATGGTGTAAACATGGTCACCTGCGAGGATCAACACAAAATCTATCGGTTGCCGCTCCAGCAGCCATAAGTTTTGATACACAGCGTTGGCAGTGCCTGAATACCAGTCTGATTCTTTCCGCTGTTCTGCGGGTAAGATCCCGACATACTCACCGTGCTCACCACTGTAACGTGCCCAAGTACGCTGGATGTGGGCGATCAGATAGAAGGCATTGTATTGAGTCAGCACGCCGATACGGTGAAAACCGGAATTGATACAGTTAGAAAGGGTGAAGTCGATGATGCGGTATTTACCGCCAAAAAAAGTCGCTGGTTTCGCTCGTGCTTGGGTTAGATCGTGTAATCGGGTGCCACGCCCGCCTGCCAGCACGAGGGTATAGGTTCGTTGGCATACATCGGGGAAAAAACGAGCCGGTTTTTTAACTATATGCATGATGTTGCGTCCGCGGCCAAATATCCATTGGAGTAACAAGGGTAAATTAAGTTTAGTTCATTGATGGATATTGTGAAGCCAGTCAACTTGTTGATTTTGCGTTATATTTTTGTTGTTTAGTTGAGGCTTGGCTGTGCGCGGAACTTGAGGTGGGGGGAAGAGGGCAAGAACAGGGGCAAATAGTCACAAGCCTAGCGTGGCTATGAGGCTTGTGACCTGGTTACAACTTACTTAATGTTCTCTACTTGTTTTTGCAGGTTGTCAGCGAGCTCTTTAGCCCAGGCATCTAATTGGGGGTAAAAAGCTTCAACGATATTGTCCGTCATTAGATCGGGGTCAATATCCTTACCGGATAAGCGGCGTACCACTTGGGCAACCACTTTACCGCTGTCCTTATCAATCGCTTCTGCTTCTAGAAACATCACTGGTACTTTATCTCTAGAGTCAGTTGCTTCCATAGCGCCAACAACAATCAGGCCGATGGGCAGGTATTGATAGGCGGCAAGATCGGCTGAACCGGTACTAAAGCCGGTGATAGCAGGCTTGATAATTAGCGTGTTGTTACCCGCGGCCGCGGTGCGTAGATGCTCCGGGATCGCCTCTTTTAAAGATTTTACTAGATAGGTGGCAAAGGCTTGCTGTTTTTCAGCGGGTACCACCTCCTTATCACTGAGTTTCGGTGACAGCCAGATCTTTGCTGGTTCAACGTCGATCATCGCGTAGTTGTTTGCTGAATAATCCTCCGCGTACCAGACCAGTTTGCTGGCATCTTCAGGATCTGGTTTTAGCTTGTTGTAGTCATGTAAGTAGCCGGAAAATGTCTGTTCCGTTTCCGGAGCAGAAGAGCAGGCCGCTATTAACGCGAGTGCCAGTGTCAGTGCTAGAGGGCGGATCATGCGCAGAACTCTCTGAAATTTGCTAATGGTTTGTTAATAAAAGACTCTACTGGGATCGCTGGAAGATTGAAAGCTGGGGTGAACTAATATGTGGCACACAAAAAAAACAGGGCGCATCTCAGATGCGCCCTGTTACAAAGAATATGCCGTCCACCGAACATAGTTCCCTGCCGCTTCCTTGCTGGGCTTTTTAGCCCTGACCAATCCTCTGGCTGTTCCTGTGTCATCCATAACCAGTAACTGTCCTTAGCTACTGCGCTTCCTCCTGAAGCTCTCCACTGTGGTCAACCTTTGACCTCATCCTTTTTCGCTTCCTGCGCCGCTCTTCATCATGAATCGCGTTTTGTGACTCCCTGTCTACTCAGTTGCAGCGTCCTGCTGACAGTTAGAATATTAGCGCGCAGTGGCAGGTTAACAATGCGTTAAAAATGTTAGAAAAAAAATCTCGGCAAACTTGTTTTTAAATAGAATTTCAACCATCTGATATTTATTGTTTTTTTTGAGTTCTATGCGCTGTTTCCACATTTTGTCTCCCAAATCTCCTACAGCTTTGTAAGCGATCTCGCACAATCACTTTGGCTAATTGCACAGCTTGTTGCTGCGGCACTGTTCTTGTGTTGTAAAACTGGCTAGGGTTATTGCTATCAAAACAGCCTAAGAGGTTCACCACCATCACTTGTTATGAATTGGTCTATCGCAGTGTCAGTGATCTTGTTTGGTCGCCAGAAGCCTTGGCTGAGTTACTTGCCCTATCCAGGCAGGCAAATAAGCAAAAGGGCGTAACAGGGCTGCTTCTTTACCGGCAAGGGTGCTTCTTTCAGATTCTCGAAGGTGAAAGAGATGCGGTAGAACAGGTGTTTGCTGCTATTTCTACGGATCCTAGACATTACGATATCGAGCTACTGAATCAAGGTGTGGTGCCGGCGCGTTCATTTCCTGATTGGAGTATGGGGTTTGATACAACGGTAGCTGAAAAAGCTGCGGAGGTGGGTTTTAATCAGTTGATCTCGGGAAAGGGATTAGCAGATCCAAGGCTTAAGCTGCTTAGAGCGAAATACTGTTCTGTGACCTTTCATTTGATAAAAGCGTTTCTCAGCGAGTAGGCAGGGCATTGCTGCGATACCCGGAATAGAGCAATTATCATTTTGTTGAACGCTATAAATGAAGCGGGCACAGCTTTCGCTGTGCCCGACAAACTTTTTCGAAACAATCCCGTTTCAACTGTGCTTTCCCTGCTGGCATCCATGTCACTGTGGATCCGTTCCACTTCCTAACCAATCCGTTGGCGGTCCTTGTGTCATCCTGACTTGCGACAAATCCTATGTCACAACGCTCCATCCTGAAGCTATTCCTAACTCATCCTGAGCGGTCCATTCTGCATCCTGCAAAGGCTGACTTCATGTCGGCCCAACGGTGTCCCTACTTTCTTCCTGAGGTGTCAACATCCTGCTGACAGTTAGAATGATAGCGTCTGCCTCGAAGTTAACAATGGGTTAAAGATGTTAGGAGGAGGGAAAGGAAACATCTTTTTACCGAGGAAAAATTTAACTCATTGATAAATATCATTTATGTCTGATTTTTGCAGCGTTTTTCGTGGTTTTTTTACTAAATGTCTTACACCTTTGTAAGAGATCTCGCACAAATAGCATCGGTGAAATGGACGGTGGTTAGCCTTGCTTAGCTTCGAACAAGCGTCATTGATCTAATTGATCGTCGGTTTAACGCTTAGGTATGGGTAACTTTCAGGTTCTTGGGCGAAATTATGCCCCCAGATCTGCCGCTTGCTTTGTTAGCCTTTAATATGGCGCTGATGTTCTGTGCTGATGGTGGCTTTTGGGTTGGGGTAGTGATGCAGTGGTTTGACCCATAAACGAAGCGGGCACAGCTTTCGCTGTGCCCGACAATCGGTCTCGAAACAATCCCGTTTCAACTGTGCTTTCCCTGCAGGCATCCATGTCAATGTGGATCCGTTCCACTTCCTAACCAATCCGTTGGAGGTCCTAGTGTCATCCTAACTTATGACATATCCTATGCCATAACGCTTCATCCTGAAGGTGTCCTTAACTCGTCCTGAGTGGGTCCATTCTGCATCCTGCAAAGGCGCAACTCCTTGTCGGCCTAACGGTATCCCTACTTTCTTCCTGAGGTGCCAACATCCTGCTGACACCTATAAGAATACTCTCTAACCCATCTTTAACAATGCATTAACCCGTGTTGTGAAATTATTTAATCATTTCCTTTTTTGGTGATTAACCTTATAAACAATGGGTTGCGTGTTCTTCTGGGGTATGTATCTACATCATGAAAGCTGTATCTCTCACGTTCTTGTGCGATATCTCGCACACGGCTCAAGGCATATCTCTGAAGGCGATGGCAAGCGTTTGTGCTATGTCAGTCACACTCTGCGGTGACAATTACCGACTTCTATTGCCAGCGAGAGGTAGAAAAATTATGGTGGAGGGCAGCAAGGACAATTACTAATTTACCAATGAGTAATGCATTGGTGAATGAGTTCCGAATAAGAACAACAAGCGCCTCTGCGAACTTTCGTCAAGGCAGCGCCACGTAAGTGGAAATCTCTCAGGTAAGTTGCCCGTTTCCTCTAGGAAGCGGGCTTTTTTTTGTTTTAAGCGGTGAGTAGTTGATGTCGCAACATTGACCACAGGGTTTCAAAATCGCTGCTAGGTTTGCGTTTGAAATCACTGCGAACATATTGACAGATACGGCCTTCGGCATAGGCGAGCAGCATGTTGGCAAGAATAGTCTCACTCACCTGAAACCCTTGCCCTTCACGCAGTGCGCGCTCACGCAGTACTTGTTTTATCTGCACTTCGATCTTTTCCATTAACGACTGCACTCGGCCCCTCAAGCGAATATTTTCACCTAATAGCGCATCCCCATTAAGGATCCGGCAAAGACCTGGATTGCGTTCAGCGAATACCAGGATCAATTGCAAAATATGATGCACGCGGGCCAGAGTGTCTTTCTCATCATCGAGGATTAAGTTAATCCGTGATAACAGAGATTCTTCAATGAACTCGATGAGTCCCTCAAACATCTTGGCTTTAGATGGAAAGTGGCGATAAAGCGCCGCTTCTGATACGCCGACTTCCGCTGCCAATTTGGCGGTGGTGATCCGTTCGCCAGGTGCGGTTTCTAACATGCCAGCCAGAGATTGCAGTATCTCTTGGCGGCGATTTTTGCGCTGCGTTGCAGCCATAAACTATCCCCTGTACTACTTACTTCTTATCAGCGGAAAATGAAATTATTTGTGACCGGAGGAACCAAAACCACCTTCACCACGTTCACTGGCGTGGAATTCGTCAACGATACTTAGCTCAGCCTGTACAACAGGCACAAATACCAGTTGAGCGATGCGGTCACCGGGAACGATGGTGAAGCTACGATTACTGCGGTTCCAGCATGAAACCATCAGCTGTCCTTGGTAATCAGAGTCGATAAGCCCGACCAGATTACCCAATACGATGCCATGTTTGTGACCTAGACCGGAGCGCGGCAGGATCACAGCAGCAAGTTGCGGATCGGCGACGTGGATGGCCAAGCCGGTAGGGATCAGCTGGGTTTCGCCAGGATCTAGCGTTAGTTCGCTATCTAAGCAAGCGCGCAGATCCATACCTGCAGAGCCGGGGGTGGCATATTCTGGAAGTGGAAATTCTTCACCAATACGTTGATCTAAAATTTTAACTTCAATCTGTTTCATTGTTTGATCCGATAACGATGGTTGATCTGTTCTAAGAGTTGCGCAGCAAGTTGTTGCTTGCTGGTGGCAGGTAGCTCTGTTTTGCCATCAGTCCAATAGAGGGTGAGGGCATTATCGTCGCTGTTAAAGCCGATACTGCTGTCACTAACGTCATTCGCGGCAATCATATCGAGGCCTTTACGTTGCAGTTTGCCAATGGCGTAAGTCTCTACATCATGGGTTTCAGCTGCAAAGCCGACGGTAAAAGGGCCACTGTTGAGCGCGGCAACATCGGCGAGAATGTCTGGGTTGCGCACCAGCCGAATGCTCATTTCACTGTTGTCTTTCTTTATTTTGCAATCCGCGACTGCTTCTGGGCGATAATCAGCAACGGCTGCGCAGGCGACAAAAATGTCCTGCTGTACCGCCGTGGTCATCACGGCGTGATGCATCTCTGCCGCGCTTTCCACGCGCAAAAGTTGCACGCCAGTGGGGGCTTGTAGTGCAACAGGGCCGCTAACCAAGGTGACTTCTGCGCCCATCTGCGCAGCGCTGGCGGCGATGGCGTACCCCATTTTGCCAGAGCTGTGATTACTGAGGTAACGGACTGGATCGAGTGCTTCCCGAGTTGGGCCTGCGGTGATCATCATCTTCATGCCAGCAAGCGGTTGGTGGGGTTGAAACTGTTGTTCGATCAGTGCCAGAAGCTCTGCTGGCTCCAGCATTCTGCCTGGCCCAACGTCGCCGCAGGCTTGTTCTCCCTGCCCAGGCCCCCAGATTAGATGTTGTCGCTTGGCCAGTAATGCCAGATTTTCTTGGGTCGGCACGGCGAGATACATCTGTTGGTTCATTGCTGGTGCAATAGCGATAGGTGCTGCTGTTGCTAAACAAACGGTAGAGAGCAGGTCGTTCGCCATACCGGCAGCGATGCGAGCAATGAGATCTGCGGTGGCAGGGGCAATAACCAAGAGATCTGCCCACTTTCCTAACTCAATGTGGCCCATGGCTGCTTCTGCTGATGGATCCAGCAGGTCGTCACAAATGGGATACCCAGAAACCGCTTGCAAGGTCAGAGGAGTAATAAAGGCTTGCGCCCCTTTGGTCATGACGATGCGTACATCTGCGCCTTTATCCTTCAGCCGACGGGTGAGTTCTACACATTTGTAAGCCGCGATACCGGCACTGATGCCTAGCAGTATCTTTTTACCTTGTAACGACATAGCTCTTTATCGGGGTAAAAAATTTCCGTTACTTTACCACAGCCTAAATCGCTGAACAGTGTTTCCCTAGCTGCTTTTTGCTCTCACACCACGCAGTTTTTTTGGAAAGCTGTGTCTCTTAAGCGAGCGCTCACAGCTGTCTTGGTTACAGTGAACACTTACTGCTGGATTTTTGCACTACACTGATTGCGTGCGCAGGAAGCGTAAACAGGTAGATCACTTCAAGGAGGAATAGATTGATGGCAATTATTGATTGGCCAGCGGCAGAGCGCCCCCGTGAAAAGCTTTTACGGCAGGGGGCTGAAGCGCTTTCCGATGCTGAGTTACTCGCGATTTTTCTACGTACCGGTGTGGCTGGCATGGATGCGGTTACCTTAGCCAGACAACTACTCGGGCAATTCGATGGTCTATCCCGCTTAATGCGTGCCAACCAACAGCAATTTTGCGCCGCCAAAGGGCTGGGACAAGCCAAGTATGCCCAATTGCAGGCGGTGGTCGAGCTGAGTCGTCGTGTTTTTCAGGCAGAGTTACATCAGTCTGATGTGTTGAATCATCCCGCTGCGGTAGAGCGTTACCTACGGGTTAAAATGGGTGATTCGCCGATAGAGCGCTTTGCCCTCTTGTTGTTGGACAGCCAGAATCGGGTGCTGGCTTACAAAGAGTTAAGCCATGGCACGATTAACCAGGCGGCGGTTTATCCGCGAGAAGTTTTACGCTTGGTGATAGAAGAACATGCCGCGGCGGTGATTCTCTGTCATAATCACCCGTCCGGTGTCTGTGAGCCGAGTGAGGCAGACCGACATATTACCGATAAGATCATGGCAACATTGGCTTTTATTGATGTGCCTGTACTTGATCACTTGGTAGTTGGTCGAACTGAATCAACCTCATTTGCTGCGCGCGGCTGGATATAGTTTTTATTGAAATAACATTTTTTCTTGATCTGCTAGTGCGTCTCCTGTATAAAATGCGCCCTCCTGCGCCTTGGGCGACGGCCGAATATGGGGCGCGGTACGCTCGAGCTAAAAAGTTTTATATCGGAGACGACTGACATGTCTAAAGTATGCCAAGTAACTGGCAAGCGTCCGGTTGTCGGTAATAATCGCTCTCATGCGAAAAACGCGACCAAGCGCCGCTTTCTGCCAAATTTGCAATCTCACCGTTTTTGGGTTGAGAGTGAAAAGCGGTTTGTGAAGCTTCGTGTTTCTACCAAGGGTATGCGAATCATCGACAAGAAGGGTATCGATTCAGTTCTGACTGAACTTCGTACCCGCGGCGAAAAGGTTTAAGGGGATAAATCATGGCGAAGAAAGGCGTTCGTGAGAAAATCCGTCTGAACTCATCAGCCGGTACCGGTCACTTCTACACGACCACTAAAAATAAGCGCACCATGCCTGAAAAGATGGAGATCAAGAAATTTGATCCTGTTGTACGTCAGCACGTGATGTATAAAGAAGCTAAGATCAAATAGATCTTACTTGTTTTGCTTAGTGAAAAGCCCGGCCTAGTGCCGGGCTTTTTGTTATGTACAGGAAGTACGGTATGACGCGGGTGCATGGCACCCAAGGCACTGCGTGGGGTGTGCTAATGCACAAGAGCGTCGATGTACAGGAACTACGGCCTTGTTACCGTTGGGGCTTGAGCGTTTTTCTTTTACCTTGTTCTTCACTCCCTAGGCTCTTCAATTCCAGACTCTCTTGCAATGCTCTTATCTAAGGTTAGTGTTAGCATATTGATTTGTGTATTAGCCAAAAATGGACACTGGATATGGCCTTAACCAGAAGGCAGTGGAACAACATTTTGATCTTTGCCTGTTTGGCAATGATCCTGCTGTTTAATGTCACTCACAAACGGTGGTTATCTGGTGACGCCAATACCCGTTTAGAACTTATTCCAGCTGAGGCTATTATCCTGACTTTGGATTATCCAGCAGGCCAGCTGGAGCTGATTGGTCAAGGCTGGCGTGTTTCTCCGGCGAACTTGATGCCAGAACAAGAGGCGGGGCGCCTGGTACAGCAGTGGTTGGGATTGACGGCATTACCTTTGAGTGAAGAAGAGATGCCATCTGCCAGTGAGCTCCTTACTGAACCCGATATGGTGGTTCGTATTACTTTGGCAGGGGAAGCTGTCCCTCGAGTTATTTTGCTGCGTCAATTTAAGCAGCGCTGGTTTGTCCGCTTAGGTGAGCAAGTGGGGGAGCTGTCAGATCTGACGATACGTTTTATTGCCCCCATGCCTCTACGCCAAATGAGAGCAAATGATGCCTGAGTTACCTGAAGTTGAGGTGAGTCGACAGGGGATAACCCCTTTTCTTACGGGAAAGCAGATCACGCGCGTGGAGGTGCGTGACAAGCGCTTGCGTTGGCCGGTGCCAGATGAAGTTAATCAGCTGGAGGGGCAGACAATCATAGCGGTTCGTCGTCGTGCAAAGTATCTTCTTATTGATACCGCGATCGGCAGCGCGATACTCCATCTGGGCATGTCTGGGCGATTACGGGTGATTGATTCAGCTACTGTGGCTGATAAGCACGACCATATCCAGATCCACCTCTGTAGCGGTAAAATGTTACGGCTGACTGATCCCCGGCGCTTCGGTGCTTTCCTGTGGGGAGGCGCTACACCCTTAGCGCATCCATTGCTGTCTAAATTGGGCCCTGAGCCATTAACTAAACAATTTGATGCCAATGTACTCTATGGTCGTAGCCGTGGCCGTAAGAGCGCTGTGAAGACATTTATTATGGATAATCACAATGTGGTGGGCGTGGGGAATATCTACGCCAATGAAGCCTTGTTTGCCGCCAGGATAAATCCCAAGACTGCAGCCGGTAAGATCTCGCTTGCCCGCTACCAATTATTGACCGAGGAGATCAAATCGGTACTGGCGCGCGCCATTCAGCAGGGCGGTACAACGCTAAAGGATTTTGCTCAAAGTGATGGCAAACCGGGCTATTTTGTTCAGGAACTGAAAGTGTATGGCAAAGGGGGACAGCCTTGCCCCAATTGTGGTGCTGCACTGAAAGAGATTAAATTGGGGCAGCGCAGCACTGTGTACTGCGCTATATGTCAGCGTTAGTGAATGGTTACCTCACACTGCAGATTTCACCTCTAATTTGGGTTATGAGCGAGCAGGGCGTTTGCGGCCAATATTTCGAATCATCTGCCGCAAAGAGTGCAGGCTGACGGAGAATTTTAGCAGTGCCTGCCGGTACCAGCTTTGCTTTTCAAATTGAGCGAAGTAACTCTGCCAAAACTGTTCCATTAACTTGGCGTCGTAACCCAGCGTTCCTCGGTACAGCTTAAACAGTTCACGTCCTACGAGGTAATGATGTTTGCTGGAGTTTACTGCTTGCTGAGTTGCTTTACCGAAATCAATGATCAGCGGCGTGCCATCGATGGTGATGAAATTATAGATATAGGGGTCGTTACTGGTGATACCTTGTTGATGTAAACTTGCCAAATATTTAGCCATGGCGGGTATTTGGTCGGTGCCTACCGATGTTAGCTCATCACCCTCAAGGTATTCTCTAAGGTATAAAAAGACCGTTTGGTCCCCCTCTTGCCAGCTTTCAAAGCCAAAGGTTTTGGGGGCGATAACGCCGCTCATTGCTCGCAGAATATTTTCCTCATGCTCCCACGGGCGACTTTCGGTCAACTCCATATCTTTGTCGTAGGTAAAAAGCTTCGCCACATAGCTTCGTTCGGCATCATCAAGTTTCATTGTGAAGCGCCGACCGCTGAGAAAGGGCTGATCAACTAATATCGTTGCCTCACCTTGTTTGATGCGCTGATAAAACTGCTTAAAGTCGAGCTGAGAAGTCGGGTTACTCAATGTTAATCTTCTTTCTGTGTTTTCAAAGACGGAGTTATGACTGCTTTTCAGAGACTAGGCGCATTAGTGCCTGTCCCACCTCTGGGTGAACAAATTGCTCTACGTCGCCACCGTGAAGCGCCACTTCTCGTACTAATGTGGATGAGATAAATGAGTTGGATTCTGATGGTGTAAGAAAGACGCTTTCTAACCCTGGCATCAGTCGGCGGTTCATATTGGCGAGCTGAAATTCATATTCAAAATCGGACACGGCACGTAAGCCTCGGATCATCACTGTGGCATCGTGATCTTTGGCGAAGTTGACCAGCAAGCCTGAAAAGCCAACCACTCGTACTTTATTCTGCAGATGTTGGGTGGCTTGCTCTGCCATTTTTATCCGCTCACCCAGCGAAAACCATGGGCTTTTACTGGGGCTTTCTGCAATGCCAACGATAATCTCGTCAAACAGCTTAGCCGCGCGCTCAATCAGATCGGTGTGGCCGTTAGTAATCGGATCGAAGGTACCCGGATAAATAACGCGAGTTGTCATTCAGTTAGTTCCAGAAAACGAGAATGAGGCAATGATAGCTTTGCTGGAGAATGAATCAAATCAATGCCAGTAGTTTCTTTCGCGCTTTATCGAGATTGTAGTGAGTTGAAACCCTTAACTTTGCCATCCATCCCATTTTTTCACGTATCTCGGCAGAGCTTGCCAATTCACTGACTGCTGAGACTAAGCCATCAATGTCATTTAGAGGCACTAGTCGACCATATTTATCGTCAGGTAAGAGCTCTCTGTGGGGAGGGATATCGTAAGCGACGATGGCTTTGCTCGCTGCCGCGGCTTCAATCAGGGTATTCGGACAACCTTCGTAGAGAGAGGGGAAGACAAAGATATCGGTACTCTTAAACAGTAACGGCATCTGCGTAACAAAACCGGTAAACCGCACACAGTCATTTAAGCCTCGTTGAAGTACTTCCTCTGTTAGTTTTTGTTTTAACTCGCCGGCTCCAGCGATCAGCAGAACAAAATTGATGCCTTTCATTTTTAGTTTTTCGGCCATGGCTAAGAGCGCCAGCTGATTTTTTTGTTTGACCATCCGCCCGGCGGTACTGAGCACAATTTCGCGGGCTTGCTTTGCGTAAATTGGCGGCGCATCAATCATCGTAGTATCTAATTTGACACCGTTTTCAACCACTGTGATGTTTCGGTCAGGAACTATGCCACCACAGCGGTCACTGAGACTTGCTTTTACCGCTTCTGAGTTAGCGATAACGCGATGAATGCAACGTTCAAACAGGTAGCAGTTTAGCCAATTGCGTTTTATGCGATGGGGCATTCCTCGGCGGAAGATAATATTACTAACACCTGCCATCGCTGCAGCAGGGGCTGCTAACTTGGTATCTGCCGGCGTGTTTAGTAGCAGGGTTGTGATGCCTAAATGCTTAAACTGACGGGCAAGAAGTACCATCTTTGTCAGGTTTAGAAAGCTAAGATTGCTGATGGTTAAAGGGCGCGTCGGTATGTTGGCCTTTATCAGTCGTGATTCGATCTCACTCCCCGGGCGACAGAAAAAGATGACCGAGTATCCCTGATTGTGGCAGAACTGCGCTGTCTCAAAGTGCCACTTTTCGCCCCCGCCCCAGCTGGTGCATGTGTTAACGAAACCGATAACTTTAGCTTGGTGAATTGCTGCATGTGTGCTCATTTTGTGGCCACCTTTTCGTCGTAAGTCCCGCATATGTTGCTTAACATGGGGGAGTTCGGATGAATTGTTGGGCTCAGAACAGGCTTGGCAACAACTAACTTCTTAGACGCTGCAATCCACTCGCTTAAAGCAAAATAAGCAATACTTCTTAGGAAAAACATATCTATTACACCGGACCATTTTTGTGCGCTAAATCACATATAGTTCATAGGGTCTTGTGAGTGATTAAAGTTCCGGCGTAGGACAGATATTATTTGGTATATAGGTATTACAATTCCTTATAAAGAGTGTAATAACGCGCTGCAATGCTTTCGGGAGAATATTCAGCAAGACGTTCTAATGCGTTTTCGCAATACTGATTGCGCTTCTGCTCGTCTTCGATCAGTGTGATTAATGCCTGTTGAAGTTGTAAGGCATCACCGGGGGCGACTAATTTGCCTGTCTCTTCATCAGTAATCAGATCCGGAATGCCTCCTGCGTCACTGCCGATAACTGGAGTACCATGCTGCCATGCTTCAAGGATGGTTGAACCCAGCCCTTCTGATAGCGAAGGGAAAAGCAGGATATCAACCGCGGACAGATAACTGCCGATGTCTGTTTGATGACCAAGAAAGTCGATGTTGGTCAGCCCTTCAGCTTGCTTTTTTAACATCAATTCATCTGGGCCACTGCCAAGAAATAAAAACTGATACTGAGGGTGAGAGGCTTCGCATTGGCGCGCCACTTCAATCGTGACGTGATAGCCCTTGTGGTGCAGTAACTTGCCAATTTGGGCGATCAGAATTTTGTTTGGGTATCTATTTTTGATCTGTTGAACGGCATCAGGTTGCGCAGCAAAACCAGAATAACCGCTGGGAATGATGGTGGTGTGTATGTTCTTATCAAGGATCTTTACCTGCTTAGCGATCGCACGACTCAAACAAGCAACGACAGCTGCTTTTTTGTATATTTTTTTGGCTATCCATTGTTTCTTTACTGGATTGTCGACTCGCCGAGTAATGATATAGGGAAGGTTAAGTAATCTGGCTTGTATCGCACACCAGTAGGCGGCCTTGCCATCATGGGCATGAAACAGCGTAGGTCTTATGCCACGGGGTGGGATACAAGAGAAAAGATGATGTCTGACTTCGTGAACCGGAATACCGATGGCTTCAAACATCGGAAGTAATGGAGACCCTTTTAATAGTACAACGGATTGCTGTATGCCATGTTGCTTTAGTGCTTGCACTAAATTAAACGTTTGCTGCTCGCCGCCGCTAAAGCCTCGGGCTAAATTGACGTGGCAGATATGCGGGCCGGCAGCATGAGGTTGATCCAGACCGTTATTATTTAGCATTATTGAGCTTCTTTTTTAATCGCCATTTACCTTCCAACCATTTGCTGGATAAGAGTGCGCCTCGTAAGCATTTTGTTCTTATCCAGTCCGCAGTATTACCGGGAATGTGGTGGCTAGGATCACAATATTTCTTGTACAGGCGTTGCCAAGCCAAATGATGTATGTAGGTGATGATGCTACCAATGCGGTTCGCTCGTTCACTGCCGCTAAATTTTGTATTCAATCCTAAACCAACCACTTCCGGCTCGCCGATGATGAGGTTGTTGGCGTAACACAGATCTGATTGGCGCTTTGATTTGGGGCTGTAGTCATGCAGGTGTTTAATTTGGATTGATGGGTCAAATCGCTGCAATGCTTTGAGCCAAAACTTTTGTGTGCAATCAGGCATAAAATAGGGGTAGCCGTCATGTTGCTCTTGGCCTTTGCGTGATTCGTCGTAGGGCAAATCATCAAACCAAGGTATATCCCAGAGCGCTAGCAAGTCTTCGGTCAGACCAAAGTAAAAGAAGTCGCAGGCATGGAACACGACCGGTAACCCTTTTGCGTAATCTCGGGTAAAAGTATTGTTCACTACGACGCGCTCTTTCAAGAAACAGCATTCATCAGCGCGCTTCGGAAATTTCTGCTGTAGCTTCTTGCAAGCATCGCTGGTGAGAAAGTTATCTGAACGTAACTTCATCGCGTAACGGGTTTTCACCTGCTTTAAGCCATTAAGGGTGGAAACAAGTTGGCGATTGTTATTGGTTTTATCAGCACTGCCATCGGCACGATAACGATTGATGTTTGGCCCCGGATCGTCATTCAATAGTAACTCATCAAAATCCAGACCTTCTGTGGGCTGTCCTTTCCAAGTGGATAACAGGATGTGCGCGCCAGGTAGATGCTTACGCACGCTAGCTAGAGAACGTACGGTGATCCCTTCGTCCATATTACGGTCAGGAGAGGCTTGTACCGGCCCCTGAACAACCACTGTGATATCTTGGTTTGC
Organism: Corallincola spongiicola; assembly: GCF_004284785.1. Classification (NCBI taxonomy): domain Bacteria; kingdom Pseudomonadati; phylum Pseudomonadota; class Gammaproteobacteria; order Alteromonadales; family Psychromonadaceae; genus Corallincola; species Corallincola spongiicola. Next base: position 330,313 of record NZ_SHLY01000003.1, read on the forward strand.
GATGGTCATTTAGTTATCACTTGTTATTTGGCCAAAAACTCATCGTATTCCGCAGGTACACCGCAAAAGATCACTTGTTGACGTTCAATGAGCTGATATTGGATCAGTTTATTCTGGGTGATCAATCGGTTATATAACGGTGCGACATATAGCTCGCCATTCTTTAACGAGGATGCGGGGCTAGTTGCTTCGGCTGTAAACGCTGACAGAAAGTCTGCTGCGTTGGCGAAATAATAAAGCCCATCGCTGCATAGGTCTGAGATCGGCTTTTTCTCCGCTGTCTCAACGACTTTTAAACTATCTGGCGCAGCAGGGCGAGCGTAGGACCAGTTGTCGCCGTCGCCTTGAAAAACCTCGAGATAGCCATCCACTTCTCCAATGAAGTCGGGAAAGCGGAAGTCAGGACGGAATGTGTCAATATTAAAGATGGTGATTTCGCCTGATGATATTCCTGCCTCTTTCAGGCCCAAAGCAACGGTTTCTGCTTGGCCACGGGTTTCTCTGTCCAAAACAATACATCGCCAATCCGCAATACCAAGTGCGTTACAGCGCTCTGCGATAAATGCGGGCGTATCGTAATCACTGCGGCAAATGAATAGAAAAGGCTGTTGCTGAAAATAGTGATTAAAGCTTTCAACGGCATGATCAAATAACGGCTTTCCGTGGCCTGGCAGCATGTATTTGGGCTGCGTATAACCGGCTTTAAAAAAGCGGGAGCTCAGCCCCGCCATCGGTATCACAATCATCTATTTTGTCTCCGCAAGCGATAGTGCTTGTAAGCGTTGATAAAGGCGCAGGGCATTCGCCAGCAAAGCCATCTGTCGCCGTTCATCATCATTGTGGAGTGGCAACATCGAAAGAAACAGGTGTACTTGCATCGCCAATAATTGCTGCTCGTTGCGACCTAGTCCTTGTGCACTGCGGGTTAAGAACAACGCTTCTACTTGGTCATGGGTCTCTGTCGTGGGCAGGTTGAACTCAAGCGAGTAACCATCCTGTGTCAGCTGGTAGTAGCCAGCGATAATAAAGTCGTAACGACCCACCACAGAATGGGCAAATTTGGCCAGGTCATAATCGGGATTGCCGTAAACGGTTAGGTTGTCTTTGTTATCTAGCCCTCGAGGGTCGATCACTTTGATTTGCTGGCTACGGAAGTCATATAAGATATTGCTAAAGCAGAGGTCGCCGTGAACGATAGTGCCACTGCTAGCAGCTGGGATAGCGTCAAGGGCGTTTGCTGCTATCTGATTTAAGTTAGGGAGCGGTTTGCCGTTTAAATGCCAAGGGTGGTTAAGATCGATTCTGTTTTCTTTAGCAAACAAAGCTAAGCGCTCGGTCGTTTTGTCACCAAAGAGCTTTGCTGGCGCTATTTCTGTGTCTTCAGGAGCGACATGCTGACGGCACTGCATAAAAAAGTCTAAGCAGGCTGTGCCGATACGCCGCCAAACAAAGGCGGGCAGATTGCCAAATACCCACATCTCGTTAAGGCTGGTGAGGTACAGATATTCAATGGCGTACCCTGGCTGCTCATCATCGTCTAAAGCGCCAAGGTAATTGGGGGTAAAGCGTTTCAATTCGGTCGGTAAACTGGCGAACCAATGGGCTTCGGCACGCATCTTTTGACGTTTATGACTGCGTTTTTGTACTACACCGTTCTCGATCGCCATCTGATTAAACACGCGGGTGGTGGATACGTGTGTTTTCGAGCGGTAGTAGGTGTGCAAGTGGCCAAAATCAAACCATTCTTGGCATTCAAGTGGCTTTAATGGTTTGGCAGCCGCATAGCGGTTAATGCCATCAATAAAATTGCCACGCGCACGGGTGATGGATTGAATCAATAAGCGGGCATCCGAGAATGAGAAGTAGCCATTGACGACAGACTCCGCCCGCCTAGTGACTAGATCGCTTTCTTGTAACTGACTGAGCGGAGGCGTTTGCTCACTGTCATAAATAGCCCACGCATAATTATCATCAACTGGGCTTAGGGTGATGATATCCTCAGCTTCGGTGGGGAGATCATATATCAGCGTATCACCATGAAGAATACGAATTGGGCCGTTGGCATGGCCTAGTAAGTTCAACGCGCATATTACCGACTCGCCGAGGCTTAATCCCTCGGGTAAAAACAGTGGTTCAATATTCAGTTGTTCTAGGATCCGGCGGTCATACTCGGGTAGTTCAAACGCTTCCGGTAGAGAAAGGACAATACGTTCATTGGCCGGCAGTACTTCGCGTTGATAGCGGTAGAGTCGACGATTGCCTACAGGCAAGAATGCGGGAGGCAAACGGCCAAATTCAGATGAAAACTCTTGCCCTATGTAGGCTGCGGAGGTGATTAGGAACATGCGTTCTTTTCTTCTTCCAGCAGTTGATGGATCTCTTGCTCAGTCAGCTTGGCAAACTCCGATGGGCGAATCGATTTATCGTCAACATAGAAACCGTCAAACCCGCACCAGGGCTTACCTACAATGACTTCGTCGTAAGGCACGTTATGTCGTTCTAACCATTCCAGAATGATGGGCAGGGTGTGCACGTTAATTTTGCCGACGTTGCCTTCGTAAGTACGCATGTTGCGTGCGGTATGGATGACAATTTCGAAGCCTTGTTCTCGATACTGCTTTAGCTTGTTTACTACTGCCGCGTTCGGTGAGACATTTTTATAGTCACTGGTTTCAGCAGAAGTGATGGTGCCATCTAAATCAATAACGATACGCTTCATACAATCCTCATATTAGACAGCCAGGGCAAACCAATGATCCCAGCGTTAGCTAAAGTCTAAGTTAAAAATGCCTAGTTGACGTTTAGAAAGCGTTATAATGCCACAACTTGGCGTTGCCAAGGTATGATAAAACGCATCAAAAGGGCTCCTCACTATGGCATTAAAGCTGCTCATTATCAGTTCTTATAAAGACACTTGGAACAGTGTGCGGCCTGAAGCCGAGATCTTCATTGGTATGGCTAAACTTGGTGTTGATGTGACTTTGATGACGCAAGGTGATGCTGAATACGTACCGCGCTTTAGAGAGCATGGCGTTAAGATTATCGACTACCACCCGACCAAGAAATTTCAGTGGAGCGCGATTAAACGCATTCGTTCGGAGCTCAAACTTGGTGGTTACGATGCTGTGTATATGTTTAACAACAAGGCGATTACCAACGCATTGTTTGCTGCCATTGGCTTACCCGCCAAAATGGTAAGTTACCGAGGCCAGACTGGGAACATTTATCGCTATGATCCCACTTGTTACTTAACTCATCTTCATCCTCGTTTGGACGGCATTATTTGTGTGGCAAATGCGGTGCGCGACGACCTTCGTCAGTATGCGTATGTCGCTGATGATAAAGTGGTTACTGTTTATAAAGGGCACAGCTTGGACTGGTATCAGGACAAGCCGGTAGATCTGGCGGAATTCAACATCCCGGCAGATGCTTTTGTGGTGGGCTGTGTGGCTAATGCTCGTCCGCGTAAAGGGTTGCCTGTGCTAATTGAGGCGACACATAAGCTACCAGAAAACAGTGATATTCATATTCTGTTGGTGGGCGGGGGGATGGATACGCCGGAAGTAAGACAGCTGATTGATGCTAGTCCGATGGCTGACAGGATACATCTGGCGGGTTTTCGCAGAGACGCACCTGCGATAATTGCAGCGTGTAATGTATCGGCATTGCCTTCGACTAAAAGGGAAGGGCTACCGAAGACAGTGATTGAGGCCATGGTTTATGAAGTAGCGCCTGTCGTCGCCGATACTGGCGGTAGTGCGGAGCTGGTTGTTGATGGTGATAGTGGATTAGTTGTGCCCCCCGGTGATAGTCAAGCATTGGCTGATGCCATCGCAAAGTTATGGCATGATCCAACGTTCTGTAAGCAGATGGGGATCCGCGCCAAGCAGCGTATTACTGAACATTTTCATACCGATCTGGCCGCTCTTCAGACCAAAGAGTATTTCGAAAAGCTGATTGACAAAGCATAAAACCAACGCTTAAATGTAAATGGGAATCATTTGCGTTTGGGTGAGGTGGGTATGTTTCATATCGATGCCAGATTGGAGCAGGGGGTGGCAGTCGTGACCATAGCTAACGCCATCACCGGCTGTACATGCCTTTGTTGGCGAGAAGATAAGGTCTCAGATCCTGCTCAGTGGCGTGCCATTAAACCCCTCTTTCAACAACTCATGTTGCTGTCGTGTCTCGAGGATTCTTTAACACCAATAGTCGCTGGGCATCAATTTGCTAGAGAGCAACAAGTTATTAATCTTGACGATTCAATATCCACAGAGCCAAATACTTATTGAACACATAGTGACTGGATTGAAATGCGAGTAGTAGGCCGTGTTTGCCATCGAGAAAGCCGCGTTGGATCAGATACTTCTTTAGAAAACTCGCCAGACTGTGGCCCAGTATGCCCACCACCGTGGTTCGCTTTCCTTTAGCATGTTTTTGCTTGGCCCAGTCATTCGAGTACCGCAGCGATTTGGCCATATAGTCATGAAAGTCATCAGCGGTATAGTGCAGCAGATCCCCCGATAGTGGGCGCACTTTATCTTTACTTACCAATACCTTTTCATGCACTAACGCGTCATCGTAGTGAAAACGGTTGGTGGCGTAGAGTCGCACAACACGATCTGGATACCAGCCGCTATGACGAATGAAACGTCCAAAAAAATCGGTTAGACGATTGATGCTGTATGCGTAATTTGGATCTGCATTGGTCAATAACTGATTGATTGAGTGTTGAAGTTCTTTTGTCACAACTTCATCACTATCCAACCATAACAGCCAATCGCAGGTTACCAATTTTTGGGCTGCTTGTCGTTGTGGTCCAAACCCAGGCCATGCCTTACTGGCGTGGACGACTGCTCCAGCAGCTTTCGCTATTTCAAGCGTGTCATCGGTGCTGCCGCTATCTAGGATCACAACCTGATCGGCCCAACTAACACTTGCTAGAGCTTCTGCAAAGCGAGGGCCAGCATTTTTGGTGATCATCGCGACAGCTAGCGTTGCTCGCTCACTCATTGTTCAGTCTTACCATGTGTCGATTCGATTTCTGAAGGCTGCGGCTCGGAATGACAGATTGTATTGAGAACCTGTTCAACCGAGATATCTTTTAGGCAGTTGTAATGCCCCAGTGGGCAGGTTTTCTTGAAGCAGGGTGAGCAATCGATCCCCAGATAGATTATCTGTTTGTTCTCACTTAGCGGTGGTGTGAATTCCGGGCTAGAGGAGCCATAAATGGCGACAGTAAAAACCCCTGTCGCTGCAGCCACATGCATTAAGCCTGAATCGTGGCTGACCACAGCATCAGCCATGCTGAATAGATCAATGGTATCGGCCAGTTTAGTTTTGCCACAAAAATTGTATAGATGTGGCAGGCCGGCCGGGGCTATCTGTTCGGCAGCGGCCATCTCTTTGGGCGAGCCTAATACCCAAACCTGGTAGCCTTTGGCGACCAATTGCCGTGCCAGTTCGGCGTGATATTCCACTGGCCACTGCTTGGCCGGGCCATATTCTGCGCCAGGGCAGATACAAACTATCGGCCGTTCGGTGGACAGCTCATGTTGGTTCATTAATGCAAAGCGATTCTCAGTGTTGGTCTCCAACGCTGGTGGTAGTATCTGATAGTTCTCTGTTGCGGCTTGTTCCGGAGTCAGCCCCAATGATAAGAAGCGTTTCACTGTCATATCATTGATTTTGCCATCAACCACAGTCGGCTTGCGCTTTCTGACATCAGTGAGAAGCCAGCTTCTCAGCTCGCCACCGAAACCTACCCGGACAGGGATCTCTGCGTAATAGGGAACCAGAGCCGATTTGAATGAACGGGGCAAAATAATCGCTTTATCATAGTTGCGTTCCCTCAGGCTTTTACCCAGAGCACGTCGTCCCGAGAACGCGAATTCGCCATGACCAAATGGCAGGTCTATGGTGTCGTTGACCTCAGGCATTCGTTGCAAAATAGGCAAAGAAAACGTCGGGGCGACCACATCAATGATGGCTTCGGCATCATCCTGTTGCAGCTGCTTAAACAAGCTTTGGGCCATCACCATGTCACCGACCCATGCTGGGCCAACTACAAGATATTTCATGCTTTTCTGCGTTCTCCGCGAACTTATTTATTCAACCAGGCCAGATATTCAGCTACGCCTTGGGCGACGGTTTTAAATGGTTTGTTATAACCGATGGAGCGTAACAGTCCCATATCGGCTTCGGTAAAGCTTTGATAGCGACCTTTGAGGTGTGCGGGGAAAGGGATGTATTCCACTTTGCCTTGACCATGGTAATTGATGACCGCTTCGGCAACCGCCTGAAATGGCTCTGCGGCACCGGTACCCAAGTTGTAGATGCCGGAGGGCGCTTGTTCTTTCCAGCACCATAAATTGACGTCGCAGACATCGCTGACATAAACGAAATCACGGGTTTGCCCACCGTCACCATAGCCATCACAGCCTTCAAACAGTTTCGGATTCTCGCCAGCGAGCACCTGATTGTTCAGGTGGAAGGCCACACTGGCCATACTGGCTTTGTGCTGCTCTCTCGGGCCATAGACATTGAAATAGCGGAAGCCAATTACCTGGCTATCAATCTCCGGTAACAACTGGCGCACGTATTGGTCAAACAGAAACTTGGAGTAGCCGTAAACATTGAGCGGCTTTTCATTGGCGCGGTCCTCTTTGAAGACCGGCCCCATACCATAGACTGATGCCGACGAGGCATAGAGGAACGGGATACGTCGCTCAAGGCAGTAATGCAGTAGATCTTTAGAATACTGGTAGTTCACATCCATCATGAATTTACCATTCCACTCGGTAGTGGCTGAGCACGCACCCTCATGGAAAACCGCTTCCACATCACCGAAGTTCTCGCCGGAGACGATCATGCCGAGGAACTCATCTTTATCCATATAATCAGCGATCTCGCAGTCCACCAAGTTGGTAAACTTGGTGCCATCTTCCAGATCGTCGACCACGAGAATATCTTGGTAACCTGCTTGATTGAGGCTTTTTACCAGGTTACTACCGATAAAACCTGCGCCACCTGTGACAATAATCATCTGTTGTTCCGCCAAACTGTTAACTAAATCAGGATTATGACTATCTATTTTGCCTCAAGTGCCGCTCCAGAGGAAAATAAGTCTGCCGTCGGTAGTTTAGCCGAACGGACGATGTTCAGGGATGTAAACACGCTAACGGCGATCCAAAAGAATGAAAACTAAAGACCGTATCATTCAAGCTAGTCTTGAATTGTTCAATAAGCATGGCGAGCGCGCCATGACTACCAATCATATAGCAGCGCACTTAGGTATTAGCCCTGGCAACCTTTATTACCATTTTAGGAATAAAGAAGACATCATTCGCCGCATATTTAAAGAATATGTCGCACATATAGGTCGTAGTTTTCAGCCCCGTGATGATGGCAATGTTTCGCTTGAAGTGATGATGACCTACCTCGATGAGATCTTCGAGAGCATGTGGCGTTTTCGCTTCTTCTACAGCAATCTGCCTGAGCTGTTGAGTCGTGATCCTGAATTGCAGATCCAATACCTGCCGTTACAGGAAAAATTGGCGCAGCGGGTGATCGCGATTTTGTCGATGCTGAAGCAAGCGGGGGCACTGAATGTCGAAGAGCAAGATCTTGAAGACTTGGCCCATACGGTAAAGATCGTCGTCACCTTCTGGATCAGCTACCAAACCACGCAAGCCCCAGAGGAACAGATCACCAAAGCCACTATTTATCATGGCGTTTTAAAGGTGTTGTTTATTCTCAAACCCTATTTTGCAGAAGAGTACCTGCCATCCTTGGAGCGCTTGCAAAAACACTATCGCAAGTTGGCCGACATCCGGCAGGAAGCGGAAAAAGTGGTGTTCCCTTAATCTATTAGCTTTGCCAAGGAGTGTCCGATGTCTAGTCTAACCATGAGCGATAAATCCCCATTGATTAGCGCGGCTGGATTAGCCAAGCGGATCTCCGAAGCTAGCCTTATTCTATTGGACGCGACCATGTTGATGCCTACGCCTCAGGGAAGGGCTGCGTATCAACCGACAGAGCGTATCGCTAATGCCCGTTATTTCAATTTTGATACCGAGATCTGTGATAGCTCAAATCCATTACCCCATATGATGCCCAGTGCTGAACAGTTTCAGGCGCAAGTGCGCGCGCTGGGGGTTAATGACGACAGTCATATCGTCGTCTACGACACCCTCGGGCTGTTTTCTGCTGCACGCGCCTGGTGGATGTTCCGCGCCATGGGGCATAAGCATGTTTCGGTTTTAGACGGTGGTTTACCTGCGTGGAAGCGCGTGGGGTTGCCGACGGATCACTATCCATTAAAGGCAACATTTTGCCCTGGGGATTTCACTGCCAAACCGCAACCCAAGCTATTTTGCGCTGCCAATGAGGTGTTGGCAGCGTTACAACAATCAGGGATAAAAGTGGTGGATGCCCGAGGGGCTGAACGCTTCTCTGGTACTGCGCCCGAACCACGAGCAGGCATGCGCAGTGGTCATATGCCCAATGCCGTGAATCTGCCGTATGCGTCGCTGTTGGATACCGACGGTTGTTTAAAGCCGCAAGCAGAGTTAGCAGCGTTATTTGCCAAGCAGGTGGGGAATGCTGAACGGTATATCTTTAGCTGTGGCTCTGGGGTGACCGCGTGCATTCTGGCGCTGGTGGCGGAGGTTCTTGGCTATCAGAACCTCTCTATTTACGACGGTTCTTGGAGTGAATGGGGCGCAAGTGCGGAGTTGCCAGTGGTGTCAGACTGAGCACTTATTGGTTATAGATGGAACCGTCTTGGTTCCAGACTGGGTGTTTTGTTATTTTCCTCTGTTCATTTAAATCAAAATTGCGGGCTAACACTTCTCTGTTGGCCTCAGTTCATTAAACTATGCTAAGAACATCTCCTTTTGTTAGCTAGGTTCCGCCATTGCTCGTTGAACGCATCAAACACATTACTGGCCCCAACTTTGAACGGGCCGAAGGTACGCCGCTTATTATTAAGCGAAAAGAGGGCCTTATTATTGCTGTGCGTAGCGGGGATGACTTTCCTGTTTACCGGGTTTCTGCCGCGATAGGGCGAAATAAAGAGACTTTGCAGCCGTTGGGATTTTGCCACGTCACCGTGGACCATATCGAAGATGCGCGAGACGGCGCATTATTTGTGTGGCAAATCGCAGGTAAACAGGCTGCTCGTCGTAAGTGAATACTGCTCGTTGGTATGAGAGTTAGTCTGAGATGAAAAAGCCCCGGCGAATACGGGGCTTTGATTACGCAGCTTGAGCCTGGTTACTTACGGCGACGAGCACCTGCAAAACCCAGTAAGCCCAAACCTACCAGTGCCAGGGTCGCTGGTGCAGGTACTTCAGTTCGGGTGTTGGTAAATGCAAAGCTGAGGTCATTGAAATCGAACGGACCGCCGTACAGATCTTCAAAACTGACTAAGGTTTCATCTGGCTGCCAATCCTGTTCAACTCGCGCATGGAAACGATTGTCTGGGTTACGATCTTCGGGACCGGTGAAGTAGTTAAAGCCGGTGTCATTGACAAACAGACGGAAGATCAGCTCTGCACCCGCATTAAAGATACCCAAGTCGACGGTAGAGTTAACTGGCGATGTATGATTATTGAAAATAAACATATCGTTGCTCAGGTCGCCGTCATCGCCTGGATTACCGAAATCATCCAACATCAGATACAGATCGTTGCTGTAATCGGCTGAGTTACCGAGGTAAGTGGCGACCACAGAGCCGGTTTCGCCAACAATGACTTTTAAACCGTCGCCCGTGTCGGCGATGGGGAATGCAAATGCGTTTTGCAGACTGCTAGCTGCAAATAGCGCAGTGGCTATCAAGAGCTTTTTCATACTGAGTGCTTCCTTAAAATTAAAGATTAAATATTTTATATTGGTAGCGGTATCAGCAAGAACTGTGCCTGTTAGGTAAAACCCATGTATTCAGTGGGTTCTTTTGGCTGTTTTATGAACTTGTTAGTTTTAATTTTATGTATTTGTTAAAAAAATAGACAGATCCGACAGGGGCTATTATGTGAGTTATGGCAGGAATTAGCTAAATATGTGAGTTCGAAATAGTTTGTTCGGATCTCTATATGATACGTAACAGCCCGCGGCTAGCGGGCTGTATGGGTAGATTAATTAGTAGTACTTGAGATCTTGTACCTTGCCCCAAAACACGCGGTAGGAAAATATCGTGTAAAGCAAAATGACAGGAACAACGACAATGGCTCCCCAGAGAATGAATTGCAGTGATTCTGGTGCACTTGCCGATTCCCAAATCGTCATTTGTCCCGGCACAATATAGGGGAAGAAACTGTACCCAAGGCCACTAAAACAGAACAGGAAGATAAACATGGCGCCAACAAATGGCAGCCAACAACCTTTGTCATCCGGCAGCGGGAAGCGTTTTAGCACCTGATCGATAATGGCGAACAGGGCAAAGCAAACCACCGGTATTGCCCAAACAAATAGCGCATTGGGGAAGCTTAGCCAGCGGGCTAATATCTCAGGGTTCACCAAGGGATTCATGGCACACACGGCGGCAACACCCGCGAAGCAGATCCATCCGGCGCGTCGTGCCCAGCGAGCGGCTCTGAGTTGTAATTCGTCACTGGTTTTCATCACCAGCCAAGCCGCGCCGATATAGCAGTAGGCGGCGGCCACACCAAATGCGGCAAGGCCACTAAACAGGTAGGCGGTGATGCTCTGTTCAAAGCCCATCACATACATACCCAGCATATAGCCTTGTGCCAGCGCAGTGATCAGTGAGCCTAGTTTAAAGCTCTTATCCCATATAGGCTTATTGGCAACGGCGACCTTGGCTCTAAAGTCAAAAGCCACACCGCGCATGATCAGGCCGATCAACATAATGGCTGCTGGAATATATAACTCCCTTAGTACCACCGAATGGGCTTGTGGGAATGCGATCAAGAGTAGGCCGATAGCCAGTACCAGCCAGGTTTCATTCGCATCCCAAAATGGCCCAATGGAAGCGATCATGCTGTCCGCCTGAGTTTCGTTATCCAACGGCAGCATGATGCCGACACCAAGGTCGTAACCATCCAACATGGCATAGATAAGTACCGCAAGCCCCATCAGGCCAACGAAGATGACGGGTAACCAATCTGCAGGGATCATGCTTTTTCTCCTGACGTTGCCAGATTTTGGTCTAGCTGGTGGAAATTCGGGTTTTCTTCCGGGGTGATCTCTTCGATTTCAACGGCGCGGCGCGCCATCAGGAACAGGGTTCGGATATAGGCCACCAGTAGTACTACGTAGGTGATCATATATAGGGTGAAACTGAACCATACTTTTGATGGCGGTACCGTTGTAACCGCTTCGGCTGTGGTGAGAACGCCGCTGACCAAGTAAGGTTGGCGGCCAATCTCAGTGACATACCAGCCCGCTAACGTGGCCACCCAGCCAGCAAAGGTCATTAATACCAGGCCTTTCAGCAGCCAAGGTGACAGCTCTTTTTTACGCGCTAATTGCCAAACGCCTAGCCATGCTGCTGCAATCATTAACATACCGACGCCAACCATGATCCTAAACGAGTAGAATACGGGCGCGACGGGCGGGTGCTCTCCTGGAAACTCATTCAAGCCTTTAATTTCACCCTCCAGATCGTGGGTAAGAATGAAGCTCGCCATCTTCGGAATACCGATCTCAAAGTGGTTGGTTCTGTTTTCTTCATCTGGGATCGCAAACAACAATAACGGCGCGCCTTTTTCTGTGTGCCATACCCCTTCCATGGCAGCGATCTTTTGCGGTTGATGTTCAAGGGTGTTTAAGCCGTGGAAGTCACCGACCAACGCTTGTGTTGGCGCGAGTATCGCTGCAAAAATCAGACTGGTTTTAAGTGTGAGTCTTGGGCCACGCTTGTCATCGCCTTTGAGGATGCGATATGCCGATATTCCTGCCATTAAGAACGAAGCAGTTAGGCCTGAAGCCAGTAACACGTGAACCAACCGGTAGGGGAATGAGGGGTTAAAGATGATGGCCCACCAATCGACGGCATGGGCAACGCCATCTCGCATCTCAAAGCCAACCGGTGTTTGCATCCATGAATTCAATGCGATGATCCAGAAGGCTGACATGGTGGTACCTAAGGCGACCAGTGCGGTTGCCGTGGTATGCAGCCAAGGCGGCACTCGGTTGATGCCAAATAGCATGATGCCGAGGAAAGTGGCTTCAAGGAAAAAAGCAGTAAGCACTTCGTAACCCAGCAGTGGCCCAGCAATATTGCCTACTTTCTCCATAAACCCGGGCCAGTTGGTACCGAACTGGAAGCTCATGGTGATGCCGCTGACCACACCGAGAGCAAAGCTCAGGGCAAATACCTTGACCCAAAAGCGATAGGCGCGCATCCATACGGGATCTTGTGAGAAGTCGAAGCGGATTTTGAAATACATCAGTAGCCAGCACAACGCAATGGTGATGCTGGGAAAGAGAATATGAAAGCTGATATTGGCCGCAAACTGGATCCGTGAAAGCATCAGCGTCTCAATCATAAGAGTGCCCCATCATGGTTAGAAAGCCTAAAATGGCTTGGATAAAGTAAAAACAGTAACCCTAGAGTTAGTCGGTTTTAGTGCGTTTAAATTTGTCTGAAATATCGAGTACTTTGCTCACGCCGACACCTAAGCGCATCAGCGTGTTGAGTTTTTCAGGGCTGAGTCGCTGCAGTTCGCTGCTCCACTGCGTAATGGTTTCAAGCAGATCATGGATCTCGGAAACACGCTGTTGGGCAAACAGTTCCGGCGCCTCTTTGCTGGTGTCATCCATGATGTTATTGCGCAGCAGTGACAGTGTCGGGTCTATTTCGCGTTTACGGCGCTCTTCGAACACGGTATTTGCCATATCCCAGATGGAGCCTGCGGCGCAGTAATACTCTTTGCGGTCACCGGGGATATGGCGAAGCAAAATGAGACGCCAGGACACCAACTCCTTTAATCCCATACTGACATTACCTCGGGAGACATTGAGCGCCTCGCGCATCTGATCTGCGTTGAGCGGACTTTCGCTAAGAACAATCAGTGCCAGCATCTGCCCTACGGTGCGGTTGAAGCCCCAGCGACTGCCCATCTCGCCGAAGTGCAGTACCAGAGATTCGATCATCGGGCTCATCTTCATACTGGGGTTTCTCAATTTTCAGAAATTTCTGAAAATTATATATGAAAATTGACTTGGATCAAGATTGAAAAAGAGTCTCAACAATGAGAGATCAAAAATGTGCGGACATCTTCGGCTTTTGTGCGGCTAATTTCGTCGAAAGGTGGGTTTTTGATAGAGTATGGGGGCGTGGCTAGTATTTCACTTTATCGGAATGTGTAGCAGCGGCTCACAAGTGTGCGCCGCTGCACTACGTAACTTACTTCGCGGTCTGCCCGATTAACGAATCAGCTCGTAGAGTTCGTAACTTGAGTTGTCAGCATCGAAAGCGATGACAAGCTTGTCTTTCTTTTGGACAAGCTTACCAATGACGTCGTATTCGCGATTACTTTCGCTAGATATACCACTGTAGTGGAGTTGGGGTTCATCATTAACACTGGCACCACCGAGAAAAACCCAGTCAGTGCTGCTGTCCTGAAACAAATAACCCGTCTTCTTTTGTGAGCCACTGAGCTTTTCGAATAAGAGTTGGTTTTGTTCGGTCTGGCTTATTTTGCAATTGAAGTAGCGATAACTGTATATGCCTGAGTTATCGACCTGAATTGAGCGGCAACGCCAGTCGCCAAGTAGTCCTTCAGCGTTAATGGGGAGGTTCGGCTGTGCAAGTAAGGTTTTTATGCGAGCTAGCTCGTCATACTCTTGCATGAACTCACTGAATTTTTGCGTATTAGCGAAATCAATGTTGGCAAATATGTTGTCAATTTTGACACTGTCATTTTCTTGAGCATAGCTTCGCCATTCATTATCGGCATGGACAGCGAAGGAGATTAACAGTGCACATGCACAGACGATGTTCTTAATTTCCACAATAACTTCCTTTTACTGGGTGGACTCAAGTAGAGGTCTTTTACGTAGGATGGAACCGGATTATAAAGACAAAATTGGATACATACTATCTTGATTTTTTGCCAATAACTCTATGATTATACTTAATTAAAATGATTATCAATCACTTCAAGGATGCCGGTAAGATCGCTGATGTTGCATCTATCGGAAGTATTGGCCATGCAGGCGTGCTTGATCTTGGTTTAAATGCCTCATGCCTAGCAGCATAAAGGTGAAACGCGTAATGTCGTTTCGGTCGTGGTTATTGTGGTCGAAGCCAGACGTGTCATTCGAGCGGTTTGTGACTGATGCTGTTTTACTATCTAGACGGACAAGCGAAGAGAATTTGACGTGGTGCCAACTTCTCTTCTCTTCAACTGAATCGTTACAACCCTTGAAATAACGTCTCTATCCAACGCTTCTCATCGATAAAGCGCCATGACCAGCTTTTCCACTGCTCGGGCACACCTTCATCGAGTAGTTGTTGGAGTGTCTTGCCTTCGGCTTTGGCTGTTTTCACCCAACTAATGTGGGTTTCCAGCATCTCGATGTTGACTGCTAACGCGGCTTTGTCCGCGAGGGGGCCATGACCGGGAATGATCTGAGTTTCGTTATTCACTTGGCTATAAAGCGCTTTAACGTTATTTAGATACCCCATCACTGAACCGCCGCGTTTAAGATCGATAAAGGGAAATTTGCCGTTAAAAAACAGATCGCCCATGTGCAACACGTTGGCCTGCTTAAACCACACTACGCTATCGCCATCGGTATGACCTTTGGCGTAGTGCTGAACTTCGATGGTGAGGTCATTGAAATGAAAAGTCACGCCGTCGGCATAGGTGACGACCGGCATCGCACTGCGAGGCAAGCTGTCATCTTGCGACAAGCGCTCAAGCACATGGTGGTGAGCGAAGATGGTAGCGGATTTACCAAACTCGGCATTGCCACCAGTATGATCCCCATGCATGTGGGTATTCACTACGTATTTCAGCGGTTGCGGTGATAGCTCTTTTAATACCGCAGAGATTTTGTCTGCTAACGGCGCGTATTGATCGTCAACGATGAGCAATCCATCGGTGCCGGCTGAAGCGCCAATATTGCCCCCGGAACCGGTGAGCATATACACGCCGTTACGTAGTGCAGTTTTTTCTATCTCAACATCGGCGAAGCGATCATCGGCTAGCGCCGAATAACTAAAGCAGATAGAAAGTAAACCCAGCCAAATAGATCTCATTGTGCATTTCCGTATAAAGAGGATGACTCATCCAAGATAGATGATTGCCGTTTAATAGAACAGCTTACGATGTAATTCACTGTCGCGATCAACGGCAACAAAAAAGCCCGCGTTAGTCGCGGGCTTTTGATGGTTTTACAGTTCAGAGGCGACGCTTAGCGCACCTGCCACTGCAATGTTTCACCGGCATAGAATGGCACCATCGGCTTGCCAGCAACGTCTACTGTCGCAGGGATCTGCCACGGGTCACGTACCAAGGTGACGGTATCCGTATTGCGCGGTAGACCGTAGAAATCTGGGCCATTGAAACTGGCAAAGGCTTCCAGTTTATCCAATGCACCGATTTGCTCGAAGATCTCAGCGTACAGTTCCAGTGCTGCTGGCGCACTGTAACACCCGGCACAGCCACAGGCGTTTTCTTTGGCGTGTTGCAGATGTGGGGCGGAATCGGTACCGAGGAAGAACTTACTGGAACCACTGGCAACCGCCGCTTGCAGTGCTTGCTGATGAGTATTACGTTTCAGTACTGGTAAGCAGTAGTTGTGTGGCTTAATTCCGCCAACCAAAAGATGGTTGCGGTTGTACATGAGATGTTGTGGCGTGATCGTGGCTGCCACGTTGTTACCGCTGGCCAGTACGAATTCTGCAGCATCGCCAGTGGTGATGTGTTCGAATACGACCTTCAGTTGCGGATATTTAGTGACGATCCCGCTTAAATGGGCATCAATAAACGCTTTTTCGCGATCGAATACATCCACTTCATCGGCGGTGACCTCACCGTGAACCAACAGCAATAAGCCAACCTCAGCCATCGCTTCGAAAGTGGCATCAAGCCCATCGAGATCGGTGACGCCGTGAGCGGAGTTGGTGGTGGCATTGGCTGGGTACAGCTTACAAGCCTTTACGATCCCTTGTGCCGCAGCCTCTCGCACCATCTCTGGCGTTGTGTTGTCGGTCAGGTAAAGGGTCATCAGCGGTGTAAAACCACTGTCTACTGGCGTAGCAGCTTGAATTCGCTGGTAATAGGCTTGCGCATCTGCAGGTGTCACTACCGGAGGCTGCAGATTAGGCATCGCGATGGCTCTGGCAAAAACTCTGGCGGTGGCTGGAACGGCGGTTGCCAACATCGCCTCATCACGTAAATGAATATGCCAGTCATCTGGTCGGGTGATTGTTAGCGTATCTGCCACGCGCTACTCCTTGGTTGCAATAAAATTGGCCGCCTTAGTCAAACGGCTCGAGCGATTATCCGCCTATTTTAACCTGTGTCGTGGCGGTTGTCTGTGTGTCGATTAATTGCCGACAAATTGTCGAGTTTGTGAGCTATAACTTTTCAACTGCTTAGCTCTGCTCTAATCTGGCTACTGTAGCTATTTTTGTGGAGTTGTTGATGGCGATTGTAACCGGCCAGTCTGAAAGCAAAGTCTTGGAAAATGTGGTGATACCGCCGCGACCAGAAGTATTAATTCAGGTCAGCAACGAGCTGAAGCAAACTGATCCTGATGTTCGGGTGATCGGTGATGCCATTGCCAAAGATGTCAGCATTGCTGCTGGCGTGCTACAGATCGTCAACTCTGCCGCCTACAAGCGCGAAAAAACCATCGAATCAATTCATCAAGCCGTCATGCTACTGGGTTTGCATCGTGTCTACGCTGTGGTCAGGTCGGTTGCACTGCGCAATATGGTCGCAGATAGCTATCAGCTGGAAGCATTTTGGGAAACCGCGTCGGATGTGGCACATACCTGCATGGCGGTCGCCTCTACCTTAGAAATGCACGATGACCTCGACCATGCTTATCTGCTTGGTTTGTTTCATATGGCTGGCGTGCCGGTCATGATGCATAACTTCGACGACTATGGCCGGGTTAAAGCTACCGCTGATTGCAGTGGCTGGGATGTGGTCGTAGATGAAGAGATTGCCAGTTATGGCACCAGTCATATTGCCATCGGTGCTCGTCTAGCTGAAAAATGGCACCTACCGGAAATGGTCGCTGAAGCTATCTATCTGCAATACACACCTGAACAGCTGTTTAACGATGAGGTTACCCCCGAAAAAGTCACTGACATGGTGTGTGTGCTGAAAGTGGCACGACAAGTGGTGATGCGTACCAGTGAAACATTGGTGACCGAGCATGACTGGGAGAAGGTCGCCGAACCTGTGGCGGAACACCTGCATCTCACTGAAGACAGCCTAGAGCAGTTGGTTGAGTCGTTAGCCAATCGTTAAAGCGTCGACGGCTTAATCTTTTCCGCCAATTTTCAGTCTAATGCCGTGTTTGCGGTGACTAACTCGTCGCCAGAAACTTTGGCGGGTATAGTAGTGGCTTGTCTGTTCGTTTAGGGAGTGCTCATTGTGGATGACAGTCTCTTGCACGCGTTATTGTCTGGAAGTCATGACCGTTATGAAGTGTTTTTGCTGCGACAAGAAAGCCACCAGTAGTGAATTGCTCGTTGTTAATGCGCAAACCTATTGCCATGCCTGTGCGGTTGGTTTATTCGGTGAATCGGCTTTAACCAGCCCTGTTCCACAACATTCAGGTACCTTGGGCCGTTTGGGGAGTCATTTAAAGGTGTTTTTCTTTTTGGCTTCAGGGCTGTGGCTGTTGGTGTTGTTGTACGAGTTGCTGGAATCTGCCTACAAATTTTTTAAGGCTAGATTTTCTCTTTAAAACATTATTGCGCAGTTAATTAACCCCATTTACCAAGCTAGATTGTTGCATCGCGTTCCAGTCATACTCTTAGTACCGCTCAGTAGCTTCCTTGTATGAGGTTCGCATTAGAATACGATGTCAAAAATTATACTCAAAGGCTATATTCTGGTGCCTGAAGCGGAGCTTGATTTAGTCAAAAACGCGCTTGTTCTGCACCGCGAGCTGACGCTGGAAGAGCCTGGTTGCATGGTGTTTTCTGTTACCCAAAGCTTACGGGTACCTAATAGATTTGATGTTTATGAAGAGTTCACTGACAGCGCCGCATTCGAATTTCATCAGTCCAGAGTGAAGGCTTCATATTGGGGCCAGGTGTCCACCAATGTTGAGCGTCATTATGAGCTGATAGAATAAGGAGCAGGCGATGGATGCGACCTTATTCCAGCGGCTTGGCCGGTGCTTATCTCCTGATTTCATTCCCTGTATCTTGCCCTTTACATTTCGGAGTTAAAACTGACGTAATTAAAGCGCGAGTCGCTATCCTCTTAACCCCTGCTAGCCTCATACAATAGTCAGTAGATTAACTTCTGCTCTTTACCACGAGGCTCGCTGCATGAATCAACCATTTTACGATCGACTTCAGCAACAACTAAAAGACGTCACCGAGCAGGGCTTATACAAGCATGAGCGGGTGATCACCAGTGCGCAACAGCCGTCGATGGCGGTGGCTGGTGGACAAGAGGTGATTAACTTCTGCGCCAATAACTACCTCGGCTTGGCCAATCATCCTCGGTTGATTGGTGCGGCGAAATCCGCGCTTGATAGCCATGGTTTTGGTATGGCTTCGGTGCGTTTCATTTGTGGTACGCAAGATCTGCATAAGCAGCTAGAAACCGAACTTGCCGCTTTTCTGGGGATGGAAGATGCGATCCTGTATAGCTCCTGTTTCGATGCCAACGGCGGCTTGTTTGAAACCCTGTTGGGGCCAAACGACGCCATTATTTCTGATGCCCTGAACCATGCATCGATCATTGATGGGGTGCGATTGTGTAAGGCTAAACGCTTCCGTTATAGCAACAATGATATGGCGGAGCTGGAGCAGTGCCTGCAGCAGGCGGATGCCGCGGGTGTTGAAACCAAACTGATTGCCACCGATGGCGTCTTTTCCATGGACGGTGTGATCGCTGATCTGGCGAGCATTTGTGATTTGGCAGACAAGTACAATGCGCTGGTGATGGTGGATGACTCCCATGCCGTTGGTTTTGTGGGTGAGCAGGGACGCGGCAGTCATGAGTATTGTGATGTGATGGCGCGTGTCGACATTATTACCGGCACCCTGGGTAAAGCGATGGGCGGTGCTTCTGGCGGTTATACGGCCGCGCGTAAAGAGGTGATCGATTGGCTGCGTCAGCGTTCACGTCCCTACCTGTTTTCTAACTCCCTAGCGCCCGCCATTGTCGGCGCTTCATTGGAAGTACTGCAACTGCTAAAAGAGAGTGCCGAACTGCGTCAGCAGGTAAAGCAGAATGCAGCGTATTTCCGTGAAAAAATGGCCGCTGCGGGCTTTACCTTAGCTGGCGCTGAGCATGCCATCGTGCCGGTGATGCTAGGGGATGCCAAGTTGGCGAGCACTATGGCTGACAAGATGCTGGAGCGCGGCGTCTATGTGATTGGTTTTTCATTCCCAGTGGTGCCTCAGAACAAGGCGCGCATTCGAACACAAATGTCGGCGGCGCATACCCAGCAACAACTTGATCAGGCGATCGCGGCATTTATTGAAGTGGGTAAAGAGTTGAAGGTGATCCCATGACCATGATGCGAGGATTAGCCAAGCTCAAAGCGGCACCTGGGATCTGGATGACCGAGGCACCGTTACCTGAATTGGGACATAACGATCTGCTGATTAAGATCCGGAAAACAGCGATTTGCGGTACCGATCTGCATATCTATAAATGGGATGAGTGGTCGCAGAACACCATCCCTGTGCCGATGATTGTTGGCCATGAGTATGTTGGTGAAGTAGTTGCTATGGGCCAAGAGGTACGTGGCTTTAGCGAGGGCGATCGTGTTTCGGGAGAGGGACATATTACTTGTGGTCACTGTCGAAATTGCCGCGCCGGCCGTCGTCACTTATGCCGAAATACCGTAGGTGTCGGCGTGAATAGGCAGGGGGCATTCGCTGATTATCTGGTGATCCCTGCTTATAACGCATTCAAGATCCCTACTGGGATCAGTGATGAATTGGCGTCTATCTTCGACCCATTTGGTAACGCCGTGCATACCGCGCTAAGTTTCGATTTAGTTGGCGAAGATGTACTTATTACCGGCGCAGGCCCGATCGGCATCATGGCGGTGGCGATAGCCCGCCATTGTGGTGCTCGTCATGTGGTGATCACCGACGTGAATGATTATCGTCTGAATCTGGCGGCGCAGATGGGGGCGAGTCGAGTAGTCAATGTGGCGAAAGAATCATTGTCTGATGTGATGGTTGAGCTGGGTATGACCGAAGGTTTTGATGTCGGTATGGAGATGTCGGGTGTGCCGAGTGCCTTTTCCGCGATGCTGGACAAGATGAACCATGGCGGCAAAATTGCGTTGTTGGGGATCCCGCCATCGGACATGGCTATCGATTGGAATCAGGTGATCTTCAAAGGGCTTGAGATCAAAGGTATTTATGGTCGAGAGATGTTCGAGACCTGGTACAAAATGGCTAGCCTGTTGCAGTCTGGTTTGAATATTTCGCCGGTGATCACCCATCGTTTTGATATCAATGATTTTCAGCTTGGCTTCGATGCCATGGTCTCTGGTCAATGTGGCAAGGTGATCCTGGATTGGAGCGACTGACAGCAGTATTTGCTTTAGCGTACGGTCATAAATCTGCAGTAGTTGGTTGCTAGAGTGCACAGCAATTGCGGTGCTGACATTGAGTCGGCACCCATTTGTCTGTGGCGACAGAGGAACAATGACTATGCTAAGCCAGACTCGAGTGTGTGCCGAATGTGAAGGTACAGGTATCTTTACCTTAATTAGCCACCGCGGTATCGAGGGCTTGTATCGTGAGCTGATCGATTGTCCCGGCTGCCAAGGCTCCGGGGTTGAAGCGGGTATGCTGAAACTGGTATCACGCTGGTCATCGACGCCAGAGTCTAAAATTAACCTGGTCGAATAGACGGGCTAGATTAACCCCCTAGATTCCTTGGGTGTTTATCTGTGCTTAGCTCACGTAGAATCTCCCTTCGCCAAGAAGGAGTCGTCATGAGCGAGTTTCAACATATCGATGTTATGCAAACCCAACAACTGCTGGATGCCGATGAGGCGACCGTGGTTGATATCCGTGATGAAAACAGTTTCGCTGCGGGCCATATTCAAGGATCTGTTCATCTTACCAACGGTTCATTGTCGAACTTTATGGCCGACGCTGATTTTGACCGTCCACTGATTGTGGTTTGCTATCACGGTATCAGTAGCCAAGGGGCTGCGCAGTATATGGCACAGCAGGGTTTCGAGCAGGTGTATAGCATGGATGGTGGTTTTGAAGCGTGGCGTCGCCAGTTGCCCTATGTGGCGCCCGATCCTGATGACGCGCCAATCGCTCCTTAGCTGGCCGCAACGGCCAGAGTATGAGTTCCCGCTCAGAGTGAGGCATAATGGCGTTATCTCATTACCCTAGGTGTCGCTGTGATAGAAATCGCCACGTTATCTTCTCCCCGTGCTGCCCAAGCCTTCGTTGATTATCTAGCTACCCAAAGCATTGCTTGCCAGTTGCGACCGGAAGGGCAGGGGGTAATGCTGTTGTTGCACGATCCGGGGCAAGAATCCCACGTTCGTAGTGAGCTACAGAAATTTGCCGAAAACCCGAGTCATCCGCGCTATATGGCAGCGTCGTGGGAGCGCAGTGATAACGCTGGCGTGCGGTTTGATTACGGTGCACCCGGCACCGGTTTGATGCGTAATTTTCTGCTCCATGCTGGGCCGGTCAACCTGATTGTGTTGGCTATCTGCGCTGTTGTTTTCCTGTTCTCTTTCTTAGGTATGCTGGGCTATGTCCGGTATTGGCTGCAGTTCTTTCCTTCCATCGACGCATTGACTGGATGGCAGCAATGGCGCTGGTTAACGCCGGCGTTTATCCATTTCAGTTTTATGCACCTGATTATGAATGCGCTGTGGTGGTGGTATCTGGGAGGACAGCTGGAACAGAAAGAGGGAAGCCGGCCGCTGTTGATACTGTTTCTATTAACTGCCGCGCTGCCAAACTTCGCTCAATTTCTATTGAGTGGCCCCAACTTTGGTGGTTTGTCAGGGGTGGTTTATGGTCTGTTTGGTTACGTCTGGGTACGCGGAATGATGGCACCAACAGTGGGATTGTCGCTGACCCCCGGACTCACGGGGTTTATGTTGATATGGTTGGTGATCGGTTTTCTCGGTTGGTTTGGTCCGCCGATGGCTAATATGGCGCATTTCGGTGGCTTGCTGGTGGGCGCTGGCTATGCGGCGACTCGTAGTATCAATAAAAAAGGCTTGGCGGAATAAGCTGATCAGCCAAGCCTTCGATGTCACCCCATGGCGCTATGAGGCCGTGTTTTTAGTGATAAATATATTTGGTAAACAGTAGCTCGGTTGCCAGCTCTTGACCGGTTTCCTTTTTCAGCAGTTGATTGACGGTGTTAAAGCACAGCTTACGGATCTCTTCGCGTCCGGCTAACGATTTAACCCTGTCTTCAGGCTGGCGACCCAATACGTCAACCAGAGCGGCACGCAGTAACGGCGCGTGGTGCTGTATGATTTTCAAGTTGGTTTCGCCTTGAGCCATCAACTCGATGGTGACGCGAACAAAGCCAACTTTCTTTCCTGTGCTCAGGTAGTTAGTAATGATGTCAGGCTCGAAGCCGTAATACATAAAAGTACTGTCATCTGCCAACGCCACTTTTGACGACAGGCTCATCACTAAGCTGATACAGATGGCCATAAGTAGTTGCCGACATTTCACCACGTTTCTCCTGCTGCCAATCACGGCGGTTCTAATCTCTTTGAGGGAAGTCTAAAGGGGTTGATGGCTTACGCCAAGCTTCCGTATCAAACTCTGACACTATTATTGTCCATTATTCAGCTTTTCAACGGGTTCCTGTTACTATATCGGCGATTATTACCAGTTATTTAGTGATTGTGAGCAAGCAAGAGTTATCTCGCCATTTTCCTTTCGGTCTTACGACCCAATGGAGCCCCATAAAACAACAAGATCTGCACTCCGTGCGGATGGCTGACTGGTTGTTGGATAGCACCTCATTAACGGCCCGTTTGAAGCGACATTGTCAGGATTTCTCTGTCCGTGTGTTAGGGGAGTCTTATCTGGCTTTGAGCGCGGATGAACAGTCACAACTAGCAACCGCTGACAGCGAAGGGTTTGTCCGTGAAGTTATCCTGTTTTGTGATGATAAACCTTGGGTCTTTGCTCGCACGGTGGTGCCGTTAGCTACCCTGTCTCAGGGACAAGAGCTACAGCAACTTGGTGAGCGGCCGTTGGGTGCCTTATTGTTTGCCACGCCGGGTATGGTGCGAGATGCCGTTGAGGTGACTCATTTAGCGGCAGATCATCCGCTGTCTAAATCGGCCCTGCTGTGGGGCGCAGATAAGCAAAGGGATCTGTGGGGACGACGCTCCCGTTTTTTGTTGCCTGCAGGTGCTTTGCTGGTCAGCGAAATGTTTTTACCCGACTGTGCTGCCTATGCTGAGGAGTAAGTAAGGTGGAGATTGCGCAGAAGCTATCGGCCTATGGGCGCCTGATGCGAGTGGATCGCCCTATTGGCACTTTATTGCTACTTTGGCCGACGTTGTGGGCTTTACTGATTGCGGCTCAAGGTGTGCCAGAGTGGCACCTACTGGTGGTATTTGGCTTGGGTGTGTTCTTGATGCGCTCGGCTGGATGTGTGATTAACGATTTTGCCGACAGAAACTTTGATGGGTATGTGACGCGCACCCAACAACGGCCGTTGGTAACGGGCGAAGCCAGCGCAAAAGAGGCATTGGGACTGTTCTTAGTGCTGTCGTTTTTTGCTTTCTTATTAGTGCTGACACTGAATACTTTTACCATCGTTTTAAGTGTTGGTGGTCTAGTACTTGCTGCTTGTTACCCCTTTACTAAGCGCTTTACTAATCTTCCGCAGGTGGTGTTAGGCGCAGCCTTTAGTTGGGCGATACCAATGGCATTTGCAGCCGTTCTCGGAGAAGTCCCGCGCTATGCTTGGTGGTTGTTTGCCGCCAATCTGAGCTGGACGGTGGCTTATGACACCCTATACGCCATGGTTGATCGGGATGATGATGAGAAGGTCGGGATCAAGTCGACTGCGCGACTGTTTGGGCGTTACGATTTGCTGGCGATCGGTGTATTGCAAAGTATGACTTTACTCTTGCTAGCCTTGCTATTCACAGAGCTGGATTTAGGTTGGGCTGCCTGGTTAAGTCTACTAATTGCCGCACTCTTGTTTATTTCTCAACATGTACAGGTCAAAGCGCGAGAGAGGAATGCTTGCTTTCAAGCATTCCTCGCTAATAACCGGGTCGGATGGGTACTTTCTTTAGGATTGTTGACCAGCTATCTGATGTAGGCCTTATCTAAGGCCGATACACCATTATGCTTTTTACTTTTTCTGTCTTTAGGGGCAGAGAGAGTTTTCTGTGGAAATATCCAGCGAAAGGTAGTCTTTACTGGTCACTAGCTGACTAATTGCATCGTACGAATGAGTAAAATTAAGACTTAGCGATATGACTATGTCTTGCTGTTCACCGTCAGCTGGTTTCTGCAAAGAGACGTACTCAGCAATAGGCGAGGTATTCGTGAATGCTGAGCTTTTGGTGATATCTCTGAGACGATCGGTATATTGTTTAACCAACGTCCCGGCATCAACAGAGTCTATTTTTTCTATATAGGTCAAGTGGACCGTTGAGGTTTGTTGTGCCGTGCAAGGCTCTGCTATGGCGGATGATGTGGCTGAAATCAAACCTGCAGCCATGGCCAATAATGACAGTTTCTGTTTTTTGTTCATGTAACGTCCTTTCATTTGAACGGGCGACGCGGTTCCTGCGTGCCTTAGATCGAGGGCTGATAGTATACTAAGAGCAATATCTATTTAAGCCATTCAGATCAACATGATGCAACGCTTGTTGATCTGAATGGTCATGTTTGTGAGGCTAAGCCACGGCTTCATCAATAGTTTGATGTACTTCTGTCGCCAGCAACATTGAGATGGTCTGATGCAGGCTCTTTATCTTGGCTGGTCCTTCGGCCTCATCCATGTAGCCGCCTTCTCGCAACGAGCTGATAAAGATTGAGAACACTTTCTTATCAAAAAACTCTGGCGCACTGATGCCATGCAATGAAGCCAGGCGCTCAGCGATCTTCTGGCTACTGGACTCCAGTTGCCCGCGCTCTAAACCCGGATTGTGGGTGAGTTGCGCTAAAGTGATGGTGTAGCGCTGCAGGGTTTCCTGAATGATATTCGCCAGCAGAATAAGCTGATTGCGCTTACTTGAACGATGTTCAGGCACTTGCAATAGCTCGCCTTTGCGCGTGATCAGGCCAAGGTTTTCCAGCGCATTGAGCTGCCCTGCAAATTGTTGCTTCAACCCTTCTTCATCCCAATCCATAAATAGCTCGGCCTTGAGCATGGGGTAGATTTCGCTGACCGTACGATAGAGGGACTCTTCACTTAACTGTCGGTGTCTCAGCACGCAACTGGCGATGAGGCTGGGCAGGGCAAACATATGAATAATGTTATTGCGGTAATAGGTCATCAGCACGGCGTTTTTACCTTCGAGACTGATGATCTCGCCAATACCGTCTTCCACTACACTGAATTTGTCCAGTTCAATCGCATGGCTTACCAATGCCTTCGCGTCCTCTTCCGGTACCGTGGTTTGGCTGTGGTACGGTACCTGGCGGATCAGCTCTAGATAGAGTGTGATCTGGGCTTCCAGCGCTTTGCGGCTTAACGAGCGTTGCTCAGCACAAAGTAGTGACAACGCGCACAGGTTGATCGGATTCAGTGCCCCGGCATTATTAATTTCGCGCATCACTTGCTGACTGAGTTGGTTAACGGTTGGCGTTAACCAACTGGGCTTCTGTACTTCTAGTTCATTGATCGAGTCACGCCATTCCGGTGCTTTATCATTCATAAAGTTGGTTAGCGAGATCGGCTTGCCAAAGTTGACATACCCAAGGCCAAAATTGCGAAGTTTTCTCACCGCACTTAGCACCTGCCATGCGCTCTCTTTCTCTTTGCGCTTGCCTTTCAGCTCCTTCATGTAGGTGCCGATTTCCATCACATGTTCATAGCCTAAATAGACAGGCACCAAAGTGATAGGGCGATCGCAGCCACCACGCAACAGGGTTTGTACTGTCATCGCCAGCATGCCGGTTTTGGGGGGTAACAAGCGGCCGGTGCGGCTACGGCCACCTTCAGTGAAATATTCCACTGAATAGCCTTTTTGAAACAGGAGGGCCAGGTATTCACGAAACACAGCACTATATAGCTTGTTGCCACGGAATGAGCGCCGCATAAAGAAAGCGCCGCCCCGGCGGAATAGTGGACCGGCAGGCCAGAAATTCAAATTAACGCCAGCGGCGATATGGGGAGGTACCAAGCCTTCGTAATAGAGCACATAACTGAGTAGCAAGTAGTCCATGTGACTGCGGTGGCAGGGAACATAGACCAGCTCATGCCCGGATTGTGCGAGGGTGCGTACCTGTTCAGCATTGCTGACTTTGATACCGCGATAAATACGGTTCCACAGCCAAGTCATGATACGGTCAACCACGCGGATCATGTTACTGGAGTAGTTTGCGGCGATCTCATCAAGGTATTTGATCGCTTCGGCGCGGGCGTCCTCTTCACTCTTGCTTTTGGCTTGCACCTCTTCGGCGATCGCTTTGCGCATTGCTGGCGTGGCAACTATCTGCTCAAACATCGCTTGGCGATCGGCGAGTCGAGGGCCGGTAACCATCAGTCGTTGACGATAGAAATGCACCCGTGCTACTCGGACGATACGGTGCGCGGTGCGGTCATTGATGCCAAAGTCATCGGCCATCTGCCGCAGTGATACCGGTTTGCTGAAGCGGATAAAGCTATCGCGCCCTAGCAACAGTACCAGCATCATTTTCCGGAACCAGTTAGGTGAGCTTTTATCGCCAAGCCCCGCGAGTAATGATGGTTTCTCTTTACCGGGCGCACGGCCCCAGTAAACCCCGGTTGGCACGATCTGTACATCGAGCTCGTCGCTACGCCGGTGCGCTTCCAAAATACCCAGTACCTGAGTACGGAACGGTAAGCCTGCATCGTCACTGTTTAGCCAACGGCTGGCCTTCTCCACGGAGATGACCCGAGATTGTTCGCGGCCATCAATTTGCAGCGGTTCAAATGGGTCTGGTAGGCCCAAAGCCTTACAGCGCCTCGCCAACGCCACTTTGTCGGTGTGGCTGTCATCTTTTAGTAGATAGACGATTGGCTTTTCCGGATCGAGCAGATGCTCTTCTACCGGACTTTCAGGGATAGGAGTGCCTTTCACCAACAGGCGGACAGGCAGTTCAAGCAGGGAGTGGAACCAACGCTTTCGCTCGGCCATAGTGATATTTCAACGAGTTATTTATTCCAGACTATTGGGCGGAAGATAGCAGAAAATCGTCCAGATAGCTTGCATCTGGATCATGACGGGTCCGTTGTTAATGCCTTCGCAATGGCTTCACTTAGTTCACTGATAAGCTGGCTAATGGCGTTCACTTGGCTCTCTGTTGTCGATTCTGCTGATGTGTTCAGGGCGAAGGTCTCGTAGCGTAACTCTTTATGGTCGCTCGACAGCAGTTGCCAACTACCTTCTAACCGGGCGATGCCTTGGCTATCACTGTCGAGCCTGTCTATTTTTATTCGCAGGGACGGCTGTGGAGCCACGCCGATGACACCGAAAGGGCGCAACTGAGAGCTGCCAGTGATAGTTTGCAGGTTTTTGAGCAGCACGATATTGATGTCGTTATCTAACTGACTGGCCCAGAGATCATGGTCACTGATCTGGTAGTTTACTGCTGTGCTTCGGGCAACCATCCCTTGACGTTGCAGATAGTCAGCGAGGTAGACAGGGCCAACGGTCAAAGCCAGATCAGGTGCCGGTACAGTTGCACTTTTAGCGTCGGCTGATAATAGATAGTAATCGGTCGGACCTGAGCTACTGCACCCACTGAGGCTGGTGCCAGCGAAAATGATTAAGGCCGTTATCCAAGACAAACGATTGCGCATAATGACTCCGGGGTGCATTGACCCTGTTTTATTTTCCAAATATTACTGCTTCGGGGCGACGTTGCAGGGTGTCTAACAAGCTGCGGGCACTTTTAAGCGTCGCATTGAGATTGTTCAAGCTTTGTTCCGCGCTGACCTTGAGTTGTGAATCATTATCGGCCAGTTGTTGATAGGTCAGCAGTGTGGCTTCGGCTTGCGCCAATGTCTGATCAATCTTGGCTAATGTTTCATTGCCTTGAGCGATAGTTTGCGCGCTGGTATCTACTAAGGCTTCGGCGCTTTGGCTGAGATGGGAAACACTCTTGGCTGTTTGTTGGAAATCCCCCAAGGTGACTTGCATCTGCTGGCTCAACGCCGGTAAGTCTTGGTTCAGGCGGGTTAACAGAGCGTTCAGCTGCACACTGGCCTCTTCCAAGCTGTCGACCCCACGATTAAACTTCGGGCTTTCAGTGATTCTCTTCACTTGTCCTAGCAACTCATTGAGATTATTTGCGATCTCATCCAAAGGCATCTTGGCTACTTTGCTCAAGGTGGACGACAGTGCCTGTCGAACCAGTTCCAGATCTGACGGTACTGTTGGGATTTGAGGGTAATTTAGGTCGGTCGGGTGCAACTCTCCTTGTTGTTCCGGCTCGTAGTCGATCTGCACCATCAGTCGGCCGGTCACCATACTTTGGGTGACCAGTTTGGCACGGATGCCGCGATTGGCGCGCTCCATATCTTTAGGTGCTACACCTTCAAAGAAGTTATCCAACAGCTCGGCACTGACATCCATCACGACTGGTACCAACAACTCACTGTTCTTGGCAGAATAATGGATACGAACGTCAACTACCTCGCCGATTTTTACCCCTTGAAATGAGACCGGTGAGCCTTTAGCCAGCCCTTGTACAGAGCCGCGGAATACCGTGACATAGCGGTCATGTTTTGAGAAAAATTGGTCGGAGCTGAACATGATGATGCCGATGACCATCAATGTGGCGGCAAAAATCACAAATATCCCTATGCGTGCTGCTGTCGCATTGTGTCCCATCTTAGTTGCTCTCCTTTAAATCGCCCCGGCGCAGAAACATTTGCACTCGATGGTCATCGCAATTTGCCAGTAATTCATTGGGATCCCCTTGAGCAATCATCGTTTTGGTTTCTGGATCGAGAAACACTGAGTTGGTGCCGATGGCAAAAATGCTGGCCAGCTCATGGGTCACCATTACGACGGTTGCGCCTAAACTGTCTCGTAACTGTAAGATTAAATCATCCAGCAGGCGGGCACTGATCGGGTCGAGTCCGGCTGAAGGCTCATCAAAAAACAGCACCTCTGGGTCTAATGCAATGGCGCGAGCCAGTGCTGCGCGCTTTGCCATCCCTCCGCTTATCTCTGAAGGATAGTATTTTTCATATCCCTCTAAGCCAACCAGAGTTAACTTTAGTGAAATAAGATCGCGAATATCTTTATGGGTGAGGTTGGTATAGGTCTCTAATGGTAATGCGATATTCTCTTCTAAGGTCATTGAGCTGATCAATGCCCCAGATTGATAGGTTACCCCAAATTTTTGGGTCATCGCTTGGCGTTGCTGCTCGTTACAACTCCACATTGCTTGGTCATTGAATAAGACTTCACCTTTGGCTGGGGTCAATAGACCGATCATATGTTTCATGAGTGTGCTTTTGCCGCAGCCGCTCCCCCCCATGATGATAAATATGTCGCCACCATCAATGGTGAAGTTGAGATCTTGTTGGATCACGCGATCGCCGTAGGCCATGGTGAGATCGCGTATTTCAATATGCTTTTGCTTCATATACCGATCAATGTTGTTGTAATGGTGACGATGGCGTCCACCACAATAATAAACACGATGGCCGATACCACAGAGCGGGTAGTTGCTTGCCCCACGGCCATTGCATTACGTCCGCAATTAATGCCATTCATACAGCCTGCAACAGCGATTACCAGTGCGAATAGCACACTTTTAAGTAAGCCAATAGCGAAGTGGCGTAACGGCACCGTGGTGGTCATCTGTTCCACAAATTGGGTGAATGAGATATCGAGCATTAACTGAGATACTAGCGCGCCACCAAGAATACCTAGCGCCATGGAAAAAACGGTAAGCAACGGCAGCATGATTAACAGCGCGATAAAGCGGGGGAGCACCAAAAATTCGATGGGTCTAAGACCCATGGTTGTGAGTGCGTCGATCTCTTCATTCACCTGCATGCTGCCCAACTGCGCGGCGTAACTCGCGCCTGTGCGGCCCGCCATAATAATCGCTGTCATCATCGCGCCCATTTCACGTGCCATACCCAGCGCAACAAGAGAGGCGACGAAGATAGATGCGCCGAACTGTTGTAACTGCACGGCGCCAACGAAGGCTAAGATCATGCCGATCAGGATGCTAATTAAGGCGACAATGCCAAAGGCAGCGGGACCGGCGTCATGCATACAGTCGTACACGTCCTTGGCACGTATCTCGGCTTTGCCGACGCAGAGTTTGCCAACGGCGCTGATCAGCGCGCCGATGAAACTGAAACTGACTAAGATGTTTTCCCAGCTCGCCAAGACCGAGTTACCTATGCGCTCAGCAAAGGTCGGCTGGTAAGTTGTTTGGTTTGGTCTATTGGCCGCATTAGATTGTGACTCTGCCAGCGCCAGAAGCTGCTGTGCGCCTTGAGGCAGGCGACTGACATCTACATGCAGTCGATGCGCTTTTGCATATTCACTGACACGGCGAATAAGCACCACCAGCGCACTGTTCCAGCAGCCAATGTCGGCGTCGACGAATATGAGCGTTTCATCTGGAGTGACTTTTGATTTTAGGGCTTGTAGTAGATCGTCAACCCGATGATCGCCACGGCGTAATACCCAGTCACCTGTCAACTCTAACAGCCAGCCAGTACCGTCATCAGTTCGCCTGATGTTCAGCTCATGCACGTCACTTTCACCTTGAAAAGCCCTACGTAATGTCCTTGAGTCTGCCGCAGATCCGCTATTTCTGCAAAATTCAAAGCGAATCAAGTTATTAATGTCACATAAAACAGTGATCAAAAAAACAGCAGTGATACTTGCCATGAATAAATACCTGTATATACTCACAGTATACTGTATGCAATCACAGGTATCTTTATGCGCCCATTAACACCACGACAAGCTGAAATTCTTGCGTTGATTAAAGACAATATTGAAGCGACAGGCATGCCGCCAACTCGTGCGGAAATTGCACGCCGATTGGGATTTAAGTCTGCTAATGCCGCGGAAGAGCACCTCAAAGCACTGGCCAAAAAAGGTTTAATAGAGATCTTGGCGGGAACATCACGGGGTATTCGCGTGATCCCACAGGCGGATGATGAAGCGGCTGCAAACGATGATGGCTTACCTCTGATTGGTCAAGTGGCTGCCGGTACGCCTATCTTGGCGCAAGAACATGTTGAGGCGCATTACAAAGTTGATCCAGCCATGTTCCGGCCATCTGCGGACTTCTTACTGCGAGTACACGGTGACAGTATGAAGGATATTGGCATCCTCGAAGGCGACCTGCTGGCTGTGCACAAGACTGCGACGGCGCAGAATGGGCAGGTGGTAGTCGCTCGGGTGGGTGATGATGAGGTGACAGTTAAGCGTTTTGAAAAGAATGGCAAAGATGTGCTGTTGCATGCTGAAAATGAAGCCTACAGCCCGATCAAAGTCGATCTGGGTGTAGAGAACCTGGCCATTGAAGGGCTGGCTGTTGGTATCATTCGTAATGGAGAGTGGTTATGAACCCATTTGAGACAATGAATCTGCATACTCGCCAAATGACTGGCTCATTGGTAGCTGCACCGCAGCCAAAGCTAACCGGCAACCGCCGCCCGCAAAATAAGTGGCAATCGCGAGCGCAGATTGTGCCGGTTGAAGGCCAGCAATCAGCACTGTTAGAGACAATCAAACGTAGTCAACAAGCCAACAAATGGGTGGTATTGGTGGCAGCCCCTGATAAGCAGGTGACGCGTTGGTTGGTGGAAAATGGTGTGTGCGCCGAGCGACTGTTGCAAGTCCACCCCAAAGATGAGCAAGGTGTGATGTGTGCCGTGACTCAAGGCTTAGGCTCTGCCACTTGTGGCTTGGTTATCGGCTGGACGGATCTACTTTCCGAAGCGCAGTGGCAGGCGTTAACCGCCGAAGCGGCTTGCTACGATACAAACAGTGTTTTGTTTCATCGCATGAATAACCGTTGCCATGCAGGTAGAGCATGGCAATCAGCACGGTCGAAAAATCAGATGTTCGCCAGTGTGTTGGTCCATTGATCCCCCACAGTTTCAATGTACTTTCCGAAGCCGCCGCAAGGCGGCTTTTTTTATACCTTTGAAAATCCTCCTAACACATTAGCTGCTAACTCTAGTTGCACAGACTTCATCACTCGTCAGGCTAAATATCACCATTTGGATGTGATTTAACCCGCAAACAGTTGGGCAGTTTGCTAACTTGCTCAAGTTTTTTGATTAATTTTTAGACGTATCGCTAATCGTGAACGATTCTTAATCAAGGCCTGATAGCTGCGACCGCGCCTATAAAAATTTAAATATGCGGTCTGTAGTGGCTACTGGGGTTTTGGGGTAAGCGCCTGTCGAACAGGTGTTTTTTGTAAGTGCGAGGAGAAGCCTCTTGATACGGATAGCCACACGCGTCGCGGCGGGGGCTGGCGCCCTATTGCCGTCATTTATCTCCGCCGAGGAGATGCCGCTAAATATGACTCAGGGTGTGACAGCCATTAGTCAGGACGTCTACCAGCTCCACATGACCATCTTCTACATCTGCTGCGTCATTGGCGTGCTTGTCTTCGGTGTGATGTTTTGGTCAATCATTCATCATCGCAAGTCCAAGGGAGTGAAACCGGCGCAGTTTCATGAAAGTACCAAGGTCGAGATCCTTTGGACTGCACTACCACTGCTTATTTTGGTTGGGATGGCGGTGCCAGCAACGCAAGTGTTGATCAATATGGAAGATACCACGGAAGCGGATGTCACCATTTTGGTGACGGGCTCGCAATGGAAGTGGCACTACAAGTATCTGGATGATGACGTTGAGTTTTATAGCCTGTTGGCGACACCCCGTGCCGAGATCGAAAACAAACTCGCCAAAACTGAAAACTACCTACTTGAGGTGGACCGCCCGCTAGTTCTGCCTATCGGTAAAAAAGTGCGTTTCTTAATGACTTCCGACGACGTTATTCACAGTTGGTGGGTGCCCGCTTTTGCGGTGAAAAAAGATGCTAATCCAGGTTTCATTAATGAAGCGTGGACCAGAATTGACGAAGCCGGCACATACCGAGGGCAGTGTGCGGAGCTGTGCGGGAAAGACCATGGTTTTATGCCGATCGTTGTGGTCGCCAAGCCGGAAGCAGAATACAACACTTGGTTGGCCACATTGAAAACCACCCAAGCTGAAGCGAAAGCGGAAGAGCAAAAACTGCTGGCCATGAGTATGAGCATGGAAGAGTTAATGGCTGAAGGCGAGCAAGTGTATATGACCTCTTGTGCGGCTTGCCATCAACCGAATGGTGAAGGTCTTGCTGGTGTGTTTCCTGGCTTGAAGGGCAGTCCTCTCACCATCGGCGATGTCGGTGCCCATATAGACATTGTTATCCACGGTAAAAAAGGTACGGCAATGCAGGCCTTTGCCAAACAGTTAACACTCAAACAGTTGGCCGCGGTGATCACCTACGAGCGTAACGCCTGGGGTAACAACACCGGTCAACTCGTTCAACCCGCTGATGTGGATGCCCGCATCAAAAGCGCAATCTAGCCAGAGGAGAGCTGAAAAATGAGCAGCGTAGCTGAGTCACTGCATGACGAACACCACGCGCATCACGCCCCCTCAGGTCTGAAGCGTTGGATCTTTACCACTAACCACAAAGACATAGGTAGCCTATATCTGTGGTTCAGTTTTGCCATGTTTTTGATCGGCGGCGCCATGGCGATGGTTATCCGTGCGGAACTGTTCCAGCCTGGTTTACAGTTGGTGGAGCCAAATTTCTTTAATCAGATGACCACAGTACACGGACTGATCATGGTATTTGGTGCCGTTATGCCGGCATTTACCGGGTTAGCCAATTGGCTCATCCCGATGATGATTGGCGCACCAGATATGGCGTTACCTCGCATGAATAACTGGAGCTTTTGGATCCTGCCCTTTGCGTTCAGCATGCTGCTGTTTTCGCTATTCACTGAAGGTGGCGGCCCCAATTTTGGTTGGACATTCTACGCCCCCTTATCAACCACCTATAGCCCAGAGAGTACCGCCCTGTTTGTGTTTGCAGTACACATCATGGGGATCAGCTCAATCATGGGGGCAATCAATGTCATTGTGACTATTGTGAATATGCGGGCGCCGGGGATGACCTGGATGAAGCTGCCACTGTTTGTTTGGACCTGGCTGATCACCGCTTTTCTATTAATTGCTGTGATGCCGGTGCTGGCAGGTGCTGTGACCATGGTGCTGACAGACAAGTATTTTGGCACCAGCTTTTTTGATGCCGCAGGCGGTGGTGACCCGGTCATGTTCCAACATATTTTCTGGTTCTTCGGCCACCCCGAAGTTTACATCATGATC
This sequence comes from Corallincola spongiicola, assembly GCF_004284785.1. Lineage (NCBI taxonomy): Bacteria > Pseudomonadati > Pseudomonadota > Gammaproteobacteria > Alteromonadales > Psychromonadaceae > Corallincola > Corallincola spongiicola. The sequence continues at coordinate 365,053 of NZ_SHLY01000003.1, forward strand.
TTGCCCGCCTTTGGCGTGGTGTCGTCGATTATCCCTGCCTTTAGTCGCAAACCATTATTTGGTTATGCCTCCATGGTTTATGCCACCGCTTCTATCGCTGTTTTGAGCTTTTTGGTGTGGGCCCACCATATGTTTACCACGGGTATGCCGCTGTTTGGCGAGCTGTTCTTTATGTATTGCACTATGTTGATCGCCGTGCCAACCGGAGTGAAAGTGTTTAATTGGGTGGCAACCATGTGGCGCGGAGCGTTGACCTTTGAAGTGCCGATGCTGTTCTCTATCGCGTTTGTGATCCTATTTACTATCGGTGGCTTCAGCGGTTTGATGCTGGCGATCACGCCGGTGGATTTTCAATACCATGACACCTACTTCGTGGTGGCGCATTTCCACTACGTGCTGGTAACCGGTGCCGTGTTTTCAATTATGGCGGCGGCGTACTACTGGCTACCGAAATGGACCGGTCATATGTATGACGAAGGGTTAGGTAAAGCGCATTTTTGGTGCTCGCTGATCTCTGTCAACGTGCTTTTTTTCCCGATGCACTTCTTAGGCCTTGCCGGGATGCCGCGACGCATTCCCGATTACGCACTGCAATTTGCTGACATCAATCAGATCGTATCAATTGGTGGCTTCGCTTTTGGCCTGTCGCAACTGATATTTCTCTATCTGGTGATTAAGTGCGTTAAAGGCGGTGAAAAAGCACCAGCGAAAGTTTGGGAAGGTGCGGAGGGGCTAGAGTGGACCATTCCATCGCCCGCGCCTTATCACACCTTTACTACGCCACCTGAGATCAAGTAGCGCAGCTGGCGCGGGAGCGATGATGAGCGAACAGAAAGCGGCTGTATCTCATAAACCTCTGCTTTGGCGTCTAGGATTTGCCGTGCTGGGGATGTTCGGTTTCGCCTTCGCTTTGGTGCCGTTATATGACGTGTTTTGCGACTTGACCGGACTCAATGGCCGTACCTCGGGTGAGGTCGCCGTGTATGACGGGCCAATCGTCGATACCAGTCGCTTAGTAACGATCGAGTTTATTGCCCGTACTCAAGGAAGTATGCCTTGGCGTTTTGAACCCGTTGTGCGCCGTATGGCAGTGCATCCGGGGGAGCTGCACATCGCTGAATTTGAGGTGCAGAACCTGACATCAACACAGATGGTGGGGCAGGCCGTACCCTCAGTGTCGCCAGGGACACTGGCCACCTATCTTAATAAAACAGAGTGTTTTTGCTTTAACCAGCAGCCGTTAGCAGCGGGAGAAACGAAGGCATTGCCACTGCGTTTCTTTATCGACAACGACATTCCCGACGATGTCACTACGCTCACGCTGTCCTATACCTTATTTGACATCACCGGATCACAAGCAGGCGGTGCATCAGCATCGACCAGCCGCTGAGCAGGGGGGGAGTTATGGCTTCAGAAACCACGCACACAGAAACACCCAGTTACTACGTCCCAGAGCAAAGTCCATGGCCGATCATTGGAGCGATAGCACTTTGTCTGATCGCCGTGGGCGCTGGCACCAGCGTGCAACAGATGGAAGCTGGTGGCGGCTGGGGGCAATGGGTCCTTTTTAGCGGCTTGTTGTTGCTGGTGATCATGTTGTTTGGCTGGTTTGGTAATGTCATTAACGAGTCGATGTCGGGGCTGTACAGTGCGCAAATGGATCGCTCGTTTCGCCAAGGCATGAGCTGGTTTATTTTTTCTGAAGTGATGTTCTTTTGTGCCTTCTTCGGTGCGCTGTTTTATGCCCGTATCTTTGCTGTGCCATGGCTCGGCGGTGACAGCAATAACGCCATGACCAATGCCATCTTGTGGCCGGAATTCGTTGCTCACTGGCCGTTGGTCAGTACACCGGACGGCACAACCACCGAGGCGATGGGGTGGGGCGGTCTGCCCCTGTACAATACCATTATCCTTCTGGTCTCATCGGTCACTTTGCATTTTGCCCATGTGGGTTTGGAGCAGAACAAACGTAAGCAATTGATTGGCCTGCTCGCGTTAACCGTGTTGTTGGGGATCGGCTTTCTGTTCTTACAGGTCGAAGAGTATATCCATGCCTATCAAGAGATGGGGCTGACATTGGATGCTGGTGTTTATGGCAACACCTTCTTCTTGCTTACCGGTTTCCATGGCATGCATGTGACGCTGGGCACCTTAATCCTGTTTATTTTGTTGCTGCGCATTCTTAAGGGGCACTTTACGCCAAAGCAACATTTTGGTTTTCAGGCTGGTGCATGGTACTGGCACTTTGTTGATGTGGTTTGGCTTTGCCTATTTGTATTTGTCTACATTTTGTAGCGCAGGGACTTTTTGCCGCTTAATAGGGGCGAGGGTTATGGGGAAGAATACCTGTTGCCATCAGCAGTAGGAGTAGCACCAGCACCACGGCTGAGTAAAGTACGCGCCGACCGAGATAATGGGACATGGGTTTATCGTTGTCTTGTCGCAACATAGAGAATAGGCCGCTAAACAGGTTAAACAGGATGATGCCAAGCAGTAATAGGATGATGCCTTTGGTGAGTAATAACATGACTGAGCGACCTTCATGGAGATGGGTAGATGATGCAGTTTGACCTGCCCGGCGGAGGGTATCAACTGCAGTTGTCCTGGTGGGTGCTGCTACTCGCCATCTTGCTGGCCGCGTTGTTATTGCGACTTGGCTTTTGGCAGCTATCCCGTGCCGAATTCAAACAATCACTCATTGCTACCGCAGAGAAAAGTGTCGAGGCGGGAGCGCGCCCGTTGGATAGTTTTGCTAATGACGCCGACATGGTCGGACAGACAGTAAAGGTCTCAGGGCGATTCCTCCTCGATCAGGTGATCTTGTTAGACAATCAAATATGGCAGAAGCGGGTGGGATATCAGGTGGTGCTGCCCCTCCAGCTAGCCCATAGTTCGCAGATCCAGTTGGTGAATATTGGCTTTGTACCGGCGCCGTTGCAACGGGCGGAGTTACCGGAGCTTGATCTGGCCGCTGTTGGTTTGCACGGTGAGCAGAGCATCCAAGGTCGGATTAAATCGCTGCAACAGCAGGTCATGGTGTTGAGTCAACAAACCATCGCGCAACATCCAAATTGGCCGTTGCGCCTGCAAACACTCGATATTGCTGCGCTGCAGCCACTATTTACCAACCCATTGCGTAGTGACCTGTTGCTGTTGGATCAGCAGTTACCTATCGGCTATCCACGAGAGTGGCCGGTTACCACGGTCTCGGTGGAAAAGCATCAGGCTTACGCGTTTCAATGGTTCAGCATGGCGTTAGTGTTTATCGCCATCATGTTGAGCGTCGGAGTAACAAAGACAGTAAGAGAGAGCCATGAGTCGTAGTACTAAAAATGTCGATAAAAAACCAAATCGCAAGCCGTTAATTGCCATCGTTGCCGCGTTTATTTTGCCGGTGGTCATCGCTTATCTGGTGCTCAATCAAGGTTGGTATCAAGGAGCCGTGCTGAACAAAGGCGAGCTGATCGCCAGCGGTGAAACCATCGATGAAAAAGGAGGGGGTGATGCAACCGGGGCATGGTTGGTTGTATTTACTGTTGACCGTCCTTGCCGCGAAAACTGCCAACAAGCGATCGATACGCTGCAAAATGTATGGCTGGCGTTGGGGCGGGAACAGCAGCGGGCGCAGCTGCGCGCCTTGGGTACTGGCCAACCCAGCAATTGGCAACTGCCGGTAGGCGTACCACTGCAGTTTGAGCAGGTCACCGCGATGGGTAAAAGCTACTTCTCCGACGCCTTTTATCTGGTGGATCCGCTTGGCAATTTGGTATTGCGCTACCCCTATGAAGATGGCGAGAGCTTGACCTTGCAGAGTCAGGCGTTACTGAAAGATCTGCGTAAGCTGATGAAAAATTCCAAAATAGGCTAATTAATGAAAGCCCTCGCGATCGTCTCAACCCTGTTAGCGCTGGTAGTGATCTCGCTCGGTGCCTATACCCGCTTGACTGACGCGGGCTTGGGTTGCCCTGATTGGCCCGGTTGCTACGGTCACTTGACGGTGCCGGCACAAGAGCAGGCCGAACAGTTACAAATAGCGTTTCCGGAACGCCCGCTGGAGCCGGAAAAAGCGTGGAACGAGATGATCCATCGTTACGTCGCCGGCGGGTTGGGCTTATTGGTGCTGGCCATGGCCATTCTGGCGTGGAAACAGCGTGATGGGCCGGTTGGTTTGCCAAGCTTACTGCTATTGCTGGTGATATTTCAGGCGGCATTAGGGATGTGGACGGTAACCATGAACCTGATGCCTGTTGTGGTGCTCGCTCATCTGCTGGGAGGCTTTGCGACCTTCTGTTTGTTATTGCTGCTGGTGGTGCGTTTGTTACCCCTGCGTATACCTGGTGGAGATGCTGAACTACGTCGCTTCAGCGGTTTGAGTCTCGCTGTGTTATTGGCCTTGGTGCTGCAGATCGTACTGGGTGGCTGGACGTCGACAAACTACGCGGCGCTTGCTTGCACTGAGCTGCCGTTTTGTGAAAACGGCTGGCTCGCTCGATTGGACTTTAGCGCTTTTCAGTTGTGGCAGCCGGGACATGAGAACTACGAGTTTGGCGTGTTGGATTATGCTGGTCGTATGACTATCCATGTGGTGCATCGTCTCTGGGCGATAGTGGTGCTCGGAATGTTGCTTTGGTTCAGCTGGCGTTTGTTTAACTGTGCTAGCAGCCGTTTTTTTCGACGTACGGCACTGGCGTTAGTTGGTCTGTTGCTGCTCCAGGTGGGCTTGGGGATCAGTAACGTGGTGTTGAGTTTACCTCTGCCAGTGGCCGTGGCTCACAATGTGGTCGCTGCGTGCTTACTTGGCTTATTGGTTATTACGAATTACGCGTTGCTACGCAAGGCCTGATAGGAGAAAGACAATGAGTAAAACCATGACCCAGGTGAGTAGCCGAGGCGTTTTGAGCGCCTTGATGGGCGATGCGGGCTGGCGTGATTACTATCAGGTGACAAAGCCGAAAGTGGTGATGCTATTACTTCTAACGGCATTGGTTGGCGCATGTTTGGCGGTAAATGGCTTACCGCCTGCCGGACTATTGCTGGCGGCGATGATTGGTATTGGCTTGATGTCGTCTGGAGCGGCGGCCTATAACCACCTGCTGGATCGGGAAATTGACGCGCGCATGATGCGCACGCGGGGACGACCGTTAGTGCGCGGCCAGCTGACCGCGATGCGCTGTTTTAGCTTCGCTACATTAATTTCTGTATTGGGGTTTGCTGTACTGGCGCTGTGGGTGAATATGCTGACTGCCTGGCTTACCGCCGTTAGCTTAGTGGGTTATGCGCTGATCTATACTCTCTACCTGAAACGTGCAACACCACAGAATATTGTCATTGGTGGACTGGCAGGAGCTGCGCCACCGCTGCTTGGCTGGACGGCGATGACAGGCAATGTTGATCCACACAGCCTGTTGCTGGTACTGATAGTTTTTACTTGGACGCCACCACATTTCTGGGCACTAGCTATCCATCGTCGAGATGACTATGCCAAGGTAAACATGCCTATGTTGCCAGTCACCCACGGCGTGGCATTTACTAAAACCTGTATTTTGCTTTATACCGTGCTGTTAGGCTTGGTTTGTTTGCTCCCCTATCTGACGGGCATGAGCCATGAGCTGTATTTGCTCGGTAGTAGTTTATTGAATGGGGCCTTTCTCTATTACGCTTGGCGTTTGAAATTTAAAGCAGATAGTGGTGATGCCATGGCCACTTTTAAGTTTTCGATCGTGCATCTGATGTTACTGTTTATTATCCTACTGACAGATCACTATTTATTGGCGTAACTCATGACTTGGTATATGCGGATTGGCGTTGTTGTGCTGCTGGCGGCAGCGGCGATTGGGGGCTGGTTCAGCTATCAGCAGATCAGCAAGGTGCCTGAGGTTGCGGTTACCGCGGATCTGTTTTCGCCATCCCGTAGCCTGCCAGCGTTTACTTTGCGAGACCAGCAAGGGAGCATGTTCACTAATGCTTCACTTAAAGGCCATTGGACATTGCTGTTTCTTGGCTACACCTTCTGCCCAGATATTTGTCCAACCACCATGGCAAAGATGACTCAGGTATATCCGCAATTAAAACAGCGGATCCCAGAGTTACAGATGGTGATGATCAGTGCTGACCCCAAGCGCGACAGTGCTGAGCGGCTGGCTGAATACGTTACCTACTTTAATCCCGAATTCATTGGTGTTTCTGGTGAGCATAAAGAGTTGTTCCCCCTGACTCAGCGGATGGGACTGGTGTACGCCATGGTGGATGCGACAGACAGTGACAGTTACACCGTCGATCATAGCGCCAGCATGGTGCTACTGGATCCTAATGGCCAGATGCGCGCTCGATTTCGACCCGAGTCTACCCCTGGCAGTGTGCCAACGGTCAGTACTGCCCAGTTAATTGACGAGATCCCCGTCATCGTTGCTTTGCCTAACGGCTAACCCTGATGGTACATCCCCTCGCGCTGCGGGCCGGACATCGGCGGGTGTTGGCCTTGGCGCTGCCGATGGTGGCGTCGAATATCTCAGTTCCTTTGTTGGGGCTTGTTGATACCTTTGTCATAGGTCATATGGACGCCAGTTACTATCTTGGCGGCGTGGCTATGGGCGCTATGCTGATCTCGTTGCTCTTTTGGCTACTGGGCTTCCTGCGTATGTCCACCACCGGGTTGGTGGCACAAGCACACGGTGCAAAGGATTATTCACTTTCTCTGCAACGCTTGGGGCAAGCAGCAATATTGGCGCTGACCCTGGCTTTTACGCTGCTGATATTGCAGCTGCCGATTAAACAGCTGGCGTTAACTGTTGCTGGTGGCAGTGAACAGGTGACCCATTATGCCAGTGTCTATTTTGATATTCGTATCTGGAGTGCGCCAGCAGCACTATTGAACCTCGTTCTGCTGGGTTGGTTTCTTGGTATGCAGGATGCGAAGGCTCCGATGTGGGTGCTGCTCCTGACGAACCTAGTGAACATCGTATTTGATATTCTGTTTGTGCCCGTCTTGCAATGGGGTGTTGCCGGAGCCGCAGCTGCCAGCGTGCTTGCCGATTATGCCGGATTGCTTTTGGCGCTATGGCTGTTTCAACGGAAGTTGAGGCGGCTCTCTGTGCCGTTGCCATGGCAGGGGGTGATGGACTGGCCAATGATCAAAGGCCTGCTGGCTCTGAATCGCGATATCTTTATTCGCGCCCTGATGTTGCAACTCTGTTTTGCGTTTATCACCTTGCAGGGGGCTCGCTTAGGCGATGAGATCATTGCTGGCAATGCGGTGCTGCTTAATTTTCTGATGTTGGCTTCCTATGGACTGGATGGATTTGCTTATGCCGCTGAAGCATTGTTTGGCCGAGCACTTGGACAACAGCGTAGAGCAAGTGCGATCTGGGTGCTGTGGATCTCCGGCTTTTGGAGTTTGATGCTGGGGCTTGGCTTTGCCCTGGTGTTCTGGCTAGGAGGCGAGCAGATTATCGCCAGGCTGACTGATATTACCGCCGTACGTGAAACGGCCTTGCTCTATCTTCCCTATCTGATTGTGTTGCCTATCGTTGCTTGTTGGTGCTTTTGGCTGGACGGTATCTTTATCGGTGCGACACTGGGTAAAGCGATGCGCAACAGCATGCTGCTTTCAACATTAGGCGTGTTTTTCCCTACCTGGTGGTTGTTGCAAGGGGCTGGCAATCATGCATTGTGGAGCGCCATGTTACTGTTTATGGCGGCGAGAGGTGTCACCCTAGCCGTTATGCTGCTAAAAGGCTGGCGTTCTCAGCGGGTGCCATTTTCCTGGGCGCCGCGTTAGCTGCGTCGCGAGAAGTAAAAAGCCCGCATACGCGGGCTTGATTATTGCTCTTTGGTGTCGCTGACTACTCTACCCAAGGGCCTGGGTAGCCGATACGCTTGGGTGAGATGATGAATTCATCAAACCAGGCAAACTCATCTTTAGTCGCATTCCAACGGTCGCCACTACTCCCACCGAAAAAGGTGCTGAAGAAGACTTTAGTGATCTTATTGTTAGGCTCGTCTGCGTCACGGAACTTAACGCCGTCATAGTAGGCGGCCTTTTTGCCATCAAACCAACCTTCCATCAAGCCGTCATATTCGCCTGCGCTGTTCATCCGGAAGTGCATCTCCACATGGTGCCATTGGTTGGGGATAAATTGTGCCTGGAACCCTTCAGTATTCCACCACCAGCGCTCCCGATCGTGGGCAAAATGGGTGTAAAACTCGACCTTACCCTGTTCACGCCACATCAGCCGACCTTTCCACTCATGGGTACGATCAGTGAAGGAGACCGAGCCTGACAGGCCGGGCAGTTTACCACCGAGTACGAAGTCAAAATTGTCATCAAACTTCACCCAATAGGATAAGTACATATCTTCGTACTCACCGTTGATATCCATGTGCCACTGGGCACCACTATCGGAGGAGGTACGTTTGCCCTGAGGGTAGAGCGTACGAACAGACTTACCACTTGGGCCGTAATGCACATTTTCATCGACGAACAGACGTTGCTCCGTTGCGCCATTGACCCACTTGGTTGGCGACCATGCGGTTACCCACTCTTTTTTGGTTGGAAAGCCTGAAGCGAGATCATCCATGGTGTAGTAAGCAACGACATCGCCGGGCTCGGCAGGCTGTTCTGGCTCGTTTGGCTCGTTTGGTTCATTTGGCTCTTCTGGCTCATTTGGTTCTGTGGGTTCGTCCGGCTCAGAGGGGATCGATGGATCTGCGTCTTGAGAAAGGTCGATGACATGAATATTGTCGTAACGAATATAGGTGGTTTTACTGGGTGCCCAGCTCGAATCCGCACCGCCATAAAAGGTACTGAAAAAGAACTGATTAATCAGCGTGTCGCTGTTAATTGTGCCGCGCAGATTAATCCCTTCGGCTTTAGAAACGACTTCGCCATCAACACGCAGTACGACTTTGCCGTCATAGGCATCAGGGGTGGAGTTTAGCTTCACTTCCAGAGCCAGTTGTTGCCAGCGGCCAGTGACAAATGCGCCTTCGAAACTGCGCTCGCCGTCGCCACAGCGCTCAATACGCTCTTGGCCGTAGTAGTAGGCTTGTGCTGAACCGTTTGGTCGCCACATTGGGCGAACACTCCAGCCATTTGCGATCGCTGGTGAGCAGCCGGTGGTATGCACGGTTGGTGACAAGCCGGGTAGCTTGCCACCGCGGACAAATTCAAAACCATCTTCAAAAAGGATGTCATAGACCAGGCTGTAGTGATCCCCACCAGGGATCGCGACCTTGGTTTGCAGACGGTCAGAGCCTCGACTGGTGGGCGCGTAACTGACGCGTAAGCACTGCTCCCGTCCTTCGCCACACTCTTTAACAATGCGAGTGTCGTCGACACTTTTCCATTCATCGTCTAGCGAGTAAGACTCGAAATCTTCGTTATAGACAAGGTTTCCCTCGGGTAGGTCGGGCTCGTCTGGGATAACCGCCTCTCCGACCTGACAACTCACCTGGTTGAAGCTGCCGACTCCTTTGATGCCAAAGTCGGTACTTTCTCCTGGACTAAGCTGCCGATTAAAATCATTACCTGACGCAGTAAAGACTTGGCCTGTGTCTTCAACTGTAGCGCTCCATGCACTGGTCAGTGCTACGTCGCTATCGAAGACGATGTTTACATGCCATAAGCTATTACTATTGCCGGTGTTGGTGACTTCAATATCTTTCAGCATGAAGCGTTCACCGCTCCAGTTTTTAACGATACCAATCGAGCACTCTACCTCGGCGCTAGCGTAGCCAGCCGATGACGCCAAAATGAGCGCAAGAATGGGGCGTATGATGCCAATTTTCATAATAACTCCCTTAAAGGCAGCGTAAACGTTGCCCTTTTCAATTTATTAATCAGTGCATACCGGCGCATGGGTGTATGCGCCGGGGTGGCTAGTTGATGAAGGATCAGAACAAGCGCATTTTGACGAACTCACAGCCATTGCTGGCATTAAAGTTAATGCGCGTACCGCTTAGCCCTGTGGTGGATTCGTAGTTGCTATCTATTTGGTGCATGCCGTTGCCATTAAGTGACTCTACTGCGCCGCGGAAATTGCACTGTTTATGGGTGTCGCTATCCCAAACCTGCAGGGTTTTATCTGCCAAGTTAGCAGGCAAATCAACACAGGTGGTGCTGCGTAAATCGAGCTCAGTGCGTTCGCTGCCGGTGTATTGGTGGCAGTTACCTGATTCTTCAGGAGGTTGATCGGAAGGGGCTTCATCGGTTGCTGGAGTTAAACGCAGCCAATTCAGATTAAAGGGCCCATTATGTATCTCGATAGTCAGGTCATGTCGCCCAGCGGATAGCTCACCTATGTTGAAAGTTAGCGTTTTATAGGCTTGGAAATCTCCGGTGTAGTCGATGGTTTCATTGGACAACCGTGTTTCGCCATCAACCAGCACAGAGATAAGGCCGCTGTCTCTGGCCGACGCGGTGCGCAGTTCAAGGACGTAATCTCTTGCTTTGGTCAGCAAAAGGTCATAGCTAAGGGTCTCGCCCGCGGCCATCCAGCCGATGTTAAAGCCACCCCCTGAGTCTTCGGTGGCTTGAATATCGACATTGCCGGTGCGATAAGCATTCCCTTTGTTGCCAGCGGTACTGTCGATTGCCCGGGCGTACTGTTCTGCTTCGATATCTACTACGCCAGCGCTATTTGCGATTGGCAGGTCAAACTCATCATCGATGGTTTGGCTACTGCAAACCCACCATTGTTGACCATTGGCAGAGAGCTGATCGCAGTCTTTGCGTGCGAAGGTGCTGCACTGGCTAGCAAAATTGTCTTTAGCATCGTCTAACCCTTTTGCTGCTGCGAAACAGCTGAATGTCTCAGGCTCTGCCGGAATCGGGTTGTCAGGTGTTTCATCGGGGATATCAGCGTCAGGATTGGAGCAGCCAGTCCATACTTTGAAATCATCCATGTAAATATATTCGTTATTAGGGGAGTGAAAGCGTGTGTCGTTTGCGCCGCCGCCCCGATACGTATGGAAGATGAAGTCGTTGATCTTGACACTGCTCTTGCCCGAGATGCGGTATTCAACATCGCGCATATCTAAGCCCACTTCACCGTCAATTTCCATGCGAAGCACGCCATTCTTCTGGCCGGGTGTATTCAGTTTTATGTATTGGCGAATGGTGTACCAACGGTTGTCTTCTACTTCGGCAAACTTGTAGTCGATACCGCAGTTGCCTTGTCTTGGCTCTAAACGATTTGGGAAATAGGTATACACTACTAAATCGCCTCGTTTGCGCCACATCAATCGTGCTGAAAAGCCATTTTCAATGGTATTTAGGTTCTGCGTGCATCCCACTGGGATACGCCCAGTGCCACCGGCCAGTCCCGGAAGTTTGCCCCCTGCGGCCCATTCGAAATTTTCACCAAATTTGATGCGGTATTGCATGACAGCTTCGTCTGCAGCCGCGAATTTTTGATCAAAGAGGATGCCGCTGTTGGTGCCTCCTGCGATGTTTGCAGGGTAGTTGGTGCGTAGTACGCCGTTACCTACGGCATTCCTGGCGCGCCATGTGGTACCGGGGCGGTCCAGTCCTCGCACATCGCCAGCAGCATTTTTTTCTAACGTACCAAAATCTGCTGTGGCCATTGCTTGCGTGTACGATTTAAATGAACCGGAGCGGTTGTTGAAATTGATATCTCTTACCAGCTGACAGCTATCGGCCGAGTGGGCGACGGATGGCATACCGATAAGTACGGAGAGAGCGGCAATGGTTAACACTTGACGACAAGGCGCCGTCAAGAAGGTGATAACCGAAGTTAGATGCCCTTTATCTGTGTTTTCTTTTCTATTTATTATGAACATGTAGGGTCCTCGGGGTTAAAACAAGATAACTAATGACGCATCTTGCCCAGAGGTAGGGGGAATGGGTCCTCCTCTGGACAAGCGCGCTTACGAACCTGATTTTAGATCGTGTTGTTTTATTTATTGATGCCGAAGTGATGTTACGCGTTTGTTATTATGCCTATAAAGTAATCAGTGTCAAAAGATTGGCGCTATTATTTTCTTTATTTTAAGTGGTTTGTGATGTTTGTCGGTTTTATGACGCTTTGCTTTGTTCTGTTGTGATAGGCGTGATTAGGCGAAGGTATACCGAAAGGTGTTCGTCACAGAGATAAAAAAAACGAGCCAGTCGGCTCGTTTTTTTATTGCGAATATAGGCATCGCTATTAGGTGTAAGAGTGCTCGCCGTGCTGGTGCTCGGTGATATCTTTCACGCCGTTAAGCTCGCCTGCGTAGGTTTGCAGCAGCTCCTTTTCGATCCCCTCTTTTAGTGTTACGTCGACCATGGAGCATCCGTTACAACCGCCGCCAAATTGCAATACGGCAAAGCCGTTATCGTCAATCTCGATCAATGTCACTTTACCGCCGTGGCTGGCCAGTTGTGGATTGATCTGGGATTGCAGGGTGTATTCCACGCGCTCGATTAGAGAAGCATCATCAGCCACTTTACGCATACGTGCATTAGGGGCTTTTAGTGTTAACTGAGAACCCAGGTTGTCAGTTACAAAATCGATAGAGGCTTCATCCAGAAATGGTGCGCTTTGCTCGTCAACAACCACTTTAAATAATGGATAGTCGAAATGAAGATCTTCCTCTTCAACCGCCTCAGGTGGGCAATAAGAGACCCCACATTCGGCATTAGGCGTGCCGGGATTTACCACAAACACACGAATACGGGTATCTTCAGGCTGATTTTCCAGTAACTTACTGAAATGGGTCTGAGCCGTATCGGAAATCGAAATCATTTATCCCTCACCAACCGCGTTTGTCGCAGTGCCTGACTAATTTACTCAAGCTCTATCATACAACAGTTGTCACTGAGTCTGAAACACTCTTACTTAACGAGGTGGCGCCGCCCGCGCCAGGCACCAAACTTCGACATGAGCAGCACCCGCCCGATAGAGTTGTTTGGCCATCTCATTGACGGTTGCGCCCGTGGTCATCACATCATCAATAATGGCAATGGATTGGCCATGAAGCGTGCGGGTGACTTGAAACGCACCGCGGACATTCGCTTTGCGTGTTTTGGCATTCAGCTCTCGTTGGCTTTGGGTGTTTTTAGTGCGTTGGCACAAGTGACTATCTAGCCGCAGTTTGTGTTTGCTGGCGATAACCTGAGCCAATAGATGTGACTGATTAAATTGCCTTTGCCGTAAGCGTTTTCGATGTAAAGGAACAGGTACGAGAACGGGATTAACGGTGAGTGCGGCCTGCTCCTGTTGCCTCAGGTGGCAGGCCATTAGGCTGCCCAATAGTTGGCCACAAGCCAGATCGCCGTTGAACTTGAATTGCGCCAGTAACCCTTGAATAGGTGGCTGATAGGGTAAGCAGGCGATCGCTTTGGCGTAGTGGGGAGGGTGTTGCTGGCAACGGCCACATACCTGTTGCTTAGCTTGTGGCAGTGGCTCGGCACAATGTTGGCAGCCGGGTGGCAACCGCGGTAGATCCTGATAACAACAAGCGCACAGGGCATGGTTCAAACGCACTGTTGGTTGCTGACACAGCAGACACCGATTGTTGAGCTGCAGGTCTATTTGTCGCCATAAGCGCTGTAATCCAGGTATTGATTTGATCATAAAACGAGCCTCCTTGCCCTTGTGCCGATAGGCTGGCAACCTATGCCGCCATCATTTAAGGGGTTTATCGCCCCTTAGCGGGATAGTTATCCCTTGAACTACTGTTTAACGAAGAGTTTAGCCTGTATGTCAGAACAAATAAGTGAGGCACCTTATCTTCATGTTGAAACCATAGGCAAGGGGCCCGATCTGGTGATGCTCCATGGTTGGGGGCTCAATGGCTCAGTATGGCAATCGTTAACGGCATTGCTTTCCCAGCACTATACTTTGCATCTGGTTGACCTCCCTGGCTTTGGCGACAGTGAGTTGTTGGCTGATTACCAGTTGCCAGCTCTTGCTAGTCACCTGCTAGCTGCGCTGCCGGAGCGGGCGATTTGGCTGGGATGGTCTTTGGGCGGCTTAGTGGCGACACAGGTGGCACTGATGGCACCCCACAGGGTCAGTCACTTGGTGTTGGTTGCCTCTAGCCCCAAATTTGTTGCCGATGGCCAGTGGCCAGGGATTAAACCTGAGGTCTTACAGCAGTTTCAAACACAGCTAAAGCAGAATTTTAGTCGTACTTTGGAGCGCTTTCTCGCGATCCAGGCAATGGGTAGCCCCACCGCTCGCGACGACGTAAAAGCGCTAAAGCAGCAACTGATGGCGCGGCGAGATCCGCATCCATTGGCTCTCTCCTCTGGCTTAAAATTATTGGAAACAGTCGATCTGCGTTCGCAATTAGCGGATCTGAACCTGCCGATCAGCCGCTTCTATGGTCGTTTAGATGCGCTGGTGCCGGCGGCGGCACAAAGCTTGATTAATGAACTCTGTGTTGGGAATGATGTCTGCTTTAGTAAGGCGTCTCACGCGCCCTTTATCAGTCATGGGGAGCTGTTTGTAGCAGCGCTCATTGATCGTTTAGGAAAGCATTAATTACTTTAGTTTTAGCCGGTTTTGGTTAATAATTGAACATAACCCTGATTGTGTCCGGAGCGAAACCATGGAAATACCCAGTGCAGTAAACTCCGGCGTCGAAGGATTGCGCCGAGCAGAGCAGTCTGTGGCTGAGACTGCTAACAACATAGCTACGCAGGTTGTCACCCCAGAGTCAGAGGGTGAAGAGGTATTAGGAGCAGAGCAGGCGCTGAGCTTAAGTGAAGAGCTAGTCAATCTGCGGGTACAGGAGTTCACCGCGAAAGCGAATGCCCAGGTGATCCAAACCGCTGATGAAGTTATCGGCTCTTTGTTGGATACCAGTGCTTAATAGCGACGGCAGATGTTAATTAACACCTGCCCGATAGGAACCGCGTTATGAATATTGTCATGCCGCAAATGCCCACCGTCCTTGTCAATGTGGCGAACCCACCGACGGACTCGGCGCGCCGTGACAACCAGCTTCGAGAGCTTGTCCCGCAATCCCGGGAGCTGAGCCCCTATAATCGCGAAACTCCACTTGGGGCTGAAAAAGATCAATCCCGTCATATCTCCAATCCGCTGAATTTATCTCAGCAATATGATCTGTCTGACTCTGCGCGCTTCGGTCGTGCGGATATTACCGAGCGGGAGGGCGGTGGTCAGCAACAGCAGGATGGTGAAAAAGAGCAACAACAGCAACAACAACAGGCAGAACAACAACGTCAGGCAAAAGTTGAGCAAGCAGAACTGCAAGTAATTGGTGAGCTGCGCGCCCGTGATCTGGAAGTGAAAGCGCATGAACAGGCGCATGCGTTGGTGGGTGGGCAGTATGCTTCCGCGCCCAGCTATTCGATGGAGCGTGGCCCCGATGGTGTCAGTTATGCGGTATCCGGTGAAGTGCAGATCGATACTTCTGAGGTCAAAGGCGATGCTGAAGCGACGTTGCAGAAGTTGGAAACCGTTGTCGCTGCCGCATTGGCGCCCGCCGAGCCTTCATCACAAGATCGTCAGGTGGCAGCCGAGGCCAGTGCAAAAATTGCCCAGTTACGCAATGACATTGCCCAGCAAGCAATTAATGAATTTGAAAACAGCCTGCGTGGCAATGAAAGCGAGGATGACAATGGTTACGCTGAGCCGCTGTCGACAATCGGTGTACGTTTTTTCCGTCAGCCTTCGGGGGATGAAGTGGATGCTCAGCAACTGACCGATTTTTCTCCAGGTGGCCCCCGCAGTTTGGAGATATCACAAGAGATCCGTGAACGTGGCAGTCGTATTCAAGATTTCTATCAACGGCAAGTGAATGCGTTAGATCGCTCAGGCATATTGGCCACCGCTTAGCGGAGGATATTGATTAAAAAAGCCCGCATCGTTGCGGGCTTTTTGTTTTTACAGGTTTGCCGTGTGCTAACTAACGGCGTTTTGCCTTGGCAAATGCATCGGCAAAAGCACTGTTGACGTTAGCGTTTGGCTGACTTGCCGTACCTTGCTTAGTACTGCGGGGCTTGGTTTGCTGGCTACTTTGACGTCGAGCCGCTTGCGGTTTGCCTTTGTTGTCATTGCTTTGAGTTATCTCGGCATCCATGCGCATCGATAGGCTTATCCGTTTCCGTGGGGCGTCTACTTCAAGCACTTTCACTCTGACTACTTGGCCAGCTTTGACCACGTCACGGGGATCAGAGATAAACTTATCTGCCAGATGAGAGATATGCACCAGACCATCTTGATGCACGCCTATATCGACAAATGCACCAAAATTCGCAACGTTGGTGACGACTCCCTCCAGCGTCATGCCCGGTTTGAGATCCGCCAGGGTTTCAACCCCTTCTTGGAAAGCCGCGGTTGTAAAGGCTGGACGGGGATCGCGTCCCGGTTTTTCCAGCTCTTTAAGAATATCTTTCACTGTTGGTAGGCCAAAGCCTTCGTCAGCAAATAGCACAGGATCCAACTGACGTAGTTTACCCGTGTCTCCCATGACCGAAGTGATGGGGGCATTCACACGTTTGAGGATCTTTTCTACCAAAGGGTAGGCTTCTGGGTGCACTGAGGAGGCGTCCAGTGGATTATCACCCCCGTTTATACGCAGGAAGCCAGCACATTGTTCGAACGCTTTCGGCCCCAGTCGAGGTACCTTCAGTAACTGTTTGCGATTGCGTATCTCACCTTCATTGTCGCGATAGGCAACGATATTGGCGGCGAGCGTGCCATTAAGCCCTGACACGCGTGTCAGCAGCGGGGCAGATGCCGTATTGATATCAACGCCGACACCATTGACACAATCTTCCACCACAGCATCTAGCCCTTTGGCTAGTTGGTTTTGGCTGACGTCATGTTGGTATTGGCCTACGCCGATTGATTTGGGCTCAATCTTCACCAATTCAGCCAACGGATCTTGTAACCGGCGGGCGATGGAGACAGCACCGCGCAGTGATACATCCAAGCCGGGAAACTCCCGCGCAGCAAACTCTGAGGCGGAATAAACCGACGCGCCCGCTTCGCTGACCATCACTTTCTGCAATCTTTGGCCACTACTCATGGCTATTAACTCGCCTGCCAGCTTATCTGTTTCTCTGGATGCGGTGCCGTTACCGACGGCGATCAGCTCAACCCCGTGCTGGCTGCATAACTGGCTGAGTGTTTTCAATGAGGCTTGCCACTGATTGCGCGGTGCATGGGGATAGATGGTATCGGTGGCTAGCAATTTTCCTGTACTGTCGACTACAGCCACTTTCACTCCGGTGCGCAGGCCGGGATCTAAGCCTAAAGTGACTTTACGTCCCGCGGGTGCCGCCATCAGCAGGTCTTTCAGGTTATTGGCGAATACTTTAATCGCTTCCTCTTCGGCGGCCTCGCGGACACGGCTGAGTAGCTCGGTTTCCATGTAGAGGGCGATCTTAATTTTCCAGGTCCACTGTACAACCTGCTTCAACCAGCGGTCGGCCGCGCGGTCTTGAAAGCGGATCTCAAACTGGTTGGCTATCAATGATTCGCAGTGGCTGGTGGCGCTTTTCTCTTCTTGGCCTGGATCGGCATCCAGATTTAGCTGCAGCACACCTTCGTTGCGCCCGCGGAACATCGCCAATGCCCGGTGAGATGGTACGTTTTTAAGTAATTCTGTGTGATCAAAGTAGTCGGAGAACTTGGCGCCCGCTTGCTCTTGTCCTGTTACAACCTGACTCGTGAGCACGGCGTTATGCCACATGTATTCGCGTATGGTTTGCAGCAGGTTGGCATTTTCGGCAAAACGTTCCATCAGGATATAACGGGCACCATCGAGGGCGGCTTTCGTGTCAGCTATGCCTTTGTCGCCATTGATGAATGCCAGTGCTTCCGTTTCCGGCGTCAGTGTCGGATCGGCCAACAGTTTATCCGCTAGCGGTTGCAAGCCCGCCTCGATCGCTATCTGCCCTTTCGTGCGGCGTTTCTGCTTATACGGCAGGTACAACTCTTCAAGGCGGGTTTTGGTATCTGCGGCATTGATCTCGCCTGTCAGGCTCGCTGTCAGCTTACCCTGCTCCTCAATGGCTGTGAGAATAGCTGCGCGGCGTTGTTCTAACTCGCGCAGATAGCCTAGCCGTTGCTCCAAGGTTCTCAGCTGGGTGTCATCGAGGCCGCCGGTGGCCTCTTTACGATAACGGGCAATGAAGGGCACAGTGGAGCCCTCATTAAGCAGATCCACCGCCGCGGTGACCTGGATCTCTTTCACCGACAATTCATCGGCAATGGTCCGGTTAATATTGAGCATCTATTGCATTTACCTGTAGTGAGAATAGGCTGTGGTGCTAGCCAGCGGACGCAAACGCTGCACTCACCCGAAGGGCAGCAGGCTAACCTATTTGGCTGAAAATTGCAGGAGGGTTTTAGATTCAAAATGGCAAAATCGAACTACATCACGCGGGAAGGTTACGATGCGCTGGAGCGTGAGTTGCGTTACCTGTGGAAAGAGGAGCGCCCCCGGGTAACCCAAGCGGTTTCTGAAGCGGCGGCGTTAGGGGACCGCTCAGAGAACGCCGAGTATATCTATGGCAAAAAGAGGTTGCGGGAGATTGATCGTCGGGTCCGGTTTCTAACCAAGCGGCTAGATGCGCTCAATATTGTCTATCCGTCGCCACAGCAGGCGGGGAAAGTCTATTTTGGTGCCTGGGTGCGGCTCGAGGATGAGGCGGGAGAGGAGCAAGTGTTTCGTTTGGTTGGCCCCGATGAGTTTGATCTGCGAGAACGTAAATTGAGCATCGATGCGCCAATGGCCAGAGCACTGCTGGGTAAGCAGGTAGATGACGAGATCAGCGTCAGTACCCCCTCAGGTGAGCAGACCTACTTTATTGTTGAGATCGCTTATGCCCCTTTGAGTTAGCGCTATGCTACTGTTCAGTATAGGGTTAATAGTTTGTAACAATGTTAGTTTTGTCTACAAAACTAACTGGATGACACTATCATCCTAGAAGTAAAACAAGAATGCATTTTATACCGTTTACTGCGGTTCGACAGGAGGTGCTCGTTCATGATCCAGGAAACCACAAAGATCTTGGTGGTCGATGATGATATGCGTTTGCGTGCATTGCTGGAACGCTATTTAGTCGAGCAGGGCTATCAGGTGCGCTCTGCCGCTAATGCCGAGCAGATGGATCGTTATCTGGAGCGGGAAAACTTCCATTTATTGGTGTTAGATTTGATGCTGCCAGGCGAGGATGGCTTGTCCATTTGTCGCCGCTTGCGGCAAAAGGGCACCGAACTGCCTATTGTGATGCTGACCGCGAAAGGCGATGAAGTGGATCGGATCATCGGGCTGGAGATGGGGGCGGATGATTACCTGCCGAAACCGTTTAACCCCCGTGAGTTGTTGGCTCGAATTAAGGCCGTCTTGCGTCGGCAAGTACGCGAAGCACCCGGTGCGCCGTCGTTAACTGAAAATGTGGTGAGCTTCGGTGAATTCAGCCTAAATTTAGCGACGCGAGAGATGAAGCAGGGCGAAGAGTTAATGCCTCTAACCAGTGGCGAATTTGCCGTGTTGAAAGCCTTGGTGACTAATCCTAGAGAGCCGATGTCTAGGGATAAGCTGATGAATCAAGCCCGTGGCCGAGATTACAGCGCCATGGAGCGCTCTATTGATGTTCAGGTATCCAGGCTCCGCCGTATGCTGGAGGAAGACCCGTCGAGTCCACGTTATATCCAGACCGTCTGGGGTTTGGGGTATGTGTTTGTTCCTGATGGCCAACAGCGCTAAGTCCGCTTAATGAAGATTCTTCCCCGTAGTGCCTTCGGGCAGACTGTGTTGTTGATCGGTAGCTTGCTGCTGATCAATCAGCTGGTGTCATATGTCACTGTGGCGCTCTATGTCATCAAACCGAACTATCAGCAGTTGATGCATTTGCTGGGTAACCAGGTGAAAGTCGTTTTTCTGGATGAACCTATTGGCGGCCGAGAGCGCCTGTGGGTACCTCGCGAACTCAGTGAGCGTTTTCACCAAGCCACAGGTATTGAGGCATACACTGAGCCAGCAGCAATGACGAATGGTTTGGAAAATGCTTCCTACTACGCCTTTTTGTCACAACAGATGACAGAAGAGCTGGGGGGGGAAGCGGAAGTTTGGATCGAACAGAACGAAAACTACCGTGTCTGGGTTAAACCGCCGCAGGCACCAAATTTGTGGTTAAGGATCCCGATGAGCGGGCTGGAAGAGACCGCTTTCAGTCCTTTAACCCTTTATCTGGTGGTGATTGGCGTGCTCAGTGTGGTTGGTGGGTGGCTGTTTGCGCGGCAATTGAATAGTCCGTTGAAATCGCTGGAGAAAGCGGCCGCCGCAGTCGGTCGTGGTGAGCATCCTGAGCCGTTGGCTGAACGTGGTGCGTCAGATGTGGTTCAGGTAACTCGTGCGTTCAATCAGATGACCCAAGGGGTGCAGCGTCTGGAGCAGGACAGAGCGCTATTAATGGCGGGCGTGTCTCATGACTTGCGCACACCATTGACCCGTATTCGGTTGGCAACAGAGATGATGTCCCAAGAGGAGGACTATCTGAAAGATGGCATTGTCACGGATATTGAAGATATGAATGCCATCATCGACCAATTTATCGATTATGTACGTCACGACCGTGATGAAACGCTATCGCCAGTGGATCTTAATCATTTGATTAATGATGTCTGTCGTGCGGAGCAAAACAAACTGGAAGAGATTAACTTTCGTCCAGGAGAGATTCCTCCTGTACCCGTCAGGGAAACCAGCTTTAAGCGCGTATTCACTAATTTATTGGACAATGTACACAAATATGGTGGTGGCCGCGTTGAGCTTTCTACCTCGTTTAACCCAAAAGATCAGCTTGTTATGGTGCAGGTTCGAGATTTTGGTCAGGGGATCCCGGAACCATCGATCGAAAAAATGTTCGAACCTTTTACCCAGGGGGATGAGGCGCGAGGCGGTGAGGGCAGTGGCCTTGGCCTAGCGATTATTAAGCGGATCATTGATATGCACGGTGGCAATGTCAGCTTGTCCAATCATCCCAATGGCGGCTTGAACATAGAGATCGCACTATTGGTGACGCACTGATATCTGAGCGCCGTTACTGCAACCGGGAGAGAGGAATGTTAGCTAAGGTAAAACAGTTTTTTAATCAGGTTCAGGGCAATGAAATGCAGCAAACCCAGCTAGACAACAAGTTGGCTGCCACGGCTCTGCTGATCGAAGTCTCCCGTGCTGATGATGACCGCAGCCATGCCGAACAAGAAGCGATATTTCAGCTGTTAAAAAAGCATTTTGAACTGTCTGATGATGAAGTGCGCGAGCTGATCACGACTGCCAATCAAACTTCGGATGATGCCACTTCTTTATATCAGTTCACCTCTACGATAAAGAAAAATGCCAGTCGTGAGCAGCGAGTGAAGCTAATTCATGCATTATGGGTAGTGGCCTATGCTGATGGTGAGGTCGATCCGCAGGAGGAGGCAACCATACGCAAAGTTGCCGATCTGCTTTATGTCAGTCATAGCGATTATATTCAGGCGAAATTGCAGGCCGAATAGCCTCAGCTCGTGCCTCACCTCGAGCTATTTCAGTAAAGCTAGTTTCTGTTTTCTGGTTAATTTTTTAAGCTGCACTTCCCGTTGGCTGGCCGCCGCTCGGTCGACCTGGGGTTCTTGGTAAACCAGAGACACTGGTCGCCGTGGACGGGTGTAGCGAGCCCCTTTTTTATTGCAGTGATTATGCTCATGGACGCGTCGTTGCAGATCGGTGGTTATCCCTGTGTATAGCGAATCATCAGCGCATCGCAGCATATAGACAAACCAAGTGGGCGTAGCTTCATTTTCAGACATGGGGCTTATTGTGGTGAATTGTTGCGACAAGGTAAAGCCGCCTCACTATGCAAAAAGCCACCCGAAGGTGGCTTATCATGCATGGTGAACCCTGCTAGTTAGTCCAGCTTAGGACCAGCCTCGACGAGGCGTTTACCTTCGTCATTATCAGTAAACTTGGTAAAGTTCTTAATGAACAGCTCACCAAGATGCTGTGCCTTGCGTTCCCACTCCACAGGATCTGAATAAGTGTCCCGTGGATCAAGAATGCTGCTGTCTACCTCAGGTAAAGCGGTAGGCACTTGCAGATCAAAGATCGGCAGTTGCTTGGTTTCCGCACTCTCAATGGAGCCGTCCAGAATGGCATCAATGATGGCGCGGGTATCTTTAATTGATATCCGCTTACCTGTGCCGTTCCAACCAGTGTTTACTAGGTAAGCTGACGCGCCTGCTGCTTCCATCCGCTTCACTAACTCTTCACCGTATTTGGTTGGGTGTAGAGTTAGGAATGCGGCACCAAAACAAGCAGAGAAGGTGGGTGTCGGCTCAGTGATACCACGCTCTGTACCGGCCAACTTGGCGGTAAAGCCAGACAAGAAGTGATATTTAGTCTGTTCCGGCGTCAGTTTCGCTACCGGCGGCAGTACCCCAAATGCATCGGCGGTTAAAAAGATCACTTTTTGGGCGTGACCAGCTTTGTTTTCTACCGTGATGTTTTCAATATGGTTGAGTGGGTAGGAAACGCGGGTATTTTCTGTGGTGGAGCCATCATCAAAGTCGATCTTGCCATTGGCATCCACGGTGACGTTCTCTAACAGCGCATCACGCTTGATGGCGTTATAGATATCAGGCTCATTCTCTTTGCACAAGCGAATGGTCTTAGCGTAGCAGCCGCCTTCGAAATTGAAGACGCCATCATCATCCCAGCCATGCTCGTCATCACCGATCAATGCCCGTTTAGGGTCAGCAGACAAGGTAGTTTTACCGGTGCCAGACAGGCCAAAGAACACCGCGACGTCATCCTCTTTACCAACGTTGGCGGAACAGTGCATCGATGCCATGCCGTTTAGCGGCAGGTAGTAGTTCATTAGTGCGAACATGCCTTTCTTCATCTCGCCGCCATACCAGGTACCACCGATCAGTTGTAATTTTTCGGTCAGGTTGAAGGCAACGAAGTTTTCTGAATTAAGGCCGTGTTTTTCCCAGTTTGGGTTGGTGGTTTTTGCACCATTGAGAACCACAAAATCTGGTTCGAACCCCACCAGTTCTTCGGGCTCAGGGCGAATGAACATGTTCTTCACAAAGTGCGCTTGCCATGCCACTTCAGTGATAATGCGGACTTTCATGCGAGTGCTTTCATTGGCACCACAGAACGCATCAATAACAAATAGACGTTTGCCTGATAGCTCGTCCATCACCAAATCTTTCAGATCATCCCAAACCGCTTTATCAATTGGCTTGTTATCATTTTTTGCTTTGTCGGATGTCCACCAAATTGTGTCGCGGGTGACATCGTCCTTAACGATAAATTTATCTTTGGGTGAGCGGCCGGTGAATATGCCGGTATTGACGCTGACAGCGTCCAGTTCGGTGAGTACGCCGCGTTCAAATCCCTCTAGATTTGGGTTGGTTTCTTCGGCGAAAAGTTCTTCATAGGAAGGGTTGTAGACGATCTCCTGTACCTCGGTAATACCGTACTTCGACAGGTCAAGCTGTTTTGCTAGCGCCTTATTGGTTGCAATATCCATAGGGGCGTCTCCTGTAGGGTCAGATTTTTATGTTTTAGTGCTTTTGTACAGAGTTTTAGTCTGAGCTTTGTATTAGAGTTTTTGCTCAGTTTTTATACTTTAACAAGAATTCTAGACCTACCGGCAGTTTTAATTACGATTTAAATCAAAAAAATTGCCGCAAGTGGCTGCGGCAGCTGTCAACTTTTCATTAATGTGCGCTCTGATCCCCTAAAGGAGCGCTATTGGAGAACAGAGCTTCGATATCGATGGCATCGAAATTTTGCTGTTCTCGACAATACTCGCAGGTGATCTCAACCATGCCCAGTTCTTCTATCAAACTGTCTAACTCGGCTTTGGGCATGCTTCTTAGGGCTGCCGCGGTGCGTTCACGACTACAACCGCAATGGAATTGAACTGGCTGTGGTTCAAATAGCCTGACCTCTTCTTGATGATAGAGGCGATGTAAAATCTCATTGGCAGAGAGTGTAAAAAGCTCTTGCTGTTTTATTGTCTCGGTCAGCTTCGCCAGATGGTCAAACTCTTCCCGCGCCTGTTCTGCAACCGGCAGGATCTGTAACAACATACCACCGCACTGTTTGCTATCAGCAAACAACTGGATCTGTGTCGCCAGCTGTTCAGATTGCTGGAAATAGCTTTCTATGGTGTTGGCCAACGACGTTTCATCGAGTCCGACAACGCCTTGGTAGCGCTCTCCCTGCTCTGGCGCAATGGTGATCACCATATGGCCTTTGCCAACTAGCTCCTGCAAAGTCACGCCCTCAGGTGTGCCTTCAAATCGTGCGACGCCGCGCATCCGCTGCTGGTGATCGCCATTGATCACCGCAAGCCTTACCGGGCCATCGCCTTGTAGCTGTACCGTAATATGACCTTCAAACTTTAGTGTCGCCGTCAGTAGACTGGTGACAGCCAGCAGCTCCCCCAGCAGGGTCGCTATAGCTGGCGGATAGGCATGATTCTTAATCATCTGCTGGTAGGCATCTTCAATTTGTACAAGCTCGCCACGAACATTGGCTTGTTCAAAAAGGTAACGATATAAGGCATCAGGTTGTTTTTGTGCGGCGCTGGACATAATGGCTCCCAGATATACGATTATTGGTTTTTCACTCTGAGCAGTTGGCGGCGCTGTTTCTTATCCGGCTTGCGATCAGGGTGGGGCATCTGATCTGCGCTCAGTTTGCGCAGCTCTGCCCGTTGTTTACGAGTATTGATACTCTTTTCTGTTTCTCGATACAGTAATTGTGCTTCAGGTGCACCGCGTCGCCGATCGGACAGTTGTTCGACAATGATCTCTTTCTCATCAATCCCTTGACGGAGTGTGAGCACCGCGCCCACTTCTACCGTACGGGAGGGTTTACAACGTTGACCGTTATAGTGAACTTTACCGCCCTGCACGATGTCACGAGCCAAGGCGCGCGTTTTATAAAAACGTGCCGCCCACAGCCATTTGTCCAAGCGGACACTGTCCGTTTCACACTGTACTTTCTTCATCTATTGTTAACCCTAACAGGCTAAGGGATTGACGGGCTTCACTGTTTACGTGCAGAAGCGCGAAAACTACCATATTTATATGATATAAACCACGGACTGGATGTTGCGCCAAAAACTTGGCGCATTTTTCACCAGTAGATAAGTTTTAGTCGTTAGATCTGGATTGATAAAAGCAATTACAAGGGCTTGGGATGGATTTCGTTGCTCAATTTGAGCGTTATTGGCAGAAGGTTCCCCACCAGCTTGCAGCGTTTTGGCTCTGCTGGCTGTTTGTGGTTTATCTTATTTACCTAACTGCACGTCTGACATGGGCATTATTACCTGTGAGCGCTAATGCCGAGCAGTGGCAGCCTCCGCAAGTGAGCTCTCTTGGTGCCAATGATCCTGGCATCAACCTTTCCAACATCTTGTCGCTGAACCTGTTTGGTCAGTATCAAGCGGTTAAGCCGCAGGTGCAGCAACAAGTTACCAAGGCACCAGAGACCAAGCTCAATTTGACTTTGACCGGTGTGGTTGCCAGTACGGATGTAAAATTCAGTGCGGCGATTATCGAAAATGGTGGCAAGCAAGCGACCTATTTTATTGGCGACAAGATTGATAAAACCAGCGCCACGTTGCGCGAGATCCACCCTGACAGAGTGATCCTGCGTAACCGGGGGAGTCATGAGACCTTGATGTTAGCCGGTATTGATTACAGTGGGACTGAGCGAGCAGCGAAGAAGCCGCCGAAGGCCACACCGCGCCAACAAGTGGATCAACGTCGCAATCGGCGCTTAACCGAAAGCCTGCGGAAAACTAAAGACGCAGCTAAAAGTAATGAAGATCTGATAGGTAAGTTAACCGACTATATTCGCGTGTCGCCGGTCAAAGAGGAAGGCGCGCTGAAGGGCTTTCGGGTTAACCCTGGTAAAGATCACGAAATGTTTCAAAGCATGGGCTTACAGCCGAATGACCTGGCTGTTGGTATCAATGGACTTGACCTGACCGATATGGGGCAGGCGATGAGTGTAATGGATGAGTTACCGGAAATGGACGAGATATCATTAACGATTGAGCGTGATGGTCAACAGTATGAGATTTTATTTTCGCTTCCGGGTGAACAGTAATGATGAGGGACGTTAAGGTGCAGTTATCTAAGAACCTCCGTTTAAGCTACAAGCTAATACGAGGCGTGTTTGCAGCCATTGTTATCACCTTTGTGGCCCAGGCTTCTGCTGCGGAGTATTCCGCCAGCTTTAAGGGCACGGATATTGAGGAATTTATCAATATTGTTGGTAAAAACCTCAATAAGACCATCATTATTGATCCCGGTGTACGCGGAAAGGTGAATGTTCGCAGTTATGATCTGTTAACTGAGCCGCAGTATTACCAGTTTTTCCTTAATGTACTCGAAGTGTATGGCTACGCCGTGGTGGAGATGGATAACGGCATAGTTAAGGTGATCAAAAACAAAGACGCTAAAACGGCGGCAATTCCTGTAGTCGGGGATCGCAATCCAGGTAAAGGCGACGAATTTGTTACCCGCGTTGTGCAGGTGAAAAACGTATCAGTAAGGGAATTAGCCCCACTGTTACGTCAGCTCAATGATAACGCTGGCGGCGGTAACGTGGTGCACTACGACCCATCCAATGTGATTATGCTGACTGGCCGTGCCGCGGTTGTGAATCGCTTGGTTGAAATCATTCGACTGGTGGATAAAGCCGGTGACCAGGAAGTTGAAATTGTTAAGTTGAATTTTGCTTCTGCCGCAGAAATGGTGCGGATCACCGATAACCTGCTGCGAACGACTGGCGGTAAAGAAACGACACCAGGGTTTTTAAAGCCGAAAGTGGTGGCTGATGAACGAACTAACAGTGTACTGGTGTCAGGTGAGCCCAAAGCCCGTGAGCGTATTGTCGCTCTGATCCGTCGTTTGGATAATGAGTTAGAAACCGACGGTAACACCAAGGTGTTTTACCTCAAATACGCTCAATCTCCAGATATGGTTGCTTTGCTTAAAGGGGTTAGCGACACCATTGCGCAAGAGGCCTCTGGTGGTGGTAAAGCGAAGAAGACCTCCCAGCGCAATATCTCTATTGAAGCCCATGAAGACAGCAATGCCTTGGTTATCACCGCGCAGCCAGACATGATGCGTACCCTAGAAGGGGTGATCCGTTCGTTGGATATTCGCCGTGCCCAGGTGTTAGTGGAAGCGATTATTGTTGAAGTTCAGGATGGCGATGGTATTAACCTCGGCGTGCAATGGTTCTCCGAAGATGTCGGCTTAATGCAGTGGAATAACGGTTCGCAAGCACCGGTATCTTCCCTTTGGGCTGGTCAACGTGAGTACCAGAGCGGCCAGGATGGCACCACGACGACAGTGATTGCGCCTGATGGCACACAAACAACTACTACGACACCCGGTGATGACGGTGATGTTAGTCTGCTAGCGCAGGTGTTAGGCAATATCAACGGCATCATGGTGGGTTCGATTAACGACGACTGGGCGGCTGTGGTGCAGGCGGTGAGTAGTACTACTAACTCCAACATTCTTGCTACGCCTTCTATTACCACCCTGGATAATCAAGAAGCCTATTTCATTGTTGGTCAGGATGTACCGGTATTGACCGGTTCTACGGCCTCTTCTAACAATGCCAACCCGTTCCAGACCATTGAGCGTCAGGAAGTGGGTGTGAAGTTGAAAGTGACGCCGCAGATTAACGAAGGCAACGCGGTTCAGTTAGTGATTGAGCAGGAAGTCTCGAGTATCTCAGGTACCACGGAAGTGGATATCACCATTAACAAGCGTGAACTGAAAACCACTGTGATGGCTGATGATGGCGGTACCATTGTGCTCGGCGGTTTGATCGATGAAGACGCGCAAGAGAGCGTCTCGAAAGTGCCACTGTTGGGTGATATTCCTTGGATTGGTGAGCTGTTCCGCAGCACTAGTACAACTAAGCGTAAGCGTAACCTGTTGGTGTTTATTCGTCCCACCATTGTCCGCGACGATATGACGATGAATGAGATAAGTAATCGCAAGTACAACTTCATCCGTGCGCAGCAGTTGCGTAAGTACGACGAAGGCTTACGACATCTCGATGCCAATACGCCATTACTGCCGGAATGGAAGTCCGCCGATCTGCCACCGCCAAGCTTTGAAGACTTCATGCGCGAACGTATGGAGCAGGAAGCGGAGCTACGTCGCTTAGAAGAGCAGGATTAAGCATGGCTGAACTAAATCAAACACAAGAGTCAGAGGCGCTTCAGCCAGCGCCATCCTTGGATGAGTTGGCGGCAGATCCTGAACTGGGTGAAGAGCTCTCTGAGCAGGAGTTATCCGGCTTAGTGTTGCCATTCGCCTATGCTAAACGTAATCAGGTGGTCTTAGAGCAGCAACACGACGGCTGGCAGGCACATTTTGCTGGCGTGCTACCGATTGATGTCCTGGCCGAAGTGCGGCGATTTGCTGCCGCGCCAGTGCGTTTCACTCAGCTTGAAGAAGCTGACTTCGAACAGATGTTAACCGCGGTTTATCAGCGTGACTCCAGTGCTGCACAGCAGCTGATGGAAGATATCGGTAGTGAAATGGATCTGTTTTCACTGGCGGATGAGCTGCCGGAAACAGAGGATCTACTTGAGGGCGAAGATGACGCCCCGATCATCAAGCTGATCAACGCCATGCTGTCGGAAGCGATTAAAGAGGGCGCATCAGATATCCATATCGAGACCTTTGAAACCTCGCTGATTATTCGTTTCCGGATTGACGGTGTGTTGAAAGAGGTACTGCGGCCGAACCGTAAATTGGCCAATATTCTGGTTTCCCGCGTGAAGGTTATGTCAAAGCTTGATATTGCCGAGAAACGTGTGCCGCAAGATGGTCGAATTTCACTACGTATTGGTGGTCGTGCTGTTGATGTGCGGGTATCAACTATGCCGTCAAGTCATGGTGAACGCGTGGTGTTGCGATTACTGGATAAGAACGCCGCGCAGTTGGACTTAGAACAGTTGGGAATGACCGAGCGTAATCGCTCCATTTTCCAGGAACTGATCCATCGTCCTCACGGTATTATTCTGGTCACCGGTCCTACTGGCTCAGGTAAAAGTACAACTTTGTATGCCGGTCTCAGTCGCATTAACAGTAAAGACCGCAATATTCTGACGGTAGAAGATCCGGTGGAATTCGATCTGGATGGTATTGGCCAAACTCAGGTCAATCCGAAAGTTGATATGACTTTTGCCCGCGGATTAAGGGCTATCTTACGTCAGGATCCTGATGTGGTGATGATTGGTGAGATCCGTGATTTGGAAACCGCCCAGATCGCCGTACAAGCCAGTTTGACCGGTCACTTGGTTCTCTCCACCTTGCACACTAATACCGCTGCGGGCGCCGTGACCCGTATGGCGGACATGGGCGTGGTTCCGTTCCTATTGAGCTCCAGTCTGTTGGCTGTATTAGCACAGCGCTTAGTGCGTACTTTGTGTAAAGAGTGTAAGCAGCCGCAACAAGCCACTGACGCTGAACTCGAGTTGATGGGCTTACCGCCTACCACAGAGCAGGTTATTTACCATCCGGCCGGGTGTCCTGCGTGCAACAATAATGGCTATCGTGGTCGAACCGGGATACACGAGTTGCTAGTGGTCGATGAGCAAGTACGCGAGTTAATCCACAATGACGCCGGCGAACAACATATTGAAAAGTATGTACGCGAGTTTACTCCCAGTATTCGTCAGGACGGCATTGATAAAGTGCTGCTTGGCCAAACATCGTTAGAAGAGATTCTGCGTGTGACACGCGAGGAATAATCGGTGGCAGTATTTGAATTTAAAGCGATCGATAAAGCCGGGCGCCAGAAAAAGGGCGTCATGGAGGGGGACAGCGCCCGCCAAGTTCGGCAGATGCTCCGTGACAAGGGACTGATCCCCACCGAACTGGTACACGCAAAGGCCGCCGAAGAGAAACAGAAAAAAGGCGGCTTTGGTTTTAAACGAGGGATTTCTGCGCCGGAGCTGGCGTTAATTACGCGACAAATGGCGACATTGGTTGCCTCTTCGATGCCCCTGGAAGAGTCGCTCAAAGCGGTGGCTGAGCAGTGCGAAAAAGATCGCCTCTCCACCATGATGATGGCTGTCCGCGGTAAAGTCCTGGAAGGACATACCTTAGCGGAAAGCCTGCAAGAATTTCCCCATGTGTTCGATGACCTGTTTTGTGCCACCGTTGCCGCCGGCGAAAAGTCAGGGCACTTAGATACAGTACTTAATCGTTTGGCTGATCATACCGAGCAGCGGCAAGCCACCAACTCAAAACTTATTCAGGCGCTGGTTTATCCGATTGTGCTGACGGTGATCGCCACCGGCGTGATCACCCTGTTATTGGCTGTCGTTGTGCCAAAAATTGTCGCGCAGTTTGAGCATATGGGACAAGGGCTGCCAACCACCACCAAGATCCTTATTGGGGCCAGTGACTTTGTACTTAACTACGGCCTTTACATCTTCGTCGCCGCTATCCTATTGATGATGGGTGTTCAGCGTTTGTTGGCGCAGCCGAAATGGAAGCTTAAGTATCATGGCTGGCAGCTGTTTATGCCGGTGCTGGGTAAGGTGATCCGGGGGATGAATACCGCCCGTTATGCACGTACCTTGGCGATCCTGACAGCGTCGTCGGTGCCGCTGCTGGAAGCGATGCGTATCGCCTCTGATGTATTAACCAATTTACGTATTAAAAATGCGACCCACGATGCTACCGGGCATGTGCGAGAAGGTACCAGCTTGCGGGCGGCATTGACCGATACCAAACTTTTTCCACCAATGATGTTACACATGATTGCATCGGGCGAGCGTTCCGGTGAGTTGGAACAGATGCTGACCCGAGCCGCTGACAACCAGGAACGTGAATTTGATTCCCTGATGACCGTTGCCATGGGCTTGCTTGGCCCTCTGGTGCTGGTGGCTATGGCAGGTGTCGTACTGTTTATCGTGGTTGCTATCTTGCAGCCTATTATTAATTTGAACAATCTCGTTGGCTAACGCCAATTTCCACAGAGGACTTTTTCAAGATGAAAACCTTTTCCAAGAATAACGCCGGCTTTACTTTGCTAGAAGTGATGGTGGTGATCGTGATCCTCGGGATCCTTGCGTCTTTGGTGGTGCCCAACTTACTGGGTAACAAAGAGAAGGCGGACCAGCAGAAAGTAGTCAGTGATATCACTGCGCTGGAGCAAACACTGGATATGTACAAGTTGGATAACGCTGTTTATCCAACCACTGAGCAGGGCTTGGAAGCGTTGGTGGAGAAACCGTCCAGTGCACCTGAGCCGCGTAAATACCGCGAAGATGGCTATATCAAGCGTTTGCCTAAAGATCCTTGGGGTAATGAATATATGTATCAAAGCCCTGGTGAGCGTGGAAAGATCGATCTCTATTCATTGGGTTCTGATGGTGAAGAGGGCGGTGAAGGTACGGCTGCAGATATAGGCAACTGGAACCTGCAGGATCACCAGTAAATTGGCAATAAGAGCTTCAGCTAGCAGACTGGCGGCGCAAGGCTTCACACTGCTTGAAGTGCTGCTGGTGACGGCGTTGATGGCGCTGGTTTCGGTCGGTGTCGTTTTATCGTTGAATCTTGCTGGTCCGCAGGAAACGCTGGAGCAGGAAGCTTCGCGTTTCAGTGCGCTGGTAGAAATGGCGGCCGAACAAGCGTTGATGCGTGGTGAAGAGTACGGCATGCGTGTTGATGACAAGCAGTATCAATTTTACCGCTTGGATGATGAGCAGAAATGGCAGCCGATTGAGGATGACAAGTTGTTTTCAACCCGAGCCTGGCCAGACATAGTGACCGCGGAATTGACCTTGGATGACCTGCCTTGGGAGCAGGAAAATAAGCTCACCAAGCAAGGCTCGATGTTTGAAGGGGTGGAGATTGAGCGAGAAGAAGATAAAGAGGCCAAACCGCAAATACTAATTTTCTCGAGCGGCGATTTGACTCCGTTCAGCTTGTTATTGTCATTACAGGATGTCAGTGACGACGAAATCGCTTTTTTTCGCGTCAATGGTCATGACACCGGCAATGTCGAACTATTGGGGCCTTTGGATAGACCGTGATTAACAGCCGAGGCATGACATTGCTGGAAGTTTTGGTGGCGCTGGCTATTTTTGCCAGCGCAGCCATCAGCTTGGCGCAAGCCACCACCGGGCATATCAATAGCCTGTTTTATTTAGAACAAAGCTCTATGGCGACTTGGGTTGCGAGCAACCGCATGACAGAGATCGCCTTGGAGAAAGAGTGGCCAAAATTGTCGGTTACTCGCGGTACCATGGAGATGGCCGGTCATACCTGGCATTGGACACAGCAAGGACTGGAAACCCCCGATAAAGAGTTGCGCGGTGTGCGTGTCGAGGTGTTTTATGAGGAGAAGGATAAGTCGCCTCTGGCCAGCGTGGTGAGCTATCGGAGTAAATCCTGATGTTGCGGGTGAAAGGGTTTACCTTACTGGAAATGTTGGTAGCTATCTCGGTATTTACCGTGGTGGGTGTCGCCTCCTATACCACGCTGAATAATATCCAGCGCAGCGAGGAGATCTCGCGGGAACGCTCTGCGCAGTTGAAGAAGATGCAGCGGGTGATGACCATTCTAGAGCGGGATCTTATGCAGACCACACGTCGTCAAGTACGTGTTGATGAACGTGAACCGAGCAAGGGGTTCATGTGGGTGGCTGAGTTTTTGCTGGAGAGTGAGTTTGATGGCATGGTGCTGAGCCGACAGGGCTGGCGTAACCCAAACGCCATGCTGCAGCGCAGTACGGTGCAGTCGATTGCGTATCGGGTACAGGAAAATAAGTTACAACGTTTGTATTTCATCTACCCGGATGCAGTCAGTGGCACTGAACCGAAAGAGTCGACCCTTATGGAAGGGGTCAACGGATTTAAAGTCAGTGTTTACGAGGAAGATACCTGGCAGCGGCCTTGGGAAAGTGAAAATATTCC
The DNA here is from genome assembly GCF_004284785.1 of Corallincola spongiicola. Taxonomy (NCBI): domain Bacteria; kingdom Pseudomonadati; phylum Pseudomonadota; class Gammaproteobacteria; order Alteromonadales; family Psychromonadaceae; genus Corallincola; species Corallincola spongiicola. The sequence goes on from NZ_SHLY01000003.1 coordinate 398,006, forward strand.
TCATGCTGTTGCCGTTGAGCTAGATATTGAAGGGCTTGGCTTAATTACGCGGAAGTTTTTACTGCCCGGCGATGGTAAGTCCCATCGCCCAACCGCAGGCCCCGATGGCGGTAGCGGCAACAGTGGCCAAGATGACATAGGCGACAGTGACAGTGGTGGCATTCCAGATGAGAAGTAACCACTCACCTCGGCGTCAGCGTGGTGTCGCTATTATTACCGTTATGTTGGTAGTGGCTTTGGCGGTGATCATTGCAGCTAATATGACCCAGCGCTTGAGCCTGCAAATGCGCCGTGCCGAAAACCTAATACACGGTAATCAAGGGCTTTGGTATGCCATTGGTGCTGAACAATTTGCGATGAAGATCCTGATCCAGGGCTTTAAGGATGATAAGGATGTCGTGCACTTGGGCCAAAACTGGGCGCAGGAGGGCAATGAGTTTCCGGTTGAAGGCGGCTCACTGGGCGGGCAAATCATCGATCAGCAGGCATGTTTTAACTTAAACAGCGTCGCTGGTCCAACGCCGGAGAAAGAACTCAAGACCCGGCCGCCCCATAGCCGTATGTTTCAGGAGTTGTTAGAAGGTGTTGGGGTGGATGCATATGAAGCGGAGCAGATAGCGGAAGCGCTGCGTGACTGGCTCGATGCAGACTCAATCGTTTCCTCCAGTGCCGGTGCTGAAGACAGTGAATACGAATCGATGCCTGTGCCCTATCTGGCGGCAAATAGCTTGATGGCACATGCCAGTGAGTTGCGGACGGTGAGAGGCATAACCGCCGAAATTTATGAAAAGGTACGGCCTTACGTTTGTGCTGTACCGGAAAATCCGCTGTTACGTATAAATGTGAATACGATTAAGGCGGAGCAAGCGTTGCTCCTACAAGCGGCACTAACTCCGCGGCTTACATTAAGTGACGCGCAGGATTTAATTAATAACCGGCCAAAAAACGGCTATGAAACTATTGATGAGTTTTGGCGCCAACCTGAAGTCAGTGGTGCCGGCGATGTCACCGCAGCACAGAAGGAATCGCTAACGGTGAACAGTTTCTATTTTTTATTACAGGCAAAAACGGAAGTGGCAGATGTCACTTTTAGACTGGAATCGCTATTGAAGCGTGAGCAGGACAACAAATTGGTTGTGATCCGCCGCCAATTGGGAGGAACCCAGTGAACGAACAACTCGTGATCCGACTAGGCCACGAACATGACGCGCCAGTGCATTGGCTGGTCTGGTCATACAGCAGTTCAGAAGTGATCGCTTCTGGAACGCTCGCTGGTGTTGAGCAGTTGGAAACACTCCATGAACGTGTTGGGGGGCGCAAGCCCGTGGTATTGGTGCCGAGCAGCGAAGTGGGACTACATAATGTGCCATTGCCGCCAAAAGCGGGGCGTGCAGTTATCAAAGCCTTGCCATTTATGCTTGAAGAACAGCTGACACAAGATGTGGACAGTTTGCACTTTGCCTTAGGTGAGCGAAAAGACAATGTTCAGCAGGTCATGGTTGTCAGCCGTTTAAAGATGGCGCAATGGTTGGATTGGCTGCGAGAAGCCAATTTTGAGCCCCAGCGGCTACTGCCTGATCTACTCGCTTTACCATGGCAAGAGGACGGCTGGACAGCTTTGGATATGGAGCAGCAACTGCTGCTGCGTACCGATGAATTTGCCGGTATCGTTGTTGAACATGACAATGCAGAGCTTTACCTGCAGAGCATGATCGCGGCGCGAGAGGAGAGCGAAGAGCCGCAGCTGTTGAACAGCTATCAGCCATGGATCTTTGCTGATATTGATGGCTTACAGATTGAGCGTCAGCCAGAAGAGTTGCCGATGCAACTGCTGGCCGAGCATCTGCCAAGTCATAAGTGGAACTTGTTGCAGGGTGACTTTGAAGCTAAGCGAGAAGTGGACACTCGATGGCTACCCTGGCGCAAGGTTGCCATTGTGGTCGGCGTCTGTTTATTACTTAACATGGTGCTAGATGGCCTGCAGCTGTTAAGGCTAAGTAATCAGACCGCATTGGCGAAGGAACAGACCTTGTCGGTGTTTAAGGTGGTGTTTCCTGAGGTGAAAGCTTCTTCGGTCAGTAAAGCCCGCTCCATTATGAAGCAGAAGCTTGGCGAGCTCGGTGGCAGTGTGTCCACGGATCTCAGCCTATTTAGCATGCTGTCGCAGTTGGAAAAACCCTTCAGTGACGTCGCTAATATGTCCCTTGCATCGCTGAAGTTTGACAGTCGTAGACGAGAGCTGCGGATCCAGGCGGAAGGCAAAGCTTTCGCCGATTTTGAAAAGTTTAAAGCAGCGGCCCCTGACAGTTTTGACATTGAGATCGGTTCGTTGAATAACCAGGATGGCAAAGTCACTGGGTCGGTGACGATAAGAGGTAAGCAATGAATGCACTAAAGACTTATCTTGATGGGCTTGATGTCAGAGAAAAGCAGTTGCTGGCGATGGCGGCTGTAGCCGTCGTTGTCGCTATCTTCTATTGGGGCTTCTGGTCACCATTGAATAATGCCGTTGCTGATGAGCAACAGGCGCTGAGTTCGGCAGAGAGCCGCTTGGCGGAAATGAAACGTGCAGCGGTTGAGGTTGTTAACCTGCGTGCCAGCACAGGTAAGGGAAATGTTCGTAGCGGCTCGTTATCGTCGATTGTTAATCGAACCGCGAAGGCACAGAAAGTGGTTATTGCGCGCATTCAACCTCAGGGGGAAGATCTCCAGGTGTGGATCGATCGCGTTGCTTTTAATGATTTTTTGCGTTGGCTACAGATATTGAAACAACAGTATGGGATTGACGTCGGCAGCCTTGATTTGACGTCAGAGCAGGAAACCGGCGTGGTTCGGATCCGTCGTTTGCAATTAAGAAGGGGATAATGACGTGATTTGGTTACGCCGAGGCATCATTGCTGGTTGCCTGTATTTGGTTTTCTTAATAGCCACCCTTCCCGCAGCATTGCTGGTGAACTGGCTGCCCTTACCTGATGATGTGGTCCTGCAAGGCGTCAGCGGTACCGTCTGGAAAGGCGATGTGGCTGTGGTTAGAGAGCGTCGTATTGTGTTGGAAAAAGTGCGCTGGGATTTATCGCCATGGCCGCTGTTGCTGGGGCAAGTGAAAGCCAACGTACAGTTCGGTGATCGTAACTCAGAGATAAATGGCAGAGTCGATCTCGTTGCCGAAACAAGTGGTATCTCAATTTATAACGGCTACTTGGAAGTGCCGGGCAAATTTGTCGATAGTTTGGCGAATCTACCAGGAGGCAGTCGCTTAGATGGCCGTTTCCGCTACGCGATTGATCGTTTCGAACATGGGCTCCCTTGGTGTGAATCCCTGAAAGGAGATATCTACTGGGAAGAAGCGATGTTCAGTAATCGATTGCTGAAGAACCCTGCGCTATTGGGTCTATTTCATGTCACATTGAGTTGTGTTGACGGCCAGGTGGTCGGTGTCATTGATGGTAGCCAGAGCCCGCTTAACTTGACGGGTGAATTGAAGTTGCCTGATCGTGAACGTGCCGTTGGGTCACTGCTGATGCAGCCGGATCGAACTTTGCCAAAAGATCTGCGCGAAGGCCTAGAATTCTTGAGCGATAAAACCCCCGAAGGGTTGAAGATAGAGTTCGACACCAAGTTGGCTCTATAGCCGTTAAAAACTGCGCCCCCTTTATCTGGGGGTTGCCCGGATCGCGCTCAGCAGTTGCCGATAGTCTTTGATATTTTGGTAGTTAGGGATCAGCGCAGGTTGCTTCTGACTGTCGGGGTTGGCTACGGCTAACAGGTGAGCGATGCCGTATTTGCGAGCGGCATTTAGCACACTGACACTGTCATCAATGAATAGTGTAGTGGCGCGGTCAAAACCGATTTTTTTCTGCAATGCTTGCCACATCTTTTGCTCCTCTTTTGCTGCACCAAAATTGTGGCTACTCAGCAGTAGGTCCAGATGTTGGTCCAGTTGCGTTTTCTCGACTTTTAGCGAAAGACTGTCAGGGTGGGCATTAGTTAGCAAGATCACGGCTCTGCCAGTTTCTTTTAGCGCGGCAAGAAAGGGCAGGGTATCGGGGCGTAAGCTGATCCTGTTGGCCACTTCGCGCTTCATCGCCACAATATCCATCTGCAAACGTGCTTGCCAATAGTCGAGGCAGTACCACTGCAGTGAGCCACGCACTTCATGATATGCGTTCAATAGCGTGCTACTCGCCTCTGCCTGAGAGAGCCCTTTCTCTTCAGCGTAGCGCTTTGGTAGGTGCTCTAGCCAAAAGTGATTATCAAAGTGGAGATCCAGTAATGTGCCATCCATATCGAGTAAAACAGTGTCAATCTCTTTCCAATTCAGCATTTTTCTCTTCCGTTGCTCTGTCTGGTACAAAAAATGTTGGCACGATGGCAGTTCGCCGCTAGTGTAATCCTAGCGTCTAAATCTTGATATGAATATCAGCCCTTAATAATGAGTCGGTAATGAGCCAGGAACCTCCGAAAAGGCAAAAACCCAAGGTACTCGCGCGACGCGTCGTCGCCCAAAGTCGCCTATTCACCATTGAAGCGTTGGATCTGGCTTTCTCCAACGGTGCGCGCCGTGAGTATGAAAGGATGCAGGGCAGCGGACGAGGGGCTGTGATGATGATCCCCATATCGGGCGACAACTTAATCCTTGTTCGTGAATATGCTGCCGGAACAGACAGTTATGAGCTAGGCTTTCCCAAAGGTCTGATTGACCCAGGTGAGACGCCGGAACAGGCTGCAGATCGAGAATTGAAAGAAGAGATAGGTTTTGGTTGCCAACAGTTGACCAGGCTCAAGACGTTGACCATGGCCCCCGCTTATTTTGGCAGTCAGATGACTATCTTGTTGGCGCAAGATCTGTATCCAGAGCAGCTACAGGGCGACGAACCTGAGCCGCTGGAACGGGTATATTGGCCGGTCTCGGATATGCTGGGCTTGGTTCAACAGGAAGAGTTTTGTGAAGCTCGCAGTATTGCTGCGGTTTATTTGGCGCACCAATGGCTGCAACAGAAGAGGTAACAATGGAGCCGATTGCACTGCTCAATGATGTACGGGCGATGGCGGTCGAAGCCGGCAATTTGATAGTTGATATCTATCAGCAGGGACGGTTCGAAAAGCTTACTAAACAGGATGAAACGCCGGTAACGACAGCTGATCTGAAAGCCAATGATTTACTTATCAAACGTTTGACGGCTTTAGCCCCTGATATTCCAATCTTATCGGAAGAGGTCACAGACGTTGGTTTTAACAAGCGTTGTCACTGGGACAAGTATTGGCTCATTGATCCTCTAGATGGTACCGGTGAGTTTATTGCGGGAAGTGGCGATTTTGCCGTGAACGTCGCACTGATCATCGGTGGTGTACCCACACTGGGTGTGGTTCATGCGCCGGTATCAGGGGTAACCTATTTTGCTACCCGTGGTCATGGCGCTTTTAAGTGTCAAAACGGCGATACTCAGGCAATCAAAGCCACGAAGTTGTCACCGCAGCAGCCTTACTCTTTGCGGGTCGCTGTCAGCCGTCGGCAAAACCTTGAGTTGATCACTGATCGTCTGCATGAGGATGTACAGGCCGAGTTCATTCCCTTTGGCAGTAGTACACTGAAAAGCTGTATGGTTGCCGAGGGAGTTGCAGACTGTTATCTGCGTATTGGTCCTACCGGAGAGTGGGACACAGGTGCGGCACAATGTGTTGTCGATGAAGCAGGGGGGCGCATTCTCGACCTTGCCCTCAACCCGCTTAGCTACAATGAACGCGAATCGTTGGAGAACCCGAATTTCATTGTCTTGGGGGACGAGTCATTGCCTTGGAGCAGCATGTTAAAGAGTTAACCAGTGAAGATCTGACGAGACAAAAAAACCGCTGATAGTCAGCGGTTTTTTTATGATTGAGCAGGTCATCAAAACAGTCGGTTTAAGCCGTTGAGCGCCGCAACACGATAGGCTTCAGCCATCGTCGGGTAGTTGAAGGTGGTACGGACAAAATACTCGATGGTATTTGCGTCACCTTCTTGCTCCATGATTGCCTGACCGATATGCAGGATCTCAGATGCGTTCACACCGAAACAGTGAATGCCAAGGATCTGCTTAGTTTCACGATGGAAAAGTAACTTCAAACAGCCAACGCCAGCGTTGGCGATCTGTGCGCGAGCCAAGCTAGAGAAGTGTGCCTGGCCGATCTCGTATGGGATCTTCGCGGCGGTTAACTCCTGCTCAGTTTTTCCTACTGAACTAATTTCAGGAATGGTATAGATCCCGGTGGGAATATTTCCTATTAGTTTCGCTTCTGCTTTGCCATCAACGATGGCATCGGCGGCGATCCGGCCCTGGTCGTAGGCGGCACTGGCTAAGCTGGGATAACCGATCACATCACCAACCGCGTAGATGTTCTCAACGCTGGTTTGGTAGTGTTCATTCACTTCCAGTTGGCCTCGGTGGTTGGCTTTGAGGCCAACCTTTTCCAGTTTCAGCGTATCGGTATTACCGGTTCTGCCGTTGGCAAACAGCAGGGCATCAGCTTTTAATCGTTTCCCTGATTCGAAGCTCACTACCACACCATGATCTTCACCGACAACACTGGCGTAGGTTTCGTTATGACGGATCATCACACCGGAGGAGCGCAAGTGATAGCTCAGTGCGTCGGAGATCTCAACATCAAGAAAAGAGAGTAATCGTTCGCGGCTATCGATCAGAGTTACTTTACAGTCCAGTCCGCGGAAGATGGATGCGTATTCACAGCCGATCACGCCGGCACCATAAATGATGATATGCCGAGGGTGGTGGGTGAGATTTAAAATAGTGTCGCTGTCGTAGACCCGTGGGTGAGAAAAATCGATATCAGCGGGGCGATAGGGGCGAGAGCCCGGGGCCAACAAAAGTTTGTCAGCCGTGATTGTTTCGGTTCCGCCCTCAACAACCACCTTAACAGTATTGCGATCAACCAACTCGGCGCAGCCATGGATCACATCAACATCATTGCGGTTGTAAAACCCGGCACGCATTCGGGTCTGCTTGGTGACGACAGACGCCGCTTGCTTCAAAATCTGATCAAAGGTCCAGGCGCGCGGCTTATGGAATCCTTCGACAAACAGTGGGCTGTTATTGAAATCGATCAGACGGGAAACCGAGTGGCGTAGTGCTTTTGACGGGATCGTTCCCCAATGGGTGCAGCCCCCACCGACATCTTGATGGCGCTCAACAACGGCGACTCGCTGGCCGCGTTTGCTTAAGTTCATCGCAGCACCTTCACCTCCCGGACCTGAGCCGATGATGATCGCATCGTAGTGCTTGTTTTCAATTTCTTCACAGGGTGTCGTAGGAGAGGCTTTTTGTTTTGTCACAGCGAGTATGCTTCTTATTGGCCGCAGAGAACGCCTATGTTACCGATCCCTGCAGGCCGACTAAAGTGCAAACAGCATAAAAAGCGCCCAAATGACGGAAACTCACGACAACGAGCGCTAATTTGTGGCCAATATCGGCTAATTTACTGACACTAGGGGCTGACTATTATCTGCAGCCAGTAACCGGCCTATTGCTTGTGCTGGCATATGATGTTGCGCCAATACGGCTGCTACCGCGTCACTTTGCTCCTGCGTTACTGCAATTAGCAGGCCACCACTGGTTTGTGGATCGCAGAGTAGCTGCCGCTGCAGTTCGGTTAATCGCGCTGCTTTATCGCCATAGCTGGCGAAGTTACGCTCGGTACCACCGGGAACACAGCCTTGACTGCGATAGAACTCTACCTGTGCCAGCAGTGGTACCTGGGCAAGCTCGATCTCCGCACGTACGCCGCTGCCTTCGCAGATCTCAATTAAGTGACCTAGCAGGCCAAATCCGGTGATATCGGTCATTGCAGTGACACCGTCCATCTGCGCTAACTGATAGCCTAAGCTGTTGAGTTGGCACATGGCATCAATGGCGATCAACTCATCTTCGCTACGCAGTTTTTTCTGTTTTTGGGCGGTAGTGAGAATACCGATACCCAAAGGTTTAGTAAGAAACAGTTGGCAATCGGCTGTGGCCTGATCATTGCGCTGTAGTTGGCTTAGTGGCACCTCGCCGGTGACAGCTAAACCAAAAATAGGCTCTGGGGCATCAATGCTGTGACCGCCTGCAAGCAATATTCCTGCATCAGCACAGGCTTGACGCCCACCATCAACGACTTGGGCGGCAACCTCTGGCGGCAATTTCGCCGTCGGCCAGCCAAGAATCGCGATCGCCATTAGCGGTTTGCCACCCATGGCGTAGACGTCGCTGATGGCATTAGTGGCTGCGATACGGCCGAAGGTAAAGGGATCATCGACTATCGGCATAAAAAAATCAGTGGTACTGATAACGCCGCGGCCGTCGCCTAAATCATAAACGGCGGCATCGTCTTTGCTCTGATTGCCGACTAATAGCTTAGGATCAGAAGGCAGGGCAAGCTGACTGTGGAGAATAGTGTCTAATACCGCCGGGGAGATCTTGCAGCCACAACCTGCGCCGTGGCTATATTCGGTGAGTTTAATCGATTCCATCAAACGTATGCCTAGTTATCACAATCGGTTAAGGATAACGGTGCGCGGATTGATGACAAGTGCGGAAATCAACTATTACTGATTTCCACACTTGTTTAGTTAGGTGTACTGGGCAGTGAGTTGGCGCCACTGTTTATGTTGGGCCAACCAGCGTTGTTGTAGCTCTCGACACTGTGTCACTAGTTCACTTTGCTCATAGCGTTTCAGCATGCGTCGCTTCTTTAGATCAAGCAAACGCTTACGAGTACTGTAGAAGGCGTTTAGCTTAGCCAGCAACTCTTCATACTCCGCTTGAGTTTTGGCGATCAATTGTTCGGTATTGCTGCGCCCTTGTAACCGGCTTTGCAGGCGTTGTAGCTGCATATGATAACGTGCCGCTTGGATCCGCTCTTCCGGGCTTTTTTTCAATTTACTGGTTAAACCAAGCCAACTGCAGCTTTTGATTAACCATTTGGTGGGATCAAATTGCCACCAACGAATGCCATTCCGGTAATCGTATTCAAACAGATGATGAAAATTATGATAGCCCTCGCCATAGGTTAAAAAGGCGAGAAAACCGTTATCGCGCGCACTGTTCTTATCGGTGTAGGTTTGCTTGCCCCAGATATGCGCCAACGAGTTGATAAAGAAAGTGAAATGGTGGCTAAGTACCAGCCGCAGTAACCCACACATCAGGAAAGCGCCGATCACGTCACCACTAAACAGACCAAAGATGACTGGAATACCGATATTGGTAGCGAGCACGAGGGGGAGGTAATACTTATGTTGCCACATCACGACCTTATCGCGGGTGAGATCACGAACATTACGGTAGTCGTCATAACTGTCGCCTTGATACTCGCGCAACATCCAGCCGATATGGCTGTACCAGAAGCCGCGTCCGGCGGAGTAGGGATCTTTCTCATTATTGTCGACATGGCGATGATGCACCCGATGATCAGAGCTCCAGTGCAGGGCACTGTTTTGTAGAGCAAATGCGCCACCAATAGCGAATATTACTTTCAGGACAGGGTGCGCTTCGTAGGTCTTGTGTGACCATAAACGGTGATAACCCGCCGTGATAGATATTCCTGAATAGCCAAGTAGTAAAATACAGCCGACCACTTCCGCGAGGCCGAAGCCGTGATAAAAACCCCAAGCTGGAACTAGGATCACAGCTCCCAGTAGGGTTAAAGAAAATAGCAGGATATTAGTCCATATCAGTGGTGGTTTAGGTGAAACTGACATTATTGGGTACTCATGTTTATTTTCAGCGTACAGTTGTACGCTGATTCTATCTTGCCTGTTCCCTAATGCAACCATTCTTATATGATCCTGCCTTGGGTATGATGGGGATGAAGATGGCAGTGTAAATTGACAAACAAGGGGCGTTCGTGGGCGTTCGGGCAGAACAAAAGTTAAAAACAAGACAGGCACTAGTTGATTCGGCCTTGTCACAACTCAGTGCGGAAGTAAGCTTTGCCAGCCTGAGTCTGCGTGAAGTATCACGGGAGGCCGGTATCGCTCCCACCTCTTTTTATCGCCACTTCCGGGATATGGATGAGCTCGGTTTAACCTTAGTGGATAGCGCAGGTTTGACCCTGCGACAGCTGATGCGTCAGGCACGGCAGCGGATTAAGGATGGCGGCTCGGTGATCAGAACGTCAGTGGAAACTTTCATGGAGTTTGTCACTGAGAACCCCAATGTTTTCCGTTTGTTACTGCGTGAACGTTCCGGCACTTCGGCCTCTTTTCGGGCAGCGGTAGCACGCGAGATCCAGCATTTTATTGAAGAGCTGGCGCACTATCTGATGTTGCAGGTGGGAGGGCGTTCGGCGGATGTCAATGTCCAGGCTGAGGCGATGGTTACTCTGGTGTTTAGTGCCGGTGCGGATGCACTTGATCTGCCTAAAGATCAGTTACCCGTGCTGACCGAGCGTGTGATAAAACAGTTGAAACTGGTTGCCCGTGGGGCAGCCAGTTTCAGATCGGATGAGATCGAGTAACTTGCTTATTGGCGGCGAGTGAGTAGAACGCCAGCTTCGCAATGGTGGGTGTAAGGAAATTGATCAAATAATGCGAAACGGCTGATCTCGTGGGTTTCGATTAACTGCTCCAGGTTTTCCGCTAAGGTTTCTGGGTTACAGGAGATATACAGAATATTGTCGTAGCCCTGTACTAGATTGACCGTATCTGGATCTAGGCCTGAACGGGGAGGATCGACAAAAATGGTATTACATTCGTAGCTACTGAGATCGACACCCGCCAAACGATTAAATTTTCGTCCAGCCATCGCCTCGGTGAACTCTTCACTGGACATGCGGATCACGGTGACATTATCGACCTGATTCAACTTCATATTCAATTGTGCGGATGCCACTGAGGGTTTGGCTATCTCGGTAGCCAGCACTTTACGGAAGTTCTGTGCCAGAGGCAGAGTGAAGTTGCCATTACCACAGTAGAGTTCGAGCAGGTCCCCCGACATCTCTTTGGTGGTATCGACCGCCCAATTAAGCATCTTTTCACAGACCCCAGCATTGGGTTGAGTGAAACTGTTTTCTATCTGTTGGTAGTGAAACGACTTATCGCCGACAGTGAGCGTTTCCATCACATAGTCACGGGCTAAGACGATTTTTTGTTTGCGTGCGCGGCCGATAAGCTCAACTTTGCCATGCTGCTGTAGGGTTTGCTGCAACTGCGTTGCCGCCGCCTCCCATTCAGTGTCTAACTGACGGTGATAAAGCAGGGAGATGGTCGCTTCACCGGTTTGAGACGAGAGAAAGTCTACCTGAAATAGTTTCCGGCGGAGTACCGGTTGCCCTTTGATCTCGTTTAGCAATGCGGTCATCAGCTCATTAATAAGTTGAGACGCTTGCGGAAAGCTTGTCACTTTGTAGTGATTACGGGTGCCCTTATCAAACATGATGTAGTCAAGATCGTCCCCATCATGCCAGACCCGAAATTCAGCGCGCATCCGATAGTGACTAGGCGCGGAAGCAAATAGTTCCAATGTGGGTGGCGAAAAGCGGTTAAAGGTCTCTGTTAACCAACGACTTTTGTCCGCTAGCTGGGCATCGTATTCGGATTGGGAAAAGGATAACTCAGCCATTGGCTACTCCATTGGTCACTGCCGTTTTGACAGCGAAGCTCTCTGATAAGGGGCGCAAATTTTAGGCAAACTGGCGGCAGAGTCAAAAAAACCTGCATTAGAGCTTAGATGAGCAAAATTAAAATGGTCAAAAAACAGTCAAGTTTAATCTTGCTGAGCCGATAGAGAGTTCAGAGGCGATTAGGAGGTACGCATATCGATAGAATAAACGGATAGGACCTCATTATGTTTCAGTTCAATCAACAACTCTTCAGCAACTTATCTACAAATCGTGATCAGCTGAGTTATCAGCAGAACTATTCCGCAACAGCTTCTACTCAACCGACTCGCCCCCTGGCTAGTTTACCATCAGCGCAGCCATTGCCAGATGCCGTTGCTCAGTCGCCACTAGTTGAGCCGCAGGCTAAAGCTGCGCGCGTTGATAAAGCGCTAAGTCAATCTTTAAGTGAGCGCTTTCCGGCGGTTGCGACGGAACCAGCCTCCGCTTATGCCACTGAAAGTTCGAAGAAACTACAAGCACTGACTGCCAAGCTGTATCAAGCGCAATCAGACGGTGCCAGTAGGAAAGAGCTAAGGGCAGAATACCGTGAGTTACGCCGGGATGTCCGTTCGGCCTTTAAAGAAGCGAGAAGCGATCTAAAAGAGAGCGGTTTGTTCGATCGCGATATGCGCCATACCTTGCAGGGTGAATGGAAAGCATTTTCTGGTTCGCTTAAGCAGTTTCGACAAGCATTGAATGAACCGGTGCAACCCACTGCTCCCCAAGCGCCTGTGCAAATGCAAACGGTGAGCTATCAAACTGCCAGCTTTAATATGAGTAGTAACGGTAGTGAAGTGAATATGAGCTTCAGTAGTCAGCAGTATTTCAGCCAGACCAATGTCGGCAATAATCAACCACAGCAATCAGCTTTGGAAAGCAAAGAGATAGCGCCAACGCCATCCCTAGTTTCTGAGTCTCAGCCTGAAGCTGTTGCAATCGCAGAGCGCCCCACAGGGAATCAAGAAGAGGCAGCTGTAGCCGTTCTTCCGCAAGCAGAAGTTGACGCCAGTGCAGAGGCTTCAACCTCTAGTCAGCCCCTCTCACCCTTATCTATGTTGCAGCAGTTTTTGCAGAGCTTACCTGGAGCGGTTGGTGCAGGCAGCTATAGCATGATGGCCAGCAGTCAGTTCTCCTTCTCCGCATCAATGAATATGCAGTCTGGCAATGGCCAGTTTCAGGCAAGTTATAGCTATAGTGGCAGCGCTCAATTCTATTATGCGGTGAATGGCACACAGAGCAGCCAGCAGACTGGTGAGGTTGCAGGATTGGTTGGGGATCTATCCGAGCTGGCAGATCAATATCAAAGTGGTGCGATAGAAGCCGCAGTAGCTGGCGCAACAAACGCTTCGCAAGAGGATGACGATACCTATAGTCCGGGGACAGGATTAGCACAACAAAATTCCGCTGCCTCTGAGGTCGTTGACTATAAAGCGCGGCTATTGCAAGTCGAGGAGGGGTTCAAGCAGCAGTTCTCTCAACAGCGTGCCATGTATGAAGTGTCGGAGCTTATCTTTGCCCAGCTCAATGGTCAGCAGAGCTCAAACCAAACGCAGCTGCAAGTTGAGAAGTTTGAACAGTTTAACCAGTCTGTTCGGTTTAACTAGTTTGTACGTGCGCCAACGCGCAGGTTCGGGCCCCAAGTATTAAAGGTTACTTTTATTCTCTTCAGTCTGGTTTTACCATGAGGCCCCACATATCAATGTGGGGTTTTCTTTTTTACAGCCTCTGGTCACGATAAGCGATGTCACTGAGACAACCAATATTAGTATTTGATTCTGGCGTGGGTGGATTGTCAGTTTGGCAGGCGATCCGTTTAGCTTACCCCGAACTAACCTGTCATTACTTGATGGATAATGAAGGGCAGCCTTATGGTGAGCTTGACGATTCGACGCTAATCCGACGAGCATGTGACCTGATTATGCAGGTGGTTGAACAGGTTAATCCCGCTTTAGTCGTGGTGGCGTGCAACTCAGCCAGCACGTTAGTGTTGCCAACGCTGCGGAAGCAACTCGACCTGCCCGTTGTTGGTGTCGTGCCTGCGATTAAGCCTGCCGCTTTTCAGAGTAACAATAAGCATATCGGTATACTGGCAACGCCTGGCACCGTGGCTCGAGCCTATACACAGGCGTTGATCGACGAATTCGCCGCAGATTGTCGTATCTCGCGGATTGGAAACAGTGAATTGGTGGGGATGGCTGAGGACAAGTTAGCCGGAAGAGCTGTGAATTTACCACGGCTAGCGGAGATCCTTGCGCCTTGGTCGCAAGGTGATGGTCCAGATACCATTGTTCTTGGTTGTACCCATTTTCCGCTGCTGGCAGCAGAAATCATCGAATGCTTGCCCTCTGCCCATTGCATTGATAGCGGTGAAGCGATCGCTAGACGCGTGACAAATTTGTTGCTACCGGCGGCGAACACAGCAAAGTTGGATGTCAAAGAGAGGACGTTATGGGTGACGAAACAAGATCAGCGTCTAGCTCAGCAATGGTCATCTTTCTTATTGGCTGGTTTGACACAAATACAGGTAATAAAAAGCCGGCTAACTTAGCCGGCTTTTGTGTACCTAATATCGATTAGGTATCTTCGTCTTTACGTTCCTTAGCTTCACGTACTTTCAACGTTCGCTGTTGGAACTCATTGTCATTCAACGCGGTCACCGCTTTACTTGCATCCGCTTGGCTCATCTCGACAAAACCATAACCTTTACGACGGCCAGTTTGACGATCTTTCATTAGGCGTACCGAAAACACTTTGCCGTACTTCTCAAATAATTCGCGCACGGCGGCTTCATTCGCACGGTAGGGAAGATTTCCCACATAAAGGGTTTTAACTTCACCTGGCTCGACATGATGGTCTTCATCGTCTTCTTCATCATCAATGTCATCAGCGCTATGGCTTGGCAAAAACAATGGAACAACAACGCCACCAATGACAAGGCCAGCGGCAAACAAAACACTGCCACTGATTTGAATATTTAGAAACTGTACTGCGAGATATCCTAATAAGGCCAATGCGGCACTAAAGAGGAGAGACTTGATAAAATTAACTGCATTCATTGCATTTGTACTCAATGTTGTAATAACTAAACGTTTGAAGGCAAAAAGTAAGATTTTTGATACTAACGGGCTTTCTGACTATCAACCAGCTTTGCCCTACATTAACTGCCGCTGTTGTTACAAAATTTAAACATGGCTCTCATTTTTGCTGGTTTGCACAAGAACTGACCACTTGAACTAGATCACATAAAAAAAGCGTTGACGGTAGGATTAAGGTGCCTATAATGCCGCCTCACTCGCTCAGGGCGAGGCAGCGGGAAGAAACGAACGGTTTAAGTTTTTATCTTTCTTCTGGTCACTTAGTAAAAAAGATGTTTTTACTGGGTTGACAGCGGGGCTAAGAAGCGTAGAATGCGCAGCCCTTGCCGCGGACAACGAATGCGTTGACCGGGCAGCCAAGCTAAGGTTTGGCGAGATGCAACAGCATCGTTCTTTAACAATTTGGTCAGACAATCTGTGTGGGCGCTCACGGGTGTTGAAGTAATCAAAGATTATTCAACGAAAC
>NZ_SHLY01000004.1:0-313459 GCF_004284785.1 Corallincola spongiicola
CTGATCCAGCAGCGTTTGCAGTGTCCTTTTCATGGACTAAGCTATAGCAAACCACTGTTTATTTATCCAGCAATCTAGCAAAAAAAGACTTCCCCGAGGCCTGCCTCGGCGAGTACAACGCTAGATAGGTATACACGGACCATCTATCAGGATAAGGGGTACATGTATACCTATCACCCCAAACCGGAAAGATCTCGCCTAACCTACTTCTACTAATTATTTTTTATATCATAACTCACTGATTAATCGATTTTTACTTTCTTCTTCACAAGTCCGCCGAAGTTAGCGACGGCTCGCGATTTGACAGACATCACATGATCCTTTTTTTTTAATACCCAACTCACCTATCTGTTTAATTTGGCAAGAACTCGAGCGCCCAATGGGTCTTGGTTTGCGCTACATCTTCTGCACCAAAGTTAAGTAACTTCAGGCGCTGCACCAGTTTGCCTTCCAGCGTGGGGGCAGTACGTAAGGCACTTTTTTAAGATGAAGCGGGTATATATGGACTTGATGCCTGCAGAGTCTGGAGAATTAGTTGCAATATCTATGATGATTTGGAGGCACGTCAATAGTCGATTTTACATACCTGTCGCCAAGCCCCAAATTAATCAGCATAATAATTGCCTATACTCGGCTGCCGATACATCAATCTTTCGGTATGGCAAGCTGAAGTAGTGTTTTATCAATATAATCAAGGAAGAAATTAATGAGACTGTTGTTGGTACCTTTACTTTTCGGGTTGATTTCTGCGGATGTTTTGGCAGATTGCGAACTGAAAGTGATTTTAGAAGATGTTCCCGAATGGGTTACAAGTCCAGATATGTTGGACGTTTCGGGTGAACACGTCAGCTTTCAATCCGAAGATGGTAGATACACGTATTGTTACGAGCGGTATCAGTTTGAAGACTTGGAAGCTCCTTTATTGTTTGAGGTACGAGCATTTGGTGAACAAAAGGCCTATTTTGCAACAGCAATGCTCTGGCCAGAAGACCTGAATAAAGGGCTAAGAGTAGCCAATATGAATGATTTCCTAGTCAAGATGGTCTCGGGCGAACCAGAAAACTATCAGGAATATCAGGACCTGTTCAGAAACCAAAAATTCCATGACCTAATACATGGCGAGCCCATCCCAGCCATCGACCTGTTGATGATGAACAGTAAAACGTTGGAGCGCATTGCAGAGGTTCAGAAACACCTCCATCAGTTGTTTCTCGATAACCGTCCTGTCGCTGACATGGACGACCCAAAGTCAGCAAAACTTTCAGCTAAAATCCTAGAGGTCAATGCTGACAACATTCCAAAGGATTACCTGGTTGGACTATGGTCCACAGAGTTGCCTTCTGTATTTGAGCGCTCCTGCGCTCTATTTGTATCGAAGACATTTGATTATACCGAATACTGTTTCTTTGAAGACGGCTCCCATTCCTGGACTGCAACAGGCAAACTTCGCTACAACGAGATGAGCTCCGATCAGGTATCATCTTCTCGGTCACCTGACAACGAAGTCCTAGTTGATGTCGAGCTAATAGATCACGCGGGTATGACCATGCCTAAAGAGCCCGATAGTGATGGCATTTATCGCACCCGTTTCAAAGTTCGTAATCAAGATTACATGACGTTTCCAACATATAACGCCTATCGTCGCACTCCATCAGAACCCTTATTCCATGGACGCTACCGGGGTGATAACAACTTCACTGGAAGCTTCAATCAAGATGGTTCCTTCGAAATGAATTGGGCGTACCCAGATGGCGCATTAGTAAAAACTAAAGGCTATTTCTATACGCTCGATGACCGCTTAGTTACCATTACAACAGTCGAATCTACGCCAGAAACTGATGGCCAATGGAAACCGCTCAAGTCGCCTCGGTTTGAATACTTGCCATTTGCCATTGTGGATAAGAGTAGCTTTGAGATTACATTTGGCGATGATACTCAAACTTTTCACAAACTTTAGTACCTAGATAGCACAAAGAAAAAGAGCGCCTTAAGGCGCTCTTTTTTATTACCGAATGCAACTGTTCGTTTAATTTGGCAAGAACTCAATCGACCAACGGGTCTTGGTTTGCGCTACATCTTCTGCACCAAAGTTAAGTAACTTCAGGCGCAGCACCAGTTTGCGTTCCAGCTTTTTGTTGTCGAGATCTGAGCTCACGACTTTACAAGCACTGACACTACCATCGGGCTCAACCACCAGCTCAAACACCACTTTACCTTCCAGCGTGGGGTCTTTGCGTAAGGCACTGTTATAAAGCGTGTAAAGACTGCCTTTGGCCTGTTCTAGCACCATGCGTAGCTGCTCTTCACTGCGGCCGGCTTTGCCATCTTTGCGTTTACGCTTTTTCTTCTGCTCGTCTTCCAGCTCCGGCGGCGCCTCCACTATCATGGTGTCGCGTCCAGCCAATGTACCGCCACCAGCATCGCTACTGAGGCCACTGGTACTGATACCACCACTGCCAGACTTGGCTTTACCCGCCAACAGTGAGCGCGAGGTTTTCGCTGCATCACCCGAGCCTTTGTTCAGCTTGTCTTTTTTCAGTGCGCCGACATCAAGGGATTCGCGCATGGCAGCCAAATCATCCTGCATCGCCAATAAGCCTGCTTTAGACGCTTTTTTACGCGCTTCTGCCGCAGTTTTCGGCTTGGGTTTTGGCTTAGGCTCAGGTTTCTTCTCTTCTGGCTTTTTCTCTTCCGGCTTTTTCTTCTCTTCCGGTTTTGGCTTTGGCGGTGGTGGAGGCGGTGTTTTCTTCTCCTCAATAATCACCTTGGCCAACTGCGGTGGTAGCGCCTCTTTCTTCTCGCGCTCAATTTCTGGCACGTTTACAAAGGGGATGGCAATACTGACGCACAGCAACAATGCCAGGCCAATCACCAACAGCCGTTTGAAGCGTTGGTCATCAACTTCACGACGTTGCCAACTAAGCTCGAAACTTGAGCGACTGACTAAAGGAATGCTCACTGCTGGCCCTCCTCGGCTGCCGCAGCGTCGTCAGAAACGAACTTACGGTTAACAGCCAACGAGATACTTCTGAAATCGGTGTCGGCACAGGTGGCCATCACTTTCTTCAGCAACTCGTAAGGGATAGAAGCATCACCCATAATGGTCACCGGACGCCCTAGCTTCTTTTCTTGCTCGCTGAGTTCCGGACGACGTTTCGCCTGATAATCCAATTCCGTTTGCAGCGCCGGGATCAGCGCTTGGTCGTCTGCCATCAATTCGCTGGTTTTAGCGATCGGTCGGCCTTGTACAACCAAGTTGTCACTGTTGACCATGATCACCAAGGTTTCCTCGGGGCGTTGTTCCGCCACAGAGTCAGGCAATTTAATGGTTTTATTCGATTGCAGCACCTGCACTTCAGAGGAGTTCACCATCAAGAAGAACACCAGAATGGTGAAGATATCCATCAGTGAGACCAGATTCAGCTTGGAGGCTGCACCAGACAATTTGCGATGGTGGCGAGCCATACGACGCGCACGCATTGATTGCTTCATCGTTTAGCCCCCTTCGCTTTAGCGGCTGCCGGGGCATCCCCTAATGAGATCTCGGGAAATAGCTCAGCATCTACATCACTGGCTACAACCACGGCACGAAATGAACGCACCGTATCCATGGCAGTAACAAGGGTCTGATAATCGATATCCGGCTCCATCAAAATAATGATGTCGCGCTTTTCTATCCCTTTTTGCTGGAACGCTCTTTTCAGGTCCTGAAGATAAAGCGACAAGCCATCAAAATCATAGCTTTGCTCTTTATTTGCCAGTCGCTTTAAGGGCACACCTGCGGGGTAGTTCAGCGCCATACCATCCTGACGGATAATCAGCTCCAACAGCTTGGGTGGATCTTTTTGATCGGGGTTGTCTGCGCCGCCTTCCGGTAGCTGGATATCCAGTACCGAAATGTGCGAGAACACCATGCCTAACAGCAGCACGGGAACCAACACGATCATCAGATTCATGAAGGAGGTGATATCGAGTTCAGCGTCCTTTTTCTGCGGACGTCTTAACCGCCTCATGAGTTAGCCCCTGCTGCCAGCTGCTTCCGGATCGGTCTTCGACTTATAAGAAAGCATGTTAAGCAACTTAATACCGGCCACTTCCAGGCTATCAACGATCTCACTGGTTTTGGTTTGCAACACGGCATGGAAAATAGAGAGTGGGATCGCAGTCATCAGACCGAAAGCGGTGGTGTTCATCGCCACCGAGATACTCTGTGATAGCAGGTTGGCCTTTTCAGCCGGATCCGCGTTAGCCACGGCGGTAAACGCTGCGATCAAACCGATAATGGTACCGAGTAGACCTAGTAGCGTAGCAATATTGGCCAAGGTGGCTAGATACTGTGTCCGCTTTTCGAGGCGCAACATCACTTCCATGATGCTCTCTTCCATCGCGTACTCTACATCTTCACGGCGATGCGCATCTTTCAAACGGCTCACGCCTGACGCTAACACGCGCAACAGCGGTGCCTTGGTTTTTTCTGCGCCTTTGATCAACACCTGATAGTCGCCAGTGGCTAAGCCAGCTTGCACTATTTTGGCGGCCTTGCGGTTAGCGCGGCCAGTTGAGCTTAAAAACAACCAACGCTCGAGGGCGATAACCAAACCAACCACCATCACTAACGCGATGGGGTACATGAATTGACCACCTTCCTGGAAGAAGCGGATCACTGTGTTGTATGCGTCCATAGTCTGTTAAACCTCAATAAATACACGTTCAGACGAATGCTTTTCGGCTAGCATACCCGTCGTTAACATTTTTTAAACATTTACCCGGTGCCACTCGCTATTTTTGCGGCGCGGGACTCACTTTCTGTTTTTGATCTCGCTCAAGTTGCTCAAATTGTTGCAACTGTCGCAGAAAAACGGGGCGCTCAAGTAAACTCAACGGCTTACGATCAAGATAACTATTGATCTGTTGTGCCATCTCTTTCGCGCCAGCAGGCTGTTGCCACGGCACGATATAAATCACTTTGGGCTGTTCTTGAGAGCCGGTAATGGTACTTTCCAGCTCCACGATTTCGGGTTCTGCGGCCATCGCAGCCATTGAAAATAATCCAGTAAAAGCAATGACTTTAGGCAGTGTCATCATGCTCCTTCTCCCGCTACTTCAGGCTCACTTGGCACCGCACTATCAACACCTTCGCCGGCGTCAATACGCCGTTGCAGTAACAAGATCCAGCCTTTGACACGTCGCTCGGGCTTCTCCTGCAGGGCTTGATACGCTTCATAATGTGTTAACGCATCGTTAAAACGCCCCATATACAACTCATACAAGATGCCAATATTACGGTGTGCTGGCGCGTAATCATTCCAACGCTGCAGCGCTTCCAAATAGCTTTGTTCTGCTGCCGTAAAATCGCCCTGTTCGCGTTGTAGTACGCCCAGTAAATTCCAGCCATCTAAATTATTCGGGTTGTCTTTAACCGCTTGCTTTAGCTGGGTCATTGCGGTGTCTGTTTGCCCCTGCATGCGATACAGCTGCGCTAAATTCACCCGCGCGCCTGAGAGATCCGCTTGCTCGGCCAACACCGCTTCAAACGCCTTAATGGCTGCGGCCACCTCGGCCTCAGATTGTGCTGCCTTGGCCTTGGCTAATGCAGCATCAAACTTGGCCTTGGCCATAGCTGATAGCACCGGCTCAGAAGCCAGATAAGGATTAATCGAAGGCGGGGTAACCTCTTCCGCGGGCTCAGTCGCAGCATCAGCTTGTGCATCACCATCGCTAGCGATAGCAGCATCTGCCGCGACATCATCAGCGGTAACTGGGGCTTCTGGGCTAGCAACCGCATCGGCACTGTCCGTGGTTGTATCGGTAGCCGCGCTGTCAGCGTCTGCTATTTCGCCCAACTGCGCACATCCTGACAAACCAATAACAAGGCTCAACAGCGCCGCCTGTAAACCGGCTTTGACTGTGCCCGCCTTCATCTGACAACGGTCATCAGTTCGACGTTGGATCAGCAAACGACTATTCATTGACCAAAACTCTGCGTGTCCGCTATTAATGCGCATAGTCACTGAAGCTG
This sequence comes from Corallincola spongiicola, assembly GCF_004284785.1. NCBI lineage: Bacteria > Pseudomonadati > Pseudomonadota > Gammaproteobacteria > Alteromonadales > Psychromonadaceae > Corallincola > Corallincola spongiicola. The sequence goes on from NZ_SHLY01000004.1 coordinate 6,020, forward strand.
ACCTCCTGTTCTGGCTTATCAAATTGCGCTGGCAGCAACTCAGCAAGCGCCTCGAAGCTACGTTTTACCCAGTCGTCATAGTTACCTTGCCAAGCGTTTTCAGTATTGGCCTGGTGGACTTCAATCGCTTGCTCTTCAAATGGATAGGCTTGCTCTTCCAACAGTAGCTCGTACTGTTCCAGCTCCATTTCATCTAAGCCGTTCGGGCGGTCAGAATCCATCAAGTCTCGGCTCAGCGCACCATAGATCTCAGCGATACGGTAAGTGGCTTCCGTGGTGAACTCTGCTTGTTGATAATTCGCAACCTGCTGCCAAGCTGCCAAGCTTTTATCGAGCGCCGCACGTTTCTTTTTCAAGCTCTTCCGCAGAGGCAGCTTCAAGCGAATGCTGTCAAAGGTACGCTGCTGTTGTACGGCCAGGTCTTGCGCAGCAAAGGCTGCCAGATAACGAGAACGGTCACTGCGCTCATCACCACCTTCTGCATCAAGCTTCACCAGTTTCTTCAGCCAGTAATTACGCTTTATCTCATCGCCTGTGCGTTGATAAAAACCAGCCATTTTCGCCCGGACTTCCATCGCCATAGCAAAAGGCTCGGGGTAAGCGTGCGCATAGCGACGGTAGCTGTTAATTGCACCATCGAGATCATCGGCTTTTTCATACATTTCAGCCGCCGCTAACAACGATTGACGGCTCGCTTCCTTGTCTGCAGCTGATTCACCGCCACGATCTGCCAAAACCAAATACTGCTTGGCAGCTTGTTGCCAATTGCCCGACTGTTCATAAGCGAACGCTAACTTGGCAGGAATGTCAGCTACCAGCGGCGACTTAGGATAGCGCTTAGCAAACTGATTTAAGATCGCTACCGCTTCTTCCCAACGTTCCAGCTCTAGCAGCAATGTTGCTGCATCATACTCGGCATTTTTGCGGAACCCTGATTCGGGTACTGTTTCACCCAACCGCAGGTAATGTTTCACCGCTAACGCTTTGTCGCCATCGGCAACCGCCTGCTCGCCCTGACGATAGATCGCAGCAGCCAATTTCTTGCGGGTGTCATCACGCTGTGGATCTGACTTTTTCATCAGCGCCAGACTCTGTTGATAAGCCTGCTCTGCTACCGCGAAGTTTTCATTGGCAAAGGCGCTATGGCCGATCACTAGATGGGCGATACGTTGCTGCGCGTTATCCGGCGTCGGCTGCCATGCCAACAGACGCATCGCGACCTCAGTCGCCTCGTCATATCGTTGCAGCTTGAGCAGAGATTGTGCCGCCAATGTTTGTGCCTGCTTAGCCCGTTTATCCTGAGAAAAACGGTCAGCAAAGCGCAGTTGCGAGCGAATACGTTTCAATTGCAGCGCTTGGTTGTCTGCCTTTGGTAACGCTTTCACCTCGGCTTGCTGCATCAGTTTTTGATACGCGACCAGCGCGGCATAACCCGCTTCTGCACGCATTGCCGGTGCTGCAACTGGCGCTTGAGCATCGTAACCGGTCAACTTGTAAGCTAATAACTCTTCGTAACTTGCTTCACTACGCTGGATATTAGACAACGGCTCAGCATCGGCTGCGTAAGCTACCAATTCATAAGCGGCAATCGCATCGCTGTAACTACCCGCTTCATACAAGGCTTCTGCCATCAAGAAGCGGATATCCGGTGTTTTCGGATCCAACGGAAAGGTATCTAAGAATTGTAAATGCCAATCAGCAGCAAGCTGATAACCTTGCGCAACCTGCTGTTTCACATCACTACCGGCACCCTTGCCCACCGCCTGTTTTTGATGTTGCACTGTGGCATGGTAATACTGCCCCAGCTCCAACAGAAAAGCGTGCAGGTGAGGCGCTAACTGATCCCTTACGGCCACCTCTGAGCGCTGCCAGAACCCACTACGCTGGCCCCAGAGTTTGACGAAACGTTCTTTCTCCGGCCGGATCAACGTGGTGAATCCCGCCTCTTTATAGATAGCCAATACCCGGATGTCGAACTGTGCCGCCCATAGGGTCTCGGTATTGTCCTTGATATAAGCAAGGTAGGTATCAGCGCTTTGTTGATACAACTCCTTGCCTAACTGATACTCCGCCAGATGCTGATAAAGCAGGTGATCCCAGGAGCGCTTACCTGTCGTCGCCAGCAGGGTACGCACACTTTCACCACCGGCTTGATAACTAAAGGTCAAACTCATCACCCTTAGCGTGTCATTTGCCAGGGTACGACGTGTTTTGGGTAATCCCTCTAACGTGGTGTGTTCTTCCAGCAGGTTATCCAGCACAAACAGGTAATCGCGCTGCGCAGCATCATAACGGGTTTGCTTAAATCGGCACCAACCACGCATATAATGGGCGTTCAGCAGGTAGGAGCTGGCCTCCGGCTGCTTAATCACAGCAGTGAATGCTTGATCCGCTTCGCGATATTTACGCTGACTGAACAGGATGTCACCACGGCGGAACTGCGCCTCGGCCACATGAGGCGAATCAGGATAACGATCTATCAGTGTGGTTAACGTGGCAAAAGCAGCAGGGAGATCGCCCTTAAGATCATAAGCTTTAGCTAACTGATACAACACCGCGTGGTTATCGGGCTGATCCGGATAGGTGGCTAACAACGCCTGATAATCTGCGATCAGGCCATCAAGGGAGTCGGTATTAAAGCTCGCGTCTTCCGCCAGCACCTCTTCTTGATGGAGCATGCCCAGATCAACCAAACGGTAGCGGGCATAGATACGCACATTAGGATCTTCGCTGACCTCTAATAGCGATTGGTATTGGTGGATCAGCCCCTGTGTCGACACATCCACCTGCGGGCGTTGAAACGGCTGGCGCTCAATTGGCTCCAGATCGGCAAGCGTTTTTACCACCTGCGGATCATTGCTGGAACAAGCCGCAAGCGTCAGCGGCATAAGCAGGGCAAGAAGCGACCTTTTCATCATACTCCCTCCCCTTGCTCAGCAGGCTGCTCAGCGCCAGATGCATTTGCCTCTGGTACCGAGGACTCGCGAGCTGGCTTGCCCATGATCGCATCCTGTTGCAACTTGAGGTAATGCTCATATAGTCGGGTGATCGCCAGTTGTGATTCTGCCAGATGATTTTTCACCAAGACCTGCTGACGTTGTAGCTCGCTTTCAACCAATCCGAAAACCTGTTGCCGCAGTTCGTCGTAAGTCGTGTTAACCGCCAATAGTTGCTGCGTGAGCCGAGCTTGAGCATCAACGACCCGCTGCTGCAGTGCGATCTGCTGGCTGGGCTCATCGACAATGCGCTGCAATCGCGCCAAGCGCTGCTCCGATTCTCGCAATAGATTATCCAATGCCTTTAATGACTTAGTTTGTTGCCACTGCCGAGCCACCAGATCATCACTGAGCTGCCAGTCCAGCGCACCGCGTACCCGGCGAACGCGTTCCGCGTAGGCGGCATACTTGGGATGTTGCTGTAATTTTTCCAGCGTTTGTTCAGCACGGGTCAGGCGCTTTAAAATCGCCAACTCTTCATCGTTCGCCAGTGCTTTTGGAGAATCCATCGACTGGTTCAATTGCGCAGCCAACGCATCACGTTCACCACGTAAACGCTCAAACTCGCTGTTGGGGGGGGCATCGGCCAAGGCTTGCAACTGCGCTTGGCGAGACAGCTCTCGCACCTCCAGCATGGCGTTGAACTGATCCATATCCGCCTGCCAGCGCAATAGATTGTTACGCAGTAAGCGCAGGTCCCGCGCATCGATCAGCATCGATTGCATCGACTGCGACACCATCAACTCATTCAAACGTGGTAATGAAGCGATACGAATAACATCCTGCTCACTTAGCCAACTGTCATCACTGTCTGGCAATAGCCGTTGCATCAGAGATTCAGGATCCAGTGACTGTAGCTGCTGCTCAAGATCGGCCAGTACCACACGATACGCTTGCGACGCCTGCTGATAATTTTGCAGTGCGTGACCCAGCATGCCCCACTGCTCATAACTCCAAGCAATAGCCAGATGCACCTGCAGCAACTCAGCACTCAGGTCGCCACGTTTAGCTAATGCGCTCCAGGCCGTAATAGATAAGGGTTGTTGTCCAGCATTAAACGCCGTCCAGCCATAACTGAACAGGGCTTCTGCAGCCGCCATGCCTTCGAGCGAGACTTGCTGATACGCATCCAGCGCGGCATCGTAATCTTCCTGCTGGCGATAGATCCTGGCACGCGTTAGCTGGATCTTATCCTGTAACGAGGTGATCTCGCCTTCTGCCAGCGGCAAGGGCGTTGGTGGGAACCAGGCACTCCACGCCAATAGATCTAACCAGCTGTCATCACTGACCGCGCGACCTTGGCTTAGTAGAATTAATGCTTGTTCCAGCGACGTTAGCGCTTGGTCGGCCTGCTTCGCCTGTGCATGGGCGATCCCTTGGTTATAAAGCAAGTAAGGCTGCCATGGGCCTGCGTCATAGCTGACCTCTGCGGTGGCGCTGGTACTGCCTGTCGTGGCCTGCAACAGTTGCTCCAGATAAGCGGCTTGTTGTGCCTGATCAGCGGGTAACTGACCGCGCACATCGGTCAACACCCTTAATGCAGCATCCGGTTGTTGGTGCAGATAGAGCCATTGAGCTAGATAGAGGCTGGCTTCCGCATATCCCTGCTCCGACAATGTCGGTGAGGCAACCAATTGACTAAGCAAGGCACGCGCACTGCGATGCAAGCCGTAACCCAAACGGATCCCCGCTTCTAACAATCGCGCATCGGCACGCGCAGCATTATCTTCGGCCAAGGCGTCAGCACTGCGACTGGCTAAGCGCTGTTCGGTCCGCACTTTATCCACTTCGAGAAATGTCAGAGCGGCCAAAGGATCGCCCTGATAGTACTCAAACAGACCCACCCGATAGCCTAACTCTGCTTGCAGATGCTCTTTTTCATCGTCATCAGCAACAGCGCTTAGGGATACGCTAAAGCATGCCATCGCCAGCGCGATACAACGCCAGCGCTGGCGCATAGCCAAGGTCACCTTTACTGCCATTCCACTACCTTGAAATCAGGCTGATAGGTATCAGTTTCATCGCGAACCTGTAGCTCCAACACTTTGGCGTCAGTTCCTTTGTCAAAAGCCAACGAGGCACCACGGCGATACTCGCGGCCATCGGGACCAAAGCCGGTAAAGAAAGCAGTCACTTCATGTTTGCCGGCTTTCAGGTTGCCGATGTAAAGCCTCTGGATCCCACCTCGATGAAGCGCATTAACCTGACGTTCGGTATAGAGGTAACCGGCCACGCGGTCATCGTCGATCTTCAGCTCAACAGAGTCTAATTTGAAGAATTTGCCAGTATCCACCGACAAATACACAGTGACCTGTGTGGTGGCAGGGAATAACAGGTCTTCTTCAAGAATAAACAGGTCACGGTTGAGTTTAACCACCTGCTCTTTGAGCGACTCAACCTTGTCGCCTAACGGCTGCTCTTCGGCCTGCAAAGTGCTAAAGAGACTAGCGGTGAACAATAAAATAGTGGCGACAACCGCCTGACCAATCCTTTTCATACTGATATTTTCCATTAGGCTCTCCGTTCCGCTAGTAATAAACACTGATAAACGCGCGTACGACATCAGCACCGAAAGAGTAAAGCCCCTCTTCTCCGGCACCGACTCCCGTTTCACGGGCATCGCGGAAATTGTTGTAATCAAACTCGATATGATCCCACTCCAACGTGGCAGAGCCGGTAAACGAATCGGTATAGCCAGACAGTGGCAAGCGGTAGGTCACCCCGGCACCGACGGTAATCGATGTGAAGTCACTAAGCTCTTTGTCTCGGGCCATATAATTCTGAGCATCTTTGTAGGGAAACAGATCAGAATAGAACTCAGCTTCGCTCTGACTGTAGTAACGCACTCGCGTCGTCACGACCCAGTCATCACCGATAGGGTGGGTATAGTCAGCTCCCACGTTGTAGGCCTGAATTTCCCAATCATCATCAAAATAACGCGCTTCGAAGCCTAAAGCCGCTCGGTATGGCAGGTAATACTTAGTAGAGATACCGGCGGCAACGCTGGTGCGGGTATGGGGGTAGACCTCTGCTTGGTAACTGTAGCCCTGTGCTACCGTCGGGTCGACATAACGCACCGAACGATAAGGGTTATTCAGGAACCCTTCATCGGTGATGGCCTGAAAATTAAAGGCCACAACCCAATCAGCCGTCAGTACTTGAGTCAATCCGAGACTATAACTGCGGCGGTCAATCTCTTCATCGAAATCCGCTTCACCATTCTTCCCCACATCATCCCAGCCATAGGCATATCCCAAAGATACCGTGGTGAGATCGCCAAACATATCCTGACTAATACCAAACGACAGGGTATTGGCTGTGTAGTCACTCTCGTCACTGTTGCTATAGGCTAGGCTCATGGTGGATTTACCATGCAGGTAGTCAACACCAAAACTATATTCGTCGCGATCTTCTGTATAGGGGCTAGCGGTGGTTACCACATCGATCGACGCAGCAGAAACAGCATCCGCGTAGTAATAACCTGACAGTGAGACCTTCTCGCTAACACTCTTGCGCACTAACACCGCTGGACCATCAATGGTCATACCGCCGCCTTCGTACCTGTGGTACAACACATCGGCACGATCTTCCGGCAGCACAGCAGCCTGTACAAATAAGGGCAACCACAGGCATAGCGCCAGCAGTGTACGAAGGTTAGTTACAACCACAACCACCTCCACCACTGCCATCGGCTCCACGAGCCGCTTCTCGGGATTCAAAAACGTGCGCATTATGTTTAGCGGCGATAGGATGCTTATCAAACTTCATGATCGGATCCGCCAGCTTTTGCCGCTCATAGGGTTTCACCCAGGGCTTGATGCTGGAGCAGCCCGATGCAGCAACGCAGACAAATAGAACCAGCAAAATCCGTTTCATCAATTACTCCCGGATCAAGCTTTTGATTTGCTGACGATAGGTGTCTTCATAACCAGGCTTATAACCACGGTGATGAAAACGGATCTGACCATCACGGTCAATCAGCACGGTGGTCGGCATGGAATCGACGTCATACAACTCGGTCACTTCATTAGTCTTATCAAACAGGATCGGGAAGCTCACCGTGATATCTTTCAGAAATGCCATCCCCTCTGACGGATCCTGCTCCACGTTAACACCCAACACTTTAACGCCCAGATCGGCAAAATCGGTGGCTAATGCTTCCAGCTCTGGCATCTCCTGGCGGCATGGACCACACCAAGACGCCCAAAAGTTCAGCAGCACGATCTCGCCGCGCAGTTCTGACAAACGAATGTTCTCACCGGTAGAGGATTTCAAGGTGAAGTCCGGCGCGGGTATTTTTAACTCAGCACTATAAGCAGCACCGCTAAAAACAAACGTTGCACTCAACAACAGACTGATAAAAAAGGCTCTCATCGTATTATCCTCTAGAAGAAAATCGACACACCGGCGGTAAAGGCCAGGTTGTGTGTGGTTTTGTCTTCGCCTGTCACATCCAGGTCGAAGATATAGTCATGACCGCTCAGATCAAAAGCCAACCAATCATTGATTAGCACTCGGTAACCGGCACCAAACCCCATGGTAAAATTGTCGTCACCGGCAAAATCGGTACTGCCCACCCCGGCCAACAGGTAGAGAGAGCTGTTAAAGCTGTAGGCATCCCAAACAAACGCTTCACCTGGCAAGATATTCCATCCCACTGACGCCATATAGAAGCTGTAGTCACGCTCACTATCAGTTAATAAAGGCGCCCCACCTGACAAACGCTCAAAGCTGGTTTCACCGGCCTCGGAGCTGCCGTAATTGGCTTCCAAGAAAAAATCTTCGGTGACGTGATAAGCGCCCTTAACTCCCCACAGGAACTCGGAACCAAAATCTTCAATACTGATAACGCCCGCATAGGCACCCAGCTGAAAATCTTCATCATCGATCAAGGCTTCGTCGATCTGACGGCGCTCAACCTTAGGTTCAAAAGTTTCGTCAGCGGCAACCCACCCTGACATCGGCAGCAAGGCTGCAATTAAAAGTAAACGCTTACACCCAATTTCCATGCTTCCAGCTCTTCATTGTCATCACGGTCCGTCAGCACCATGTATTGTCTGTATTCCGCTCGCAGCATAAATCGGCGAGCCAGGTAGATTCGTGCACCTGCGGTGGCATGCAGGGTTTCATCGTCGCGGTCTTCCGTTTCAACCAATGACGAATGTGGATCGGTACTGATTAAACCGGCACCGATACCAAAGAAAGGTGATATCCGCCAATCGGGAAAGGGCTGATGCACTAAACCGATATCCAGCAGTGTGGTATCGGAGACATCTCCCAGCGCCTTATTGCCGGTAACTTCAATCGCTAAATTCTCAGTAAACGCGTAACCGATATAGGCGCTCAATAAGTTGGCACCTTCCAGATCGCCTCCAGAAAAGCCCCCTTCCCAGCGCCGTTGTTGAAAGCTATCAAATGAACCACGGTTAAAACTCACCAACTCGCCATCAGCGAGGGTTTTTTCCATATCTTCTGCGCGCACCCAACCACTTTTATCTCGCGGGGTGCGTACCTTTACCCAATCCGTGCGGCGCTTTTCAATGACCACTTCGCCACCGCGCTCCACTACATGAAAGACCGGAAAACCACGGCCTGGACCGGTGCGCAGCTCGATATAAGGCTCCGCCACCTGCAGCGCCAGTGCTTGTTCTTCGGCACTGAACCAACCACCAAACCAGCTGGTCTCTTGCTCCGATTCTGGCAGGGGCTCCTGAGCAGCTTGTGCTGGACACACAGTGAGCAACATAAGCACAATCAAACACGCGGCCAATAAGGCTAACTTCTCCATCAACCGCCTCAGTTATCCGCGCCATAAAATGGCGTGTTGTAATATTGACCACCGATATCCAGCCACTCAGCGACTAACCGTAGCTCGGCATCGTTTAGCAGTCCGGCGTGGGTGCCGCCCGCACGAAACGGGGCAAAGAAGCGATTACTGGCAGCAGCCCCATTAACACTCATCGACGCTGCAACAGGCACCGTCTCAAGAATAGGAATAGGATTACCTTCACTGTCTAAGATCAACTCGCCATCCGCGTCGGTCTGGAATAGCGGGTTACCATCGCCATCGGTAGACTGCACCAGCACATCTCTTATGGCACCCTCTTCCACTTCTTGCTCATTGTCATTGAACATCAACTCACGGTAGCTCACTACGTGATCGGGCTCGTCAGCAGAAATATCGCCACGCAGATCCAGTTGTCCGGCGGGTACTTGCGTTTCACCGTCCGCATCGGCAATACCGTGGCAACTAATACAGGTATTGTCTTGCAGCAACTCTTCGGTGTCTGGGTCCAAAATCTGACGATCCCGGTCCCACAATGGCTGAAGGTGCACGGGATAGTTTATCTGCAGGCGGCAATAGGCGGTCCAGCGTTCAAAGCATTCAGCTCCTTCAGGCGCGATGGTGCCCATATCTGTATATGCCCATGCCTGTGGCGCATCCGGCGCACGCACCGCAGGATCGGTCCAGATATCTTCATAAACCAAATTAGCGTTAGGCGCTGCTAAACCATTAATCCGAGTGGCGACTTCGGCCATGGTTTCGCCAATATCAGCAAACAGTGCCGGATTGGTGTTAGGGAAAGGCTGACCGGTTTCCGGCGCTCCAGGGTTAGCACTGGGTGCCTGTGCATCCACACGTCCGTGGGGCAACGTACTTTGTGAAGTGTGGCAACCGCCGCACTCTAATGATTCACCTGGTTGCAGGGTGATCCAGTGCTGGTGGCGACCACCTACCCGCATAGTTTCACCATCAACAATGCTCAGTGCCAAAGGCACATTGGCTGGTACTTTTACTTTCACCGAGCCATCAGGCTCTATCGGTGCGTAGCCAATAATCTCCCGCATCAACTGTCCGGTGCTGCGGCCAAAGGCAGTATTAGGCAGATCCACGACGTCATCGTCGGGCATAGAGACACTCTTCACGATGCGCAGGAATCTGGCTGGACGATCATCCGCTGTGGTCTGCGCAGGGTCGCGCATAGTGGTGATCCCTACCGTATCTAAGCCATCAAAATCATAGACGCTGCGAATATGGATAACCCCAGCGATCTCTTCGACCAATGTTTCATCCTTTTCACCCTCACTAAAGCTAGGGCGCGGACGCTCCTGCAATACTACTGGATCGGTGAAAAACATCCCCTCAGTGACAGGAACGATAGGCTGCTGTGTCCCTTGGGTGATGTCATAAATCCATAAGCCATAAGCGGGAGCGGCTTCGGTCACCCCTTCCAAGGCTAAGTTATCTTCGGTGCAGGGTAACTTGGGTAAAGGCTCTGCGCCTTCAGCAGCATCGGGATCTTCCGCCTGCTCTAACAGGCACGGACTCCAGCTGATCAGCATACGTGCTGTACCATCCACCAGAGGAAAAGCACTCAGCATACGTCCACCCACAGAGATCTCTTCGTCGGTACGGATCAGGCCGTAAGTCGCTGAGACTTGTGCCTCGCCGGGCGGAGCATCCGCGATAGGCGTCTCAAGCTCTGTATAGTCATCGGTATTCAGATAAACCAATTCACCACCACTGAACTCATTTTCAGTGCGGCGCAGCATGAGCATCAACTGGCCATCATAGGTTTGTTGCGGCTCTGCGTAATCAACGCGATCACCATCGGTGCCCACATTGTGACTATGCCAGCCATAGAGAAATTCATTACCACTGCCATCCTGACGCATGCGATAAAGGTGGGTGGCACTGCGGGAGCCCATATTGTCCCAGCGGGTATAGATGATAGTGCCATCATCCAATACCACAGGATCCAGATCGTGACTCGGATTAAAGCTCAGCTGCTGGATGTCACTGCCATCATCATTCATCACGTGGAGTTGAAACGCAGACTCACGACGGTCTTCATCTAAGGCAGTAAACTGTGGCTTACCTTCATCCAGTAAAATAGCTCGAGCAGTTCGCTGACGGGTGGATGTGAAAACGATACGACCATCGGGTAAAAAACGGGGGGCGATATCATGACCAGCTTCAGCAGTCAGCGGATCGCTGATCACCGGACGTATCAGCTGTTCGACACGATCATAAATCCAGAGATTCCATTTAGGTTGGTCTTCGTCATCAGCATCTTCAATCTCTGGTGCTCGCATGGCAAACAGCAGTTGGTTGCCATCCACCGATACGGTGAGATCTTTGACATCATAAAGAGCGCCCTCTTCAAACACTCCCTCGGTGAGGACTGTTTCGGCAGCAGAAACCGATGCCCGGTCTTTGAGAACCAATTGCGCACCAGCGAAAAACTCTGCAGGGCGGCGGATACTGTTACTCTGCCGGTCACCATCTTCATCGACCGGTATCGACCGAGCGACATACGCCACCGGGTAGTCGACAACAACAGGATCAGAGGATTCAGAACGCACAGTGGTGTCTGAGCCACAACCAGCAACTGCCAGTAACGCGGCAGAGACAGCCACCGCGACTTTGGCCTGTGCCGACATCAGCTGTGAAACAAGATTCTTCATGTCGCCCACTTTATCTCATTAGAAATGAATGCATTACGTTCATTAGTGTCTACTAATTGCACAAATGTTAACGGTTCGTTGCAATTATTGAGCGGGCATTATGAACACGCCTATGGGCAAATTCCAGCATCCAAAGTCACGAAAAACTAAAAATAGTGACAATAAATACGTATTATTGTGACCGCTGCGGTGAAAAGATGTTCACATTTAGTTAACAATCCGCCGTGATATTTCGGGGAAGACTACGTTTGGGGAGACATGCCATGACCCGGTACATTACAACAGCCCTCTTATTGGGCGGTTTGACCTTGTCTGGTCAGCTACTGGCTGGCAGTCAGGAGCAGGCCAAACGTCTGCACGACAGACTCGCGGGCGTACCACCAACGCCAAGTACATTGGCGACGATGGCCACTGCAATCGACAGCGGTGACGCTATTGATGCCGCATATACAGCGATGGAGAGTGAACATTTTTACAATGTCACGCTGAAACTGTTTGCAGCGCCATGGACCAATCGCGACCAAAGCATCTTTGTACCTTTTAACGACTACATCGCTACAGTGATCGGTATGGTGCGCGATGACGTTGATTTTCGTCAGGTACTGCAGGGCGACATTCTTTATACCGGAGATGCGTCTCTGGGATTACCGGCTTACAACGCCAGTAACAATGCTCACTACGAAGCGATGGAAGCGCAGGACGTCAATCTGAAGACGGGGTTAGTACGAACAACGCAGTCATCACTCACTGGCGTACCAGCCAATGCCACTGCCGGGGTAATGACGACCCGTGCGGCGGCCAAATCTTTCTTTATCGCTGGCACTAACCGCGCCATGTTTCGCTTTACCTTGATGAATTTCATGTGCCGGGATCTTGAACAGGTACACGATACCTCACGCATTCCTGACCGCATTCGTCAGGATGTGACCCGCAGCCCAGGTGGTGACAGTCGTGTCTTTATGAATAACTGCATCGGCTGCCACAACGGTATGGATCCATTGGCACAAGCATTCGCCTACTACGACTTTGAGTATGATGCCGAGGGCGATCCAGAAGGAAACAACGGCCGCATCAGCTATAACGATGCTGGGCAGCTAGACCCAGCCACGGGTACCCGTGTCGAAGCCAAGTACCACTTCAATGCCAATAACTTTATTTATGGCTATGTGACCCCTGATGACGGATGGGACAACTATTGGCGCGACGGACCAAACTCGCTGTTAGGTTGGGACCCCAGCTTGTCAGGCAGCGGCAGCGGTGCCAAGACCATGGGTCAGGAGTTGGCTCATTCGGAAGCCTTTGCCCAATGCCAGGTAGAAAAAGTGTTCGCTAACGTTTGTTTACGACCTCCTGTTGATGGCGCCGATCGCGGCAAAGTCAGTGAAATTGTCGGCAGTTTTAAAGCCAGTGGCTATCAGCTAAAACAAGTTTTTGCTGAAACAGCCGTTTACTGCATGGGCGAATAGGAGAGATGCAAATGAAACAGCTATTAGTACTATTCGCTACGACGCTGCTGCTGACAGCCTGCGGCGGCGGTGGCGACACCGAAACCTTACCACCTAGTAATCAACAGCCAACCGACGGTAACTATTCTGGTCCTGCACCAGCGACCTCCGATGTGCAACAGTTTAAGATCAATTTGTGGGATAACCTTGAAGCGGATAACCGCTGTGGCGCCTGCCACACTAACGACCAATCACCACGGTTTGTGCGTGATGATGATGTTAACTTGGCATACACAGAGGCCAATACGGTCGTCGATCTAGATAGCCCGGCAGATTCTCGACTGGTCATTAAAGTCGGTCAAGGTCACAACTGCTGGTTAGACAGCGACACGGCCTGTGCCGCGACCATGACCCAGTGGATCAGCAACTGGGCAGGTGATTCAATTGGTGGTGGCGGCAACGAGATCGTCTTTACCGATCCCGTGATACGTGAACCCGGCAGCAGTAAGAGTTTCCCACTGGAAGCAGACAACTACGTCAACACCATCTATCCCATCGTGCGTGAGTATTGCGTGCAGTGTCATAGTGATGAGGCGGCAATCCCTCAATCTCCGTTCTTTGCCAGTGCCGACACCATGACCGCCTATGAAGCGGCCAAATCGAAAATAGATCTGGACAGTGCCGGACGCTCCCGTCTAGTCGTCCGCTTAAGTAGCGAATTCCACAACTGTTGGAGCAACTGCGCCAGCAATGCTGACGAAATGGAAGCAGCGATCCAGGCATTCAGTGATGCCATTGATATCACTGAAATCGATCCGGCTTTAGTACTATCAAAATCTCTACGCTTAACCGATGGCATTGTTGCCTCATCGGGTGGGCGCTTCGAAGACAATGTGATCGCCTTGTACCAATTTAAAACCGGTGAAGGCCGCACAGCCTACGATACCAGTGGTATCGAGCCAGCAGCCAACATGACCATCTCCGGCGATGTTGAATGGCTTGGAGGTTGGGGCTTGATGATCAATTCAGGTAAAGCTCAGGCCAGTACCGCTTCATCTAAGAAGCTTCATTCGTTAATCACTGCCACAGGTGAATACAGCATCGAGGGGTGGTTCGCGCCTGCGAACGTCACGCAAGAGGGACCAGCGCGTATCGTCAGCTATTCAGCAGGTACCACAGAGCGTAACTTTACTCTGGGTCAAACCCTGTATAACTATGACTTCTTAAACCGCAGTTCGACGACCGACAGTAACGGCGAGCCCGCACTGTCAACGCCAGACGCCGATGAGATCTTGCAAGCCACCCTGCAACATGTGGTAGTGACTTTTGATCCGGTGAATGGCCGCCAAATCTACGTTAACGGCGAACTTATCCCACTGACCGACAGTGAAGCGGGCAGTACCCTAGCAAGCTGGGATGACAGCTACGCGTTGGTGCTGGGTAATGAAGTCTCCGGCGACCGCCAGTGGGCAGGTAGCGTACGTATGTTGGCCATTTACAACCGGATACTGACCGCCGAACAGGTTGAACAGAATTTTGATGCCGGCGTAGGCGAGAAATTCTTCCTGCTGTTCTCTGTTGGTGAGCTGCTGGATCAACCTGAAGATAATGCCCTTGAAGACGGTACGCCAAGCACTTACGTGGTGTTTGAAGTCAGTCAGTTTGACAACTTCAGTTACCTGTTCAGTAGTCCGTTCATGATTGATCTTGATGGCAATGCGCTCACCGACAACCTACAGATCGAAGGCTTAAGGCTAGGGATCAATGGTAAGGAAGCAGCCGTTGGTCAAACGTATGGCAACATGCAATTGACTCTAAACGCGGGCACCTCACTGGCAGAAGCGCAGACCTTAAGCCCGCTAGGTGCTCTGGTCGGTCTCGAGAAGGGCCCTGAGAGTGATGAGTTTTTCCTCACCTTCGAGCGTTTTGGCAATCACGAAAACGTCTTCATCGAGCCGATTCCTAACGCGCCAAGTGCACCATCTGATCTACCTGAGCGCTCAGATATCGGCATGCGTAACTTTGCCGAAATCAACGCGAGTATGAGCGTCATGACTGGCGTAGCAACCACAGCTGGAAATATTCAAAACACCTATCTAACGGTACAGCAGCAATTACCTTCGGTGGTTGATATTGAGACCTTCCTGTCATCTCATCAGATGGCAGTGACCCAATTAGCGATCCAGTATTGTGACGTCTTGGTGGAAGACCCGACATTGAGTAGTAACTTCTTCCCTGGTTTTGACTTCAATACTAACGCCGCCACCGCATTTGATGCAGCGGGACGTAGCTTGGTCATCGACCCGCTACTCAGTAATATGCTGGGCAGTGGTATCACTACGCAACCCGACGCCGCAGATGTAGAAGCAGAGTTAAACAATCTGATAGACCGTTTGACGGTCTGTCAAAATGACAGCAGCTGCGATGCCAGCCGCACCCGTACCGTCGTCAAAGCCAGTTGTGCAGCCGTTTTAGGTAGCGCAGCGATGCTGTTGCAATAAGAGGAGGATGAGAAAATGGCTAAACGTAAGATGCCTTTACATCCCGATGCACCATTACTATTTGGTGACCATAGTCGCCCTGTGACTCGCCGTGACTTTATCTCTGCGGGCTTAATGAAAGGCGCAGGTGTCGTTGCTGGTGCTTCCGTATTCAGCTTGTTCAGTAACCCACAACAGGCGATGGCTGCGCTATCACCTGATTTGGCAACACTGCGGGAATCTTGTGGTATCGCAGTTCAGGGCGCAGGTAAAATTCCATTTATCTGTTTTGACCTGGCCGGTGGCGCCAACATCGCGGGCTCTAATGTACTGGTTGGTGGCCGTGGCGGACAAAATGACTTCCTCAGCTCTGCTGGTTACTCCAAGTTAGGCTTGCCTGGTGATATGACACCGGCAGTCACTAACCCCGATACAGGTACCAACGACTTCATTAATACCGAACTGGGGCTGGCCTTTCACAGCGACAGTCAGTTCCTTCGCGGCATTATGGAAAAAACCAGCGCGGGAACGCGCGAGGCGATCAATGGTGCGGTGATCCCTGCCCGTTCTGAAAATGACACTGGCAACAACCCACATAACCCGATGTACGGTATTGCCCAAGCCGGTGCCGACGGTTCACTCATGTCATTGATCGGTTCACGCAGCTCTGACTCCGGCGGTAATTCGATGGCTCCTGCTGCCATGATCGATTCCAGTAAACGTCCAACCAAAGTCGATCGCCCAAGCGATGTGACCGGTTTGGTTGATGTTGGCGATCTGGTTGGTCTGTTAGATCAGGCCGATGCAGTGGCGGTGATGGAATCGATCCAACGCATCAGTGATAAGAAGTTGGGGCAGATCAACACCCAAGTATCCACCGATGAAGTGATCAAAGATCTGGTCAACTGTGGCTATGTAAAAAGTGCCGATCTGGCGGATCGTTTTGGCGATCCATCCACTCTGGACCCCGCCCTTGATCCTGACATCGTCGGCCCAGGCGGTATCTTCACTATCGATGAGTTTGATAGTGAAGCAGAGTTCCGTAAAACCGCCTCAGTAATGAAGCTGGCAGTTAACGGTTTCTCTGGCGCAGGCACCATCACCATGGGTGGCTTCGACTACCATACCGGCGACCGTGCCACCGGCGAAATTCGCGACCTGCGTGCAGGACGCTGCATGGGTGCCTGCCTTGAATATGCTGCGCGCCGCGGCATGCCGCTGATGATGTATGTATTCAGCGATGGCTCTGTGGCCAGTAATGGCCGAGTCGATGACTCAGCAGAGGGACGAGGCAAAGGTGAGTGGACCGGTGATAACCAGTCAACCGCCTCCAGCTTCTTCCTGGTCTATAACCCCAATGGCCGCGCACTACTGATGGGCGGAAGCCCGGAAGTACAAGCAATGCATCAACAGCTCGGCTATATGCGTCCAGACGCGTCGGTAGAAACCTCAGGAACCCCTGCGGCTAACAACGTCAACCTGCTGGTAGAAACCGTCGTACTCAACTACATGGCGCTGCATGGCGAACAGGGATTATTCTCTAGTCGCTTCCCAGGTAACGGCTTAGGCAATGCCAGTTTGATGGATAGCCTGACCGCGTTCAATCCAATAGTGAATGGGACGATTGGTAGCTAGTAATCAGCATATTATCTGTATAAAAAACGACCTTCGGGTCGTTTTTTTATCTAAAGTCATTTTTATGTAACTTAACTGTTAAGGCAGCTATTTTTAAAGGGTATAATGCCGGCGAGCATGTATAGAATACTCGCGTAAAGAAAGGTTTACACATTTAACTCCGCGTAAAACAAGGATGTTCATATTAATGGCACACTAGCTGCTTATTTCCTATTGGTTTCTCAGGATTGTAACAATTCGTTGATAGTTTCACTGCCTAGCGCGGTTGAAGTTTACTCTCGCATTTATATCAGGTAGCCCTATGAATTATTGGAAAAACGACCCAAGCCTTTCTCTGCTGGCGCAACACGGACGCCCCATTGCTTATCGTCGTGGTCAGCTGCTTTACGATATTGACACTTTAGCAACGCATCTTTTTCTTATCACTGATGGTAGCTTTGAGATCTGTGTGCCCTATGAAGGCACACTCGGCACTATTTTGGACATGGCTGCACCAGGCACGCTTGCTGGTGAAACCGAATATCTGCTGCAGTCAACTAGCGGAGTTCGTCACTCCACCATCGCCCGTGCACGTGAACCATCTACCGCGATCGCTATTCCGTTTAGCGTGGTTGGAAAAATCGCAGCAAAAGAACCCAGCCTGTTAACCAAGATTGCTGCACAAAATGCTATCCGCCAGCAAACCTACATTAAGCAGGTTCAGGCAGCCTCAACCTTAGGCGTCAAGGCTCGGGTAGAAGAGAAGCTCAGATACTTAAGTACCCTTGAAAACGCCATGACCCATCCACAGGGAATTCAGGTTCGCTATACCCGCATGGACATCGCTCGCATGGTGGGCGCCAGTCGCGAGACAGTGGGACGTATCCTTAAAGAGCTGGTCGCCCAAGGTGAAATATACACTGACGGTAAAACACTGGTACTGTTTGAACATGGCTGCTGTTTACCTGTCGAAAACGTGATGGCTAACTCATTGGAAAGTGCCGCATAACCAAAGAAGCATGTAAATAACAACGGGCGCTAATTAGCGCCCGTTGTTATTTGCAACATCTGGCTCAGCGCTATTCCGGTGGTGCCAAATCTGAGGAGTAGTGCATCTTGCGTTGATTATCGATAATGATCGCTTCTACATTTGCCATAGACTCGACCAATGCCAACCCTCGTTCCACACCCAGCACGAACACCGTCGTCGACAAAGCATCCGCGGTGGTCGAATCGGGTGCCAAAACAGTTACGCTCTGCACCTCCCTGGCCGAATCCCCAGTCATCGGGTTAAGGATATGGTGATAACGTACGCCATCTTCCTCAAAATAGCGCTCATAATCGCCAGAAGTCGAAATAGCTTCGTTAACCAGAGGCAGTAATACCGCTTGCTTATCTTCAACCCGTGGATCCTTTACGCCAACAACCCATGGTCGCCCACGACGATCCCCTAATAAACGGGTATCACCACCGGCATTCACCAACCCATGTTTAACACCATGCTTTTGCAACACGGCAATGCCAAGATCAACCGCATGACCTTTAGCGATACCCCCCAAGTCGATGCGCATCCCTTGCCGACCAAACTTCACCGTCTGCAGCTCTGGGTCTAGTTGGACTTGACGATAATCGATACGATACGCCCCAGCGGCCAACGCATCTTTATCAGGGCGTTGCTGGGCACGATAATCATATTGATAACCGACCGAGGCAAAACTGATATCAAAAGCTCCCTCACTGAGTACGGAAAAACGTTGCGCTTTTGATAACAAAGCAAACAGTTCCAGTGACACCGTCACGGGGTTATCGGCAGCCTGACGATTTACCTCACTAAGCTCACTACTCTCAATATAGGGGCTCATGGTTTGATTAATCCGTGTCATCTCCTCCATCACTTCCGCCATGATCCGCTCTGCTTGTACCTCATCGTCGTGCCAAAGCTCAACGCCAACCCGCGTGCCCATGGTGGACTCATAACGGCTGTGCCAGGCAGCTTGCGCCGAGCAATGGACAAAGAATAAAAAACTAATCAGTAGATATTTCATGACAACAGGAGCGCCTCAAATGTCGATAGTGATAATTGTAACGTTGAAATAGGTCACGAGTACAAAGTTCTCCGCCATTGTTTAGTGTTAGCTGGATCACTCTCCCCGCATCTTCCAATACGTGACTAAGCTGCTGCACTACAATGAAATTATTCCATTCACACTAAACACAATAGCGCTTCAGGCGCACCCTATGAAATTAGTTATCTGCTGGTTTGTCGCTACCTTCTGCTGGCTCTTGCCCACTTATGGCATGGCGAGTGACATGACTGATGCTTTTAAACAAGTGCGTTTGCATATTGCTGAAGGTGAATTGGCCGACGCAGAGACTGAACTGGAAGAGCTGTACCAGCAACTAGACACCGATGAGGATCTCCAAGATGAGTGGCTTGGGCAATACTACCTCACCAAAGCCCACTTGATGTTTGCCAGAGCCCCCTCACTAGAGAAGCCTATCCGTGACGTATTGGGTTTAGCACAAAGCGAGTTAACCCAGAAACAAGCCACTTCAGAATACGCTGACGCCTGGCTACTGCAGTTGCGCCTTAATGCCAAGCATCGCGACTACGATTCCGTCATGGCACAGGTCAATGAAGTTATAAACCTCGCTATCGCCTATGAAGATAAGCCACTGGCTATTGATGCGCTTATTTTTGCTGCAGATTTCACCTCGGAATCGGGAAATCCACTCATCGCTGTAGAGTTCTTGCGTCGCGCCAAAGCCATTACCGAGCCGCTCAACAATCCAAGGCTGAACGCGAACCTGGATCTCTCCTATGCCCGCTTTTATACCGGCGTGGTAATGACAGAGCATGCGGTGCAATTGTTAACGCTGGCTCGATTTTTCTTTGAAGAAAAGGGCCCCCACAGCCAATATATCGAGACTCTGTTGGTATTGGCTCAAAACTATGTAACCGATTCACAACCACAAAAAGCGGAAAGCCTGTTTATTCTCGCCAACGATTTTGCCAGCAACGCCAAGCTACCGGCATTGAAATTGAAGGCAGCACTGGGACTAGCCAATCTATATATGGCCTCTGGGCAAACAGCAAAGGCGCAACCTTTTATTGCTATCGGTGATGCATTAAGTAGCTCAACAAGAGAAAAATATCTGTTCACTGGCCTCAAAGCCGAATTAGCGATCAGTAATAACCAACTGATTGATGCCGAAAAGATGATCGCACAGGCTACAGAATATCTTACGCAGTTACCTAGCACATCGAGAAACAGCTTTGAAGGCGCCAATATACTTAAGCTAAAGGCGCTATTAGCCACAGCGAGAGGAGATGCCAGCGCTAGTTTCGAGCAGATGGAACTATACAATTTAAGTATTCTAGTACGCATACGGGAAGTGCTCTCCGGCGGCATCGAAGCGCTGCTGGCGGAGATGGAATATGAGCGGGTCACCAGTAATAATGAGCTGCTTGCCAATCGCAATGCAGAGTTTCAAAGAAAACTTGATGCCGCAGAAGAGCGGCAAAGATTGCAGTGGACAGTGAATATATTAGGCATCGCGCTTGGGCTTATTCTACTGCTGTTCTTTAAGCGTATGGTCATCCAGCGGAAACGATTGAAGGAGCTGGCCGATACAGATGGTCTGACCGGATTACTTAACCGCCGCGCGGCCATCGCCCACACCGAATCCTGGCTCACGGATCTTCGCCTGCATGAAGTCGCCTTTGCTATTTTTGACATCGATTTCTTCAAAAAAATTAATGATGCCCATGGCCACCAAACCGGCGATCGTGTGCTCCAGCAATTTTCTGAAGTAGCACTGGCAAGCTGCAGGGAAAGCGACATGCTAGCGCGGATTGGGGGGGAGGAATTTTTACTGGTCTTGCCTGGCTGTAGTTTAAAGAAAGCAGAAGAACGGGCGGAAAAGATACGCCAAGCCTTTGCCACTCATACCTTTACCAAAAACCTTCGTGTCACCGCCAGCTTTGGTGTTGCTAGCGGCCACAATGTCAGCTTTGAGCAACTTTACGATGCCGCAGACAGAGCCCTGTATAAGGCCAAAGAATCCAGAAACTGCGTCGTTGTTGACCCCGATAGCCCGTACATAGAGCTTAAGGCTATCGAAGACTAAAGCGCTATTCGGCAGACTTCTCAAACATCAGATCCCACACCCCGTGACCAAGCCGATGACCACGCTGTTCAAACTTAGTTAATGGGCGATGCTCGGGTCTGGGCACAAAATCCCCAGCCTCCGACTGATTGATGAAACCTGGGGCTTCACTCATCTCCATCAGCATATGTTCAGCATAATTTTCCCAATCCGTGGCCATATGAAATACGCCACCGACCTTCAACTTCTGACGAATACTTTCGATGAACTCAGGCTTAACAATACGACGCTTATGATGCTTTTTCTTGTGCCAAGGATCTGGAAAGAACAGCTGTACCCGATCCAAACTACCGTCGGGAATACAATCAGCTAACACCTCTACGGCATCATATTCATACACTCTCAGATTGCTGATCGTTTCGTCGTTGGCATCGGCAATACAAGCTCCGACGCCGGGACGATGTACCTCAATACCGATATAGCCAGTATTAGGAGCATTCTTCGCCATCTCAACCAGGCTTTTTCCCATACCAAAACCAATTTCCAACACATAAGTATCTGCAGCAGGAAACAGCGCCTTGGGATCTTGCATGCCGGCGTTGTAATCAAGGCCATACTGTTGCCAAAGCAGCTCGAGAGCCTGGCTCTGACGCTTAGTCAGTCGCCCTTCCCGGCGCACAAAACTGCGGATCTTGCGAACATACTTACCCTCTTCGGTATATTCTGCCTGATTCACATCGCGCTTCGGCTCATCGCTCATCTTTTGTTCCTCAATACATGGTGTTAGTTAAGTTCTGGCGCTCTACGTTCACACTGAAAAACACAGGTTAAACAACCAAGCATGACATATAGCATTAGCCAAGGGGCGGGAATTATCCATAGCAAGGGAAAGCGGCGCAAGTTTGGATCTTTTACTCACCCTAAATAAAGCAAGCATAAGGCTTCATTCTTCTTGCTCTCAGTTTGTAGCGACCGCTTGCCCAGCAGAAGAATCTGGTTACACTGCTGCCAACCCACATTGAATAGATCAAAGCCCGATAGATGACTTTTTTCAATACCGATAGATGCCAGCAGTTTAATCAGCAAATTATTGAATGGTATCAGCAGCAGGGGCGTAAAGATCTGCCATGGCAGCAAGATAAAACAGCTTATCGAGTGTGGGTATCCGAGATCATGCTGCAGCAAACTCAAGTCAGCACCGTCATTGGCTACTATGAAAAATTTATGGCGCGCTTTCCAAGCGTCGAAGCACTCGCAGCAGGCGAACAAGATGAGGTGCTGCACCTGTGGACAGGGCTGGGTTACTACGCCCGCGCCAGAAACCTGCATAAGTCAGCACAGCTCATTGTAGAGCAGTATCAGGGGGTGTTCCCTACCGAGATAGAAGCCTTGATCGCGCTACCCGGTATTGGCCGCTCAACGGCTGGGGCAATCTTGTCATTAAGCGCCGGACAACGTCACCCGATCCTCGACGGTAATGTCAAACGCGTGTTAGCTCGCTTGCTCGCACTGCCAGAATGGCCAGGGAAAGCCGCCGTCGAAAAGCAGCTCTGGTTAATGGCTGACAAGCTCACTCCAACACAGGGTGTCGCACAATACAATCAGGCGATGATGGATATGGGCGCCACCTTATGCACCCGCAGTCGCCCCAACTGTGCAGAGTGTCCAGTCAAAGCACTTTGCGCCGCCGAGAAAACCGGTTCCCCTAGCGATTTTCCTGTATCCAAACCGAAAAAGACGATCCCCACCCGGCGAGTATTCCTATTGCTGCTGCGAAAAGGCAATGAGGTTTTTCTACAGCAACGTCCGCCCGTTGGACTCTGGGGCGGATTATGGGGTTTTCCTGAAGCCGCTGATCAACAGACATTAGAGGAGCAGTTAGCCATGTTTGGTATCTCAGCAGAGCAAAGACAAACCTTACCAGCGTTCCGCCACACCTTTAGCCACTTTCATTTAGAGATCACGCCGCTACTATTGTCGTTAACTGACACTCAGGGAATCACTCATTGCATGGAATCAACACCCACGCTCTGGTATAACTTGGCGCAACCCGCAACGGTGGGTCTTGCGGCCCCCACGCAAAAGCTACTTAAACAACTGGCTTCTCAGGAGACACTTTGATGGCTCGTACCGTATTTTGCACTCGTTTACAGAAAGAGGCTGATGGCCTTGATTTCCAACTCTACCCTGGCGAACTAGGGAAAAAGATCTTCGACAATATCTCCAAGGAAGCTTGGGGGCAGTGGCAAGCCAAACAGACCATGTTGATCAACGAGCACAAGCTCAACATGATGAATGTGGAGCACAGACAAATGCTTGAACAGAACATGGTGAAGTTTCTGTTTGAAGGCGAAGAGATTGATGTCGATGGCTACACTCCGCCGAGTAAAGCAGAATAGCCAGCAAAGAGTATTGCGCTGCTTAGCAAAACCCTAAGCAGCGCTAACAACTTCATTAGCTCTTGGATCTGCTCATTCAATCCTCACAATACACTCGCCGCAGTTCTGGCAATGATTCAACTAAGCTGCCCATTAGCTCGAACAGTACCTGCGCCGACAAACCGTGCTGTTGGCAAAAAGGCAGCTGCGACAAACTCTCTGCACCGCTTTCCATATCCCCTTGCCCGACGGCGATACAAAGCCGCTGTGCTACATGCAACAGGTGCAGCTCAGGGCTCGCCGCCAACCCTTTGTCGATATACTTGAGCCCCTGTTGCTGCTTCGCAAGCTGTTGATAGCCGATGGGAAACCCCCAACTTTTCAGAACACTGGCACCAAACAACCCCTGATAATCTTCAAAACTTTTTTCCAACTCCAGCAACTCACTCTCTGTGATCGGATTTTGTTGTCTAAGTTCGTCGAACAACCGCAGAATGAGCAACTTACCAGTGTTATGAACCAGGCCAATAGTGAACGGGTCCAGTGCGAATGGCATGGCACAGGCGCTTGCCACTTGCTCGCAACAATAAGCAGTACTGATCGATTGTTGCCAGCTCAATTTGGCACTTTGCTTCGCCTGCTCACAGGCCATATCAAAGCTAGGAGTCATACAGATAGCATTAACCTGCTGCTCAGTGACCTTGAGGCCCAAGCGATTAATTGCATCAGTCAATGATTTACATGGCCGTAAACCGCGGTAGTAGCTGCTATTGGCTAACTTAATAAGCTTTGCTGTCACCACAATATCAGTTTTCAGCAGTTCGGCGATCTGCGATATATCCGCCCCCTTTGCCATCAATGACTTCAACGCATTGTAGGTATCCGACTGTCGGGGCAGGTCCAGCTCACCTTTTTTCAGTCGCTCCATACTGATCTTTAACGCTTGCTGCGGCGTGATAACCGCTGCTGCCGCTTGCGCGGGATCAGCGTCAGCCATTGGCTCAACTAACAAACCAAATTGCGCTAGTTTTTCTTTGATCGCTGGCCCGGTGAATGGCTTCAACAGATAGTCATTACAACCGGATTTAATCGCCTTAATAACCTCGTTTCGGTCAGAATATGAGGTCACCATTACAATATGCGCTCGCGCTTTCTCTTCGATACCGTAACGCCGCTCTAATGCACGCAACTCACTCAAAACATCCAGGCCACGCATATCCGGCATATCGATATCCAGCGTGACAAAATCAAACGGCACATCAGCTTTTAACGCGGCAACAAAGCGACTGAGCGCAGAATTACCATTTTCAGCCTGTACTGCGGTGCCAAAGGTACCAAGAATGGCGGACATTTTGCTCCGGCAAACAAAATCGTCATCGACGACTAAACTCTTTAAATTAGACACCTGTCATTATCTCCTCGACATGGCGACAAAACCGTTTAATTTCGCCGGCTAAGTCAGCTAAAGCTGTACCTATTTGGTCACTGTTCCCTGCTAAAGCTCGTTGTTCCAATACTTTCGCTGCGCTTGCTAAGGCGGCAGCGGTTAAGTTGGCCGCACCGCCCTTAATCTTATGCGCTTCCGCACGCAGCTGCTCAAATTCACTATCTAATAGCGCTTGCTGCATCTCGGTTAACTGAGTTGGCAACAGTTCAACAAACTGTGCCAGTGTCGAAATGACAATCTCCCGTTCACCGAGAAACTCCTCCATCAACTGCGACATATCGATGATCACCGCGGGGGCGCTGATAGCACTATTCGACTCAGCCTCATCCGGCAGTGTATTAATCGAGGCGAATACCGTTTTTGTCGACGCTAACCAGCGTTGCACCGTCGATAACAACCCCTGTCGTCGAAACGGTTTACACAGAAAATCATCCATACCGATATCAAAGCAACGCTCTCGAACCCCTTCGAGAGAGTGTGCACTCAAGGCAATAATAGGGACAGGATGCTCAACATCATTGGCTTGCAGTTGGTCCCATGCGCGGATCTGCTCGGTAGCAGTAAAACCATCCATAATCGGCATCTGCAGATCCATCAATACCAGATCCGGACGCTGCCGCTTATAGGCTGCAACGGCTTTTTCACCATTACAGGCCAACACAACCTCCGCGCCGGCGGCCTGCAGATGTGCCGTCGCCACCTGTTGATTCGCAGGGTAGTCTTCAGCTAACAGGATCTGTACACCGCGCAAGGGTTGGCTCGGTTGCTGCTCGCTTACTTGCTCCGGCAACACCTGTCGGTCATTTTTTTCTAGCGCGGTCAGTACCTTCCGCAACTCTTGCCATCGTAAAGGCAACGACAACTGGCCCCGTAGCAAGGTTCGCCACCCCGCCGAACTCAACGATTTAGGTTGTTGACCAATGTCGCTCAGTATTACCAACGGACGAGCAGAGAACTCTGGCTCTGTGGTCGGTGGGATCTCACTGTCATTGACCAGCAGTACAGCAGTACTGGCGTCACGTTCAAATAGACAGCGATAGTTAGCCACCATCTGCGACCAATCCGCCGCCAACAAGGTTTGATAGCCCATACTTTGCAAATAGAGTCCGAGCGTCGAGCGCACTTGCTCATTTGGCTCAGCGACTAATATAGTCGGCAGCTCCAGGTTGTCCTGGGACTGGCCAACGAGCGCCCGGTTTTGCGCCCGTCCTAGGTGCAGGGTGAACCAAAAACAACTGCCCTGCCCCAATTCACTCTCAACCGCCAACTCGCCATCCATCATATCAATCAACTCAAGCGCGATGGAGGTGCCCAACCCCGTGCCACCGTACTCACGGGTAATAGACACATCTGCCTGACGGAATGGTTCAAAGATCCTCGCCTGTTGCTCAGCGGTCATACCAATGCCGGTATCACGCACCGAAATCTTCAGGTACCACTGCTCAGGCAACGATTCCAACACTTCGACTTCAAGACGGATATCACCAGTTTCGGTGAATTTCACCGCATTACCGACCAGATTCATTAAAACTTGTCGAAGTCGCATGGGATCACCGGTCGCCATTAGCGGGACATTCGGCGCGATCTGGCAATGGAATTGGATCGGTTTATTAGAGGCACGCAAAGTCACCGCGGAAAATAGCTCTTCGATACAGTTCACCAAGCCAAAGTCGACCTTAGCCAACTCCAAACAACCCGCTTCAAATTTACTCAGATCCAAGACGTTATTGATCAACATACGCAGGGCTTCCGCCTCTTTCATAATGGTGTCAACCACGCTGCGTTGATCCGCTGACAGGGGAAACTCAGCAGCAAGTTCCGCCATACCGATAATGCCATTAATTGGTGTTCGTACCTCGTGGCTCATATTGGCTAAAAATGCGCTTTTGGCCTCACTCGCTTTCTCCGCTTCCTGCAAGGCTCTTTCAGACTTGTCACGAGCCTCTTTCAGCTGCTCGGTTCGGCGGCTCACCACCGCCTTAATTCGTTGTTGAGAACGACGCAAAAAGACCACATAAAAACCAAGAATAGCGATAACGGCGATCACCAACAGGCAAGAAGCCAGCAATATCAGGCTCATCACCAATTTGGCTTCCTGTTCACCCCGTCGCATCAAATCACGATCAACAGCAACGCGCAGAATGAGTGGGGCAAAACCAGTATCACCAACTAACAACTGGTTGATCTCAATCTCATTTGCACTGTTCTCCCGCAGCAACTGACCGTGCTCTTGCAGTCGCGTGAGAGTGTTTGCAGCGACTTGCTGCGGACTGAGGAAGGTTACGGCGGACTCAGTACGGGTAATATTTGATAACTTCTTTGCGACCCGACTCTCCATCAGGGTGCCGACAACCAACATCCCAGGACCATCACTTTGGCTGCTTGATTCCACGGGGGCCATCGCCAACTGCATAGCGCCATGGTCTGTCATCACCGCACCACTAGTCACCTGTTTTCGCTCAACAGGGCGTGCAGCGAGGGGAAGTGTTTGCACTAATTGCAGCAGGTGCTCACTTCGCAGCGGTTGCTGTTTTGCCTGGTCAAAGGCATAGATAAACAAAGGTTGCCCTTTGGGATCCATGAGTAGGACAAAATCAACCTGTAGCAACACCGCCCACTGATTGAGGTTCGTCCGTAAGGTAGCATCTGTTCTACCATCACGATCTAGCTGCTCATAAACACCATTACGCAAATGTTCACCCGACACCAAGGCTAAACGTGCTAAATGCTGCCTAGACTCATCAAGCAAGGCGTCAAATACGGCAATACGCCCTCTGACTTCGGCTTCCTCAAGTTCAGCAAAACCTGGCAGTATGGTGTCTCGCTTAATCAACACACTAGCTGCACCGGCCAGTACCAACGCCAATAACGAAAATAGCAGGAACAGCTTGCCACGGGAGAAAAGCTTAACGAGTGATTGCAAAGAGGTGACAGGTTGGCTCATAAGCTATTCCATGCTGTTGGGGGAAAGCGGTATTCTCGTCCCTAAGAAACCAAGTGTATATTTTTCTGACAACAGTTCACAGGGTTTAGCTAATGCTAAAATTGATCCGTGCCATATAGTTGTAATTTGGTCGGTGCAATAGCTGAAACAATAACCAGTTTGGCGACGCAAAATGCAAGGAACCATATGAATTGCTTTATAGTGACGGCATTATCAAAGTACAGCGATAGCGAACTCAAGATAAGTAACCGAACGAGGCGATTAATGCATTACCAGTCTGGAACAGGGCAATGAATCAAGAATCACTTGCGGCACATGGACAATGGAAGTTTGCGGTCGAAAACAATTTAATGATGCTTACCATCAGCGGCAGCTTCAACGCCCAAGGTATTCAATTGATGCACAAGTCGATTGCCCTGCAGCTTGCCGACCAGCGATATATTCCTGATAAAGCTTATGTTGACGCCGGTCATTGGGCTTTGTCCACACCGGACAGCGAAGATGCTGTACGCCATCTCCACGCACGCATGAAACAGATCGGATTGCGGCGAGTCGCTTATGCTATTGCCAATGTTCACATCAGAAAAACGGTGCTCGAACAACTTTGGCAGGCGCATCCAGAAGTTAAACGAGGTTATTTCAGCACTCCTCAGGAAGCACTGAACTGGTTAAATAATGACAATCAATGCGACCTAACCGGATAAATAACCAGCAAACAGCGCAACATTTTCTTATCACTGTTGACTTGCTCGGCGTAAATCCGTTTAATAGCCCTCCTCACGAAATAGTGAGTTGCAAGACACGCCCAGATAGCTCAGTTGGGTGAGACAGACCAAAGCAACGCTTTGCAGCTGTCGAACGCGAGGCAGGACGCCGAGCCGGAAAGTACTCCATGGAGGGGTGAGATAAAATGAGCAAGATTTAGAAAACTACGCCCAGATAGCTCAGTCGGTAGAGCAGGGGATTGAAAATCCCCGTGTCCCTGGTTCGATTCCGGGTCTGGGCACCAAATTTTATAAAAAAGCCTTATCTTCGGATAAGGCTTTTTTATTGCCTGCAAGGCCACACCGGAATCGAACTGAAGTTCGCGTGCCGTCCGGCCGCGAAGCATCGCTTCACGGCGTTCCACTTCACCTGCTTGCGATGCAAGCAAAGCGGCTTGTGTCGTATGCCCGTTTAAATCAGAGCAATAAATAACCAACCTCGAAAGTATCAATTATATTTATGGCTTAGACACCAAACCGCGCTTCGCTAACCACTTAGCTTCCGACATGATGCAATCACGCAGGGAATTGTCGCCGCCATCTTTGCGCCAGATAAACGAAAGGGTGCGTGCCATATTCAGCTCAGGCACGTTAAGACAGGCAATCTCTTTCAATTCAATCGCTTTCGCCACATCCAGATAGGGCAAACAGCTGAGATAAGCGCCATTTTTCACCATACTTTTCAGGATCGGCACATGCTCATACTCACGCCACACATCAAGATTATCGATAAGACCGTGGATCGCAGAATCAAAAATACGCCGAGTACCGGCACCAGGCTCCCGTAAAACCCACTTGGCCTGCTCTAACTGGGCCAAACTGATCCGCTCATACTTGGCATAGGGGTGATTCAGGGCTGCGATAATCACCAGATGATCGTGACACCAGATCTCCTGATTGACCCGAGAGTCGTCACAACGCCCCTCTATCACGCCCAATTGATACTCATGATCCAGTACCCCTTGGATAATATGTTCGGTATTTTCAACATCGACCGATACTCTGAGCTCTGGGAAATCAGTATCAATTTTACTGATAAGAGAAGGCACTAAATGCTCTGCTGCGGTTTGGCTCGCACCAAGACACAATTCACCACTGATTAACTGCTGCCCAGTGAAGCCCAATTCAATCTGTTGCGCATCAAACAGCAACTTTTTTGCCCTTGGCCGAAGCCACTGGCCCCAAGGGGTCAGCGACATACGCTTTCCATTCCGTTCAAACAACGGCTGCCCTAACAGTTTTTCTAATTGTGACAACGCCATGCTGGTCGCAGATTGTGTCAGCGCCAATTTCTTGGCCGCCACACTAACACTTTCATAACTGGCAACCGCTTCAAAGACAGCTATCTGTTTCAGCGTATAACGCATCAAAAAACACCTAATTCATTGTTTAAAAAAGCTTTTGTTAATTGAATCACAAATCACTAAAGCAAGCTTTATCTGATATCAATTTAGCTTAACCACATTACATAAATTATCAATTTTTCTTTTGTTTGATTTCCGCCTAATTTGATTAGGCCGGTCACCACAGCACTGCGGTAACGGCACTTATCAAACCTTGGAGAAACAGTATGACTTTACAGGAGGCGACGAGCAGCAGATGAAACTTATCGAGAACAAATCTGAAACCGCTGGCTTAGAGCTGCCGGAGAGGATGACCCAAACAGCAGAGCAGTATGGATACAAAAAAGTGGTGAAAGCACCAGCCACTTCCATCGCCCTTGCCGTGACAGCGGGCATCTTCATTGGCCTAGCCTTTATCTTTTACATTACCGTGACCACAGGTAATCACGAAGCATCGTGGGGACTATCTAGATTGGTTGGCGGCTTTGCTTTCAGCATTGGCCTCGTACTGATCGTCATTTGTGGCGGCGAACTGTTCACCAGCACCGTGCTCACCTCTATTGCACGTGCCAGTAAACGCATCTCTCATCGTCAGCAATTGGCTTGTTGGGGGCGTGTCTATCTGGGCAATTTTGTCGGTGCTTTAGTACTGGTGGCTTTGGTCTATAGCGCCAAGCTCTACATGCTCGACAGTGGCCAGTGGGGGGTGAATGCCCTACAGATCGCTCAACACAAATTACATCATGGATTTGGTCAGGCCGTTGCCCTTGGGGTTCTTTGTAACATGCTGGTTTGTCTCGGTATCTGGATGACATTCAGCAGTGAAGATGTGCTCACTAAGGCGTTATTGGTTGTGCTTCCAGTGGCTCTATTTGTCAGCACAGGCTTCGAACACTGCGTTGCCAATATGTTCATGGTACCGCTGGCTATAGCGATTAAATCAGGCGCAGGCCCAGACTTTTGGGCTGCAACAGGCATGTCTGCACAAGCATTCAGTGACCTGACATTCAGCAACTTTATTTTCAACAACCTCATTCCGGTCACCCTAGGCAACATCATCGGCGGCGCCATGTTTGTCGGCCTGACCTACTGGGGAATTTACCGTCGTCCAACACTCAAATCTGAATCAAAAATAGTAAATCATTTAGACAAAATTAAAGGAACTACCATCATGAAAAACAGCAATGTCACTCTGCAAGTTAAAGAATTTATGCACGCTCCTACTGCCAGCCTGACTGAAAACACCAGCTTAATGGATGCACTGACAGCAATGCTCAGCCTCCACCAGACAGGTATGCCAGTGGTTAACAGCAATCATCAGCTGGTAGGCTTTATCTCTGAGCATGATCTACTGCGTGAACTCTGGTTAGCGGATTACGAACTCAGTGCAGAAAAAACAGTTGGCAGCATCATGCGTCGTGAAGTGGCAACCGTAGCGCCGGGCGACTGCCTGATTAAGCTGGCTGAGTTTATCTCGGTTGACCGCGAGAAGGTCTACCCGGTGACCGATAGCGGCTTCGTTTTAAGCTACAAGGCGCAATCACTAGAAGAGCGCTTAGCTGAAGCAGATGTGAGCCGCCCGAAGATATACCCAGTGGTTGAGAATGGGGTATTAGTTGGCACCATCAGCCGTACTGACATCATGTATGCCTTTTTCAAAGCCTGCGGCGGCAAGGATGATTCACTGCACAGTAAAGTGACCCATCAGGCAGCCTAACGCCAAAACGTAATAATAAACAATGGCTTCAATCTCTGGATTGAAGCCATTTCTTGTTTTAGCCGCTGAGTAGCCACAGCCAAGTTAAAGCGCCACTTCGCAACAAACAAAATAGTATTGGGCAGGATCATCAGAGTGATTGTTGTCTGCTGACATAACGATAATAAAATGAAAAAGCTACACTTCATAAACCATCCCGTTTTCGGTCATTTGTAGATGAAGCTTTTCCAAGCCAATTTTGTTAACGATAGCTGGTCAGCCCCAATCAATGAGAAATCATTACCGGATGCTGAATTGGTGTTGGTCTTTGGCACTCAACAAAGTTACCGGCAGCAGTATCCGATGCTGCATAAATGCTTTCCTGATGCCGAATTCGTCGGCTGTAGTACCGCTGGTGAAATCAGTGACATAAGTGTTGCAGATGACAGCCTGTCATTAACCGCGATACACCTACAGCACAGTTGCTGTAAGGTGGTGTCGGCACGGCATACCAGCGCCCTTGATAGTGAAACCATGGGCAAGCAACTGGCTAAGCAGCTTGATTTGACGGCGCTAAAACACACCTTAGTTTTCTCTGAGGGGATCAATATTAATGGCACCGCTCTAGCTCGCGGTTTAACCACAGTTTTAGCAAACAGATGTTTAGTCAGTGGTGGATTGGCTGGAGATGGCGACCGCTTTGCAGCCACCTATACCTGGCACAATGAACAGGTCCATCAGAACCAAGTCATCGCCGTCGGCTTATATGGTGATCGACTGGAAGTCGGCCATGGCTCATTAGGCGGCTGGGATCCCTTTGGCCCACCACGCAAGATCACTGCGGCGAAAGATAATGTATTGCTGCAACTTGATGGGCAATCGGCATTGACATTATATAAGAAATACCTTGGCGAGTATGCTGCTGACCTGCCCGCCTCTGGCTTGCTGTTTCCGCTCAGTGTAAAGGTCGATGAAGATCAACCAGCGGTGGTCCGCACCATTCTTGGCATCAATGAACAAGAACAAAGCATGACTTTTGCGGGTGATATGCCGCAAGGCTGTTATGCACAACTAATGAAAGCCAATTTCGATCGCCTGATCGATGGCGCGACCGGCGCCGCGCAAGCCACCTCAAAAATGCTAAAGCATTCGCCACAATTGACGATATTAGTCAGTTGCGTAGGCCGAAAAATGGTTTTGAAACAGCGTATTGAAGAAGAAGTGGAAGCCGTCAAAGAATTGCTTGGGGCAAATACTGTACAATGCGGCTTCTACTCTTATGGTGAGCTGTCTCCAGTAGTAGAAACCGGAGACTGCGCATTGCATAACCAAACCATGACAATCACAACGATAACTGAGCTGTAGCCAAGATGCATAGACTACTGGCACGCCAACTAAAGCGTGCCAATATTGATTTGACTGAGTTGCCCGAACAGATCCAGCAACTACTTGTCACTGTCGAACAAGCCTACGAACAGAATGATGAAGACCGAGCACTGGTTGAGCGCTCGCTCGAACTAATGTCTGCAGAGCTGGTCGAGCAGAACGCCCAACTTTCCAGTCGTGTTGCCACACTCAATATTACTCTGGATGCGATCCAGGATGCCGTTATCGTTGTCGATCGTCAGGGCAACTACTTGGCATACAACCAACCGGCGACACACCTGTTTGGCATCGTCGCGAAAGATCCCTCACAACAGAATGAAGTTGTGCTGCTGGATACGCTAGCCGCCCAGCTAGAGATACCAGGTGATCTGTATGCCATGTTGCATGCACTTGAAGATAATCCACTGGCTGAGTTAACCGGGGTGTTAAGCCTAAAAGATGCCCGTTATCTGGAGTACTGCTCGCGTCCAAAGATAATTGATAGCGTACTCTCAGGTCGGGTGTGGAGCTTTCGCGAAGTCACCGAGTTAAAGCGCAAAGAAGCGCAGATCCGCTTTCAAGCTTGCCACGACGCTTTGACCGGTCTGCCCAACAGGCAACTGTTTGTCGATCGCCTTGAGCAAGCATTACTGAAAAAGAAACGCTCACAAAGTTTCCTCGCGGTTTTGTTTTTGGATCTCGACCACTTTAAAGACGTCAACGACCTGCTCGGCCATGAATCTGGAGACAAGCTCCTATGCACTGTTTCAAAGCGCATTACAGAGTGCTTGCGGGAACAGGATACCCTGGCACGTTTCGGTGGCGATGAATTTGTACTTCTGCTCGACGGTATTAACGCTGAAAGCGAAGCCGATGCTATTGCCAAGCGAATTCTCAATGCCCTTGCCGCCCCATTTGAAGAGCTAAACGAACAGATTAAGATATCCACCAGCATCGGTATCGCCTTCTCGCCCCGCCACGCAACCACCGTCGATGACCTGATCCGTAAAGCCGATATGGCGATGTATCAAGCCAAAGCGGCAGGACGAAATACCGCGGCCAGCTTTCAACCGCAGATGGAAGCACAAGCGTTACACCGCTTGTCTTTGGAATCTCGCCTGCGCAACGCGGTCAGTGACAACAACTTAGAGCTCTACTTCCAACCCAAGATCCATACCAAAGGGATGCGCCTCATCGGCTTTGAAGCCTTAGTGCGCTGGCACTGTCCTGAGCATGGCATTATTTCTCCCGGTGAGTTTATTCCCCTGGCCGAAGAGAGTGATCTCATCTTAGAGATTGGTCAGTGGGTGCTGCGCCAGGCCTGCCAACAGTTAGCCCTTTGGCGTGAACTGGGGCATGCCACTATCGGTATGGCAGTTAACCTGTCTGTGAAGCAGCTTTATCAAGAAGACTTTTTGGCGCAAGTACAAGCACTACTTGATGAATTTCATATCACCCCTGGATTATTGGAGTTAGAGATCACCGAAAGCATGGTGATCGGAAATATCGACTCAACCATCTCTGTGTTGCAAGCGCTGCGCGCCATGGGGGTTAAAGTAGCGATTGATGACTTCGGTACTGGCTATTCCAGCCTGAATTACCTGCGCCAACTGCCAGCAGACACACTTAAAATCGATCAAAGCTTTGTCGCCGCGCTGCATGATTCGCCTTCAGATCTGGAGATTATTAAAACCATTATCTCCGTGGCACATACGCTCAACTTTATGGTAGTGGCGGAAGGGGTTGAAGACCTACATACGCTGTCGATCCTAGCAGACGCGAACTGTGACGAGGTGCAGGGCTATCTGCTCAGTCGCCCGATGCCTGCAGAACTGGTCGAGAACTTCCTGCAACCGGAACATATTAACCGCCTTTATGAAGCATTGAATTCATAACGAGACTGCACTGCTCAGACCACGGCTTCCCATCGGGGGGCTGTATCAGCTAAAATACGTCCCTGTGACACAGTTTTAAAAACAAGGTAAACGCGGATGAAAGTCGTCGACTTCATAAAAAAGAAAAGCGAGATCCTGGCGCAAGCACAGCACCAGTTTCAATTAAAGGAATGGATCTCGCCCACAATCCGTGACTATTGGACTGAGTTTTTAAATAAAGCGAACAATACCCAACTGGCCTCCTGGGTACGAGAACACCCACTCCGTCCACTCACTAACGACAACGCAGAAGCTCAGCCGAAAGCGATTGTTTTACACCCTGAAGCACAAACACTGTTAATCGAGTTATCCAACCATATTGGCCAGGAGATCCATGTGGGCGAGTGGCTGGAAATCGATCAACAACGGATCGATCAGTTCGCCGAAGTCACTATGGACTTTCAATGGATCCACACAGATCCTGAACGTGCTGCGGCAGAATCACCTTTTAAGACCACCATCGCCCATGGCTTTTTAACGCTTTCTTTATTGCCAGTATTAACAGAAAGCGTGAATCCGGATGAGCCAATGTACCCAACCGCTAAGATGGCGGTAAATTATGGCCTTAATCAGGTTCGCTATCCCTATCCGGTGAAGGTAGGCAACAAGCTGCGCGCACGTACCCGCTTAGCCAAAATCGAACCGATCAAGCGCGGACTAGAACTAACTAAAGAGATCACCATCGAGATCGAAGGCTGTCGCCGCCCTGCATGTGTGGCTGAATCTATCGTTCGACTCTATTTCTAATTTCAATCATATGTTGTGATAAGCGGAGGCTCTCGAGCCTCCGCTTTGTTGTTGTGTCGGCCAAACACCGAAACATAAGCTTTAGCTGAACATTTTTTCACCAGCTGATATAATTCGCGCCCCAAACGGCCCGGTGCCGGTTTTCGAGAGTATTAAATGCAGCACGCTGAACAACCACTTTTCTCCTATCCCAAGTACTGGGCCGAATGCTATGGCACGGCTCCGTTTCTTCCTATGTCCAAGAAAGAGATGGACGCCCTCGGTTGGGATAGCTGCGATATTATCATTGTCACTGGCGATGCTTATGTCGACCATCCTAGCTTCGGCATGGCAGTGATTGGCCGAATGCTGGAGTCTCAAGGCTTTCGAGTGGGGATTATCGCCCAGCCAGACTGGACCAGCAAAGACGCATTCCAGGCGCTGGGGAAACCGAATCTATTCTTCGGTGTCACCGCGGGCAACATGGACTCGATGATCAACCGCTATACCGCCGATCGTAAACTCCGCCATGACGACGCTTACACGCCCAATAACGAAGGCGGTAAACGTCCGGATCGTGCCGTCACGGTTTACACCCAACGCTGTAAAGAAGCTTATAAAGGCATACCGGTTGTCATCGGCGGCATTGAAGCCAGCCTGCGCCGCATCGCCCATTACGACTATTGGTCAGACAAAGTCCGCAAATCTGTACTGTTTGATTCCAAAGCAGACTTACTGGTATACGGCAATGCAGAACGCCCCCTGGCAGACATTGCACACCGCTTTGCCGAAGGGAAAAGCATCAGTGATATGCAGGACATTCGTGGCACCGCGGTGCTGCGTAATCAACCGCTCGAAGGCTGGTCAGGCTTAGACTCCACCCATCTCGATGGCCTGCGAAAAATAGATCCACTGCCGAATCCTTATCAGGTGGAGGATGTCAGCACCTGCAGCGAAAAGTCTGCTGCCGAAGAAGCGGCGGCACCGGAGACGGCACAGGCGATCACTGTGATGCCGTTTAATGCCAAAGCAGATAAACGTAAACCGTGGGAATACACCTATATCAAACTGCCTGCCTATGAGCGGGTGGCGGAAGATAAGTACCTTTATGCCCACGCCTCTCGGGTAATGCATCAGGAAACCAACCCCGGCTGTGCTCGCGCACTATTTCAACAAGCTGGCAATCGCTGGGTGTGGGTTAACCCACCAGCTTATCCGCTGTCCACCGACGAGATGGACCGGGTGTTTGGCATGGCTTATCAACGCATCCCCCACCCCAGTTATGGCAAAGCAAAGATCCCCGCTTACGACATGATTAAGACCTCAGTCAACATCATGCGCGGCTGTTTTGGTGGCTGTTCATTCTGCTCCATCACCGAGCATGAAGGGCGCATCATTCAAAGTCGTTCTGAAGATTCGATTGTTCAGGAGATCGAAGAGATCCGCGACAAAGTTCCCGGATTTACCGGCGTGATCTCCGATCTTGGTGGCCCTACCGCCAACATGTATCGGCTTAACTGTAAAAGCCCAAAAGCAGAACAGACCTGTCGCCGCTTCTCCTGTGTTTATCCGGATATCTGTCACCACATGGATACCGACCACACACCGACCATCAACTTGTATCGTCGTGCCCGCGATATCAAAGGGATCAAGAAGATCCTGATCGCTTCCGGTGTCCGCTATGATCTGGCTGTAGAAGATCCGCGCTATGTGAAAGAGTTAGCCAAGTATCATGTCGGTGGCTACCTGAAGATCGCCCCAGAACATACCGAGCAGGGCCCGCTGAAACAGATGATGAAGCCGGGCATGGACACCTACTACAAGTTTAAAGAGCTGTTCGACAAGTACTCGAAAGAAGCAGGCAAAGAGCAGTATCTGATCCCTTACTTTATCTCCGCGCATCCCGGCACCACCGACAAAGATATGGTGAACCTGGCGCTGTGGCTAAAACAGAACCGCTTTAAGCTGGATCAGGTGCAAAACTTCTATCCATCGCCTTTAGCCAATGCCACCACCATGTATCACACCGAAGTGGATCCGCTGCATAAAGTGAATCACAAGGTAGGCAAGATCCCCGTAGCCAAGAAAGGTAGACAGCGTAAGTTCCACCGTGCCCTGCTGCGTTATCATGCACCGGAAAACGCCGATCTGATCCGTGAAGGGTTGAAGAACATGGGATTAAGCCAGTTGATTGGTAACGGCCCCAACCACCTTGTCGCGCCCGCCACGCACACTAGCCGTGGTGGTAAAGCGTCCGTAGACGGCGGACAAAAAGCCCAAAGTGGCAGAAATCGCCCTGCACCATCACAACGCGGCTTAACCCGTTTTAGTAGCGACCAGCCACTAGGTGCACGCAGCCATGATGAACAGCCCAAACGCGGCACAGGCAAGAAAAAGGCATCTGGTAAGCAGGCACAAAAAGGTCGTCACAACGGCGGCAATGAAGCAAACCGCCCCGGTGGCAAAGGCGGCCAAGCTAAAGCTGGTCAAGCTAAAGCAGGTCAGAGCAAAAGCGGTGCGCGCCCTACCCCACGGAACAAAGCGGGCCAAAAAGGAAAGAGCGCCCCGCGTCCGCGCTAGAAGCGCCGTTGATCAGCCCTAGCACTAACAATATTAAGCCTCCGTTCGCGGGGGCTTTTTAGTCATTACCCATCTTACTGTTGCAATTTCACTCCGCTTTGTCGAAATTAACCTGATGATAAAGCGGCGCATCAACCACCGATAATTAGTAGCAGGACTATGGCGAGCAACGAGACAATGACAGATAAAACCCAACTCCGAGGCGGCTGCCTATGTGGCGCTATCCGTTATCAGACAAGCGCGATGCCATTCGCCGCAGATCACTGCCACTGCCGCCAATGCCAAAAACATACTGGTGCTGTAGTCGCCAGTTGGATGGACTTTAAGACCGAGCAAGTCAGCTGGACAAAGGGAACGGTCAACGAATACCCATCATCAGAATATGTTCGTCGTGGTTTTTGCCCTGACTGTGGGTCGACACTCACCTATCGCGACACCCGCCATCCCGATTACACCACCATGACCATCGCCACGTTAGATAAGCCCAGTCAGGTGCAACCCACCTACCATATTCACACGGATAGCCAGGTCTCCTGGTTAGTGATCGATGACGACTGCAAAAGATTTCCACAGGGCTGTACAGAAGAGAGCAACAGCTGAGGTATTCATTTAAACACAGTGCATTGCTCGTCGGTTATACCACCAAGGTTTGTCGCTCTCGTGATAACCGCTTAAAAAGATATCGCACTGTCTGGAACTGACATAGCAAGCTCAGACCCATATTGGATCTGAGCTCTAGATAGCAGATTAACCGCCAAGTTTATCGAGCAAACCGCCGCCTAACTTATCTTTGGCTTTCTCTTTCACTTTCTCTTCGGCCAATTTCTTCAGTTCCTCGGTTACGCGCTTTTCAACTTGCTTGGTAATCTGAGAAACAATCTCCGAAGTAAGTTGCTCCGGTGTCAACCCCTTGCTGGCACTGCCGAGATTGGTCAGGGCGATGGTTGGCATGGTGATCTTATGCTCACCAAACTGCTCGGTCATCAGGGTGACGGCATTATTCGACAAGGTAAACTTCTCCACCGCCAGTTTCACATCGGCACCAGCTTCAGCAGGTTGGCTCTCTTTTGGCTGTTGTTCCGCCGGTTTCTGCGCACCGGATTGCATTCCTTTCAGCAACGCTTGGAGGTTAGTGCTACCACCTTTCTGCTCGGCGATCAGCTTGGCACCATCCACCTTAATCTCATTGATGACATACACATCTTTGGTCAACGAAGCCGGGTCTATATCGAGCACAATGTCATTCAGGTCAAATAGATAATCAGAGCCGAAACCTGTCGGATTGCCCAATGTCAGCCCTTGCAATTCACCCCGTCCATCAGTCAATTTGATATTGACGCTATCAAGGGTCACTTCCACCTTGGTGACGTCACTGCCCACTTTTTCCACCAAGGTTTTTACGATACTGTCGAGATTGCTCAACACGCCGTATATCAAGACCCCTGCGACGATCACCACCACACCAACGATCCCTAATAACCACTTACCTACTTTCATTTGTTGTTACTCCCTAACATAAAGAAAAATATCGCTTTTAATCATAGAAGATCGTCAGCGATAAGTAGCCTTAAAACGCCAATTTTTGTACCCTGTCGCTTGTTAAATCGAGAGTTTTTGATTAAACCCCATTCAGGTCGATAGCTATCCCCCTGAAGTTCGATCTATCCTTAACGGCAAACTAGCAGCGGAATATGATAAACGTGCGTACAACTGATCTGGTCGATGGTTTTCGACACTCCTCTCCCTACGTTAACGCTCACCGCGGTAAGACGTTTGTCATTATGCTCGGCGGCGAAGCGATCAAGCACGAGAACTTCCGTAATATCATTAATGATATATCCCTGCTAAATACCTTGGGGATCCGCATTGTATTGGTCTACGGCGCTCGTCCACAGATAGATGAAGCGCTCACCAAAGCGAAAATTGCCTGCGAATACCACCAACATACCCGTATTACCGACGCCGATTCGTTGGATGTTATCTCCGGCGTGGCAGGCTCGCTGCAGCTGCAGATCATGGCGCGGTTATCGATGAGCTTGGCCAATACGCCGATGCAGGGCACACAGATAAACGTGGTCAGTGGCAACTTTGTGATAGCTCAACCCCTTGGTGTCATCGACGGCATCGATTTTTGTCACAGTGGCAAGGTACGACGGATTGATGTGGCTGGTATCAACCGTCAGCTCGATCAAAATTCCATTGTTATCCATGGTCCCGTCGCCGCATCGGTTACCGGCGAAAGCTTTAATCTGACCGCCGAAGAGGTGGCCACACAGATAGCCATCCGTATCAAAGCAGATAAAGTGATTGGCTTTTGCGCCGACCAAGGGTTACTAGATCCCGATGGTCAGGTGATCGCCGAGCTGATGCCATCAGAAGCCGAAGCACTGCTGCAAAGCTATGACGACGGTAAAGCCAACTGCTCAGCGGCCAAGCCTTTCCTGCTCGCAGCCATTAAGGCTTGCCGCAGCGGTGTGCCCCGCTGCCATCTAATTAGTGGTGAAGTGGATGGTGCGATCCTGCAGGAGTTATTCTCTCGCGAGGGTATCGGCACACAGGTAGTGACCGAGCCAGCAGAACAGGTACGTCAGGCACGGATTGATGATATTGGCGGTATTTTGAACCTGATCCGGCCGTTGGAAAAACAGGGGATTCTGGTGCGCCGTTCACGGGAACAGCTAGAGGTGGAGATTGACCGTTTCACCATCTCTGAACGAGATGGTTTAGTGGTGGCGTGTGCAGCCCTCTACCCGTTTGAAGACAGCCATGTCGGTGAACTGGCCTGCCTAGCCGTGGATCCCGAATACCGCTCTGCTGACCGCGGTACAGAACTGGTACGGATGATCCAACAAAAAGCCAAACGGATGGGTATCGAAACACTGTTTGCCTTAACCACGCACAGTATTCATTGGTTCTTAGAGCATGGCTTTGTCCCTGCCGATGTGTCCGACCTACCGCCGCAAAAACAGCAGATGTATAACCTGCAGCGCCGCTCTAAGATCCTGAAAATGGAGATCTAACTAAAACAGTTATGTTGAGGTCAGGTCGATCACACCACTAGATCGACCTGTTGCAAGGTACCGGCGGGCCCCTCATTACGCAGGAAAAATCCGGTCGACCTCACCGCGCCCTGTAAGCTCATGTCGCTATCCTTCAGCATGAACGGGGTGCTTTCACTACCCACATACAGCGCCATCACATCCACATCGGCCAAACTCAGCCATTGCTCTGTCTGTGGTTGCCACAGTCGTAGCTGATTAAACACGCTGTCGCCTTGATCAACAAAGCCGTTACCATCTTCATCAAATGCCGCCAGATCAGCAAAACCATTGCCGCTGAGCGCACCAAACAGTTCACGCCCATCATCAACCTCACCGTTACCGTTGCTATCCAACACCAGATAAAAACTCTGCTTCCCCAGCATGGCAACAGACTCGGTTTCGCCGTCTGCATCCAGATCTATTTCATGTTTCTGCTCACTGAGCGACACACCATTGCCCCCCAGGTTCAACACCAACGGGTCTTTCAACGCACCAGCAGTAGTCGCAGACAGATTCACTTGCTGCTGATCTCTGGCCATCATCAAGGATACGGAGAACACCTGGATGTCACCATTTGCCAACGTGACTTGACCACTGGCACTAAAACTCATCCGCTCTTGCTCCGACACCCGCTCAATCACCAACACCGGCGTGTCATCAACAGGGGCGGTCATCTCAACGGACAGCTGCGCCTGTGCCGAATAGGTGAAACCGGACGCCGCAGCGGATTGCTGCGGTAGGTGATCGAGGGCAAACAGCTCAAACTTACGTCCTGCCAGCGCTTCCATCATCTGCACCGCCACCCGCAGTTCCGGAGTCAGCGGCAACGCGTCTAGATCGGGCACAGCATCGCTGGCTTCGGGGCTACGTAGAGAAAAGTTGGCTAAAGAAGAAGCTGAGTTGAGATTGGCACTGGCAGCCAGTCGCTGGGCTTGTTGTTGTGCTAAATCGGCTTCAGCAGTCGCCAAACCAGCCTGCACAGCCGAGGGCTGTGCTGCAGTCTGTGGCGCGGTATTACGATTGCTCGCAGGCAGGCCCTCGCCACGGCGCACAATCTCCCGTGACTGCTCACGGGAGGCAAAATGGCTCGACTGTGTCTGCAAACGATCGAGAGTCAGGGCTGTCATAGGTAT
The DNA here is from genome assembly GCF_004284785.1 of Corallincola spongiicola. Lineage (NCBI taxonomy): Bacteria > Pseudomonadati > Pseudomonadota > Gammaproteobacteria > Alteromonadales > Psychromonadaceae > Corallincola > Corallincola spongiicola. The sequence goes on from NZ_SHLY01000004.1 coordinate 48,485, forward strand.
CAATTAACTTCATCAATAGAGATACCTAGGTTATCGGCAGGAGATGGATGAGCGAGAGCCCATCCATTAGACATTTTAGATATAAATAGAGGCTAGATATAACGCTTTGCTAATTCAGCCTCTAACAGTGGTTATTCAGCCTGCAACTGGCAACCATGTGCTGCCTCACAGGCTATTGCGCCGATCTTTTGGAAACCCTGATCTGGCGTGGCAGCATAGAGCGACACAGCCGTTTTACTCAGGTTTGCCGCGACAATCGCGCTTTCCGCGAACGGTTGTTGCTGCGCTGCACTGAGTGCCGATAGTGCCTTGCGGATAAAAGCTTGCCGGGTCTGGATCAGCTCGGTAAACCAAACCTGTTTATCCTCCAGTGTCGCTTTATCTTCCGCACGCCCAGCAGCACCGAGCAGTTCGACGGCAACCACCTTTCCGTGGCGGTCAATATATTCAGCAGACATGGTGTATACCCAACTGGCAAATGCCGGACTGTCAGCAAAACAGGCATACATGCTGTATCGCACCGGTAGCACCCCATGTTTTGCTTGGATATCCGCAACATTGCCGCATTGCGACAATGTCACTTTGCCATCACGATGGGCAGTGCCGCCCTTCAGGTAGTGCGCCAATATCTTCTGGTTAAATAGCGAAAAATTCTGATCCCGCAACTCGGCATCCTGCAGCGTGCCAAACTCTGCTGCTAAGTAACCGGAGAAACGCCGATTAGCCTCTGTCACGGCTAATGTTTGCTCACCATTCATACCAGACACCATGGCCCATTCGATCATCTGACTGGCCAGAGGATCCGTTGCCGTCACTGGCGTATAGATCGGTGCATCTGCGACGGGCTCACAGGCACTAAGCAGCAAGGCGGAAAACAAAAGGCCAGTCAACCTGGCTGTCATAGCAGGTCGGCAATACGAAGTAAGATTTAACGTCATTATCTATCCAATTAATGGTCAGCCAGCTTTACCAGTAAGGCAACACACTCGCTAGCTGTGGGGATTATCTTTTATCAGCGGCTCTGGCAGTTCACTGCCACAAAATTTACAAAACTCGGCGTCAGCCTCGTGCCCCCCCCGCTCACACTGAGTGCAACGCGTTAAGCTACGTTGGCGCAAGATCTCTGTCGATAACTCAGCGGTCACAATACCGGTCGGCACTGCAAGAATGGCATAGCCAGTGAGCATCACTAATGCGGCGACAGCCTGCCCTAACGGCGTTTGTGGTGAAATGTCGCCATAACCGACTGTGGTCAACGTCACCACCGCCCAGTAAATAGAGATCGGAATACTGGTAAAGCCATGCTCTGGCCCTTCAATAGCAAACATCAACGCGCCAAACAAAACGATCAACACACCGACAGACAAAAAGAACACCAGAATTTTACGTTTTGACTGCACCAGAGAGCGGATCAACACGTTGGCTTCACCCAGATAGCGCACCAGTTTCAGCACTCTGAAGATGCGCAACACACGCAACAAACGGATCAGTAGCAAGTACTGCGCGCCCGCCACCAACAGAGCCAAATAACTCGGCAATACGGCCAACAAATCGACCACGCCAAAGAAAGAGCGGGCATACGCCAAGGGTTTCGGCGATATCCACAACCGCAACAGGTACTCAGCGGTAAACAGCAGAGTAAAGCCCCACTCCAATGACCAGAGTACGGATTCAAACTCACTGTTGAATCCCTCAACAGAATCGATCACCACCACCACGACACTCAAAAGGATGGCAATGATTAAACTGATATCGTAATAGCGTCCAGCACGGGTTTGTGTGCCAAAAATAATCTCGAACAGCTGGGTTCTTGCAGATTGCAGATTCATTTGCAGTGTAGGCTTCAAGTCAGTTCAATTGAGTTTAATAAACAACGGAATAGGCGACTACTTTCGCCAACTCATTGCACAATTACAACCTGTGATGGTGGATAACTTGATATATGCTTAGCTATTGGCCAAAAGGAAGTTACCTATGATCACGCTTTATGGTTACCCACGTACCCGCTCACTCCGCGTCTCCTGGACGTTAGAAGAGCTCCAACTCCCCTACAGTTATCAGCTGATAGACCTGAAAAAAGCACAACACAAACAAGCTGAGTTTTTAGCGATTAACCCTTTCGGCAAAATTCCAGCCCTTGCTGATGGCGACTTGGTGCTCACAGAGTCTGCCGCTATTTGCCTCTATCTGGCTGAAAAAGCGGGCAAGTTGCTACCAGAAAAAGGCTCGCATGCATCCGGGCTACACCATCAATGGGTAAATTTTATCGGCAACGAACTAGAGCAACCGCTGTGGACAATGGCGAAACACAGATTTGCCCTGCCGGAACATCTGCGCCATGAAGCGGTGATAGAAACAGCCGTTTGGGAGTTTGAACAAGCCTTGGCAACGGCGGAAGCTTGGGTGCCAGAACAAGGCTACCTGCTTGGTGACGATTTCCATATCGCCGACATATTGCTCACCCACACACTGAACTGGGCAATGACATCGGAGCAGCGCTTGCCCAGCAAGCTAGCGGCCTACCGAAAGCGGGTAAAATCAAGGCCAACCATGGCTAAAGCGCTAGAAAAGGAGCTAAGTCACCTATAAGATTGAGTCTATTGCTGTTGCGATTGTTTTCCCATCTCCAACAACAATCGCAACAATCTCTTATAACTCCGGCAAAAAGGACACCACCGTGGTTGTAGTTCGACTGTTATCTAAATGCGTCTTAGCCTGTGGTTTATTGTCTCCTGCTTTAAGCGCCACGCCTAATAACCTCACTGTGGGTTATGGCTATCACAACGCGCCACCCTACGCGATCATTTCAACCGGTACCCTGCAAAGCGGCATCATCAAGGATATCGCTGACGCCCTGGCCGCAAAAGCCAATATCAAGGTCAGCTTCAAAGAGGTCAACCGGCTTGATTTAGATAACCAGCTGAACACAGGCGAACTGGATATGAACTGTATTGCCAATCCGGCATGGTTCAAGCAACCGGAGCGCTTTGTCTGGTCCGGCCCACTCTTCGTGGAACAGGATCGGCTATACGGACCACCAGATGACAAACGTAAAGTGGATGAAATTGGCGATCTATCGTTAACCCGCGTCGGCACCATACGGGGCTTTCACTACCCCACGCTGGAGTTACAGTTTGAACAACACAATATCCAACGTAGTGATGCATCCAAACATGCTGACAACTTTGCCGCCTTGCTCAACCAACAAGTTGACTATGTTATCGCCGACAATATAACCACCAATTATCTGGTACACAGCTCGGGGGAACAGAGGTTCACCCAACACCAATTGAAAATTTCCGAGCATCAGGTGCACTGTATGTTCTCAGCCAAATCTAAGTTTGATACCAAACAGCTCGCTAGCTTGTTAGACAAACTGGCTGAAAGTGGTGAGATAGACAGGATCATCAACCATTATGCAGGTGAAGTACCCGGCGGCCGCTAAGCCACCGGTTTTATCGGCTGGAGAAATGCGTCGTTAAACGACGATTTATAACGGTGGGAACGGTGCCAGAATATCAACCACACTCTGGCGGATAATCACATCACGCTCTTCTGGCGCCACGTTTTTCTTCACCCGACTGCTCATAGAACCACGCCAGATCACCTGCTTTTTTACCGGATCAATCATATCGATCAGCAAGGTGCCAACCTGGTACTCTCGAACACGGGTATTGGAAACGCCAAAACCACCAACACGATCGCGGTGATAGCTGCGATACCCCCAACGACTGTAATAATTATCCACGTTGTACTTGGTATCAATCACCAGGTGATACGCCAACAAGACATCGGCTTGCTCACTATCAACCAAGGTCATCCCTCGACGTGACAACTCGGCATCCACCGACTCCTGCACCCGCAACGCATGTAAACTGGTGGTTTGCGCATCTTCCGGCGGCTGAGCCAACCAAGCATAAGTTTTCATCTGCAGAAAATCATAGCTGGTGTCGTAATCCACATCGGTCCGCGGTTTGCTGGTGCAGGCAAACAGAGTCATCATTAACATCAGTCCGACTAACCACTTCAACGGGCTTAACAGCCGATTGTTCGCCATGGGAGCTCCTTTTTTCTACCTAACCAGTTCCGGCAGTACCTTGAGTATGGCACTAAGATTGGCTTCACCTAACCGGCGGCAACGGTCTGGCGACCACCCTTCATCATGATCAGGGGTATCGATGGTGTCTTTAAACGGCATCTCCAAGGTCATCGCCAGACAGTCAAACGTCTCGGCCATATAGTTGGTACAGATCCGCAGATCCGCAGTGCCGGGCGCATCAATCTCATAGCCATGCTCAGTTTGAAAATCTGGCGACGCTACCACTAACGCATCCATATAGGATTTCTGCAGCCCTGCCTGACGTGGCGTCCAGCTCGGATTCCCCTCAGCACCAGCAATAAAGTTGTAGGGCAACGCCTCGTCGCCATGTACGTCAAGACAGAAATCGACCCCCGTCTGCTGCATCTTTGCACGCACATAGTAGACTTCAGGGCTGCGCTCTAATGTCGGCGTCTGCCATTCACGATTAAGATTGGCACCACAAGCGTTCGTCCGCAGATGACCACGGCGACTGCCATCAGGATTCATATTCGGTACCACATAAAACACCGCTTTATCTAGCACCGTACGCGCCACTGGATCTGACTCATCCAATAAACGCTCAAGAAAACCTTCCATCCACCAAGAGGCCATAGTTTCACCAGGGTGTTGGCGACCAATGACCCAACAGGTCAACTTACCTTCACCTGGCTCACCAATGGTCAGCAGATCCATATCCTGACCATCCAAAGTCTGACCAAGCACCTCAGTACTCACTAACGGTGAATGCTGCAAACTGGCAATAAAGTCCGCACAACGCTCAGTAGAATAAGGCGCAAAATAGGCGTAATAGACGGAGTTTAACGACGGTGTATGTTTAATCGTCAACGTGTCACCATCAAATTCACTGTCGACTCGAAACCAGTATTCCCGATCGTAAGACGCCACCGCCTGATAACCTTGCCAACCTGGGGGGTAGGCTGACTTCGCCAGATCAGTTAACTTAATCTGGCAAGTCTGCTCAGCGGCACCGCTTAAGCGAAAATAAAACCACTGGTAAAAATCAGACTGATTGTCTTTTGGAATAGCTAACTGAATATCATCTGCGCGTTCGCAGGAAATGACCTCGATCTTACCACCGTCAAACTGGCTGGAAATCTTCATCGACTCTCTCTCTGGCTTGGGTTAGCAACCCTATTATTGTCTTTTTGTTAGTCAGTTAACTTCGGTGAGAAGTTCACCTCAGCACTGACAATAATCCAATATAACAAATCATACGTATCTCATTGTCTATACGAGTAATTAAACCTCTGACGTTTTTGTTAGCCAGCCGTGACAGTTATAGCTATGGTTAATGTCGAACAATCTAAGAATAAGGAACTCCCGATGATTAATGCACGTGCCGCCGTCGCCTGGAAAGCTGGCGCTCCGCTTACCATTGAAACCGTGCAAGTCGCGCCGCCAAAGGCGGGAGAAGTATTACTGCGCATGGTCGCCAGTGGCGTCTGCCACACCGATGCATTTACCCTTTCGGGCGATGATCCTGAAGGGTTATTCCCCGTTATTCTTGGTCATGAAGGTGGCGCCATTGTAGAAGAGATTGGCGCAGGCGTAACCAGTGTTAGCGTCGGTGATCATGTGATCCCGCTCTACACCCCTGAATGCGGCAAGTGCAAATTCTGCCTGTCAGGGAAAACCAACCTCTGCCAAGCAATACGTGTTACCCAAGGCCAAGGATTAATGCCAGACGGCACCAGCCGTTTCAGCCTCGATGGTCAACCCCTGCTCCACTATATGGGTACATCGACATTTAGTGAGTACACCGTCGTACCCGAAATCGCGGTTGCCAAGATTAATAAGTCAGCACCGCTAGACAAAGCCTGCCTACTCGGTTGCGGCGTCACCACCGGCATTGGTGCAGTGCTCAATACCGCCAAAGTGCAGCCCGGTGACACCGTTGCCGTCTTTGGCCTTGGCGGTATTGGCCTGTCCGTGATCTTAGGCGCACAGATCGCCGGCGCTGGACGCATCATTGCGGTGGATATCAACCCTGGCAAATTCGAATTGGCGAAGCAGTTGGGAGCCACAGATTGCGTCAACCCGAAGGATCATGGGGCAACGATACAGGAAGTGCTGGTCGAGATGACCGACGGTGGCGTTGACTTCTCGTTCGAGTGTATTGGTAACGTGGACCTGATGCGCTCCGCATTAGAGTGCTGCCACAAAGGGTGGGGCGAATCGGTGATCATCGGGGTGGCCGGTGCAGGTCAGGAGATATCCACCCGTCCGTTTCAACTGGTCACAGGCAGAGTATGGCGTGGCAGTGCCTTTGGCGGTGTCAAAGGGCGCAGCGAACTGCCCGACTATGTCGAACGCTACCTCAATGGCGAGTTCCCACTGGATGTGTTTGTTACCCACACCATGCCATTGGATGAGATTAACCACGCTTTCGATCTGATGCATGAGGGTAAGAGCATCCGCTCCGTGCTGCTGTTTGATAAGCCCTAATCTTACTCTCAACAAAAAGCCGCAACAGCGAGTCTTTATATCATCGGCAGGAATGTGGCACTTACGACGCTGCACCTGCCTTTGTCAGCTTTCTGCCAGCCGCTCCCCTATATTCAGCCTGCTAACCCCCTAGTTCAGTAGATCAGCCTCGGCACACTTCTTGATGTATTAACTCTTTTAGCTTGATAGCCAACACGTCGATAGGTATTTATGAAGAGTGAGCTGGATTGGTCTAACTATCATGACCAAGGCATGGGCGATGCCTACGCCGACATCCCCAAACAGGGGGGAGACTTCGCTAAAGCCATATCGGTATGCATTCGCAGCGGAGTTTGTGAACAGCAACAAACTGGCGTGATGTGCCCCAGCTTTCGCATCAGCAGTGATCCACACCTCTCCCCCGGCGGACGCGTCAAACTGCTAAAACAGATACTTAATCAGCCTGACATCGAATCACCAGTTAGCAGTAAAACGCTCGACGCCGCGATGGATCAATGTGTCGCTTGCAAGGGATGCCAACGGGAGTGTGAAAACAACCTCGATATGGCACTGATCAAGACGGAATACCTCGCACAAAAGCTAAAAAATCAGCGCCTGTCTCTACGCAACCGCCTCTTCGCCTATCACCCCTTCCTGTTGCACAAATATCCCTGGTTAAGTCACCTGATCCGTTGGCGGAACCGCAGCAGTCTACTGGCATATTTGGGTGACAAATGGCTAAAAATCGCCGCCTCCGTGCCGCTACCAGAGGTTGCCACTAGGCCGTTTATTGCAAACCGTACCGTATACGAGCCACTCGCCTTTCGGGCAGGATTCAGTCATTCGGTGGTGTTATGGCTAGACAGCTTTACCACGCTCTTCAATCCAGAACAGGGTGAAGCAGCGCTACAGTTGCTACGCAAAGCAGGCTATAAAGTGTGGCTGATCGATCCACACAGCTCTGCCAACGAAACGCCACTGGATAGTGGTCGAACTTTGCTATCTCAAGGGCTGGTCGCCGAAGCCCGCGAACAAGCTAAGTGCCTGCTACAAGCACTCAGCCCCCACATAGAGAAACAGCGCCCGATCATTGGCTTGGAGCCCTCCACCCTATTAATGCTGCGCGATGAATACCAAGCACTGGGACTCGGCGAGATAGCGGCTAAAGCAGCTAAGCTAGCGCAACTACTGGAGGAGTTTATTGCCCGAGAGAAGATCAACGGGCGTTTCAATCTCAGTTTTAATAGCGGCAAACAACATGCGCCCATACTGGTTCACGGTCACTGCCACCAAAAAGCGGTCGGCGCAATGAGGTCGATGCGTAAAGCGCTGCGCTTACTGCCCGACTTAGACGTCAGCTTTATTAAGTCGAGCTGCTGCGGCATGGGTGGCACCTTTGGCTTGGAAAGCGAACACATTGCGCAATCCCAGCAAATGGCCAACCTGTCTCTGGTACCAAAAATAGTTGCGGCCCCTGAAGCCGATCTAGTCTGTAACGGCTTTGGCTGCGGCCAGCAAATCTATGCCATGACTGGCCGCCGCCCCCGCCACCTGGCCAACGTACTCGCAGAGATGATAGAGGATGAATAGATGCTATTTGCGCAGCGCGCGAAACAAGAAACTCATCGCGCCATCGCCTGACGGACAAGCGAAAACCGTTATCTCAGGCTATTCGCCCGCTAGCGCGAAGGTGATAGCAAAATAGCCATTGCAAACCAGTGACTGCAAATTCGACTAGAAAACCAGCTAATAGCGACGATTACGAACAGATTTCAAACGATTCATAAATTAATGACCGATTTATGAAAAAAGTATCAAAACAAGCGTTGACACTCCACGGCCAGATAAGTAATATCTCGCGCCGTGGTGAGGGAGATGTCAACGGCAACGTTGATGCCCTATACACACCGCCGGCTTAGCTCAGTTGGTAGAGCAACTGACTTGTAATCAGTAGGTCGCCAGTTCGACTCCGGCAGCCGGCACCAAATTTAAGAGAAAGGCTTAACTCGAAAGGGTTAAGCCTTTTTTCTTTGTCTGATGAAAAATAGATGCAAAACAGAAATTCACGAAAACCGACCGCACAAAGATAAGCGGACGTGTCATCACAACTTCCTTAGCCATCAATCACTTAAAAGCACAGAAGCCAACTTAACGCTGGATGAGTGTTGCTGTTCTATATGTCGCGTGCGGTCTGTTGAATGAGCACGTAAGATGAATAGAACGCGACAACTAATCTCGAGACAGACCCGTGGCAATAGATGAACTGATTAGCAGGATTGAAGCACAACTGACTACTGGTCCATACGACCCTGCTGTGAATAAAGCATTAATTGCAGACGCAAAAGTGATGATGGCTGATGACCTCGCGGCAAAAAAGCGGCTTGGCCCACTGATTGGTCGCCTAAAAACCGCCCCCCCGCCAAGTAACGATGTGGATTTAAACTGGCTTGAGCTATCCCATGGTGGCATAGCCATTGGCCACCGACCCAAAATGAAATTGCTGAAAAATATGCAAGCATCTGGTGTCACCCACATTATGACCTTGCTGTCTGAAAAAGAGGGCGCTAAAGAGATTGGGCGGGCAGCAGAGCAGCAGGGGTTAACGTGGCTGTGGTTACCCTTGCCATCGGCTGAGCCTCCAGCACAAGATCGCGTCGAAGCGATCAATGAACTATTTAGCCACTGCGTAGATGCACTGCAAGCACAGGCCAAAATCTACATTCACTGTTCTGCGGGGATCCATCGTACCGGCATGATCGCTTATGCGCTCTTAAGGTACATGGGATTTAACTCTTCAAAGTCAGAATCCCTGTTAGCTGATTTACGAGGCGTAACCGCGAATGAAGTGGGTGATCATAGAAAGCGCTGGGGTGATCAATTTTCTGGTCAATAGCCTGATGCGAGTCCGAGAAAGCAATTAGGCTTAAAACACCTGCTGAGGTACTCAATCAACACTAATCGCTACTGTTGAACTTCAAATTTGATGCTAAGCCTTGATCCCAAGGACTTCTCTAAGCTTGATTGCATTAGCGCAACTTCCGTTTATATGCTTTTTCCCGTTTTCAATAAATGGCAGTTGTTGCCAATCTTCACCGCCAACGCACCCTATGAGGCTACTTTCAAAAACGAAATCTTTGAAGTTTTTTGCTAGCTCGACTCCGTGCCCATCACCATCATCATGGCTTAAATAAACAACAGGCTCCGCCTCAGCGGAAGACAGATCAATTGCCAAATAATCGCCGTTTCCTACCTCATGAAACGCAAGCTTGTTGTGCCAAACAACATCATATGGATCTTCTTTGTTTGGAAAACATTCTTCGACCCAACCATTCTTAGACTCATTGAAATCATAGAGCCAATCTAGTGACCAATGCCTGTCACACGAAAATATCTCCGACAATTCGCCTTCTAGTTCAAATTTATCAGGAAGAAACCAACGGTACTCAACTTTCCTTGAGAAATTAAGCAAAACCTCTTTCAGTGACTTAGGCAAAGGAAAACCTAGCTTTTCCTCTATACCAGAAATCTCTTCTTCAGTTGCTGGCTCCTCTATGGTGAAAGCTTGGACATCACCTCCGATAGCTTTTACAGCATTAGCGAAGGCCTTCCAGTTATCTATGATTTCGCTATATTCCATGATTCACTCTTGAGGCATAACGCTCAAAACAGGGGCGACAGGAGCTCGCGGAGGGAGTCCCAGCCGCGCTTTTTGCGGCGGTTTGGTTTTGCTTGTTATGTCTTCTGTACTTCATTACAAGCCAACGTATCTAGTACCGTAAGTATAAGAAGTATTTTGTTAATGTTAACAGTCGCTTGCTTGTGCTCGTAGATATAGCGCCAATCAACAAAAGCGTTGTTTATTGTTTTTAAATGATCTTTGAACAAACTGGCCTCAACTTGAAAAACAGCAGATTTGTCCTTTGTTATTTTGTTTATTTGGTCTTTGAGCTTATTCGGCAATAGCTTGAATAGCGATGAAAGAGTGTGCGTATTTTTGCTTTGGTCAGACAGCCTTAAAAGGGTTTTCAGGTACATCTCACTAGCAAACGCCGCGTTTACAACGAAAGGAGCACAAGCTTCAGGGTTATATGGAGGCACTAGCAATGACGCCTGATGAATATCCCTGGATATTTTGGAAAATGAACGCGCCTGTCTGAACATCAGTTTGCTCTGACTTTGCTCAGCGAACAGCCCCTCTCTTTTGAGGATCTCTATTGCCTTTTCTGCATTCCCTATAGGGCTTCCAGTGTCTGCTATTTCACCAACTTTTGTCCCTTTAGAGATTACACCAAGTGTTTTGTCCTTGGTCATTTAATCGTTTCCTCGAAGAAGACATAACAGCGTATTAGACAGAATTCTCACTAAGTCGCGCATCCGTCAATCAACTATCTCACCAATATACGTCCTTAACTTTCGCTCTATCAACTAGTTAACTCACAGTTGGGGGGTTACACCCGTACCTGTGGCGGTGAAAGCGGTGTTACTGGGTTCTTATCGGCACACAAGCAAAAACTAAATAATCAACAAAGTCAATTAACTAAACAGATCCGCCTGGTAGAATAGAAGAACTTGATTCTACATAAATACGCTGAAGCAATAAGGCTTGCCTGCTGACCCCCTGCACCACCACGATTCACCTCATCGGTGCCCGCTTATTTTCTGTCAGATTTTGCTGAAAGCAGCACTAGTGCACCCTATGCCCTTACTGGCGCTGAACCACGATGGCGCCAATTTTTACGCTGAGATCTGTAAATCGAACAAAGCTTGAACAAACAGCAAAAAGTTAGCCCCTGCAGGCTTGACAATTGCCGCGCAAATCTATTTAATGCGCCCCACTTACCGCGTAAGCGCTGCTTGCAGCCAGCCTTAAGTGATGTAGATATGCCCAGATAGCTCAGTCGGTAGAGCAGGGGATTGAAAATCCCCGTGTCCCTGGTTCGATTCCGGGTCTGGGCACCACTTGCAGATGTGGTGGAATTGGTAGACACGCTAGCTTCAGGTGCTAGTGCCTTCACGGGCGTGGGAGTTCAAGTCTCCCCATCTGCACCAAATTTATAAAAAAACCCGCTCACCGAGCGGGTTTTTTTATGCCTGATTTCACATATTTCTGTTCTGTTACCGAACATTAGTTGCCTGTATCACTGTTCGGTAGTCATCGCTTTACACATTAATGACACTGCACCATAGTTGTGCCAGCAAACGTCGGAAACCGTTGGAGCCTCTCCATGAGTCAGTTGGACAGCCAAGACAATCTGCAAAGTCCACAAGCCACACAAACCCGTATCGTCACGATCGGTGGCGGTAGTGGCCAGTATGCCCTGCTCTCCTCTTTACGTGATATGCCCAATGTGGCGATCACGGCGGTGGTCTCTATGACCGACAGTGGCGGCAGTACCGGAAAACTGCGCGATGAGTTAGGCATCTTACCGCCGGGTGATGTGTTGAAGTGCATTCTGGCGTTATCACCACAGCGAGAAGTGGCGCGAGAGCTGTTGCTAAAACGCTTCAGCAGCGGTGAACGACTGATGGGACACAATGCAGGCAATATGCTGCTCACCATGCTGGGCCAATATGCCGGTTCGTTTCAGGAGGGGATTAAAGCACTGGCTGAAATTCTCGATGTTAAAGGCGACATTTTACCTGTCACCACAGACAAGGCGACACTGGTCGCAGAGCTGACCAATGGTGATCGGGTCTTTGGTGAAAGTGCCATCGACCTGCCACGGGGAGATCAGCGAGAGAAGATCTCTTCCGTATTTCTGGTGCCGCACCATACCGATCAGGTATCCGTGAATCCTCCGGTATTACAACAGATCTTAGATGCCCATATGATCCTGATTGGGCCAGGGGATCTCTATACCAGTATCGTGCCTAACTTATTGGTACCGGGAGTAAAAGAGGCGCTGCAAAACAGTCGTGCTCGGATCTGTTATCTGACCAACATCATGACCAAATTTGGTGAAACCGACAGTTACCATGCAGAAGATTTCATTCGTGAGGTCGAAGCTTATGTTGGACGGCCACTGGATGAGATCATCTATAACGAAGGCCGCCCCCCGGAAAAAATCCTGAGCCGATATGCGGAACAGAAAAGCACCTTTGTTCGCTTTAAGGATATCGCCGAGTGCGCGCAGCGTTATCGTTTACACAACTATGATCTGGTAGATAGCCAAGCCGACATCGCCCGTCATGACAGCGGTAAGCTGGCCGCCGCGCTATCACGGTTGTTAGCTGCTTAATCGGCAGTTAACTCGCAAACCACACCTTAAAGCTGTCGCACAGGGCAACTAAAGAATTGGATCCAGGGGCAACAATTTAAAGCCCATGAGCTTGGCACGTTTGGCCAGCGACGCATGTTTATCTGGATTATCACCTTTGGTTACTCGCCAACTATTCACCGGCAGCATGTCGTTGAGAATGCTTTGCTCAAGACGGCTCGACAAGGTGGGCTCGTTAAATAGCGCCCCAACCTCGGTGTTCAAGTTAGCCGAACGCGGATCAAGATTAAACGTGCCAACGTACGCCAGCTGACCGTCCACCACGAAGCTTTTTGCGTGCAAAGCAAATATCGGCTCACGCCCCGCGCCCTGCACTTGCGGGTACCTTGCCATCAGGGTGCGCTGCGATAGTGGGTGCGGCCTAAACTCATAGAGCTCAACACCGATCGCCAGTAGATCTTCCCGTATTTTTGCGTAACCGCTAAAGGCTGGAAGGTTATCCGTTGACGCCAGAGAATTAGTGACAATTTTTACTTTCACCCCTTGGGCTATTTTGTCAGCAAAAAAATCCATCCCCCCTTCTGGCAGAATCAGATAGGGCGACTGAATAGTGATTGTACGTTTCGCACTGGCCAGCACTTGCACCAAGGAGTCCGTTGAACGACCACCGCCTTTCAGCCCCTCTTTACCGCTGTTTTTCCCCGGCATATCGTGAACAAATTTCACCTCTGTCCACACCAGCGCATCGACCAACTCGCTAAAGCGTCTGGGTAAGTCTGCCAGTGCTTGCCGCACCTCCGGCGCAAAGTTGGCTGGGTCCTGCGCATACAGGTGCAGTTGCTGCTGAAATTCATGCACTTGCTGCTGGGTTAGTTGTTGCTTGGAGTGTTGCAGAAGATCGCTGATCGGCTTAGACAGATCACTTTGCCAAAACTGCTCAAAGTTGCTTGTCATCTGCTTAACCGCCTGCCCCACTAACAGAATATCGCGATCACGAAAGTTATACTGCTGGTCGAAGTCGTAGTATTCGTCGGCCATATTGCGCCCGCCAGTGATGCCAACCACGCCATCAAACGTGGCTGTTTTATCATGCATCCGCTGGTTCACCTGCCTGAATCCCAAGGCGATATTCAAAAAACGTTTCACACCAGACACCCCAACTGAGTGCAGCGGGTTATATATCTTCACTTCAACATTTGGGTGCGCTTCCAATGACAACAGCGTGACATCGTCTGCATCAATCAACAGATCATCAACCAGCACCCTGACTTTAACACCGCGCTCTGCCGCACTGAGTAACGCTTCCGCCGCTAATGTTCCGATATTGTCACTGCTCCAGATAAAATACTGCACATCGATGCTGCGCTCGGCATGGGCAGTTAACCAGGCACGCCCCATTAAGGCTTCTTCGCCATACTCCAACAGATAAACACCGGTGGAGTTTTGCATCTGCGATTGCAGTGGCTGCAGGCGTTCAGTCAGGCCAATGACTGGTAGCTCGGCCTCGGCTTTGACCGGCACAACCAGCAGACAGAGTAAACCAGAGAGCAAGATAGAGGTGGGAGTAACTGCAGTGACAGGACGGCGCAGGAAAACAGCACAACAAGCGAACAGATGCAGGATCACAGCCATGGAGAAGCTCCGTGTAGAATCTATAAGGAAAAACAACAAACGCAGCATGGGGGCAGTAGATAAGTCACAGGCACCAAGCATAGAGTGCTATGCCAGATGCCTGCACCGCTTTCTGTTTAACTGGCTAATACTTGGAAAGTTCCAACCGTGCCATCGAGTAAACTAGAAACCTCTTCCGCTGGTTGCGGCTTAGCAAATGCGTACCCCTGCATCAAACGACAACCTTGTTTAAGCAGGAAGTCGCACTGTTCAGAGGTTTCCACCCCCTCAGCGATAACGTTCAAGCGCAGGTTCTTGCCCATGGCGACAATTGCCGAGGTGATCGCGGAATCATCACTGTCATCGGGCACCCCTTGCAAGAAACTACGATCGACCTTCAAGGTATCGATAGGGAACTTCTTCAGGTAGCTCAGCGATGAATAACCGGTACCAAAGTCGTCCACAGCAAACTTAATCCCCAGTTGACGGAGATCTTCGATCCGCTCCACAGTTTCTTCAGGGTTGCTCATCATCAAATCTTCGGTGATCTCCAGTGTCAGGTACTCTGCTGGGAACCCTGTTTTACTAAGGATCTCTTCAATTGATGCCACAATATCCGGCTCAATCAATTGCCGCGGCGACAAATTCACTGTCAGGGCAATATCGTAACCGGCTTGATGCCAAGCTTGCCCCTGCTGACAGGCCGTCTGCAAGACCCAATGGCCAATAGGCACAATAAGCCCGCTCTCTTCAGCAATCGGAATAAACTGCATTGGCCCCACTAAGCCCATATCGGGATGTTGCCAACGCAATAGAGCCTCAAGCGCGGTAATGCGGCCAACCTTTGCATCGACAATCGGCTGATAGTGCAGCAATAGCTCTTCACGCTCGATAGAGCTACGCAAACTCGACTCGAGTGCTAACTGCTGCAGGGAGTGAATATTCATCTGTTCAGAAAAGAACTGGTAAGTATTTTTCCCGGCATCTTTCGCTCGATACATGGCGATATCTGCATGCTTGAGCAGTGCCGATGCGTCTTTCGCATCTTTCGGGTAGGTAGCGATACCGATACTGGCAGTCACATGATATTCCTGGCCAGCCATAAAGAACGGCTGCTGTGCCGCACTGATCATTTTGGTGGCCACACCGGCGAGGAATTTGGGATCAACCAAGTCCTCAATCATCAATACAAACTCGTCTCCGCCAAGGCGAGCCAACATATCAACTTCCCGAATACACTCTCGGAATCGCTCAGAGACGGTTCTCAAGACTTGGTCACCATAGTCATGACCCAAGGTGTCATTGATCAGTTTGAAGCGATCCAAATCGATAAACAGCAAGGCCATTTTCCGATTAGACCGGCTCGCCTTAGCCACCGAGCGCTGTAACGAGCGGTTGAAGATAGAGCGATTGGGGAGCCCGGTCAGTTCATCAACGCCCGCCATGGCAATCATTTTATTCTCAACTTGCTGGCGCTCTTCGGTATCCCGGGAGATCTTTTCTTGTGCCGATACCAGCTCCGCTTTTTGTGCCAGCATTTTTTTCACCAGCTCGCCACGTTGGCGACGATAGATGGTCACAAACACTAGCAAGATGATAGTCAGCAGGATAACCGTGGTGTGACTGAGCCAATCAAACCAACGTTGCTTACTTTCTGCCGCTTGTAATGGCGCAGCGCGTTTGCTGATCTGAATTAACTTATTGAGCTCAGTCTGCAAAGCCGTCACACGTTCATTCAGTTCACGCTCGCGGGTCTGCGCTATCTCAAGTTCAGCAGCCAATTCACCACTTGTCTCGCCAACGCCTCCCTGACTTTCCGCCAAGGCTTTCTCAGCTTTTTTCCGCGCAGCACTTTCCGCAGCCAACTGTTTGCGTAACCGCTGCAAGCTGGCCTCTTTCTCGGCCACCCGCACTTCATTGTCTTTCCGCAAGGTTTCCAACAAAGAGAGTACTCGGCCTTCATCTACCGGCTGCTCAGCGATTCGATCCTTTTCTGCCTTTTCTGCTTTGAGCTTATCTGCTTTGGCCTTTTCTGCTTTGAGCTTATCTGCTTTAGCCTTATCTGCTTTGAGCTTATCTGCTTTGGCCTTATCTGCTTTGAGCTTATCTGCTTTGGCTTTTTCTGCTTTGAGCTTATCTGCTTTGGCCTTATCTGCTTTGGCCTTGGCCAACGCAATCAAAGGATCGCTGCTGTATAACCTTGGATCACCTTGAAGCTGCCATACCTCGAAGCCATCACGAGCAACATTAAGCACCATATCCTGCTTAACGTTTTTCTCTTTTCCACGGTGAATAATAAATCCAAAGCCCTTGGCTTTATCGATGACGGGGACATCGTAATAAACACCAAAGTCATCACGACCGCTGATCAACATAGGAAAACGCCAAGATACGACATGGGTTAACGCCAAATCGTCTCCCCAAAGGTGTAGTCCCCACCCCTCGTAGTCACCCGCATCCCTGTGATAGTGAATCCGCACCGTGTTAAGCGGCAATTCACTTGCAATTCCTTGATTGACCACAAGAAGCATGCAAGCGACTAAACCCAGAAAAAGTTTTTGCCAAAGCTTCATGTTTTTAATACCAAAATATTCCGTAGATTATTGGTGAGATGCACGCCAACCATCAGCATACATGCAATTCGTCCAGCGTTAGTTGTCCATTAACAAATTAGCTGACACTTTACCAAGGACTGCCGTGACAATGCCTCTCCATCTCACAAAAATGCGTTATTGACACACTTTCAAACAACCGAGAGATTACCAATTCGTGCGCCAAGTCTCACCTTGAAGTTAGTAACTCCTCACTTAAGCAATCCAGACTAACTTCATATACAATCCCCATAGTCCGTCGTTTTTCGTGCCGGATCTCAATCCTTTAACCTATCAAGCTGGTTCTCACTTGGCAGCTTAGTTATGCTGCGCCTCGAGACCAGAAGATGGAGAATTCAGCGGTCATGTTTAACTCTCGCAACCTTTTTGTATTATTTTTTGCTTGGCTGATTTTAACAGCCTGCGACTCCCCAAGTGAAACGAGTACAACAGCGGCACAGGGTGCCGCACTCACTCCTGCTGTCAACGCAATCGGCCCAGATGAAGATCTACTGGCGGAGCAGGAAAGCTTTTATCAAGGGAAAGCACTCACGCTGCTCCAGTCGGGTCAACGTAGTGTACTTGATGGCCCCGCTTTAGCACTCACTTTTTCTGTTCCCCTCACGCCACAGGATGATTGGAACAAATGGCTGAAAGCGTCGATAAAAGAAACGCTGGTCAACCAAAATTGGCTGCAATCCCAGGATGGTAAAACCCTGTATCTGCCATTTGTCGAGCCAGAAGTAGAGTACAAAGTACAACTGGCTGCGGGTCTGCTCGCCATTAACGGTGCCAGTTTACAGGAAGCCCAAACCTTAACCATCAAAACTCGTCCATTAGCTGCCGGGGCAGCTTTTAGCAGCAATGGCTCGGTATTGCCGTTAAATCAGTCGGCCAAACTGCCGGTAACCGCCATCAATGTCGACGAAGTGAATGTCGATTTTTTCCGTATTTCGCAAAGCTATCTGCCGCAGCTGTTAAGTTACTATTCACCAGCATCATCACTGGATAACTATGCACTGAATGAGTTGACGCAACAGGGAGAACGCGTCTATAGCGGACGTTTCAAACTGAACACTGAAGCCAATCGCAGACAAACAGTGTTGTTGCCGTTGTCCAGTGCAGAGCTGCAAAAAGCAGGCGTTTATTTTGCAGTGATGACCCCCTTGGGCGATTACAGTTGGGCCCATCAAACCACCTATTTCTCTGTCAGTGATCTCGGACTGCATGCCCGACGTTATCGCAGCAATATCACCTTGTTCACTCAATCTCTGAGTAACGGCAACGCCATTTCCCAGGCAAAAGTAGAACTGCTCAACCGCAAGGGAGAACTGATCTGGGACGGCGCGACAGATCTCGATGGTCGTGTCGATATTCCAGCCCATGACAAAGCGGCGCTGGTGCTTGTCACCAAAGATCAGCAGCTGGCCACATTGGAGGTCAGCCGTCAGGCGTTAGATCTTTCTGCCTTCAAACTTGGTGATACCACATACACGCCACAGCAATTCTATCTGTTTGCGCCACGGGATCTTTATCGTCCAGGCGAACAGATCAAGATGTTAGGGATGATGAGAGATGCCGACGGCAGAGTGCTTCCAGGCATGTCAGTGCAGCTCAAACTTACCCGTCCCGATGGCCAGGTAGCGTTCGAAAAAACGGCTCAACCCTCTGAATTTGGTGAATTTGATATTGAGTATCAGATACCTTCCGACGCCCTGCCCGGGCAATGGTTACTGCGACTAGAAAGCGCGGCAGGCAGCATTCGCCAACAGAGCATACTGATTGAAGAGTTCCTGCCGGAACGGATCAAAGTGGAGCTGGATGATACTTCGGAACAACAGATCGTCTCAGCAACCCAAGCCTACACCCTCAAAGTAGCCGCTGACTACCTATATGGTGCCCCCGCTGATGGCAATCTGGTCGAAGCCGAGCTGACCGTCAGTCTGGCGCGTCACCCCCATACACA
Source organism: Corallincola spongiicola (assembly GCF_004284785.1). NCBI lineage: Bacteria > Pseudomonadati > Pseudomonadota > Gammaproteobacteria > Alteromonadales > Psychromonadaceae > Corallincola > Corallincola spongiicola. The sequence continues at coordinate 67,397 of NZ_SHLY01000004.1, forward strand.
GTGGGAGAAGTTTACCGTTGGTCTGGCAGACGATGAACAGCGAGAACGTTGGATCTACCTTAACGGCATCAACTTGAATGATGCCGGCACAGGCGAATTAAAGGTGACTCCGCAGCAAGCAACAGAGTGGCGTGAACTCAAAGGCCCACTGAGTTTTCAATACCTGGTCAGCGTCTATGAAGAGGGCGGCCGGGCAATCAACCGACGTCAGCAGAAAACCCTCTGGGAGAAAGAGGAGCAATGGCCAGGCATCGCGATGGAGTTTGATCCTGACAACCACGCCGACGGTAAACCAGCCGCTTTCTCTCTGCTAAATTTGGATTCTGCAGGCACCCCGATCAGCGGTGAAGTGCAGATCACCCTGACCAATGAAAATCGGGACTATTTCTGGCGCTATGATGAAGGCAGTGGTTGGTACTATGACAACACGGCTCGCCCCTACATCGAACTCGAAACACGGTTAAATCTCGACAGCGACAAGCCCACACGCTTTGCTCCCCCGCTCAGTGCGGGTGAGTATCTGCTTGAAGTCACCAACAGCCAGCAACACACCAGTAGTATTAAGTTCAGTATTGGTCATTGGGGCTACCAGCAGGTAGAAAATCTCAGACCTGATATGGTGAAATTGTCTCTGGACAAAGCCAGCTATCAAGCCGGTGACAGCGCCGAGCTTTCGATTGACGCACCCTATGACGGCTATGGCTTAGTGCTCATCGAAAATAGCGACCGCTTACTTTGGTGGCAAAGCCTGCCGCTGGATAGCGCTCAGCGCGAGGTCTCATTACCTATTGATCCCGCCTGGCAACGCCACGACTTACACATATCGGTGCTGATCGCACAACCAGAAGCCGAAGTCAGCGCCGATAAACCGATGCGTGCTCTTGGCATGATCCCATTGCCGCTATCTCGTGACGAGCGCCGTTTTGAGTTGGCACTGCAAGCACCAGAAAAAGCACTGCCACTCACCGAATTGCCAATCAAGCTGAGCTTGGGCAACGCGAAAGGCAGCAGCGCCTATGCAGTGATCGCCGCTGTCGACCAAGGTGCTCTCAATGTCAGTAACTACACACCAGAAGATCCCCTGGCCCGTTTGTTTGGCCAGAAGCGCTTTGAAATCGACCTGTTTGATAACTATGGCCGAGTGATCCATCGCTATACCGGACACGACGCCACGCTTCGATTTGGCGGTGACGCCGACGCAACGGAGCTCAAGCGTGGTGGCGAGCTGAATAACGACGTGCAGATCGTCTCGCTTTGGCAAGGGCCGGTGCGCTTTGATATCAACGGCGAAGCCGAGATCCCACTCGATCTGCCCGACTTCAACGGTGAGTTGCATCTGATGGCATTCGCGTTTAGTGATCGCCAGTTCGCTCTCAGTGAAAGTAGTTCGGTAATCGCCGCACCAATCGTCGCGCAACTCGGTGCTCCCCGCTTCTTGGCTGATGGCGATCAAAGCCAGCTAGCCTTAGATCTCCGCAATATGACGGAGACCGAGCAAACCCTTTCGATTAAAGTAGAAACCGATAAAAAACTGCTACTGCTGAAAGAGGCACTACCGGAGCAGATCACCCTGCAACCACAACAAAAGCAAACACTGATATTGCCGGTGATTGCTCAAGGACGCAGCGGCAGTAGCCACATCTCCATGGAGATTGGCAACGACGAGCTCAACATTGTTCGCCATTGGCAAGTGCCGATGCGTCCAGCCTATCCAGCGGAAACCAGAAATGAGCGCAAGCTTGTCGTGCGCCACCGTCCCTTTACCCTGAGCTCCAAATTTCAAAAAGGGCTAGATGCAGAGACCCTGCAAACCCAACTGGTGCTGGATGCCATGCCACCACTGTCTCTGGATCAACAGTTCAAACACCTGTTGCAATACCCTTATGGCTGTCTGGAACAAACCACCAGCCGCGGCTGGCCGCTATTGGCCACTAACAGTCACAGCCGCGCCAAACTTAACCTCACCCTGCCCGATGGTCTGGATCCGCAGCAAGCCATTGACGCAGCAATCACCCAGCTATTAGCGAAACAAAAAGGGAATGGCAGCTTTGCCCTGTGGGACAATCATGGCACAGAAGAGCCTTGGCTAACCGTCTACGCCACCGACTTCCTGTTAACCGCCAAAGATAACGGCTATCAGGTACCAAGCAAGGCACTAACTGCGGCGAAAGACAGGTTGCAGCACTACCTGCGCAGTGAGATGTTAAGCAGCCACTATTCCGAGGCCCCCAACCATACGCGACTGGCTTATCAGGCTTATGCCGCTTACCTGTTGGCGACCCAACAGCAAGCCTCTCTCGGCACCTTGAGAACTCTGTTTGACCGTTCGAAGAGCTTTGCCGAATCGCCGCTGCCATTGGTGCATTTAGGCATAGCGTTCAAGCTACTGGGCGACGAGCAACGTAGTACAGAGGCATTAGCACTGTCGCAGACTCTGCGCCGGGAAGAGAATAAATATCTGGCAGACTACGGCTCCCCCCTGCGCGACAATGCGATTGTGCTGGCGCTGTTAGCTGAACATGGGCTAGCCCCTGCACAACAGAATGACGGCTTGTTGGATCTGGCCGACCAACTTACCCGCCAACGCTGGCTAAGCACTCAAGACCGTGCCGCGCTATTACAATTGGCGCTGCAATTGGACGTAGAAAAAGATTGGCGCGCCACCATGAAGCTGGCAGGTCAGGCGCACCGCTTACAGCAAACCTCGCAATACACGCAACTTTGGCAGGGCAAAATGCCGAGTCTGAGTGTCACGACTCAAGGCGCAGACAGTGTTTACCTCGACCTGACCAGCGTTGGCTACCCGACCCGCAAACCGAAGCCGGTGAGCGATGGCATGGCAGTATCCAGACGCTATTATGATCGCGAAGGTAAGCCGCTGAACTTCGACAACATTAAAGTCGGTGATCTGGTTATTGTGCGCCTGACTCTGTCAGCATCACAACGGACACCGGATGCATTGGTGGTAGATGCGTTACCAGCAGGCTTTGAACTGGAAAACCCCAACCTGACTCACAGCATCCAGTTATCTGATCTGCAGATTGACAACCAACCTGCATGGCATGAGGGCTGGAGTGGTTATGTAAAACATCAAGAGTACCGTGATGATCGCTACGTCGGTGCCATTGATCTTTATGGTCGTGGCGAGCAGGTGCTGGTTTACCTGATGCGAGCTGTGACGCCGGGTACCTATCGTGTGCCACCTAGCTACCTCGAAGATATGTATCGGCCTAACTTGCGTGCCATCAGTGACACCCGTAATAAGCTGACCGTCTTGCCTCGGTGAAGAAACGGTTTGCCATTGCGCTGATTTGTACAGCGGTAAGTCTGTGGCTTTTAGACAGACTTTTTCCGCTGCCAGCGCCTTATCAGGAAAAACGCTTCTCTCAAGTCGTTGTGGCCGCCGATGGGCAGCCACTGCGTGCGTTTGCCGATAAACAAGGTATCTGGCGCCAGCCAACCACACCGGCACAGGTCAGCGCGAACTATCTAACGGCACTGCTGCACTACGAAGATAAGTTCTTCTACTGGCACCCTGGGGTTAACCCCTATGCATTGGTGCGTGCTAGCTGGCAGTGGCTACGTCATGGTCGCATCGTTTCTGGCGGCTCTACCCTGACCATGCAAGTGGCCCGCCTGTTGTCCCCCCACCGTCGAACACCGTTGGGAAAACTGCAACAAATAGCACGCAGCTTGCAGCTGGAATGGCACTACTCAAAACAGGAAATCCTGACGCTTTACCTCAATCTGGCACCGTTTGGCGGCCCCATTGAAGGGGTTGAAGCGGCGAGTCACGCCTATTTTGGCAAATCCGCTGCACAACTCAGTCAAGCTGAAGCAGCACTGCTGGCGATTATGCCGCAAGCGCCCAGTCGCTTTCGTCCTGACCGTTACCCACAAAGAGCACGACAAGCCCGCGACAAGTTGGTGAAGCGCTTAGTCGACGGTGGGATCTGGCCAACCACAGCGCTGACAGATGTTACCCTGGAGCCGGTGATCGCCCAACATCACTACCGCCCCATGTTAGCGCCGCTGTTAGCACGTCGGCTGGTGTCGCAATATCCCAATCAACCACTCCTGCAAAGCAGTCTGCAGAAACCACTGCAACAAGCACTGCAGCAACTGGCAACGGACTATTTAAGCCAATATCCGCTGCATACTGGCTTAGCCATCATGGTGTTAGACAACCAAAGCCAACGCCCCATTGGTTATCTAGGCAGCGGCGAATTTGGCTCGCGCCAACGTTTAGGCTATGTCGATATGGCGCAGGCGGTGCGCTCCCCCGGCTCAACGCTAAAACCGTTTATTTATGGCTTAGCCATCGATCAAGGACTGATCCACTCAGCATCACTGCTGGTCGATGCACCGCGCTTTTTCAGTGACTACCGGCCAGCGAATTTCAGTGGCAAGTTTCAAGGCCCCATCACCGCTGCAGATGCGTTAACCCGATCGCTCAACGTGCCCGCGGTAGAGCTGCTAGCTCACCTCGGGCCAAAACAGTTCTATACCCGGATGGTCAATGCCGGCGCAAAGTTCCGCCTCAGTGATACCCCCGGACTTCCAATAGCCCTAGGTGCGGCCAGTACCAATCTGGAACAGCTGGTGGCGCTGTATGCCAGCCTGATGAATGACGGCCAGCTAGCTCGCATCTCCTATCTCAAGGATGAAAAGATCACGACGCGGCCGCTGATGTCGCCGCAAGCCGCCTGGATGATTTACGAGATATTACGTAACCAACGTCGTACCGACCAACCGTTCGATGAGAATGTCACGGGGCGGCGTAACAACCTGGCCTGGAAGACCGGCACAAGTCATGGCCATAGAGATATGTGGGCGGTCGGCGTGTCGCCCAAATATACGATTGGTGTCTGGATCGGTCGTCCCGATGGCACCTCCATGCCGGGGCATTTCGGCGCACGCACAGCAACACCGCTACTCCTGATGTTAGCGAACCTATTGGCCGACAATACCCCTCCGCCGGCAGCACCGCCGAGGGTTATCGACACAACCATCTGCTGGCCTTTGGGTAAGCGCGCACTACAAACGCCCCCTGAACTGTGCCAAGAGCAACACCAGGCATGGTTACTGGGCGATCAAGAGCCCGCAACGTTACTGGCCGCGGAGGGTGAAAACGGCAGCTTGATGCAAAGCGTCTGGTTGACGGCAGAGGGCACGCCCACGCAGCAACGCTGTGATGATGCAGTACAACAGATCAAGATCGCACTATGGCCGCTGTTGGCAGAGCCTTGGGTCGCCAAGTCACAGCGTCGCCATCAACAACTGCCGATGCATGGTTGCGATAATCAGCCTGTGGCGCGACCACTGTTTGTCGTCACACCAAGACAAGGCTCGCGCTACTTACTGCCGCCAACACAAAGCAGCGTAGCAATCACTGCCAAAGTAATGGGCGGCGGCAACATCAAGTATTGGTATCTCGATGGCGAATTGCTCGGCCAAAGCAATAACCAACTCCAGCGCTTTTCTGTCAGCGCACCAGGCCGATATCAACTCTTGGTCAGTGATAATTTGGGGAACAGTGATTTAGTGGAGTTTGAGTTGAAATAAAGCGGAGTTCACTGGTTATTCGTGATCTCAGGAAGTACGGCTAAAGTCAGCCGACAACTGCAGCAAAGCTTGTCATTTTCATCAACAACATCGATCTGCCATACCTGACTACTGCGCCCTAGGTGTACCGCAGTAGCCTTCGCTGTGACCATTCCGGAGCGTGCCGGACGTAGATGATGTGCGTTTATCTGCTGCCCCACCACCAGCATCCCTTCAGGTGCAGCCAAATAACCTGCCATACTGCCCAAGCTTTCTGCTAACGCCGCCGATGCACCGCCATGCAGTAGCCCCATCGGCTGCATGGTACGCTGCTCAACGGGCATAGTCGCCAGCAGATGAGCTTGACCCAGTTCAGTGATCTTCATCCCCAGATGTTCACTTAAGGTATTGCGGTTCATTTGGTTAAGCGCGTCCAACGTCGCTGACTTATGCCAGATCGTCAGTGGCCTGTCGTCATTGGTCATTTATCTAACCACGCCAATGCTTCACGGCGGCTGGTAAACACCTCCGCATGCCAGGGATTTTCTCGTTGCTGCTGTTGCAGCACACGCATGGCGGCCATACTCGCCTTGCTGTAAACCAACACCGCCATCGCCTCAATCTGCGGCAGATCGGCTAAGCCTTGTTGTGCTTCGTAGGTATAGGTGTACTGATTAATCTTATTGATAAGTAGGCGAAATGGCGCACTGAAATTGGCCAATAGACAGTCGTGGTAGGCCTGCACATCCGACAGTGTCATCTCAACACCATCATCAACAATCACCTCGGCAATATCAGGCGCTAATTGATGAATAGTGACAACAGAAGTTCTAAATGTCGTCATAACGATACTCGTACAGATTCTGATTAATGACCCTTAGGCTTTATATCATCCAGCGTTAACACGCCGGTATTCTCAAACGGTATTTTTACCGAAAAACCCAAGCTGGTATGCAGATATCCGCTCACGTGGTAGTTAAGCGCATCGTCTTGAGCGCTGATAAATTTGAGCAATATCCCCGCGCCCTTGAACATATTCGTGGTGAGATAAAGGCTCACTTTCTCTTCACCAAACGGCTCAATGACTACTTCAGATGCGCCGACACCGGTAGCGACCTCTTTTCCTTCCACTTCCAGTGCAAGGTCCAGTCCCTCAATCGGCAGTGCTTGGTTGTTCGGGTTTTGCACATTGAGCACCACCAAGAAACGCTGCTCAAACAGATCACCACCTAAGCTCTTAATGCTGGACAAGCTGACATTTGGGCTTGCAAAATCCAAGCTGGCACAGCCTGCCATCAATAATAAAAATAAACTCGCTACCAGTTTCTGTTTCATTACCATCGATCCATCAGCCACATGCAGAGAAAAATCGGAATCCTTCATACTGCGCTTCCTACAACATCTGAGCATACTACCAGTGGTTATGAAAAGCTTTTATCAGGACAGAAAATGTCGATCTATGTTCGTCCTAAGTTCACAGTTAACTTCGCCCCTGGCTGGAAATATTAGCAATAACCTAATCAACAAATTGGCATAGCATAAGGGTTACGCTACTCTGAACAAAAGCCAACCAACGACATACCAGACGAATCAATTTTGTCTGTTTTCTACCGACCATAGAGTTAGTGCCATTGATGATTTTAAACACGGCCTCAGTGATTTCAGCTGCTTGTCTCACCCTGTTTTTAGTTTGTACCCCCGCCGTAGCGAAAACAGAACAACAGTCAAATGAGCGCTCACAGGAGAACTCAAAGCCACCACTTAAGGCTGAGCCCAGTAGCCCAATAGCCAATGCGCCAAGCCCTATCGTCAGAATTGAACCGAAGTATCCGATGCGGGCTGCCAGAGATGGGATTGAAGGAGAAGTCGTGGTCGAAGTCGTTATCGATGAAATAGGCGGTGCCGATCAGGTTAATGTTGTCACTGCAAAACCAACCGGCATCTTTGACAAAGCCGCAATAAAAGCGGTCAAACGCTGGAAGTGGCGACCAACAATCGGAGCCAACGGCCCCGAAAAAGTCACAGCAACCTATAAATTAAGATTTCAGTTGGCATCTTAGAACAACAAAAATCAGCCCCTGCCACGCAAATTCTGATCCACGACGGGACAACGAAAGCACAACTCGATATGCTGCTCTCGATTCGAGAATTGGAAAAATGAAATGCAGTACAAAGCCATAAAATTGTTATTAGCGAGCCTGATCATTGTTCATCTATCAGGCTGCGTTGCCGCGGCTGTCGTGGGCACCGCAGTAGGGGTAACAACGAGTGTTGTAGGTGGCGCCGTTGATGTGGCCGATGCCGTCACTCCCGACATTATCGATGATGACGATTAAGCGTTCGCCAAGCTGACATCGATCGATAGTGCTTTCAGGGAGCAAGGCATCACCCTGCTCCCTTAATCTTAAACCGCAGCACAACGATTTTCTTTCAGGCAAAACCGCTAAACGGTTTGCAATGCCAGCTCCAGCGCCGCAGTACGACTATCTAGCAAGTGCTCTTTGCCCAGCAGATCTATCAACCCCATTCTGGCCAATTTGTTTCTGGCTTCCTCGGTACGTACTACCAAATAAACATGCTTTTTCAGCTCAATCGCTTCAGTAATGGTGTTTTCCACCGCCAGAGAAATCGTGTCATCAATTAACGACACTTCACTCAGATCGATCACCACCGTTTGATGCTTCTCTATTTTTTGGTGTTGTCTGGACAGCGCTTTAGCCAAACCAAAAATTAACGGCCCGCTGAGATACACCAACAAGATCTTGCCTTTGGCTTGATTCAGGATCTCCTGTTCTCTCGGCTTCAATGGCACCTCATCATCGATGTCACTGATCGCCTTTATACTTTGCGCTTGTGAACGGCTTAACTTCTCAATGATGATGATGTTGGCAACAAACACCCCAACCCCAACGGCAACGATGAGATCAACAAACACAGTCAACAACATCACCGCGTACATGATCAGTGTCGAATACCAGGACACTCGGTGGGAACGTTTAATAAAGCTCCAGTCGAGAATGTTCAGGCCAACCATGGCAGCAATACCGGCCAGTACCGCCAAAGGGATCACTTCCAATAGGTCTGCGGCACCAAACACTGCAATCCCCAGTACCGCCACCCGCATTACGCCGGATAACGCAGTTCGTCCACCCGCTTGAATATTTACCACGGTGCCCATGGTTGCGCCGGCACCCGGCAAACCACCAAACAGGCCCGACACCAAGTTGCCGACGCCTTGACCGATAAGCTCTTTATCCGATTTATGCTCAGTACGCGTCAGGTTGTCAGCGATCACCGAAGTCAGCATCGAGTCGATACATCCCAACATGCCCAACACCATGCCATCGAGGATCATGGTAGTTATCTGATCGGCCGTAAATGTGGGGAATACCAGACCGGGTAATCCCACTTCAATCTCACCAATTCGGCGTACTTCCCCCAAATCGAACACCAGCACTGAGACCAGCGTGATACCCACCAAAGCGATGAGTTGCGGCGGCACCATCGCCTTGATTTTTTTCGGGGTAAAAACCAGCACAGCGAGGGTAGCGAAGGCTAAAAAGATCTCTATGGTGATCGCATTAGAAATCAGTTCCGGCAGGGCTTTGAGTGTCCCCAAGGCTCCGCCACTGGGCGCAGCTTGCCCAAGGAAGGGTGCCAACTGCATGATTAATAAGATGAAGCCAATACCGGACATAAACCCAGAGATCACGCTATAGGGCATCAAGGTGATGTATTTACCAAGCTTTAGTGCACCAAAGGCGATCTGAAACAGACCGGCGATCATCACCACAGTAAATGCCATGGCAATGCCGTTTTCTGGATCCGTAGCCAGCATATTGGTGATCACTGCCGCCATAATCACTGTCATCGGCCCAGTAGGCTCGGAGATCAGCGTGGGCGTACCACCAAACAACGCAGCGAATAATCCAATCAGCAACGCGCCATAAATGCCCGCCTCGGCACCTGCCCCAGAGGCAATACCAAAGGCCAGTGCCAGCGGCAGTGAAACGATGGCCGCGGTTAAACCACCAAACAGGTCACCGCGGATGTTTTGTAAGCTTATGGCATTAAACACGTTCAATCGTTACCACCCCAATCTAATGCGTAGTTATTCGTATTCTTATTTAGTTTCGAGGGCGAGAGTTTATCCCGTTCGAGGTAGTTTTTCCAAGCAGTGTTAACAAACGGCTAACACCTACTTGTCATATCAATCATCAGGCCACAATTGGCTCTATTCAAATAAGCGATATACGGCTAGTTATCTGGGTTCATTTGCCAATTCAAATTGGCGCTTTTATAAGCTCTGCAGGGCAAAAAAACAAAGCGCTCATCAGTCGTTTCGGGAGGACTCAACACTTAATTTAGGTTCAAATTAATTAGCTTTTTATTCATGAAATGTAAAGTTAAACGTACCACCTCAAATTATGACAATTTGAATAACAGGTTGATAAACAAGCAAACAAAAGAAAGAATGAAACGGTAAAATATATCCACACTATAGGTGTGGACACTGGTTATTGTAAGACAGTCAATCACTGAATTAAATTTACACTGAATAGATTCCAAAGGAGTGGAAACCGATGAAGCCATGGATATTACTTAGCAGTTGTTTAGTAGTGACAGCCTGCGGAGGCGGCGGGGGCTCAGGTGGTGGTACCACCTTACAAGCACTCAACGACAGCTACACAGTCCGTCGCGCCCAGACCATAGATTTAGATCTACTCGCCAACGACACATACAGTGATCGCGCCAACGTAACCATTAACCTACCGCCATCAAATGATTACACTCTGGTGGATGGCAAAATCCGTTTTACCGCCCCCGATGCCGACAGCTTCAATATTACCTTCACTTATTCGATTACCGAGGACGGACAAGAGTCAGAAAACGCAACCGTGACGATTGTCGCTGAAGCGGTGCCTCAGCCCGGTCTAATTGACGCAAATAGCGACACAGCAGTCACCACGATTAGCCAGCCGGTAGAGATCGACGTACTCGCCAATGACACCGTTCCCAATGGTGAACTCTCTCTCACTGAGATTTTTCGTGACGCGCGCAATGGCACGGCACAGATCATAGATGGCAAAGTTTTATACACACCAAATGCTGATTTCTATGGCACCGATTACTTCTCATATAGCGTCGAAGATAACACTGGCAACGGATATGGCGGTGTCAACGTATCGGTATTGGTGCAAGCACGTACCGAAGGCAGGTTTCACTCACTGAAAATCGGCGACGTTAAAGACTTCTCCCTTGAAGACACAGGCTTTACTATTTCCAGAGAAACCTCCGATGAAGGGTATGCAAATACCGCTGGCGTAGGCGATCTCAACGCAGATGGTTACCAAGACGCCATCATCTGTTACCCAGATGAATCCAGTGCCCCCGAACTTACCGAATTGGAAAAAGCAGGTGAGTGTGAGTTAAAGCTGGGTGCCGACCGCGATAGCAACTTGCTGCCATTGCACAAACTCTGGGGTACTCAAGAAGCGATGCAGCTGGGGATCAGTGCCAATGCCGCAGGTGACGTCAACAATGATGGCTATGATGACTTCCTCATACAGGCAGGCGAAGGCAACCAACAGCGCTGGTTCCTTATATTCGGCGCTGAAAATTTACCTACCAATCTACTTGTAGGTAGCGAAGCAAACGCTGTGACGCTTGAGCTATCAACATCACAACTGATCCTGGCACTGAGCGGCATTGGCGACGTCAATAACGACGGCTATGCAGATTTCTCGCTGGTAAAACGGGTCGACCTTGCGGATGACACTCAACAAACCCGCTTGCAGATCGTTTTCGGCTCTGAAGCAATACAGGCGAGCAACACACCGCTGGATCTGGACGCTTTCACTCGCCCAGAACAGAGTATTAGCTATGTTGAAGCTGAAACCTTGCCTACGGGGGATCACTTTCGATTCGGCAGCTTTCTTCATCCCATGGGAGACATTGACCAAGATGGTTACGATGATTTCTCTATCAATGCAGCACAAACAGCAGGCCCGAACAGTAATGAAGATGGCTTAATCATTTTGTTCGGTAAGCAGGACTACAGCGCGGAGCCTACCTCTATATCTACCTTAAATAGCGTGTATCTGACAGCAGGTACCGTGCCAGTAGAGCCTCGGCTTATTAGCGGTGGTGCAGGTGATTTTAATGGCGACGGGAAGAATGAGGTGCTGGTGCAAGATCAAGAGCAGGTCTACGCCATCGATCTTAGTTTGGATAAACAGGGACGCTTATCGATTTTGGACCCGAACCGACAGATCACCATTATTTCCAGCTTCTTTCGCTACGCTTATCCGAGAAACCTAGGTGATATTAATGGTGATGGTATCGATGATATCTCCATCAACAATGTAGCTAAAAGCCAAAAGCCTTTGCTTCTAATCTACGGGCGACCAGACCTGAGCCCAGAAATATCTGTAGACGATCTAGGAAACCCAGAGCTTACCGATGGCACGGTAGGTGCTGTCATCCATAACTACGCAACGTCCCCCAACCATGACTTCAACATATGGAGCTCGCCCGTCGGTGACATGGATGGCGATGGCTATGCCGATCTACTGATTGGTGGCTACGCGAACGGCGATTACGATACTGACGCTGAATACACCCTACTATTTGGCGCTCGTCACTGGGGGCGTTAATCTTTTCTCCGCTGTGAACGGTAAAAACCGAAGCCCAGTGCTTCGGTTTTTACTACGGCCACTGCCATGACCCGATAAAACCGTACCCCATCAGCACCCCCGTTATCACGATCATCAGCGGAAAAACGACCAATTGTTGACCTTATTAAGGTAGATGTGGAATACTCCGCCGCCCTTGGGTTCTCTCACCCCAATCAACAAAAAGACACAGGTCATTTTATGCAGTTTTTACAGCTCACCGAGGCGCAGCGCCGTGGTGTTTTTATTCTGGCAATGTTTCATATTGTCACCATCACCGCCAGTAACTATCTGGTGCAGCTCCCGTTTACCCTCTTTGGTTTTCATACCACTTGGGGAGCGTTTACCTTTCCCTTTATCTTTTTAGCCACCGATCTGACGGTCAGATTAGTCGGTGCAGCGCGAGCCAGACAGGTGGTGTTTCTCGCCATGGTACCCGCTCTGATCGCCAGTTATCTGATCTCTGTACTGTTTTTTGAAGGGCAGTTTCAAGGCGCATCAGGGCTATATGAATGGAATGGCTTTGTTGCCCGCATCGCTTTGGCCAGCTTCTTAGCCTTTGCCGTTGGCCAACTGCTGGATATCTTGGTATTCAACCGCCTGCGCCAGCTCAAAACCTGGTGGGTTGCCCCGGCAGGCTCCAGTATATTTGGTAACGGTGTCGATACCCTGCTGTTCTTCTCTGTCGCGTTCTATGCCAGCTCTGACCCGTTTATGGCGGAGCACTGGCTGGAGATCGCTTGGGTTGATTACGGCTTTAAGTTGATAGTCAATCTGGCACTGTTTGTACCGCTGTATGGCATGCTGCTTAACTATCTGCAGCGACGCTTTTTCGCTGTCCAGCCAGCTTACTAGACAAGCCTCCAAACAAGGAGGCGCGTGCTAATGGATAACTTGCTAAAGGACTGATGGAAAAATGATTAACATCAGCTCGAAATCAGCAAAAGTGAGCTTTAAATAGCATAATGAGTATTGATAAAGCAGCGTTAAGAACAGCCATATTTTACGGTTTTGGCATTTCGTTTGGGATATATTCCGGCACTTTGATTTGGCAGTGGTTTCGGGAGCGAAGCCATGAACATATGCTATCCGCAGAAGGGATTGGGTATCATTTATTCCTGCTAGTGATTTGCTCAATCATTTCCTATTACAAACTTATTTCAAAGCCTAAAAGCTAAACATCTGTTTGATTGGATGTCATGCTGTTAAAAAGCCGAAGCATAGGCTTCGGCTTTTTCTAAGCTCAATTGGATAAGTCACCGCGAACAGTTTATCCCCGTGCGTGTCTTTTACTGCGCAAGCAGATAATCCAGCCCGCCCGTCACCGCCGCGATCTGCGCCTGAATACAGTTTTCATCATCTACTTTCGGGCTGTCTGGGTAGACTTCTGTAGTGGTGACAAACGCCGCTTGTGAGAAGCCGCCACATAAAGCCAGTTTGGTTTTAGCGTAATTAATCACGCCTTTCTGCTCCAGCGGTGCACCGATAATCATGCCGTTTTCGTCGGGGGGCGCAATATGGGTGACTTTCTCCACCGCATCAATGACTGCCTTCTGAAATTCGGGCACAGGCTTTTCTGTATCACCCACCAGATAAAACCCATCAGGAATATTCCAATTATCCTGGGTAATACCATCCCTTGCCGCCCGGGCAGGTCGAAACTCAGCATTGTCACTGTCTGTGGTTTCATGCAGGTCGAAGTGGGCATAGATATTCACCGCCAGTGATTCTATGTAGGCCATTAGCTGCGCCGCTTCTGGTGAAGGCGAATCGGCGCAAAATGAACGGTTGGGATCAACCGCATCCGGGTTCCAGCGGTTGATGGTTTCGTATCCCCAAGGGCTGACACAGGGTGCCACCAATATATTGAAATCTTGCTGATACTTTTCCAACTGAGTTTGGGCAAAACGAAGCGCCCCTTGTACCCCACTGGTCTCATAACCATGCACACCGCCGGTGATCAATACCACTGGCTTATCTGCCTGCCACTGTCGGCTTTTCACAATAAATAATGGGTAGGCATCGGCATTCTGCTGCTCAGTAAGAGTCGGCTCAATTTTATAAGGTAAGGCGCCGTACTGAATAAGCTCGCCGTGTTCACTTAATTCGCTCAGCTTTTCCAGCACCTCTGCTTGATAGGAACGTTTAATACGTTGCGCTTGCAGCCATTGCTGTTTCTGTTCTTCGCCCCAGGCTTCGCCCGGCGTACCGATAGGATAATGTGATTGTTTTTCTGTCATAGGGCACCTCTGCTAAGGCGTCACAGAGTAGATAGGTCTGCCCTTTTGTGCAATGTGAGAATCTAACGCACTATGCCTGCAACATAAGCAGTACTTCTACTGCAAATGTGGCATGGACATTTAATTATCACGCCGTATTATTTCATTTTTTCAGCCTCGGCCTTCGCTAATGAGATTTTCTCTTTTCACGTTTTTCTCGCTGCTCTTAACGCATGTACCTGCAGTCGCCGCTTCAACAGCTGCACCCGCTGACCAGCAGGCGCAATTTCTGAAAAGCTTTAACCAGCATGTAAGCGCATTACTAGCGGATAAAAGCATTCCCGGTGGCGCCTATGCCATTATCAAGGATGACCAGGTAGTTGAAGTGAAGACCTTTGGTCATCTGGATATGCAATCGGAACAGCCTGTGACTCCAGATACCGTGTTCCGCTTGGCCTCGGTTTCCAAACCCTTTGCCGCCACCATCACCACCATGCTGGCCCATGAGAAACAGTTAGATCTGGATGCGCCCATCACCCAATATGTGCCGGAGTTTCACCTTGCAACGCCAGGCGCGGCGAAAAAAATCAAAGTAAAGCATGTGCTGAGCCACACCACGGGCTTGGTACCCAATGCTTATGACAACCTGCTGCATGAAAAATGGAGCATGGAGAAAGTGATCCGCCGATTTGAACGGGTAGTACCGGTATGCCAGCCTGCACAGTGTTATGGCTATCAAAACATCGCCTACGGCTTCTTAGAGCCAGCTATCGAGCAGAGCCAACAACAAAGCTACGAAGCCCTGCTTGAGCAACGCTTGTTTACGCCGCTAGGTATGGCTAACGCATCGCTAGGACTCGAAAAATTCAGACAAGCTAAAAATAGCGCTAAGCCCCACGTGCTCATTAACAAGGTCAACACTGGCAAAAAAGATAGAAATGGCAAAGCCATTAAGTCATACGTGTGGCGTACCGTGAAGGTCACCCCGGACTACTACAAAGTAGCCACAGCCGCAGGTATTAACGCCAGCATTACCGATTTGAGCAAGTGGCTGATCGCCAATTTAGGCCACGCACCAAAGGTACTGACACCGGCCTTGATCGCAGAGCTGACAGAGCCTCGCATCCGCACCCGCAAAGACTTAAAACGAAAGCATTGGCGGGATTATTTAGAAGACGCACACTACGGTTACGGCTGGCGCATCTATCAATTCAAAGACTACCCAATTATTTACCACTCTGGCTGGGTACAGGGCTTCCGCGCCGATATCGGCTATTCGCCTACCCTAGGCGTGGGGTTCGCCGTACTGATCAACGCCGAATCAAATAGCATCAGCGAGATCTCCACGGAGTTTTGGTCACAAGCGTATAAACTGACGGACGAAAAGCCGGCAAAAAGTTAATGGCTGAAAGTTAACGGATAAAAGTTACCAAAGCATCGATTGGGAGTACGGATATATCATGATTCGATTTTGGCAAACCCCAAAAGCTGGGGCCATTAGCGATTTAAGGCTGCAGCAAGCCTCACTGCCCGCACTCGCCGCAGAAAAGATCCGGATCGATGTGAAAGCTGTTGGACTTAACTTTGCCGATATCTTTGCTTTAACAGGCTTGTATAGCGCCACCCCTAAAGGCGCATTTACGCCCGGGCTGGAATTCTCTGGTGTGATCTCTGCGCTGGGCAAGGGTCACAACTCTCCTTTCAAATTAGGTGATCGCATCATGGGTGTCACCCGCTTTGGCGGCTATTGCGACACCATAGATATTGAACCAGATTATCTGGTGCCACTGGCTGACAATTGGAGTCATGAACAAGGTGCCGCCTATCTGGTGCAAACCCTGACCGCTTGGTATGGCTTAACCGAACTTGGCAACCTTAAACCTGACCAAACGATATTAATTCATAGCGCGGCAGGTGGCGTCGGCCTGCAAGCAATGAAACTGGTGAAAGCCTTAGGCGGCAACCCCGTAGGCACGGTGAGTTCGCCAGACAAACAAGCCTTTCTAAATTCACAGGGCTTTGATGACGTTATCGTTCGTCAGGGTTCGTTCAGCAAACAACTGAAACAAGTCGGTCGCCGATATGATCTTGTATTAGACGCCATCGGTGGTGAGGTGCAAACCGCCAGCTTCGACCATTTGTCGCCCATGGGTCGGCTGGTAGTGTTTGGCGCGGCTGAATTTACTCCGGGAAAAAATCGACCTAATTACCTCAAAGCCGCCTGGCGATATTTGAAACGCCCCAAATACGACATCATGCCGATGATCAGCGACAACAAATCCGTGATGGCGTTTAACCTGATTTGGCTTTGGGAGCAGACTGCATTGCTTAAAGAACAGCTCGCCGCCATGCAACAAGTCAACATTGCCCCGCCCCACGTCGGCCACACATTTGAGTTTGAAAACGCACTCGATGCAATTGAATATCTGCGTAGCGGCAGAAACTTGGGGAAAGTGGTATTAACCGTGAACAAGTAAATCAAATGCCCGTCGCTTACGACCAAACCATTTATTAGAACTTCGTATTACGCCCTGCATAAACCCGCTGTATCGCCGAAACCAAAAACAACATATGTTTACCATTGTTGACATTTGATTCTTTTGTTGTAGTTTAGCTACTAATTGATACGGAAATGCTAATTCAAAAGCCACGCGGTTTTTGACCAAGGTAAACGCCAAAAAGGAAGAGTGTATGAACGAAGTGAAGGAAACCACTTTCTGCAGCAAGTGCAGTAAAGAGACTCAACATATTCTCGTTTTAGTCAGAAAGCCTACGGGCTTTGAAAACAGCAAACGAAGAAAACTAAAGGAATTTGTTTCCGGGATGTTTGCAGGCTTGGCGTTTGGTCCCTTTTTGGCATCAATGGATTCGTTATCCAGGCACTTGATCTGCGAAACATGCGGAACGAAGCAGATCGGAGAGTAAACCGGATAAGTGACTAAAGGGACAGCCACCTCTCATCAACTCAACCGGCACACCTAAAATCCAGTAGCGCACTCTGCAAGTAGAAAATTAGCGTCATTTAGGCGTCGTGTCGGTTGGATGTCCTTCGCCGTTGCTTTTATCTTGATCAATTCTTGTCAACATATGCGGACAACGTGGCAATCCAACCTTAAAAATTGCGTGTCGGCATCACTCGCAAAAATAACCTAACTTCAATGATGCAATGTGTTGGTTTGAACTGTCTGGGTAAAAAACTGTGAGTTTTGTTTAGGGATTATGGCAAATGAGCGGTTGTGATGTTGATAAAGTGAGTTAGCATTGAAGGTGACGTAAGGAGTCATCTGATACTAAAGGGAATTTATTATGAAGTTTTATCCATACAATCATGTTTCTACCGATAACTTTAAGTGGTTACTCCTGTTTGCTCGCGTGATCTGCGTGTTGGGTGTCACAGGGGTTCTCATCCAACTCTTCTTCTCCACCCATACAGCATTTTTCGCGCCGACAGATTACCTGGTTACCGGTGATGCTAATAACCTGAACATGCAGCCCAGAGGCCATGGTCATGGCTTGAAAGCTTATCTTCAGAATCTGGGGTTTATATTCTCCTGTATCTCGTTGATCTTCATCAGTGGTGTTATTGCGACGCTTGTTTCAATTGAGAGCAAGGTCTCAGGTTTCTCGCAAAAAAACATCTAACTATCAGATACATGTAATTTATAGGTTGGGCTATTAGAGAGGGCCTCTATGAAGTCTAAAACTATTCTGTCGACATTCGTATTGGTGGTTTTCCTGTTTGGTCTGGCTGGCGGCTTTTATTCCGGGGTCGTTGGTGGAGCGGCTAGCACAAGTGGTCTGATCTGCTCCGGTAAAAGTGGACACGTCGCTAAGCAGCATTTTTCAGTTCATAGTTTTCCGGGCTGATATTGACTGAAGGGACAGCCACCTCTCATCAACTCAACCGACACACCTAAAATCCAGTAGCTCACGCTAAAAGCAGAAAATTGGCGTCATTTGGGCGTCGTTTCGTGTGGGTGTCCTTCGCAGGTGTTATCTCCGCCGTTTTGAGCGCCCACGCTCCTTAATGAATTTTGTCGAACTGACGCCCTCTGAGCACTCCAGTGGACAGCGGCAAAAACAGGGAGGGATCACTATGTGTGGTAACACCCACGCACGGCGAATATTGATTGAAGCGGTGGGCGTATCGTTTCAGTCCCAAAGTCTCCTCTGAGCTGTATAAAAGTCAACAAGACCACTCCTCCCAGCTGCAAGCACGCTCTTGGGAAGTACAAAAGCGCTTATGTGGCCGGTTCCGACAACTTCGCACCAGAGGAAAAGAGTACAACAAGGTGGTCACTGCGGTGGCCAGAGAGTTAATTGGTTATGCCTGGGATATCGCGTAGCGGTGAGAGCAACCCTCGAGGGCGTTACGCGATTTAAATTCGCGTTCCTAGACTGAGGAAAGGCTCCAATGGCGCAAACAAGTTATGCGGATAACCAAACCCGCGAATATCAGCAAGGTTAACCGCCGACACTTACTTGCCAACGGTGACTCATCTGGGCTCTTTATGCCGGCACGTTTCGGTAGGGATAACCACGTGCCTATTAACAGAGGGGGATCATATCAACCCCCCAAAAGGGGCTAAAGATTGTTTAGCTAAAATGTATAGTGAAGCGAAACCGAACAAACTGTTTTTAGTCCCGCTTAATTGGCTTGCCATGTAACATTCAATCACTTACTTTTATTAAGCTTATCATGTAGATATGGTATAATTAACGTAGAAATAACGCCATTAAATAACGTATCGGAAATATGGAACATGAAGAAAACAATTAATATAAACATCAAGAGTTTTTCTATCAAAGCCAAACTAAAGATTTCAACTAAGCGACTGAAAAATAAGGACAAAATAAACAAAGGAGTGATTAGAAGTGGTATCGTTAGAGCCGCTTTCAAACAGGTTTTACAAGCAACAAAAAACGCTCTAACGATACCACACCCTTCAATAAAATTCAATTATCCTATTTAAATACAATAACTTATTTGTTTATCCGATATAACAATTTTCACCTAGTCACCTAACGGCTCACAGCAGCCGCGCCGCAGTTTGGCGTCGAATGGCTGTGCTTGTCACGTGTAGATTCGATTGCATACATCTCAAATAAGGAGCCTAAGTTAAGGCTCTTTTTTACTTAAAGGGGTTGGAATATACAAATGATCGAACACGCCGGTTTTATCCAGACAAAACGTATTTTTTGTATTCGTAACCAATAGTTTTCGGTTACTCATAAGAAGATATTCTTTTTCAAGGACATATTCTCTAATGGGTAATTCGACAGGTGGATTGTAATCTATTGGACCAAAACAGTTTGCTTCAACTATTACCGCCATAACTCCTCCTTTTTACACATAACGCCCAATTATATGCCGAGCCACTAAAGTTGGACGTACTTGGGTACACGAGCTTTAAGCAGCTTTACTAACTCTGGCTGCATGCAGTCATAGATATCAGGGATATCTAAGCATACTAAGCGCTTATCCTTCAGCAGATCTTTGTACTTCTTTGATACTTTATTTTTGTGGGTTTTCTCCATCACCAGGATGACATCAGCCCACTCAACCAAGTCACCTGACAATGGTGTTTCAGCGTCTGAGTTGGTGCCACAACCAATAGCTTGAACGCCTTCATAAGCTGAAAACACTTCCTCACCGGTTGGGCTGCGCAACCTATTCTCACTGCAAACGAAAAGTAGATTCATAATTCCTTAGGTATACAACGCCTTTATAACCGGCAGGCAAAGTGATGAAGATTTTGTGCAACAATTTGCGGAGCAAATGCACAAAAGAAGCAGCGCTTTGACTGTCCAGCCACGTAGTGGCTATGGTTGATAAGCTTGTTATGCATTTTGCTCTAGTGTTTGGCCGCAAGCAGCACAATACTTGGCTTTAGGCGTGCGAAACAACTTATTGCACTGTTTACATTTTGGTCCATAGTCACTACGCCTAAGATAAAACAAAACGTCGTAGCCCAAACCTTTATAGCCAGTTAATTCTTCAAATTTGGCAACAGCCTCCGGACTGCAATTAGCCCGTGCCGTCGGAATATCGCAACCATGCTCTGCGCGGTAGGCCTTAATTTTTTTAATCGTATCAGTAAGCAGTGGACTCAATTCATCCCACTCAGCTTCATCTAGCATTGGTAGCTCTTTGTCTACTCTCCAACAATATTCGATATTCATAAATTAGGATGCATAACAGTGTATTAGTACGACCTTGCAAGGTTAGCCTACCCAACAAGGTAGGAGGTGCGTAGGTATCGTCGAACTAACAAACATCAGCAAAACATCGAACAATCATACAGCAAGCTAGCCAAACAAGAATCAGAACCAAATCAAGATTATGAGAAGCCTAAACAGCTACCCAAATTACGTCGAATTATAGAGATTACCGACTTTGATGCTGGTGAAGCTATTGTTCACAGAATTGAGCTGTTTAAGGCAGCCCGCATTGATTGCTATGACGTAGTCATTGATGGGAAGTTGTGGCAGAGGCGAATAACCGAAGTTGGCACCTAGCAGCCACACTCCTGCAATAAAAAACCGAAGCTCTAGGCTTCGGTTTTTAGAGTTCAGCTAATTAACCCATCCATGGGGCTAAATCCTGTCGGCATCCATGGTGACTACGGACTCCTGTCCTACGCCCTTCGGGCCAGCCTAAAGGCTGTTCTAGTTTTTTCCTGAAAAACTAGTCACTTCGCCGTGCTGCGAAGCTACGCTTCGGTCACGGCTCACCCACACTTTGAGTCACCGCAGTTCAAGCAGGTCATGCAGCCGTCCATTTTGATAACGGACTTCTGATGACACTTGCCGCATTGCACAGCTTCCGGTGGGAACGAGGTCGCACCTTCAGTTTCTGAGGCTTTGCCAGCGGTTTCATGGGCTTTGCGTTTCTCTTCAATCAACGCTTTTTGGCGGGCATCCATTTCGCCACCACCGATCAGGCCGATGCGCTTCATGTGGCGCTCCACCACCTGACCGATCTCAGCCACCATGGATGGCATATAAACACCGGTACCCGGCTGGAAGTAACCACCTTTCGGGTCAAATACCGCTTTAAGCTCTTCCACCAGGAAGGTCGCGTCGCCACCTTTACGGAATACGGCAGACATCACTCGTGTCAGTGCAACCACCCAAGAGTAATCTTCCATGTTCTTCGAGTTGATAAAGATCTCGAACGGACGCTGGTGCTCGTGATCCGTACCCTCGTTGAGCAGGATGTCATTGATAGTGATATAGAACGCGTGCTCAGATACTGGCGGCTTGATCTTATAAGTACTGCCGATCAGCATCTCTGGGCGATCAATCTTTTCGTGCAAAGTCACCACGTTATCCGCGATTTCCTGTTCGGCGGCAGCTTGCGCATCTAGCTTGTCTTGCTCGCTACACACCTTGTAACCAACGATTTTTTTGTCGATTTTAATAGTCATCTCTAATCTCCAGTGTAGTCGACGTCGCTTAGAACTTGCCGTAGTAGCCTTCTTTTAAGGCATCAAACAAGTTAGCTGCGGTGTGTACTTCACCGTCATATTCAATCTCTTCATTACCCTTGAGCTTAACGGTGGTGCCGTCATCAAGGGAGAACTCATATTCGGTATTTTCCAGATCTGACTCTTTCACCAATACGCCCTGGAACGCTTCCGGGTTAAAGCGGAAGGTGGTGCAACCTTTTAGACCTTTCTCGTGAGCATACAGATACAAGCCTTTGAAATCTTCATAAGCGATATCGGTAGGTACATTCACGGTCTTGGAGATTGAGCTGTCTACCCACTTCTGTGCCGCGGCTTGGATATCCACATGCTGTGATGGCGAGACATGATCCGTTGTCACAAAGTAATCCGGTAAAGAGCCGCCTTCTGGCTCAGCATCGGCATCGATCCACTCGCGGTAGGCCAACAGCTCGTAGCTATAAACCGCCACAGGCTCTTTGGTCTTCTTACCTTCACGGATCACGTTACGAATGTACTTGTGACTGAATGATGGCTCGATACCGTTCGAAACGTTATTGGCAATCGACAACGAGATAGTCCCGGTCGGTGCGATAGAACTATGGTGAGTAAAGCGTGCGCCCTTCTCAATCAACTGTTCGACGAGCTCAGGGTCAACTTCAGCGATCTGTTGCATGTAACGGCTATAGCGACCATGCAGTACCTTACCTGCCAGTTCGTCGCCTACTTTGATGCCGTCTTTGCGCATCTCAGGGCGATTCACCAACATATCTTCTGTCACAGTGAAGGTTTGCTCCATGATCGGTGCAGCACCTTTCTCTTCGGTCAAACGCAGTGCTTCACGCCAGCCTTCCACCGCCATTTCACGCGCCACTTCTTCGGTAAAATCAACCGACGCAGCATCACCATACTTCATGCCCAGCATGGTCAGGGTTGAGCCTAAACCAAGGAAGCCCATACCGTGACGACGCTTGTTCATGATCTCGTCACGCTGCTTGCCCAATGGCAGGCCGTTGATCTCAACCACGTTGTCTAACATGCGAGTGAAGATAGCCACGGTTTCGCGATACTTCTCGAAATCGAAAGAGGCTTGCTCAGTAAATGGATTAACCACAAATTTGGTCAGATTGATCGAGCCTAACAAGCACGCGCCATACGGAGGCAGCGGCTGTTCACCACACGGGTTAGTGGCACGAATAGTTTCACAGAACCAGTTGTTGTTCATCTCGTTAACTTTGTCAATCAGGATAAATCCTGGCTCGGCATAGTCATAAGTTGAACTCATGATCACGTCCCATAAACGCTGGGCACGCACAGTGTTAAACACACGGCAGCAGACATCACCGCGATCATTCAGCACGTACTCTTGCTCACGGGCATAGTTGATATCAAATGGGCATGGACGCCAAACCACCTGCTCTTTGTTGTTCACATCCAACGAATCGGTATCGATCTCGGATTGCGTCAACGGGAACGACAATGGCCAGTCGGCATCGGCTCTCACCGCTTCAATAAAGTCAGCGGTGATCAGCAAAGAGAGGTTGAACTGACGGAGGCGACCATCTTCACGCTTGGCACGCACAAAATCCATCACATCTGGATGAGATACGTCAAACGTACCCATCTGCGCACCACGACGGCCACCGGCTGAACTCACGGTGAAACACATCTTGTCGAAGATATCCATGAAGCTCAGAGGTCCTGACGTATAAGCACCTGCGCCAGAAACATACGCACCCTTCGGGCGCAAAGTAGAAAACTCATAACCGATACCGCAACCCGCTTTCAGGGTCAGGCCAGCTTCGTGCACCTTATTAAGGATGCCATCCATCGAATCTTTAACGATACCGGATACGGTACAGTTGATGGTAGAAGTGGCTGGCTTATAAGCCTCAGCACCGGCATTAGAGGTAATACGGCCAGCAGGGATAGCGCCGTTGCGCAATGCCCACAAAAACTTCTCATACCACTCGTTCTGCAACTCGGGCGTCAATTCAACCGATGAGGTGGCTTTCGCAACACGGCGAAAGGTGTCATCGAGATCTTTGTCCAGCGCAACACCCTGCTTATCTTTCAGGCGATATTTCTTATCCCAGATGTCGTAAGAAGCAGGTTGAAGTTCGAGTTGGACTTCCGCGTTTTCTTGTTGTTTTGCGGTAGCAGTGGCGCGGGCCATACCGGGGTCTCCCTATTCGGATTACTTATTCACAGGCTATACACATGATGTCCACTACAAACACAACATCTAGTGCCATCAACAATGGCGAAAGTATATATCTAGTGTTTATGAAATACATTATTGACAAGCGCGCCTTGTGGGCAATTTTAAGGGCGAAATCGAAGCAAGCCTTTTACGGCGCGGGGTTGGCGAAAAAATTAAATTTTAGGATTTGTGATATTAACCACGAAACCCACAATGATGTGAATAATCTTAGAAAAAACACTATATGTAGTAGGTGATAGCGTTACCAAGTACCAACAAGAAAGAAAACATTAATAAAATCAATATGCCAATTTTACCAGCATGATATTGCCATGAATCAACAGTTTTTCACGCTGGGCTTGCAGGCCTATGAATTTGCTTCAAAATGTTCTTCAGAGTAAAAACTATGGACTCCGCCAACCATGGCAGTGCGGCAACTTCCGATCCCAGCGAAATCTGATCCGTCGATACCTTTACTGACGCAGTTATCCAACTTGGGTCCGTTTCGTGGGCCGCTGCAACTGGTTCAGACACTAGACAGAGTCAGTGGTATTCCGTGGCTGCAAGCACAAAGCCAATATCCCAAAGCCTATTGGCAAAGCCGTGAGTCAGATAAAGAGCTAGCAGCCACCGGCTGTGTGCGTAAATTTGCCACGGCCAATGAGGCGAGTCACTGCTTAAGTGAATCAGCCGCTTTACCGCTAGTGATCATGGGCGCCCTGCCCTTTGATGACACCAACACTCCCGGCACCGAGCAGCCACTGTTTTTTCTGCCACGACTATTATGGCAACGGCAAGATGACAACATCACCCTGACCCTTAACTTATGGGTTGATGAAGCACACAGCTTCACAGACGAAATGGCTGCCGCCAAGGATGCACTGCACACACTTCGCCAACCGGCTCATACCCCATGTCCGCCGTTACCCGACGTATTGGCGGTGTGTAACTCACCGGAGCAGGCCAGTTGGGCGAAGCTGGTAAGTCAGGCATTAGCGGAACAGCCCATTCTATCGAAAGTGGTGTTAGCCCGGCGTCAGTTACTGACGACGGGACAACCCTGTGATCCCTGGTTGCTGCTACAACGTTGGCACCAAGCAAATCAGCACAGCACCCCTTTTGCCTTGCAACTTGATAACCAGAGCAGTTTTATCGGCTGCACTCCCGAGCGCCTGTTCAAGCGCGATGGTCGTCAACTATTGAGCGAAGCGGTCGCAGGAACCGATGTGCGACCGAAAGACCCGTTACATGCCCGTCTGATCGCGATGGCACTGCTCGGTGACGGCAAAAACCGGCGTGAGAATCGTATCGTGCTGGATGATATTTTATCGCGCCTCGGTCCGATCTGTGATGCCCTAAGCTACGATGATCGGGCGCAAGTACTTAAGTTGAACCGCTTGCAGCACCTCAAGCGCGCCATCCATGGCCGTTTACGCAAAGAGATCTGCGATGCCGATCTGCTGGCGCGACTGCATCCCACACCCGCCGTTGGTGGCACCCCCAGAGCCGATGCGCTGCGCTTTATTGCTGCCCATGAACCCTTCCAACGTGGCTGGTATGCTGGCGCGATTGGTTATCTAAGCCATGCTAACAGTGAGTTTAGTGTCGCCATCCGCAGTGCTCATATTGAAGGCTGCCAGTTGGCACTTTACTCTGGCGCAGGGATTGTTGATGGCTCCGATGCCCATAAAGAGTGGCAAGAGCTAGACAACAAAGTCGCCACGGTACGCAGCCTGATGGGACAAAAATGAGCCAACAAACGGCAAGCCAGACAACGGCCTGGCGCAACCAGCGCTGGAGTCTCTGGTTGGTTGAATCGCTGTACCAAGCGGGTGTCCAGCACGTTGTGATCGCACCGGGCTCTCGCTCAGCGCCTTTGGCCCTAGCCTTTGCGCAACACCCTGATATTCAGCGCCATACCCACTTTGATGAACGCGGCGCAGGCTTTTTGGCGTTGGGGTTGGCCAAAGCCAGCGGCCGCCCGGTGGCGATTGTTGTCACCTCAGGGTCTGCAGTTGCCAACCTACTACCCGCTGTCGTTGAAGCCTATCAAACGGGTATCCCGCTTTTGCTGCTCACCGCAGACCGACCAGCAGAGCTGATTGACTGCGGTGCCAACCAGGCGATCCAACAGCGCAATATCTTCGGTAGTTACGTGAGCGAAGCGATCCATCTACCACCGGCAGATGAGTTTGCCAGCTCAGCCGATAAGCTGGCTAGCTATGCCAGACAGCTGATACAGCGTATCCGTGATCATCAAGCCGCACCGATCCATATCAACTGTCCATTCCGCGAACCGCTCTACATAAGCCCTGAGCAACAAAATGAATATGCGGAAGCCGATAGCGAGGCGGCGACATTCTTTGCCGCAGGGCTCAGCAGCACTGCAACACCAGCGCCTGTTGCACTGCAACCTGACTGGCTGGCGCTAAGCCAACAAAGTGGGCTGATTATCGCGGGGGCTATGACTGCAGCGGAGGCCTGCGCGGTCAAGGCTCTGGCGAAGCAGTTGGGCTGGCCGCTATTGGCGGATCTGCAATCACAATCCCGTGATGACGCAGACAGCGCCTGCTACTTTGATCTCTGGCTCAGCAGCGCTGACGCGCAGCAGATAATGAGCCAGCCCGCCTTAATCTTGCAGTTTGGTGGCCGCTTAGTCTCGAAACGGTTAATGCAGGCATTGGCAACCACAGCGTTGCCAAACTATTGGTTGGTGTCGCCATCAACAACTTCATTAGATCCACTGAATAAAGCCAGTCGTCAGATCCGGTCGGCCATCGTGCCTTGGTGCCAAGCGCACTCAGCAGCGTTACCTGCGGCCTTAGTAAACGAAGCTTCGCATGCCATGGAACTCGTGCAGCAGATCAATCACAAAGAGCAACGAGCGCAACAGCAGATCCAACGGTTACTGGATGATAGTTGTCCGTCAGCCATCAGCCCGGTCACCGAGATCAGTGTGACCAAATGGCTTGCCGAGACAATGACCCAAGCCCATAGCCTGATGACAGGCAACAGCTTGCCCGTACGTTTGCTAGAGCTGTTTAGCGGCCACCTGCAAGCACCGCTCTACAGTAACCGAGGCGCCAGTGGCATCGACGGCTTGCTTGCCACCGCCGTCGGCATCGCCAAGGCCACACGCCACCGGCCACTCGCCTTGTTAATAGGCGATATGTCACTGCTCCATGATCTGAATTCATTAGCCTTGTTGAGCAAGCACCAGGGCCCACTGGCGGTGGTGGTACTGAACAATGATGGCGGCAATATATTCCAGATCCTGCCGGTGCCTGAGCATGCCATGAAGCCACTGTTTCAACAGCCCACCCAATGGCAACTGGCAGATGTGTGTAAGGGCTTTGCCCTCGACTATCAGCAGCCGAGCAACACACAAGCATTTAGCCAGCAGCTCACCCATGCCCTATCCACCGATCACCCTGTGGTCATCGAAGTGATGGTTGAACCCGGTCAAAGTGTGGCGCAACTAAAGCAGCTATTTGCAGCGTTTAACGATCACGACCTGCAGCAGGGTGCTCACCGAGAAACCAGCGATGACTGATCAGTCAGCAGCGCCAGCTTTAGTGTTCCTGCACGGCTTTCTTGGCTCAGGCAACGACTGGCAAACGGTGATCGCTCAGCTCGGCGCAGACGCGCAGGACACAGCAAACTGGCAAATTCATACGCCCGATCTGCCCGGCCACGGTTTACCCGCTGCTAATATGCCAGAACAGGTCGATTTTGACGCCATAGACCGATGGCTATGCCGCTATTTGGCGGAGCATCAGATCCAGCGCTATCTACTTGTTGGTTACTCTTTGGGTGGCCGTATCGCCATGTATCACGGGTCAAAACAGCCCACAGGTTTGCAAGGGCTCATCGTGGAGTCTTGTCATCCAGGGCTCGCGGAAGTACCCGCGCAACAGCAACGGATAGAGGCAGATCAACGCTGGAGTCAACGCTTTGCCAGACAACCTATCCATACGGTGTTGAAACAGTGGTATCAACAAAGCGTGTTCGCCGACCTCAGCCCAGAACAACGACAGCAGCTGGTAGCCCTGCGCAGTCATGCCTGGGGCAATAGCCTAGCCACCATGCTAAGTGGCCTTAGCTTGGGTAAACAACCCGATCTGCGTCCCTGGCTAAGCGACTCGGTACTGCCCATCTTTTATATTTATGGCCGTCAGGACAGGAAATTTGCTGATATCGGCAACCAGATCGCACAACTTAATGCGGCTATCAGGGTTCACCCTATCGATGACGTAGGCCACAATACCCATCACGCAGATCCACTACAATTTACTCAGATCCTTCAACAAGCAATTCAGGTAATCGGCAAACAACATGACTGAACAGGAACTTTACGCACCAATTCAATGGCAGGACGCTGGCCAAGCATTTGAAGATATCCGTTATCACAAGGCCGAAGGGATCGCTAAGATCACCATCAACCGGCCTGAAGTCAGAAATGCTTTTCGTCCGCAAACAGTGATGGAGATGATCAAGGCATTGGATGATGCCCGTTTCGACTCGCAGATCGGTAGCATTATTTTAACGGGTGAAGGGGATCTCGCCTTTTGCTCTGGCGGCGACCAGCGGGTACGCGGCGACTATGGTGGCTATAAAGATGATAAGGGTGTCCATCATCTTAATGTGCTGGATTTTCAACGCCAGATCCGCACCTGCCCGAAGCCCATTGTGGCGATGGTGGCAGGCTATGCCATCGGTGGCGGTCATGTCTTGCACCTGATGTGTGATCTGACGATTGCCGCAGACAATGCTCGCTTCGGACAAACAGGTCCTAAAGTGGGCTCCTTCGATGGCGGTTTTGGTGCCAGCTACATGGCACGTATTGTCGGCCAGAAGAAGGCTCGTGAAATCTGGTTCCTGTGCCGTCAATATGATGCCAAGCAGGCATTGGATATGGGGCTGGTTAACACCGTGGTACCTTTGGCTGAGCTAGAGCAAGAAACGGTACGCTGGTGCCGCGAGATGCTGCAGAACTCGCCGATGGCCCTACGCTGCCTGAAAGCCGCTTTGAACGCCGACTGCGATGGTCAATCCGGCCTGCAGGAGCTGGCGGGTAACGCCACCATGTTGTTCTATATGACCGAAGAGGGGCAGGAAGGGCGTAACGCCTTTAACGAAAAGCGTGCTCCGGACTTCGATAAGTTCACCCGCAACCCCTGAGGCTGTTTATGAACAGGATCGCCGCTGCCAACCTTTATCGTTACGACTTGCCTCTGACCGAGCCACTCTCTTGGGCTGAGCAAAGGCAGCAACGCAGCGGCGCCATCGTTGAACTCACCTTCGCTGATGGCCAGCGTGGCTGGGGTGAAATCGCCCCGCTACCAGGCTTTAGCCAGGAGTCATTAGCGCAAGCAATCGACAGTGCACGTTATCACCTACGCCGCCTTATCGAGGGAGAGTCGTTGATCGCCCCTGAGCCCTCTGTGGCTTTTGCCATCGATTGCGCTCAACAGCAGATCAACTTCGCCACCGCCCCCACGCAAAGAGCCATGCTGCTGCAAGGCCAGCCAGCAGATATATTGGAACAGGTCGAAGGCTTCCCGAACCTGCCCCGTTGCGTCAAACTCAAAGTCGCACGGGCACCACTGCAACAAGAACAGAAACTGATGCAAGCACTGCTCGACCAGATGCCGGTGACCGAGTTCCGCTTGGATGCCAATCGCCAATGGTCATTTGAACAAGCACTCAGCTTCTGCCGCGCAGTGGATATGTCACAAGTCAGTTTCATCGAAGAGCCTTGTGACACCCTTGCTGCCAGTGTTTGCCTGGGTGCCAGCGGTTATCCCATAGCGCTGGATGAGCACCTGCAAGACCCTCTGTTTATGCCTACTGCATTTGAAGGCTTAAGCGCGCTGGTAATTAAGCCCTCTCTCGTCGGGGGGCTCGCCCGTTGTCAGGAGCTGGTGAACTGGGCCAAACAAAACAAGATCAAGGTGATTGTCAGCGCCAGTTACGAAAGCTCTCTGGGCACCAGTCAGCTAGCAACACTGGCCGAGCAATGGAGTCCTCAGCAGCTCCCCGGTTTAGACACCCTGCACTATCTGCAACCCCATACCTTGCCGTCCATACCGTCAGCAGACACTGACGCCGCAGCAATATCGCCAGCGCACTGGCACCTTATCTGGCAAAGTTGATGTCCCAGCTAACCTGCCCGCTGCGCAATATTGCAATACAAGATCCAAAAGCGATCGCTTGCCTATCGGACGTTCATGGCGAGATCAGTTATCTCCAGCTGGATCAGGCTGTCGCAGATTACGCCAACGAACTGCAGCAATATGGTTTCAACCGCGGCCAACGCTTGGCTTGGCAAGGGCAAAACTCACTGGCGTTGATCATCGCTATTTTGGCTTGTTTACGGCAGGGGCTAATCATCGCCCCGCTCAATCACCGTTTACCCCTATCCCGGCAACAGCACCTGCTCCGCAGTATTGCGGCCAACGGCATCATTTGTGCCAATGGTGCCGATGATGCCGCTGGTACAAATAGTACAGATGATTCTGCGCCACACGCGCAACCCGATAGCATCGCGATCATTCCGCCGCCGAAGCTGGCAAACAACATCAGCGACACCACGCCTGCTCAACCGCAACGCGAGCTTGAATTAGCAGCAGATGCGCCGATGGATCTGATATTCACTTCAGGTAGCAGCGGTACACCCAAAGCGGTAGCGCACAGCTTGGCAAATCATTTAGCCAGTGCAGCCGCAAGCCAGCAGTTAATCCCCCTCAAAAGATCGGATCGCTGGCTGCTCTCGCTGCCGTTAGCCCATATTGGCGGCATGGCGATCCTGTTTCGCTGCTTACATGCTGGAGCGACGATGGTGCTTGCCGAACAGAGCGACATACTAGACGCGATCAGCCGGCAACAGGTGACTCATCTGTCGCTGGTTAGCACCCAACTTTATCGGCTATTAGAACAAGCAGATAGCGATTCACTTACCCATTTGAAATATCTGCTGTTAGGCGGCAGCGCCATCGACCAGTCACTGCTGGATCGCGCTAAGCAACATCGACTCAACTGCTTCACCAGCTACGGCATGACGGAAATGAGTTCACAGATCTGCACCGGCCCCGCCGTGGGTGACAATATTGTCGGACAACCGCTCCCTGAGACTCAACTGCGACTCTCAGATAGCGGTGAGGTGGAAGTAAAAGGCAGCACCTTGGCGCTAGGTTATTGGCGCGCAGGAAAACTCTTCCCTCTGGGAAATGCCCAAGGCTGGTTTGCCACCGGCGATATCGCCAAACAAACAGCGCAAGGCATACGACTGATTGGCCGCAAAGATAACCGCTTCGTTTGTGGCGGAGAAAACATTGTGCCGGAACAGATCGAACAGCTATTACTGCAACACTCGGAAATCGAACAGGCGGTTATTGTCGCTGTGGCAGACGAAGAGTGGGGTCACTGCCCTATCGCCTATACCAATCCGCTGTCACCGCAACAGCAACAAGCGCTGACCAAGGAAATACGTCACAAGTTAGGTTCACTATGGTGCCCCCATGGCTGGCTGCCCCTGCCAGCGCAACCCATAGATACAAAACCTGATCGCCAATCGTTAAAACAGCAAGCGGCCACAATTTGCCTCAAGCGTTGTTCATCAAGATAGGATTTTGAACCACCGCGTTATCAGCAAAACAGCCACTTCGGCACAAGTAAATTTTTGAACTATTATGTTTATCTAAACCCACTCTCCACTCTCCACTCTCCACTGATAACAACAGGAAGAACGGTATGATGAGATTTAATCACACAAAATGGCCTTGGATAGCAGCGCTGGTTATCAGCACCTCTCTGCTCGGAGCCTGTAGCGACGACGATGATGATGAAGATGACGATACCGGTGAAATAGCCGCATTTACGCTGGGCGTATCTGATGCACCTGTCGATGACGCTAACAAAGTGGTCATCACCATTGACACTGTCACATTACGACGTGAAGGGGCTGATGATCTGGTTTTTGAAACCTTCAACAACAGCGATGAAGGGATCACTGATGCTGAAACCATCCAGATTGACCTATTAGAGTTTCAGGGCGGCAGTCAGTTTATCATTATCGAAGGAGAGGACGTGCCGGAAGGCAGCTACTCCGATATGCTGCTGGAGATCCTGGATGAAGATGTTGCTCTCTCCTATGTCGAAGAAACTGATGGTGCCATTAAGTCGATAAAAGTGCCCAGCGACGAACTGAAATTGGGTGGTTTTGAAGTGTCCGCAGATGCGCCACAAAACTTCACCATTGAATTTAACCTCAGAAAGTCTATGACCTATAAGCCGGGTCCCGATGAATACAACCTGAAGCCTCGCGGTGTCTCCCTAGCCAATAACGCAGATACTGGCACGCTGATGGGTACAATCGACCTGGATACCCTGCTGGCTGATCCCATGTGTGCCGACAGCGGCCATATTGTTTACCTCTATGCTGGCTCTGGACTGGATGCATCCTTGTTAAGCGATGAATTTGACCCAGACGTTGCAAATAACGGGGCGCCAGAAGGTGCAATAGCGCCCTTTGCCAGCACGGGCATCATGATGGATGAAGATTCAGGCAACTACGTTTATGAACTTGGCTTTGTACCCGCAGGCACCCACACGCTGGCATACGCCTGTGACGCGGGCGAAGCAGGTGATGACCCCGAGCTTTACGATGGCATAACCGTTCCTATGCCAGCCAACAATGTCACAGAGGTCACGGTGACGGCTGGAGCAGATACCGTACAGGACTTCCCACTCGCCATGGACACTCTGACGCTGGGGATCTCTGATGCTCCAGTGGATGACGTTGATGAAGTGGTTATCACCATTGACGTAATCACCTTAAAACAGGAAGGGAATGACGATCAGGTATTCGACTGTTTTACGGTTGATGCTGAAGAGGGTGATACCGATGACGAAAGCTGTGATGCCTCAACAGAAGAGGGCAAGGTCGCCAAAGACACTATCACACTGAACCTGCTCGACTACACCGGCGGTGAGCAATTTATTCTGCTAGAAGATGAAGAGGTTGCGCCAGGTGACTATAACGATGTCTGGTTAGACGTTATCGACGAAGATACGGACTTCTCATACGTCAATGAACAGCTGCCTGAAGGCGATGATCCACAAGACGACTCTTTCATCAAAGAATTGAAGCTTCCATCCGGTACGCTAAAGCTTGGTGGTTTCAGCTTGGGTGACACTGGCTCCAACCTCACCATCGACTTTAATCTGCGTAAGTCTATGACGTACAACCCTGGCCCTGATCGCTACATCCTCAAACCTCGCGGAGTGAGCCTAGTGGATAATGCAGGCACAGGAACGATCTCAGGTATGGTTGGCGATACCTTGATGACCTCTGCAGAATGTGCAGCTGATGGCGCTATCAGTGTGGCTTATCTCTATGCCGGAAGCCCTGAGGGCACCTTGGGTGATGAATACGATCCTGAGATGAATCCGGATGTGACAGCTGTCGAGCCGTTCGCCAGTGTTGCAACAGATGAGACAGGCGCGTTTAATTTCGGGTTTGTTCCCGTAGGCACCCATACGTTGACACTGCATTGCGGTACAACAGAGGATGATCCTGACAGCTTCGAAGGGCTTGCGATACCCACACCGACGGATGCCACGGTTGCTGTCACTGTGGCTGAGGACACAGAAACCAGCTGCGACCTATCCGTAGACGACGCTTGTGCTCCTGTGGGTGCTGCTACATCAATAGAGTAGCCAACAGAGCATAACGGTTTCATCACTAAGCCAATCATTCGCATTGGCGAGTCCCCCCCGGTAATCAAGCGTTGCCGGGGGTACTTTTATTATCTAGAATCAACAAATTATTAGCTTTATTTTAAATCTGGGTTTGACGCGCAAGACAAATTTAAAAAGGTGCGGTAGAGTGCGGGAAGTTTGCACAATTAATCAACTATTTTGAATTGTTATGCAGGTAACCCAAAATGACACTCACTGTTAAACCCGCTAATCCTAATTTCTCATCAGGCCCTTGCTCTAAGCGCCCTGGCTATGATCTTAGCCAACTAGATACGACGATTCTAGGCCGCTCACACCGCTCGAAGCCGGGCAAAGCGATGCTTAAAAAGGCTATCGAAGATACCCACGAAATTCTCGGCCTACCGGAAGGCTATCTGGTCGGCATCGTCCCCGGCTCAGACACCGGTGCGATGGAGATGGCGATGTGGTCACTACTGGGCTCTCGTCCGGTTGATGTGTTTCACTGGGAATCGTTTGGCAGCGGCTGGTTAACCGACATCCTCAAGCAGCTTAAGCTGGACAATGTAAACAACTACCTGGCTGATTATG
Source organism: Corallincola spongiicola (assembly GCF_004284785.1). NCBI lineage: Bacteria > Pseudomonadati > Pseudomonadota > Gammaproteobacteria > Alteromonadales > Psychromonadaceae > Corallincola > Corallincola spongiicola. The sequence continues at coordinate 101,796 of NZ_SHLY01000004.1, forward strand.
GTCAGCTGCCAGACCTGTCACAGGCCAATCCGGCCAATGATGTTGTCTTTACCTGGAACGGCACCACCTCAGGCGTCAAAGTGCCTAATGGCGACTGGATCGCTGATGATCGTGAAGGCTTAACTTTATGTGATGCTACCAGCGCGGTGTTTGCTATGGATATGCCATGGGAAAAGATCGACGTTGCCACCTTTAGCTGGCAGAAAGTGCTCGGCGGTGAAGGAGCTCACGGTGTTCTAGTACTTAGCCCGCGCGCTGTTGCTCGCCTGGAAAGCTACACCCCACCATGGCCACTGCCGAAAATCTTCCGCCTGACCAAGGGCGGCAAATTGATTGAGGGCATTTTCCAAGGGGCGACTATCAATACTCCATCCATGCTTTGTGTCGCAGATTATCTGGATGCCCTGAACTGGGTAAAAGATATCGGTGGACTGGCAGGGGCTGTTAGCAAGAGCGAAAACAACTTAGCCGTTGTTGAGCAATTTGTTGCTGCCAATGACTGGATCGACTTCCTTGCTGACAGTAAAGAGATCCGCTCTAACACCTCCGTTTGCTTAACCCTGAAAGCGAGCCCTGAGCAGGTTAAGGCGATCATCCAACGTCTGGACCAGGAAGCGATCGCCTATGATATTGGCGCCTATCGTGATGCCCCTGCAGGCTTACGGATTTGGTGTGGTGCCACAGTCGAAGCCAGTGATCTGCAAGCGATGCTGCCTTGGCTCAAGCACGCCTATGAAACCGTGACTGCTTAATCAGCGCACGCAGATCCCAATAAGAAAACACAAAGGCTAAGGGGAGGGGCAACTGCGCCTCCCTACTTAACAACAATAAAAACGTTGGACGGATTCAATGAGAAAGATACGTACCTACAATCAAATCGCCAGCCGTGGTTTAGACAGATTCAGCCGCGACAGTTATGAGGTTGGCTCCGAGATCGCTCAACCGGAAGCGATCTTGCTACGCAGTCATAAGCTCACCGTTGACCAGATCCCAGATTCAGTCAATGCCATCGCCCGTGCAGGTGCTGGCGTCAACAATATCCCCATCGACGAATGCACCCACAACGGTGTGGTGGTATTTAACACCCCTGGCGCAAACGCCAATGCGGTAAAAGAGTTGGTATTAGCGGGCTTGCTGCTAAGCAGTCGCGGTATCTGTGAAGGGATGCAGTATGTGCAAGCACTCACAGAAACCGACCCGGCGATCCTAAATAAAGAGGTCGAAAAGGGTAAGAAAGCCTATGCCGGTGTTGAGCTAACAGGCAAAACCCTGGGCGTTGTCGGTCTTGGTGCCATTGGTGCCAATGTCGCCAATATGGCGCTGGAACTAGGCATGGAAGTGATCGGCTATGATCCGGCGATCAGTGTTGAAGCCGCATGGCGCTTATCCAGCGATGTGCAGCGAGCGGAAAACCTCGGCGCCCTGTTAGCCAAATGTGATTATGTCACTCTGCATGTGCCAGCGATTGAAGCCACTAAAGGGATGATCAATAGCGAAGCGCTCTCCTCAGCAAAACAGGGGCTGAAGTTGTTGAACTTTGCTCGCGGTGAGATCGTCGATAATGATGCCATGCTCGCAGCGCTGGAAGTGGGTAAGGTTGCCCGCTATATCAGCGATTTTCCAAGCCAGGAACTGCTTGGCAATGACAAGGTTTCACTGTTACCGCATTTAGGTGCCAGTACCGTAGAAGCGGAAGAAAACTGCGCCATCATGGGCGCTAACCAGTTGGTCGACTTCCTTGAGAACGGCAACATCAAAAACTCGGTAAACTTCCCTCAGATCCGCATGGAACGTACCCATGGCTATCGACTGACTTTTGCCAACGACAACGTGCCTAAGGTACTAAGTCAGGTACTTGCGCTGTTAGCCGACATGAACATTAACGTGATCGATCTGCTAAACAAGAGCCGTAACGATATCGCCTACACCATATTGGATATCGAACAGCAACCGGATGCGCAGTTACTGGCGGCAGTCGCCGGCGTGGAACACGTATTCCATGTTCGTGCAGTGTAGCGGTTAGCTAGCCAAGCAACTCTGCCGTTTGCAAATACATTGACGGTTTTTGAATAAGCCAGCGCCCTCTAAGCGCTGGCTTTTTTTATGTCTAGGTATCACGCTCACTCATCACGGCACAGGAATGATGCTGCTCAGTATCGGCAGCGATGGAACTTCTCCCCAGATACAGCGTCAATACAGGAAAGCTATTTTTTAATCATTGAGTTAGCCGTTTATTAAGTGACCACAATCTCACTCTAAATAACTCGCTAACCGAATTCATAGCAGTGTCACTCTTCACTGCTATTCTCAAGTCACTGAACAAGGATCTGATCCGTAGGGAGTCTAGAGTGGCAGAAAAACCAAGTCTGAAAATTGCGATTATTTGTCGAGCAGGTATGGGTGGTTCCAGCATCATGGCCACCACACTGGCGCTGAGACTCGCTGAACGTGGTCACCAAATCTACCTATTCGCAACAGACCGCCCTTTCAACCTCAAAAACGCACCTGACAACCTACGCTTTGTGTCCGTCAATCTGCCGAAAACAGAGCTATTATCCGGCCCTCCTGAAACACTGGCCACCAGCGGCACAATTGAACGCTACGCGAGAAAGATCAAGTTCGACATCATCCATAGTCATTATGCCGTACCCTATGCCTTAAGCGCTGAAATGGCTCGCCAAGTCGGCGGACTGGAAAGCAAATTAGTGATCACCCTACACGGTACCGACGTCTCTCAATTAGGTAACACACCGAGTATGCGGCCGCCTATTAAGTGGGCATTGCAGAAAGCCGATGCCATCACTGCGGTGTCAAAAAACCTGCAGCAACTGGCATTAAAAACCTACGGTAGCGATCTCAACATTGACACCATTTACAACTTCTTGGTTGAAAAGCTGCCCTTGCTCACAGCTGCAGAGCGCAAGGCAATGCGCGCCAAATTTGATATCGATGAAGATGAAAATGTCTTAGTGCACGCTTCTAACTTCCGTACGGTCAAACGCACCGATGACATCATTGATGCATTTTATCGTGTCTGTCGTACTCATCATGCCAAATTAGTCCTTTTTGGCGACGGCCCACAACGACCTCATTGTGAACATCTGGCTCACTATTTAGGCATAGCCGATAAAGTCATCTTCGCTGGTAAAGTGAAAGAGTGCGGCCGCTGGTTAGGGATTGGCGATATCAATTTACTGCTCAGTGCCGAAGAGAGCTTCGGTTTGGTCTTGCTAGAAGGGTTCTCTCAACATGTCCCCGCGGTAGCCACCAATGTTGGCGGAATACCCGAAGTGCTGATCGATGGCGAAAATGGTTTTCTGTGCGAAGCCACCAACCCTATTGATGCCGGTAGAAAAATACGCGTGCTACTCAATGACCGAGAGCTACTGCAAACCATGGCAGAGAAAGCGCCCGACATACTCGAGGATTTCTCCGAGGAGGCAATACTCAATCAATATGAAGCGCTCTATATGCGTTTGCTAGAACAATAACACCCTAATGACGCGTCTGATCAGCAAACGGCTTTGCTTCCTGCAATGGAAATTCGATTTCGTAACTTAAGCCGTTCAGCTTGCCATTGGATGCGCTAATAGTACCTTTGAGGCCATGGGTGACCAAATTAAAGATAATATGAGTCCCCAAACCACTGCCACCGGAGTGACGCTTGGTCGTAAAGAAAGGGTCAAATAGACGAGCCATCACCGTGTCGTCCACCCCTTTACCACTGTCGGAGAAGCAAATTTTAGCCCAATGCACCGTGCTGTTTTCGTCATTCACATCTGGCCGGTCGGGCAAACGCTGCAACGCGATCTCTATCCGACCCTCGGTCTGCGCTTCAAATCCATGCAATAAAGAGTTCATGATCAAGTTAGTTAAAAGCTGAGCGAACATGCCGGGTTGACCATAAAACTCTATATCACTATCCCCCTCTAGCACGATCTTATGCTGAGTATTTTTCAGCCGCGGACGCAATGACGCGATCACCTCTTCCATGTAGGCCAGCAAATTAAAGCGCCGACTCTCTTCAGAGCTTTGATCAACAGCGACGAGTTTGAAGCTATGCACCAGCTCAGCGGCGCGCTCTAGGTTTCTTAAAGCGATTTCACCACTTTCATAAACCAGATCCATGTAGTCAGAAAACTGCGTGCGGGTCAGCGTATTTTCAGCAAACATTTTACGTAGCTGACGTGTGTTATCCATCACGTGGGAGGTCGCTGTAATGCTGATCCCCACTGGGGTATTAATTTCATGAGCCACGCCAGCGACGAGCTCACCCAATCCAGCCATTTTTTCTCGCTGTACAAGCTGTTGCTGTGAGCGCTCCAGCGCTTGCAGGGTTCCTTCCAGTTCTGCGTTTTTTTGCTCCAACGCCAAGGTGCGCTGCACCACTTTTTCTTCCAATGTTCGATTCAGATTATCAAGCTCACGCTGACGCTGTTTTCGGTCAACAACCTCCTGCTCAATACTATCCAACACTCGATTAAAAGAGTGCCCCAATTGTTGTAGTTCCAGGTACTCCGTTTCCGGTGCCCGCAGTGACCAATGCTTGTTGTTAACAATTTTGTCAGCGACACGCACCAGTTCGGTAATAGGTGATGCCAAGCCTTTGGATAAAAAGGTGGTCAGCGCCGCTGCAACCATCGTACAAATCAACACCACAATAGCGGCCAGTTTTAAGGTATCAAAGATAATATCTGACAACTGGGGGACCCGGGCTTCCACATACAGATAACCTAAGCGTTCTCCCTCAGAGACAATCGGCGTCAGGCTGAACACCAATCCTCGGGCAACCTGATACCGGTTGTCACCCAGATGAGGGCGCAACAAACGTACACCAGTTTCCGCAAACGGCTGATCCACGGGCAGTTCCAAGGTGCCATCAAGGTACAGGCCGGTACCTAATATATTCTCTTGGATCTGTAGTCCGGCCAAAATCGCCAATGATTCATCACTATCACTGAAATAGAGCGCTGGTACCAAATTGTAGGCCACGACATTGAGTTGTGATTGCAATGCTGACAGCGCATTCTCACGGCTTCTTTCTGTGGCAAAATAGGCATGAAGCACACTACTGAGCACCAGCGCCAGAGTCACAATGATCGCGACCGTCCACTGCAGCTGACGCTTAAACGTCGTCATCAGCTGCTCCCTTCCACACCTTGGCCAGACGCAAAAAACGGGCCTGCACTTTCAACTGACTACGATCAAGCATATTTTGGTTAACCAAGATGGAGATCTTATTGCTGGCTATAGGTAGGGCAAACATCGCCCCGGCTTTCAGTGCCACCACATCGTTGCCGACGAACAGGGTTTGACTCTCAGAAAGCTGTTGCGCAAGTTTAAATCCCTTGCCCTGTTCGAAACTAAACACCAGATGACAAAATTGCGTACTTTGATACTGATGTAACCCCTGCCACTTTTGAAAATAGAGGGTTTGCAACGCTCGCCCCTGGGACTCTTTACCTTCTGTTGCCCGGCGAAATAGCGCTGCCAGATCTTCCACTTGTTGACCAACGAAACAAGCGTTCAACGCCTGTTGCTCAGAAAGTACTGAATCTGGCCAACTAACAAACTTAGTTATTTGATAAAGAAATGCCGCGCGCAATTTAGTGGCATCTAACTCTACTGCGCTGAGCAGGTTGGGCAGCCAAAGTAGTAGCAAGAATAACGACGAGCGAAAGCCCACACTGATATTCCAGTGTGTTGCGCCAAACATCTTCAACTTTGCCTTAACTTGATCCCTCACAGATCCTGCACCTACTTGCAGTCATGGCTAATGGTGGCCATTACGACACTCTTGGCCTGCCCCAGACACTAGCCATAAATATTCTCACCCAGAGTAACAAACAGCTATCGCGCCCACTGTTACACAGGTTTCACAACTTCTAAATATTAAGCGCTAAATATGCGAATTAGCTCTGACATTTCAACATGGTGACTGGTGGATATAGGAATTTGGTCGAATACTGGATTGTTAACAGGTCGTAATTTTTTTTCTGGGCGACTCTTTGAGGTATCTATGCCGAATCGTTCGACGCTTTCTCTAATTTGTGCAGCAATTCTTTTAGGGCAGCCAACCGCCTATGCCGAAGAAGATCCTCTTGATCTTGAAACGCTGTTTGAACTGGATGTATCGCAACTGATGCAGATCGGTGTTTCCGGCACCGCTTCAGCCACCCCAACCATTGAGCGGCTGGATCCGGCATCAGTCACCACCATCACCCAGCAAATGATCAATGATTCAGAAACACGCAGTCTGTTCGACCTACTGGAAGTGTACGTACCCAACTTTCACTATCTGCCCCATCACTGGGAAGCTAAGCATATGGGAATGCGGGGGATAATGGGCGACAGAGATGACAAATATCTATTACTGGTGAATGGTCGGATCATGAACGAGCGCACCCACTTCGGTGCACTGTCAGAGCGTGACCTTCCCATGATGGGAGATATTCACCGTATCGATGTCATTCGCGGTCCGGGCTCTGTGGTGTACGGCCCAGGGGCGGTTTCTATGGTGATCAATATCCGCACCGAAAACTTCAACAACTATTCCGGCGATCAGGTTATCGCCAAAGTTGGCGCGGTAGAGGAGTTTCAATCTGTCGAAATTAAGAAAGGGATCCGCTTAGATGAAACCAGTGGTATCTACCTCTACGGCGGCATTAGTAATTACAAAGGCGCGGATCAAAGTGATTCACCTGTGGTATATGGCCTCAGTGACACAACGCCTTGGGGGGATGAATTGGTCGCCGGTGCCGACAGCAACCTGAATCACCCGAGAAACAACGCCCAACATCGCGATCTGCCAAAATTAAAGCTTCACCTCAACTACCAGAAAGAAAACTTTGATGCCTGGCTCCGCTACACCCGGGGTGGCGAGGAGATGCCCTGGAGTCATAAGGTGGTGCTGGAGTCACCTAACGGTTTTGCCCCTGCAGATCTGCAGCAGGAAGATCTCACCACCCAGAGTGTTGGTTATCAGCAGCTCACACTGACAATGGACTATAAAGACAAAATTGATGACACCTTGTGGGTAGACTACCGATTCAGCGCCGATAGCTTTGATTACGAACGCAAGTTATTTAATACCGATTTGCCAGACAATCCCCCAGAGAATCACCGCGAAGATGAATTTTTAGCATCTGTGATCGCCAGTTGGCTGCCCCTTCCCGATCACGCGCTCGCCATTGGCGGCACTGCGTCTTATGAGCGCTGGGGTAGAGAGAGTCCGGGTTATCCCGATGCCGATCCAGTTTCGTTTGTACTCGGGGAGATGCCTGAATGGGAAACCTACTCCTACGGCCTGATGATCGAACATCAGTGGACCATCAATGATCAGTTCACTAGCTTCCTGGGTTTACGGGGAGATGAAGATCAGTACACCGACAGTATGTGGTCTCCACGCGCCGCGCTAATCTACACCCCAACCGACATCGATACCGTCAAGCTGATCGCGAGTCGTTCAGTAAGAAAAAATAACGCCGAAGAGTTGCGCCTGCAGCATCAAGGTGGCGAGAACTCTGATCCAGAAGAGCTCAAAAGCATCGAGTTAGTTTATCAACGCCAGGCAAGTGGAGCACTCCTCTACAGTGCCAGTGCTTTTTTCAATGACATTGAAGTGATCGGTATCGATACCAATACCCTTCGCTCAGACAAAGTCGCAGAGTATCGCGTCGGTGGCTTAGAGCTAGAGCTGAGCTACCACACCGAAACCTGGGATATTCGCGCTTCCCACAGTTATACCAAGCTGTCCAGCTTTGACGCCGAAGAGGGAAAATCACAAAAGATCTCCGCCGAACCGTTTGGCTATGGTGATGATCTGAGCCAATGGAGCAACCACATTTCCAAACTCGCCGCGAGTTGGCAATTTGATACGGCACTGAAGTTTAATGGCGCCTTACGGGTGTTTTGGGATTATCAAGGCTCCCAAGACTACATCGACTATACCGTGGATCAGCGGGCGGCCAGCGAAGATGGCAACAGCTCTTCAACAGCATTAACCGATCCGGGCTATACCGACAGCACAGATTGGGCTGTGTTTCTGGATCTCGGCGCTCACTATCAACTCGCCCCACAGCATTCAGTGTCACTGCAGGGATACAACTTAATGGGCCTGTTTGATGACGACTTCAATAAACGGCTCTATGTCATTAACGTCGGTAACTATCGCGCCGATGCAGCCTCATTTGCCTTGAACTATCGTTATGATTTTTAGCCATAGGAACATCCGCGATGCAGACAGCGCTCAATTTTACTAACAAGCATGTGGTTGTTATCGGCGGCACCAGCGGTATCAACCGCGGTATAGCGGAATGCTTCGCCCGGCTTCATGCCAACATCACGGTCGCCAGCCGGCAGCAACAAAAAGTCGATGATACGCAGTCAGCACTGCAAGCGCTCGGTGCCAAAACCTATGGGTTTTGTGCCGATGTCAGAGATATTGAGGCAATCGCCCAAGGCCTGCGCACCGCCCATGACCGCTTTGGTAGCATCGATGTTTTAGTTTCAGGCGCGGCGGGTAACTTTCCCGCTTTAGCGGAAAATATGTCAGCCAATGGCTTTAAGTCGGTAGTCGATATCGACCTTTTAGGTACCTTTCATGTGATGAAAGCCAGCTTTGAGCTGCTCACCAAGCCAGGTGCCAGTATCATCAACATTAGCGCGCCACAAGCTTACCTTCCCATGCCAGCACAACTGCATGTTTGTGCAGCCAAAGCCGGGGTCGATATGATCACTCGCACGCTGGCACTAGAGTGGGGAGAGTATGGCGTTCGTATTAACTCGATTGTTCCTGGCCCCATAGACGGTACAGAGGGGATGGAACGACTCGCCCCAACAGCAGCGATAAAGCAAAAAACCTGCGATGACGTGCCGCTAAAACGTCTAGGCACAGTGGAAGATATTGGCCATGCCTGCTGTTTTCTTGCTTCGCCCATGGCGAGCTATATCACGGGGGCAGTTATCCCAGTAGATGGCGGATGGTCACAAAAAGGGTGTGGCAGTATGGGAGATGCGCTATCGCAACTGAGTCGGCGATAACGCATTTACGCTCTCAATACGGAAGGCATTAAGAAACTGGAGTGCTAAACACCATTTTCACGCAGAAAGTTCTCAAATGCTGGGGCTGATGTATTAACAAACACCTTAATAAACTCAGAGACAATCTCTTCGTTGATACCACCATTAGCCATCAGGTCTGCTTCTAGGCCTGGATCATCATCACTATCCAAATAAGCACGAGACAAACGCTTTGTGCGATTCCATTCGTTCATCGCTGATGCGGTCAAGCGGATACCTGAGACACCAAAGTAGAGCTGAAGATCACCATCATCATAAAGCTGCAATACATAATTAGTACCATCATGGTTAAACACGATGCTGCCACTTTCACGGACTTTAACCTCCTTGTAGCCATGCTGTTTTAACAGCTGCTCAAGCTCGGCCAAAGAGAATCGAGACACCAATGTTGGTCCCATTGATTTCACCGCTTCTTGCAACACTTCTAGCGCAGCATTAACCTGGGTTTTACTTGGCGCAGCGCTTACTTGCGACATAGGTACCAGCAAAAACGCCAGCACCAAAAACAACCTTTTGCACATCATTGATACCACTCCCTCGATGCAATAAAAAAACAACTCATGCTCCGTAGCGCATGGTTGCTAGAAAACCGTTAAACGAAGATAAAGCATGATCGAGTCAAAACGAAACGCCCTATCTGCAATATATTCTGACATAAATTAGTAATTTATCCGCTACGATTGCGGATTTTCGCCGCGGCCTGTGTGAGAGATCTCTGAAACTCTAATGATCTACCGTTATTTTCTAGCTATATTCGACATGAAAAGCTATAAATAAAGAGCACGGATAGCGGTAACACTCATAACACAAGGAGTTAGTTATTATGAGTCTTTATTTAGTTGACGAGACCATCTCTCTGCTGAGAGAAACCTTTTCTAAAGTGAGTCCATCTGACCCATGGCCTTTACGTAATACCATGAGTCCCGACGATGTTCGCAATGTCATTCAAGAGTGCAACTCCCTCTACCATGCCGAGGGTTGCCAAGAGGTCACGCTGAGTGATATCACCAACGGCTATATGTCCCGCTAAGCGCTGAGGCCTAACGTGCTTAACAGATCCAAAATTATTGCAATTAGCCTTGCTGTGCTCGGTCTGCTTGCCCATGCCTCGTCATCAGCAGATAGCGAAGTCAGAAAACAAGAGGCTGCGCCTTACGCCTTTTGGGGCGTCATTCTGCAGGGGCACTACACGGAAAAATTCAGGCAAAAGTACGACTTCAGTTTTCAGGGGGTGTTGGTCAACGGGGTGTCACACAATAGCCCTGCAGAACTCTCTCGTATTCATCCATGTGATGAGATCACTCATATCAATGAGCAACCTTTTCAAGATACCGATGCACTGATCCAATTTGTGCACAGTTTACCCGAAGATGAATATTTTCGTGTCAGGTTACTCCGCGCCGGACGGCAACTCACCGTTGATAGTTTTATTCGCTATTTTGATCCTGCCAAAGGGGATGCCAGACGCTTGGAAGATAACTTTAGAAACAGCTTCGGTCAGGATCGTTGCGATCTCTCTCAACACCGTCGCTTACCAATAGAGTTCACAGCTCCCTAGCCTTCGCTCTCTCCCTGACGCTCAAATAGCTTTGTAATGCGTTGATCACATGACGAATTCGCTGAAAATGCTATGGTTAACTAGTCACCAGCCATTGAGAAGGAAGAACCCATGTTTATTGTCATTAATCGCTGGCAGTTAAAAGAAGGCAAAGAACAGCAGTTTGAGCAAGGGTGGGGCGAAATCATCCAACGTAATATGCTGCATTATGGTGCGCAAGGTTCCAGGCTTCATCGTGCCAACGACGGCAGTTGGATCTCCTATTCCGTCTGGCCGAGTGAAGATCATTGGCAAGCAGCCCATAGTATTGATGACAGCGACCAAGAAGCACGGCTAAAAATGGTTGATGCCATTATCCGTGTTTACCCACCACAAACCATGGTACCTATGCTCGATATGCTGCATGAAACGCAGCCAGAAATGGATTCGTTGGTCTAAGTTATACCCTAGGCAAAGCCATTATTTCGGCATCAACACAGGCAACTAACCACCATCAGCTTTGGCCAATACAGAGCAAGTAATTTTATGTCAAAGGAGAGGCAATGAAGTTCAAACTATCCCTATCCAGCCTTATTTTACTGGCGATGTTTGCGGGTATTGGCGTGGGCCTATTCTTTGGCGAAATGGTTGGCTGGATGGAGTGGGTAGGAACGGGTGTGATCCTACTGATGCAGATGACCATCCTGCCCTATGTCACCGTTTCTTTGATCAGTGGCATTGGCAGGCTGGAAGGCAAAGCCGCCAAACTACTCTTTTCCCAAGCTGGGATCGTGATGCTGATTATCTGGGGTATGGCTTTGGTTGGCATCCTCGTATTACCGCTGGCGTTTCCAGAGGTCACCACCGCATCATTTTTTAGCACCTCAGTGATCACCTCGCCACCACCGGTGAATTACTACGATCTATATATTCCTGCCAACCCGTTTAAATCGCTAGCGATTGGCGCTATTCCTGCGGTGGTCATCTTCTCCATTGCCCTGGGTATCTCTTTTATCAACATGGAGGGGCGAGAGCCCGTCATCGCCTTTATGGATGTGGTGGGCAAAGGCCTTTCTCGTGTCACCAATTTCATGGTGAAAACACTGCCTGTCGGCGTATTTGCTTCGGCAGCGGGAGCGGCAGGCACACTGACCGTCGATGAATTTGCCTCCCTTCAAGTGTTTCTCGTTGCCTACGCCCTGCTTTGCTTGGCGCTGAGTTTGTGGCTCTTTCCCGCCATGGTGGCGGCCATTACACCTTTTAGTTATCGCGAAGTCATGTCGTTATCGCGGGATTCATTAATCACGGCCTTTGCCACCGGCAACATTTTCATCGTATTGCCGGTACTTATCGAAGGTTCAAAAAAACTGTTTGCGGAAAAAAATCTAACTCGTGCCGATACCGATGGGAACCTCGATGTACTGCTTCCCATCGCATTCACCTTCCCTAACGCAGGCAAACTAACCGTTATCTTTTTCGTACTATTTTGCGGTTGGTTTACCGGTAAAGATGTCTCCATCACCGCTTATCCTATGTTAGCGATGAGTGGCTTATTAAGCCTGTTTGGCTCTGTTCATGCAGCCATCCCATTTATGCTTAACAGCCTGCAACTGCCCTCCGATCTTTATCAGCTGTTTTTGGTCTCCTCCTTTATTACCGGCAAATTTAACTCTTTAGTGGCGGTGATGCATTTGCTGATCTTTGGCCTACTGACCACGGCATTAATCCAAAAACAGTGGCTGGTTACCACAAGAGATCTACTCAAAGCGGGCGGCATGGTGCTCGCAGGCTTGGTGCTAATGATTGTCAGCGCCAGGATCATCTCAAGCGTTATTATCTCCGAGTCAGGCAACACCGCTGAGCTATTGGGAAATATGCGAGTGGTCAATGAAGTTTCGACAGAAATTCAAGATCAGTACCCTGATCTGTCCACGGCATCCGCGCCAGCGGCTAATCTGCAAAGCATCATCCAACGTGGTGTCCTCCGTGTGGGTTACCTGCCCAACAACGCGCCATTTACTTACTTCAATCAGCAAAATAAATTGGTCGGGTTGGACATTTCACTGATCAATACCTTTGCGCAAGAATTAGGCGTAGAGATTGAGCTGATCCCTTACGATCCAAAGCGCCTAGATATCACCCTAAACCAAGGGCATATCGATATTGCGATATCCGGTATCGCCATGGATGCCACCTTAATGGGCAAGATGAACTTCACCGACCCCATACTGCAGCTGCATTTAGCTTTAGTCGCGAAAGACTATCGCTTGAAAGATTTTTCTACCGTACAGAAGCTCCGAGAGGCAGGAGAACTGAAAGTAGCCATTGTTGGTCAAGAGAAACTGGCCGAGCGGATCCAAGCGGCGCGCCCAGATATAACCCTGTTCCAACTAACTAATTACCAAGCCTATTTTGAACAACCGAAAGAGATATACGATGCCTTATTGATATCGGCGGAAGCAGGTTATGCCTGGAGCATGCTCTACCCTGACTATGGCGTTATCTTGCCTGAAGGCACGGATTACGAATTCCCTATGGCATTCGCGACCGCCAGAGGCAATTACAGTATGCTGGTCTATCTCAATAGCTGGATAACCTTGAAAAAAACCGAAGGACTAATCGATAAAGAGTACGAATTCTGGATTTTAGGCAAAGGTGCCAAGGAAGATAGGCCTAGATGGTCAGTCATCCGCGACTATCTGGGTTGGGTTAACTAGCAAACATTGCTTACGGAGCACTATGCAAACCACGCAACGTACATTACCGGCGAAAAAACGCTTAGCACTTGTTGCTCATGATCATATGAAGCAGCAGTTAATTGCTTGGTCTGAAGCTCGACGTGAGCAACTCAGTCAACATCGTTTGTTCGCTACAGGTACCACAGGCGCAATGCTCGCGCAGCAACTAGACCTCCCCATCCAATGCCTGCTGAGCGGTCCCATGGGGGGAGATCAGCAGCTCGGCGCGCTAATCGCTGAAGGCAAGATAGATATGCTGGTATTCTTCTGGGATCCCTTGGATGCAGTTCCTCACGATCCCGATGTCAAAGCCCTGCTAAGACTCGCTGCGGTCTGGAACATCCCTGTTGCCACCAACAGAGTCACCGCCGACTTTCTGCTTGATTCTAAACATATGAATCAAGCTTATGAAACCAGCATCCCTGATTACGCCAATTACCTAAAAGGGCGGACATAATATTCACCCCAAAAAACAAAAAAACCGGACATTGTCGTCCGGTTTTTTTCTGAGGCAATCGGTCTATTCTTTACCAAATACCTGATTTTCTTGCTCTTGCACACGAATAAAGGTCATACGTTTGGTCAGCTCTTTTAACTGCCGAGCACCAACATAAGTACAGGCACTCCGCACGCCACCCAGAATATCCTTCACCGTGGCATCTACTGGGCCACGATAAGGCACGCTAACCGCTTTACCCTCTGAGGCTCGATACTCGGCAACACCGCCCGCATGACGCTGCATCGCCGTTGCACTGCTCATGCCATAAAACTGCTTGTACTGCTTACCGTCACGCTCAATGAGATCACCACCTGACTCATCATGCCCTGCAAACATACCCCCAATCATGACAAAATCGGCACCGCCGCCAAATGCCTTGGCCACATCGCCGGCACATGAACAACCGCCATCTGACACAATCTGTCCGCCCATGCCATGAGCCGCATCGGCGCACTCAATCACGGCGGACAGTTGCGGATAGCCAACACCTGTCTTCACTCGGGTGGTGCATACAGAACCAGGACCAATACCAACCTTAATGATATCGGCTCCTACTAGGATAAGCTCTTCAACCATTTCGCCGGTCACCACATTACCCGCCATAATGGTGATGTCTGGGTAGCTTTCTCTCACGCGGCGAACGAAATCAACAAACGCCTCAGCATAGCCATTTGCCACATCAATACAGACAAATTGAAACTCTGGATGCTGCTTTAACAGTTGTCCAAGCTTTTCAAAGTCAGCCTTAGAAGTTCCAGTGCTCACCATGATGTAGTTAAAGATAGAGGCATCGTTCTCAGCGATAAATGCAGCCCACTCTTCCACCGTGTAGTGCTTGTGGATCGCAGTCAGCATCTGATGCTCTGCTAACGCTCGAGCCATCTCAAAAGTGCCGACCGTGTCCATATTGGCAGCCACTACAGGCACACCTGTCCAAGTACGACCGCTATTGTGAAAACGGTAGGTACGCACTAATTCGACTTCGGAACGACTTTTGAGTGTTGAACGCTTAGGGCGGATAAGGACATCCTTAAACCCCAACTTGATATCAGATTCAATGCGCATACTAAAACCTCTGGTGAGAAAACAAACCGGCGGACTTTAGCAAAGAGTAGCAGCTTAAAAGATTGCGTCAGGACAAAAAATAGCGATATAGCCCAACAACAAGTAACCAAAGGCAATTAAGTATTGCGACAATAGGACAGAGCTCGACGTATCGCTATGGCCAAAAAGCAGAAAAGGAGCCGATAGCTCCTTTTCTTATTCATTCATCTACACACTATGTTTTATAGCGCTTTCAGAATGTTATCCACACTGGCTTTGGCATCGCCAAACAACATCTTACTGTTGTCGTTAAAGAACAGTGGGTTCTGTACGCCAGCATAGCCTGTGGCCATAGAACGCTTAAATACCACAACATTCTCTGCTTCCCATACGTGTAGCACCGGCATACCAGCAATTGGGCTGCCTGGCTCACGCGCCGCAGGGTTCACGGTGTCGTTCGCACCAATCACCAACACCACATCAGTATCGGAGAAATCATCGTTGATCTCATCCATCTCCATCACGATGTCATAAGGCACTTTGGCTTCGGCCAACAACACGTTCATGTGTCCTGGTAAGCGCCCTGCCACAGGGTGAATGCCAAACCGCACCTGGATGCCTTTTTCACGCAACTTCTTGGTGATATCAGCAATAGGATACTGAGCTTGTGCTACCGCCATACCGTAACCAGGAGTAATGATCACGCTCTTGGCACTCTTCAGCATGTCGGCCACATCCTCGGCATTGGTTTCATGGTATTCGCCCACTTCCTCATCGCCAACGACAGTGCCACCATCGGTACCAAAGCCGCCCAAAATCACGCTGATAAAGGAACGGTTCATCCCCTTACACATAATGTAAGAGAGGATCGCACCAGAACTACCCACCAAGGCGCCGGTGATAATCAACAGATCGTTAGAGAGCATAAATCCGGCTGCTGCTGCCGCCCAACCTGAATAAGAGTTCAGCATAGACACAACAACTGGCATATCTGCGCCACCAATGGCTGCAACCAAGTGGTAACCAAATACAAACGCAATAAAGGTCATGATCAGTAAGGCGATGATATTGCCACTGTCCATGTACCATGCACCCAAACCAATAGAGGCGATCACCATCGCCAGATTGATAAAGTGCTTACCAGGTAAAGAAAGTGGCTTGCTGCTCATCACACCATGCAACTTACCAAAGGCAACAATCGAACCGGTGAAGGTCACTGCACCAATAAAGATACCAAGGAAGACTTCGACATCATGGATCGTCTTTTCAACACTGGTCTGGGTCAATGCTTGAGCAACCGCAGCAGCACTGCCTGGCTCAGGGTGAGATGCAATAGCGCTAGAAAAGCCGACTAATACCGCAGCTAAACCAACGAAGCTATGTAAGATCGCCACTAACTGTGGCATCTCGGTCATCTCGACTTTCAACGCTAAAACAACGCCGATAGCCGCACCAACCAGCATCGCTCCGGTCAGCCAGGTGATCCCGCTGATCTCGACACTAGCAAAGGTAGCCACGATAGCAATCAACATACCGGCGATACCATAAAGGTTACCGGCCTTGGCAGTTTCGTGCTTACTTAAGCCCGCAAGTGCCATAATGAACAGAACGGCTGCAAACAGATACGCAGCAACTAACAAACCTTGTGACATGCGTTATCTCCTCAGTCGCGCTGGAACATTTTCAACATGCGTTGAGTGACGGTGAAGCCACCAACAATGTTGATCGTCGCGATTAAAATGGCAAAGCCCGATAGCGCTAAGATCAGCGGGCTATCGGAATTCATCTGTACCAAGCCACCAACAATGATGATGCCGGAAATAGCATTAGTCACACTCATCAACGGCGTGTGTAAGGCATGGGCGACACCCCAAACCACGTAGTATCCCACCACACAGGCAAGAACAAACACGGTAAAGTGTGCCAGAAAATCGCTCGGTGCATTCTGAGCAACCCAACCAAACAGTCCGGCACCCACTGCAAGCATGGCAGGCTTAAGCCAAGGCTTAGGTTTTGCCTCTTCCACAGGCTCCGGCGCAGCCGCTTCTGCTGCAGGCTGTTGTGGCTGAGCACTGACCTTAATGGGTGGCGCAGGCCAGGTAACTTCACCCGCTTTGGCAACGGTGACGCCACGCAGGACTTCATCGTCGAAGTTAATGTCGATATTGCCGTCTTTTTCCAAGCACAGCAGCTTCATCAAGTTCACCAGGTTGGTGCCATAAAGCTGACTCGATTGTGCCGGTAAGCGCGATGGAATATCGGTATACCCGATGATAGTGACGTCATGCTTGACGACCGCTTCACCAGGCTCAGTTAATTCACAGTTACCACCGGTCAGCGCAGCCAAATCAACGATGACTGAGCCCGGCTTCATTGATTCGACCATCTCAGCCAAAATCAATTTAGGTGCCGGACGACCAGGAATAGCGGCAGTGGTGATGATAATGTCGACTTCGGCGGCCTGCTCAGCGAACAGTTTCATTTCCGCTTCAATAAACGCCTTAGACATCTCTTTGGCGTAGCCATCACCGGCACCAGTATCTTCTTCCTCATAATCGAGGCGTAAGAATGTGCCGCCCATCGATTCGATCTGCTCAGCTACTTCAGGGCGAGTATCAAATGCACGTACTTCTGCCCCCAAACTGCCCGCAGCACCAATCGCTGCCAATCCAGCAACACCAGCCCCAATCACCAACACTTTGGCCGGAGGAACTTTACCTGCTGCCGTTATCTGACCAGTAAAGAAACGGCCAAACTCATGGGCCGCCTCAACCACAGCACGATAGCCTGAGATATTCGCCATGGAGCTCAAAGCATCCAATGACTGAGCACGGGAGATACGAGGCACACTGTCCATCGCTAACAGATTGATATTTTTCTCTGCTAACACTTTCAGGCGATCTTCGTTCTGAGCTGGCCAGAAGAAGCTAATCAGAGTCTGCTCTGGTTTTAACAACTCGGCTTCGTCGTTGCCGGTTGCCGGATCAACCATAGGCGGATTGACTTTAAATATAATATCCGCACCACGCCACAGCGCCGCTGTGTCGGTGATTACTTCAACACCTGCCGCACTGTATGCGTCATCGGTAAAACTTGCCGCCGCACCGGCACCCGCTTCAATAGCGAGTTCAAAACCCAGTTTCTGCAGCTTCTCAGCAGTATCTGGCGTCAACGCTACGCGCTGTTCACCTGACATCACTTCTCGTGGCACACCGATTTTCATAGCCATGAAAACCTCCTGAACAATCGTTACAATCCCGTAGAAAGACGCGATATAAACCGACCATTTGGTCACTGTTTATTCGCATTTTTTAGTTTATATGCAAAAAATCTGAATATTTATACACTCAGGAAGGAAATTTTCCTACCATTTTTACTAGAAAACGCTAAAAAACAGCAATTTCTGAAAATTTATTACAGCGCACTCTAACGCCCACGCCTCTGCAATCAAACTAGACCAGTCCGGCAGTCTATTCATTACATGGTAATTGGGGGCAGTAACGCCCCCAAATGTAGATTACAGGCAGAAGCCGTAATCAGCCGCTTCAGGCTTCACGCACATGCCATATCCCGTCGTACAATCAGTGTCGACTGCACAACGCTGTTTTTCCTGCTTAGCCGCAGGAGCAGGCTCAGCCGCTGCTTCAGGCTCTGAACTTGCGCAAGCCGCTAACATGCCAACCATCATCAACATAGCCAGTAGTTGTTTCATTTCAATCTCCGTGTGCTAACAAAATCAAAACACGGCAACGCCGTGACCGCTTCCAAAGTGTAGACGGCTGACGCAGGATACATAGCCAATGAGATGATTGTCTTGGGTAAAATCAAAATGACAGCAAAGCAACTATGCTATTAACTGTACTGGTAATCATTATTCTCCGGAGATGCTGCAATGGCAGTCTATGAAATCCAACATCCTTTGGTAAAACATAAATTGGGTCTGATGCGGGTGCGTGACATCAGCACCAAACACTTCCGCGAACTTTGTGGTGAGATCGGTACTTTACTCACCTATGAAGCCACCCGACACTTAGAAACAGAAACCATTGATGTTGAAAGCTGGAGCGGCGAGAGCGTGCCAGTGACAAATATCAAGGGCAAAAAGATCACCTTGGTACCTATTCTGCGCGCCGGACTCGGCATGTTAGATGGGGTCATTAGCCTGCTCCCCAATGCCAAAGTGAGTGTCGTCGGTCTATACCGAGATGAAGAAACCCTTGAGCCTGTGGCTTACTTCGACAAAATTGTCGCCGATGTACCTGAGCGCACAGCACTGATCCTAGACCCTATGTTGGCAACAGGCGGTACGCTGATCGCCACAATTGACCTGCTAAAGCAGAAAGGCTGCACCCAGATCATGGGACTGTTCTTGGTTGCGTCGCCAGAGGGGATTGCCAAGCTTGAAGCTGCCCATCCAGATGTAGATATCTATGTCGCGTCGGTCGACGAGTACCTCAACGATAAGGGCTATATTATGCCTGGCTTAGGCGATGCCGGAGATAAGATATTCGGCACCAAATAAGTTTTCTGAACAATAAAAAAACCGCCTGAGGGCGGTTTTTTTATTCCTGCAAGCGACAGATTATTTCGCTGCAGATTTCTCTTGCGGCAACACGAGGTTAAGAAGGATAGCCACAATACCGCAAAGCCCTACCCCTTTAAGCGTAAAGTCGCCCGCGCTGATGCTCATTCCACCAATGCCAAAGACGAGCGTTATCGACACGATAGCTAAGTTACGCGCTTTCGCTAGATCCACCTGACTACGCACCAGGGTATTCATCCCAATGGCTGCAATAGACCCGAATAACAGACAAAGAATACCGCCCATGACAGGTACTGGGATGGTCTGCAACAAGGCACCGGTTTTGCCGACAAAAGCCAAACCAATAGCAAAACAAGCCGCCCAGGTCATAATGACGGGATTATAAGATTTAGTCAGTGCCACCGCACCGGTACACTCGCCATAACTAACCACTGGCGGCCCACCAAAACTGGCTGCAGCCATAGTAGCCAAACCATCGCCCAACAAAGAACGGTCAATCCCCGGTTTTTCGACAAAGTTCTTTCCGGTCACGTTGCTTATCGCCAAAATGTCACCAAAATGTTCGACCACGACAATCAGTCCCACTGGCGCAATCAACAAGATGGCCCGCCAGTCGAAAGACGGCGTGGCAAAATCAGGGGCCGCGATCCAAGGCGCTGCACCGACAGGAGTAAAATCAACGACGCCCAGCGCCAACGACAGCAGATAGCCCACCACTGCGCCCGCGATAATCGGCATCAGCTTTAACAAGCCTTTGGCATAAACCGCCACACCAACCGTCGTTAGCAAGGCCACCGATGAGATAATCAGCGCTGTATCGAGTTCAATCAATTGCACTGCGCCATCGCCGGTTTTACCCAAAGCCATGTTCACAGCAACAGGCGCAAGCGCCAAACCTATCACCATGATCACCGGACCAACGACCACTGGCGGCAGCAGCTTTTCGATGATCTGGATCCCACGTAATCGAACGAGCGCACTGGCAAGGACAAACACCAAACCGGCCGCCATCAAACCGCCCAATGTCGCGGACAAACCAAATTGGGAAATGCCCAGTTGAATAGGAACAATAAAAGCGAACGAACTACCAAGAAAAATCGGGATCTGACGCTTGGTGCATAACTGGAAAATCAGCGTACCTACACCCGCTCCTAATAAGGCGATATTCGGTGATAAACCAGTAAGGATAGGCACCAATACCAGCGCACCAAACGCGGTCAGTAATATTTGTGCCCCGAGCAGAGGCAAAGTGAAGTTCATAACGCATTCCTAGTTAACAAAACCGAGCGACTTTAACAAATTTGCTACCTAGCCTACTTGAGATAAGTCAGATTGCCAGCATTAGCAATACGTTTACGAAAGAGGTGAGCGCTAAGGAAGTAATAATCCGCGAGCCCGCTTACCCTTTGACACAAACACTTACCACCCGCGCCCCTTCACTTCCAGCTAACGCCGCATGGGACTGACCTAACCGAATAAAGTGCATATCGCCTGGCATTAGGGTCCGCTCCGTACAACCGCCCTCTGCATCTTCCACGGAGATCTTCAATGTACCTTCCAGCAGATAGTAGATCTCTTCCTTATCGCTATGCTGATGCTGTCCAATACTTGCCCCCGGTTCCATATAAAAATCAGCAAACATGTTGATACCGGACTCGGATATCCCTTCCGCTTTGTTGCCATCTTCACTTAACAACCATTTAGTCCAAACCCGCCCTTGGCCCTGCCGATAATCGCTATACTCGGCGTTACTATGGCAAGGCTCGTACTTCACGGTCGCCACCTCGTCCCCCTGTTTAAATACCACAGGCCCTATCTCGCGATGATAAACAGGGGTTTCCTCCTGCTGATGAAATTCCTGTTCGGTATAGACGTATCTGGACAGTTTCATAGAACCTCGGCGACCAAAAATCATAGAGAAATGAATATACATTTAACTCAACAGCACTCACATTAAGCGCCAAACAGATCAAAAAGAGCAAGATCCAAGCAACGGCTTTTGACGACGTTAACCTTTGCCGTTTAGCAACTCTAAAAGCTGGTTAAAATTCATCGGCTTATAAAGGTAGTACCCTTGAATAAAATCACATTTTTCGCTGTTCAAAAAGTCTAGCTGTTGCTGGTTTTCGACGCCCTCGGCGGTAACTGAGAGATTGTAGGCGTGGGCAAACTCCAGCACTATTTTGGCTACCCCTGGGGTATCTGCGGGCTGCTTCAAACCAATCTCTGCAGTATGAGTCCGATCAAGCTTGAGCTTTGTCACCGGCAGTTGGCCTAAATGCGCAAGGGATGTATAGCCGGTACCAAAATCATCCAGTACTAAGCCAACCCCAAGTTTCTTCAATGCATTGGCATTCGCCAAAAAGCGGTCGTCCAAATCAGCGGTCGCGGTTTCCGTGATCTCAATTTCAACCTGCTTGGGTGGTAACGCCATCGCCGAAACAACACCGGAGATAAAGTCTGCCAATCCGGGTTGTTGCAGGTGGGTATTTGATACATTAACAGACATGGAAAACGTAGAGTTTTGCTGAGTTTTTAGGATCTCAGCCAATGACCGGCAAGCATGCTCAATCACCCAACGATCAATCGCATAGATCAACCCCGACTGTTCAGCCACTGGAATGAACTTGTCTGGCCCGACACGGCCTAAACTTTCGCTTTGCCATCTCAACAATGCCTCTGCGCCGGCAATGAGTCCAGTTTTGCTACACACATAGGGTTGAAAAAACAGTTCAAATTCATCCTGCTCTAACGCCGTCGTCAACGCTCTTTCAATCACCTCTTTTTCTAACAGGTATTCAGCGATCTGCTGGCTAAACACCTGATACTGAGCACCACCTTTTAGCTTCGCCTGCTGTTTTGCAGCTTCAGCCAATTTCTGTAATTCCGCCACAGTCTCTGTGTGTTGCGGACTTGCAGCAATACCGATAGAGACTTGTAGATACACCTGTCCAGCACCCACAACCACAGGATCCGCTAACGCCGTGACCAATTGCTCAGCCAACGATTCAGCCAGCTCAAGATTGGCATGGAACAACAAAATGGCAAATTCATTACCAGCGGTACGCGCAACATAACTCCGATGATCAATCAGTTCGTCAAATGGTGGCTTAGCCATCATCGATTGCACTAGTTCACTTAGGCTCTTCAGTATTTGATCGCCCCCTTTGTCCCCATGGGTCTCGTTCAAATGTTTGAACCTATCAATATCGAGGATCAACAGAGCCATCTTGCTTTCTAACCCTTCCCCCAAGGAGCGTTGCAATACCAGGCGATTGTTGAGACCCGTAAGACGATCTGAGTACGCGACTTTTTCCAGTGCTGTCTTCGCTTGCCGCACTGATGTCACCATATCAGCAAAGCTATTATTGAGCTCTGCAAGCTCATCACCCCCCTTGGAGAGGGGAACATCTTCATCGATGCCCTCCTCTACGCCACGGATACGCTGCCTGATCATCATTAACGGCGTTACCACCGTACGCTTGATCGCCCAGCGCAACAGAATAAACAGCAGCAGGAAAGTAACTAAAAACAGCAAGATAACGCGCCATAAATACGCGTTGGCATCTTGATTTTCGATGCTCTCAGACACCATTGCGATAGAGATGGAGTCCCCTGAAGTTAACTGCGAGACCAGTTGAAACTCACCAACATTATCCAGAACCAATGACTGACCACGGATCAATTTCTGTTCGAGTTGTTGGAAAAGATCAGCATTTCCCACCTGCCAAGGCATTGAGGAGGGTCCAAAGATGAAACGCCGTTCACGATCAAAAACTAGCAGAGCTATCCCCTGCTTAAGATAGAGCTCTTCAATCGCATCAGCGACATCTAAGCGATCGACTTCAGCAACTAAGGTATAAAGCTCACCGCTTGCCGCTGGCGACTGGCTGGTTCTGATCAATGAGGGGGAAAAACGCTCTGCTAATCTGAAAGTCAACGCGCCATGATTATTTCTCAGTTCGGAATCAACATGACTATGTGGGTAGGCCTGCAGCCGTTGCAACAGGGCAAGATTAGCATTATCGACATCAGCAAACGGGTCAACATTCTCCCCCACCATAATGAGCTGCTGATGCTCAATGTCATAAAGAGAGATACGCTTAAAACTACTGAGCTCCCTGGTCAGCTCATCCAAAGCAAACATCAACCGCGGCTTTAGGCTCACTTCACGCAACTTTGCATTACTGGTAAAGAGATAATCATCCATCTCACCGATTTTGGAGATGGCTCTTAACTGGGCGATCTCAAGCTCTAGCCGCTGGTTGCCCTGCCGAACCCAATTTCGATGCTGCAGCTCCACCTGTTGCCGAACTGCCTGCCTGTCATCTTGCAGCAAAAACCAATACTCAACCACAGACAACACCGAGACTGTCAGAAACAGACTGGGCAGAATAATCAGCAGAAATTTTGACTCTAACTTCATCGTATAACCGACAGCAGTATGCGCGAGCGCAGATCACTCGATGCTGACACATCACCATAATATTCACTTTGTTCCCGCACATCAGCGGGAAGATAAATATCGGTGTTATCGAGCAGAGTTTTCGGCAGGAATGATTTTGCGCTCTCAACGGGCGTGGCATAGCCAGAGTCTTCACTCAACCAAGCGGCATATTGAGGCGTTAGCAACAACTCAAAAAACTGGTTGATCGCTGGTTCTTGCTCTGAGCCACTCAACATGGCTAAGCAATCGGTCCAAACAGCACTCCCCTCCTTAGGTACTACATATTGCCAATCTTCATGCCCGGTAAGTTCTATCAAGGTATCGAGGTCACCGTTATATAGCATTGTCGCCACCAGCTTCTCTTTGCCCTCCTCCTGTTCCACCACATCCAATGGGTTGGCGTACGCCAGCACATCTTGCTTTTGCTGTTGCAGCAGAAGATAGGCTTGCCGCAACTGCTCAGGATCATTGCTATTGATCGAGTCCCCAGCAGCCTTTAATGCTGGGATTAATAGCTCTGTCGCATCGGGCAACATCACAATGCCACCTTTGAGTGATTGCTCCGGTCGTAACAGATCTAACCAACTATCTATCGCAGACGACACTTTTGAACGGCGATAAGCAATGCCCAAACTTCCCCAAAGGTAGGGCACACCATAGTTGTGGCAAGCATCAGCAAACACCGCAGGCACTTGTTTCTCCACCAAGGCTGCAACGCGCTGACTCAACGGCGCAATAATCCTTGCGGCGGCATAGCTTTCTATCGATTGATTGTCGATCACCGCTATATCGAACTCTTTTCGCCGCCCACCAAACAACACACGATCTCGTTCCTCGTCACTTTCAAAATAGAGTTCATGGATCTCGCGCCCGGTGACCTGTCGATAATGGTTAAACAGACGCTCAGAGCTATAGTATTCCCAGTTGTATAGTTTGAGCGGGGCAGTGGCAGTGGCACAAGGTAACCAACCGACCACGGCAAAGATCAACAAAAGTCGCAGGAGACGTATCATCAAACACCACAGCGGCCATGAATTTGTAGCTAAGTGTAATCAAAGAAAGGGAAAAGTGCGCAGCATTGCGCTGCACACTTACGTTTAGATTGCGCAGGAGTTGCACCAGATCACATGGCGACAGCGAGCGCTTTCACCTGTTGATAATCTATCTTGCCGCTACCAAGGGTAGGAAGCCCATCAACCTTGATCACCGCAGCGGGTAAAAACAGATTATTCAGCTCACCGATTTTGCATTGTTGTCGCAGCTCGGTAAGCGAAATATCCTGATCAACTAACACCACCAAGCGTTCCCCTTTGCGTTCATCAGCAATCGCGACGACCGCTAGAGAAAGCTCAGGGAACTGCGGCAATAACAACTCACTTAGGCTCTTTTCTACAGCACTTAAACTCACCATTTCACCGGCGATTTTGGCAAAGCGAGAGTAACGATCAACCACGGTGAGAAAACCGTCTTCATCTAACCACCCCTTATCACCAGTCTTATACCAACGGATCCCATCGATCTCGACCACGGCATCGGCGGTGCGCTCTGGATCATTCAGATACCCTTTCATCACCTGCGCTCCCCCAATCAAGATCAGACCCGCTTCTCCCTGTGGCAACAGTGCCAGTGAATCAGGGTCGACAATGCGGAAGCTGCTGCCCGGTAACGCCATGCCGACAGTGCCCGGCTTATTTCCCTTCTGCACTGTCCAGTAGCGGGTATCCAGTTGATCTGGAACATTCACACTGGCAACCGGGGTTGTTTCAGTGGTGCCATAGCCTTCGACCACCTGCTGCCCATACTTGTTCTGAAAACCATCTCGTACCGCTGAGTCTAAGCGCTCTGCCCCGGACACCACCAGACGCAGTGAACTGAGCATCAACGGGTGGGATTGGCGACTGTTGGTCATCAAACGCAATATGCTCGAAGTAGCGCAGTACAATGTTGCGTCATAACGGGCTATCGCCTTGCTTATCCTGCTCACATCCGTGGGGTCAGGATGAGACACCAACGGGATCCCTTCAACCATTGGCATCAGCGTGGTCACAGTCAGGCCAAAGGCATGAAATAACGGCAAGGAGCCCATCATCACATCCGAGTCCTGCGTGTTAAGCAGATCAGATACCTGCTTAATGTTAGCCATCAAATTACGGTGGCTCAGCTTCACCCCTTTCGGCGAGCCTTCACTCCCTGATGAGAACATTATTGCTGCGGTACGCTCCACATCAATCTTCGACACAGACAACCACTGCAACAGGCTAATCGGCAGTGCGGTGACCAGCAACTGGCGCCAGATCACCGACCACGGCGATACCTTAGCAAACAGATCTTCCAGATATATAACATGCAACGAAGAGAACAGCGCTTCGACGGCAAAGCCGCGCTTTTCTAACTTTTTAACGAAGCGTTTAGAGGTCACCACCAGATCTAGGTCGGCATTAGTTATCGCACCCTCGAGGGCGCACAGCGATGCGGTATAATTCAAATTGACGACAGCCTTGGCACGCATCAGCAGAGCCATATTAGCCAAAGCGCCACCATTGCTGGCCGGCAGCAAAACTCCCACCCGACGTTTTTTGCTCTGAGATGCCAGGCGGTTAGCCAATAAGTGGGTAACAGCCAACGCACGTCTACCTGATAATGACTTACCATCACTGTCGGTGAGTAACGTGTTGCCGCCGACACGGCTTGCCGTTCTTACCCAAGCAGCAGGCACCGACGGCAACGCCTTGGTGTAATGTTCCCAAGCTTGTACCGACAGTTCAGATACCCTGCGCTTAAGCTCATCCGGTGTTGTAGTGATCGCCATTGGCAAGCCAAAACTTACCACCACATCACGGCGACGTCCCTGCTCTCGGTTACTTCTTAACTTGGCACTGGCACGACTAAAACGACTCCCCCATAACCCGCGCAGATAAAATGGCAAGATCTTAACATCGGCATTGGCAAGCGCAGCAGCTTTGGTATAACCATGCTTAAACTCGGCCAACTGACCATTGCGACTAATGGTTCCTTCGGGAAACAAGCACACCACCTCCCCTTGATTAAGCAGTTCGGCGATCCGGGCAACCGATTTCCGATAATCACCAGAAGCGATCGGCACGACGTCAAACAAGCGGAAAAACCAATTCAGATACCAACGCTGATATATGCTCTTTTCCATCACAAAACGCACCGGGCGTGGCGAAGCTATCTGCACGATTGCCCAATCAATCCAACTAATGTGGTTACCCAGCATCAGGACGCCACCTTGTTCCGGGATATGCTTAAAACCATCTACGCGCAAGCGATATCCCCGAGTTGCGATAATCGCTAACAGGTACCGCACTAAAGACTGCGGTAGCTTCCACATGGTGTACAACGCACCCAAACTGGCGACAGCACATAGCAGCCAGATCAATGCTGCACCATCGATCCCGACCATCGCCAGTAACACGGTCATCACCAGGAAGCTCAACATCCCCACGTTTTGCACAAAGTTGTTTCCAGCCAAAATGCGACCACTCTCATGCTCTGGGGCATGAAACTGGATCAGGGCATTGAGCGGGATAATGAACAGGCCACCAGCCACACCAATCAAGATAAAGACCAATGCAAAGCTAACCGTAGAACTGATAAGAGGGATTAAAAAGAGTCCCAGCGCCACACCAACTGCACCTAAAGGAATGATCCCCGTTTCAATATGGTGCTTAGACACGCGACCAGCCAATAACGATCCCAACATGATCCCGATACCGGTGCACGCTAATAAGCCTTGGATCACCACGGTGTTATCTTCCGACAACACCGATTTTGCAAACGCTGGAAACGCGGCCAACATCACCTGTGATACCGCCCAAAATACAGTTAAGCCGATGATCGATAGCCAAATCACTGAGTTGCGGGAGACGGTGGTCAAATTCTCTTTCAGGTAGGTACCACGGCGATACGCTTTGATATCAAAAGACATCTTGCTGTCGACAGGCTGAGTTTGTGGCAAACGGTAGGCCATCAGCAACTCGATCACCGACAAGGCAACTAAACTCCAGCCTAACGGCGCAATAGTCATTAAGATATGACTGGTATCATCCACGGGCTGATCAACAAGGTAGCCCTCAAACAGAATTGAGTAAGCGAAAATTCCGCCCAAAATACTGATCGTCGTGATCGCTTGCACCACACCATTGCCTCGAGCCAACCTATCTTTCCCTAGTAGCTCTTTGATATAGCCATACTTCGCTGGCGAATAGATCGCACTTTGCAAGGCCAATAGAAAAGTCATGGCGAATGCCACCCAAAACCAGCCAAGGTAATAGCAAGCGGTGATCGCCAAGGTGATCCCGACTGCGGCCCAGGCACTCATCTGCATCACCCGCTGTTTCGGATACTTGTCTGAGATAAATCCAGATGGTGAAAATAGCAAAATGAACGGTAGTAATATCAGGGCATTAATGATTGCAGTGAGGATCACTTGTGAACTGCCGTCGTAGGTTTTAAAGATAGTATTTTGGATCACTATCTTATGCCCTAGGTCGACAAACGCGTTTAAAAACACCATCACCAGATAGGGTAGGTACCCTTTCACCTTCAACATTGTCTACTCCATGTAGTCTTAATTGCGCCTAAGACTATTGAAAACAGAAACTATTCGATACCAAAAACTGATTGTTCGCATAATAGTCGACCCAAGGTATTATTAGTTAATACCAAATAGCGAATATCACTTATGAGCCAAGCAAAAAAGATCCATCAGGCGCTGAAACTAGCACTGAAACAAAAAACAAAAAACTATCGTGATGTGGCTGAGTGTTTAAACCTTTCCGAAGCATCAGTGAAGCGCCTGTTTGCAACAGCAGGCTTTACCCTAAAGCGAATCGATAAAATTTGCGAATGGCTGGGAATAGATTTCGTCGGCTTAGTTGAATTAATGGAGCAGCAGCAACCAAAACTGAATGAACTCAGTCATGCTCAGGAACAGCAGTTAATCGACGACTCAATGCTCCTTCTTGTGGCAATAAGCGCCTTAAACTATTGGCAGTTTGATGAGATCCTTCGCCACTATGAGCTCTCGGCCACTGTCTTGATCCAAAAACTGGCGACACTTGATCGTATGGGAATATTAGAGCTACTGCCGGGTAACCGGATCAAATTGATTGTGGGTAACAACTTCAAATGGCAAGCCAGAGGTCCCATCCAAACATACTTCCGATCACGAGTAGAACAAGAGTTTTTTCACCATGATTTTAATGATGACAGCAGTGAGATGGTGTGCCTCAATGGCATGATGACTGACGACGCTTTAGCGCAGTTAATGCAAGCACTGGAAAAACTGTCAGAACAGTTTAACGAGCTCAATCACGTTCAGAGGAAACTGCCAATTGCTGACCGCCACGGTACCACCTTGGTGCTAGCGTTAAGACGCTGGCAATTCAGTGCCTTTGCTGACTTTCGCAAGTAAAAAGGCAGCGTAAAGTTAGCGGCACCATCAATTAAGCGGTATTTTTGCCAGCTTGGTCGCGATTTAGTCACTCCGAACTGGATCAAGCGCATTGACATCAGTAGCTTATACTTGAGGAAAGCAGTGCGGTAAGATGATGTTTAGAGCAACGCAAGATAATAGTCAGGTTGAGTGGGTTGTTGATGATCCAACAAGTGCCCCTCTTCCTTCGCTTGAACAACTCAAAAAGGCATTTTCAGAATCGCCTTATGCCAGCTATTGCTTTCTTGAAGGCGTATTTGAAGAAGCGTTAACCCAACTCGCCGTTGCCGCTACCGCCAGCACCGCCTCAACAGAAGCTCTCGTTTTTATCATCGCTGAACGTAAAGACGCACAGATCCGCGTCGTTGTTAGCGACGATCAGATGATGGCTGGTATTGAGGTCATTGGTGCATTTGGTGGGAAGCAACTGGATCTTGAAGCGCTGCAATATGCGCTTGCAGCCAACAGTGTGACCTTTGGGATCCACGAAAAGAAGCTAGCAAAGATCGCCACCCATTTACAATCGTTAGCGCCAGGAGAAGTATTCCAGGGAGTGGTCGCTAATGGCTCGCCGCCAAAAGCGGGCAGTGATGGCGTTATCAAGCAATTAGCCAGAACAGCAAAAGATCGAATACTCCGTCCAAAAGAGAAAGAAGACGGTACCGTAGACATGCGGGATCTTGGTGACCTGGTCACGGTTGCCGAAGGAACACCTCTGATGGAGCGTGTTCCAGCGACAGAAGGGGCAAGCGGCACCGACGTCTGTGGCAAACCGATACCGCCCGAGCCAGGTAAACAGCCTGCATTATCATCAGGTAGCGGTACGCGCTTTAATCCAGTAAACCCTCACCTATTGGAATCGTCACGAGAAGGCGTCCCTGTAGAAATAGAAAACGGCATGATGGTGGACGATGTCCTTGTCATCAACCAAGTCAATGTCACCACAGGTCATGTCAGATTTAAAGGCTCTGTGATCATCGAAGGTGATGTAGGTGAAGGCATGGTCGTCGAAAGTGGCGGTGACATTACGGTTGGCGGGGGAGTCAGCTCTGCCACACTGGACGCTGCTGGTAGCATCACCATCAGCAAAGGGATTATTGGGCGCCCCATCGATCATGATGAGATAGACAGTGGCAGTAACCATGCCGATAGCATGAACTGCCACATCACAGCGAAGTTAGATGTTGCGGCAAACTTTGCTCAGTACGCCGCAATTAATACCGGTAGAAATATCACTCTCACCAGACAAGCAAGTCATTGCGACATTAGATGCTTACACACCTTAACGCTTGGCAGCGAAGACAATCCACGAGGACGCCTGCTCGGGGGGATCGCCAAAGTCGGTGAACAGGTAAAAGCAGGGGAAATAGGTACCGCCGCTGGGGCAAAAACAGAGATCGATATGTCGGTACTGTTTGTGGTCATGAAACAACAGATGCAGGAATCATCCCGCGCGCTGAAACGTTCAGCCGAGAATGTCATCGAGGCCGCCAGTCAGATCAAGCAATTAAAAAAGGCAGAAAAGCCTGAGCTGTTACCTGAGTTGAAAAACGCCGTAGCGCGGTACAAGTCAAGTAAAAAGGAGAATGCGGAGCTGCAGCAGGAGGTCGAGCACTATCGGAAAGAGGTCCTGCGATTACAAAAAAGCTGCCAAGTGTCAGCAGCCAGTAAACTACACTCTCGGCTAACCGTGCAATTTGGTAAACAGCGGGTCACCAGCGAGCGTGACTATGGCCCATCGATAATAAAAATGACCGATGAAGGTTTGCAGATATCCCCCATCTAAAGCTCGGCGGCCAGTAGCCTACTCTCTGGCCGCACAAAATCTATCAGCCTTTAAATTTCGGCTCGATTAACCCTGTTACCGGTAAGTTCACCGAAAACAGGCTACCCGACAGCGGATACTGCGCTTTTTCTGGCGCATAGTCTGTGTCCGCAGTGGTAATAAACAGGGTGTTCATTGACTCACCACCAAACGCCACCATCGTTGGGTTTTTCGCTGGCACTGTGATGGTATTGACGATTTTTCCCGCTGGACTGATGCGAACCACCCGGCCACCACCATATAAAGCACTCCAATAATAGCCCTCGCTGTCAACCGCGGCACCATCAGGGCGGCCAAAGCCATGGGGAAATCGAATAAACTCGCGTTGATTACTCACCGCCCCGGTCACCACATCATAATCACAGGCGAATACCACATGCCTTGGCGTATCGGAGTAATACAGAGTCTTGCCATCAGGACTGAAAGCTAGGCCGTTAGAGGTCCAGTTATTACCCACCAGCTTGCGCACTGACAGATCCAGATCCAAGGTATAGTAATGACCACTATAAGCATCTTTGTTTGGGTTTAATGTACCAGCTAAAAAGCGTCCAGCAGGATCACAGCGGCCATCATTAAAACGCTGATGCGGCTTATCTTGTTCGGGATCGGCAATCGGGGTAATGCCCCCCGCCAGAGAGTCGATAGTTACAAAGCCAGATCTTAGACCAGCGACAAAGCCCCCCTTTTCTCTAACCGCGAAGCAGCCGATCTCTTCGTCCAACTGCAGGTAACTGTCTTGTCCGGTTTTCGGATCAAAGGCGTGCAGGCGCCCCGCATCGATATCAACCCAAAACAAGCGCTGCTGCTCCGGATCCCAACGCGGACACTCCGCCAGTTGTGCGCAATTAGCCAGCGCCGTGATCACTTCACTCATCCCTTCACTCCCTCAGCTTACCGATAACATTTTGCAGCCGCACACTATAGCCCAGCCACGTAGAGTGGCAAACCGATTCCAGTGCCAGTATCATCCGCGACTTCACAATGTAGGGGTTTTCATGAGTCTTATCGCCTATCACCCGCCCACTATGCCAGCTTTTGACCTGCTATATGGAGATGATCAACTACTGGTATTTAACAAGCCAAGTGGTCTGCTGACTGTTCCCGGCAGGGCAATCGAGCACAGAGATAGCCTGGCACTGCGGGTACAACGAATTTGGCCTGAAGCGCGGGTCGTTCATCGCTTAGATATGGCCACCTCGGGGTTAATCGTCATGGCGATCGGTGCAGATGCGCAACGTAAGCTCAATCGGCAATTTGAAACCCGCGCCACGGCGAAAACCTATCATGCCTTGATCTGGGGGGAGCCCAACGCGGAGCAAGGCACCGTTGACCTGCCTCTACGTTGCGATTGGCCTAATCGGCCGAAACAGATGGTCGATGTCGAAGCCGGCAAGCCGTCCCAAACCGATTGGCGCGTACTGGCCAAACATGGCAACTACAGCGAGATCGAATTAACGCCCATTACTGGCCGCAGTCATCAGCTGCGAGTACATATGTTAAGCCTGGGTCATCCAATACTCGGAGATCGCCTCTATGCCCATGACCAAGCATTAGCCATGGCTTCACGGTTACAACTCCATGCATCGACACTCTCTTTGTATCACCCACTAACCAACGAATGGCTCACATTTTCAGCGCCTTGCCCGTTTTTAGGTAAACCTTTAGCAAAAGTGGTCGATAAACAGATAGGGTTTATTGCAAATAACTAGTTCGGGTGCCATGGACAATAGCGCGTTCCACCGACTTAAACGGTTCATCGTCACGCTGCCACTCGTTGCGTTCAGCCTAAACGCGTTCGCAGCCCCACCGGCAGATGAGGCGACGTTAGCCCGTTACGATAGAGATAGCGAGCTGGTACCACTTGGGGAGCCGGACAACCCATTTAGTGCGCTTAAGCTGGAGGCGTTAACCCCACAAACCAAAGGGGTCGTCATTCTCGTTCCCGACTGGGGATCGCAGCCCGATGAACAGTTTGGTGTGGGGTATCTGAGGCGACTGCTACCTTCCCACGGTTGGGTCACCCTGGCGATCACACCGCCACCTGTTGTTGATAGTGAAAATCATGTCTCACCTTTGGATAAAGCAGATGAGATGGACCCTAGCCGCAGAGCTCCAGATCCACTTAAGCCTTATCAAGCCGACGAGTGGCTCAGCGAAGAGAGTCGCCAACAACAGATCGAAGCATATAAAACCGCACTGCTGCAGCGAATGGAAGCCACGGTTAAAGTGAGTTCACAATACCCTGGGTTCTATCTGGTGATCGCTCAAGGTAGCAGTGCTGGCTGGTTAGCTCAGCTCTACGCCGAAGAGAAACTAGCGCCTGCCGATGCCTTCGTTACCATAGGTGCTTACTTACCTGAACATCAGCTGAATCGCACGCTGGCAACGGCAATGGCCAAAACCAGCATTCCGGTTTTAGATCTTTACAGTCGCTACGACAATCGTTGGGTGCAAGACACTGTCACCCTGCGCCCACAACTCGCGAATAAGTACTTTAAGCTTCACTATCGCCAGCGAGAGCTGTTTGGTGATGTTGCTTTTAGCCGCAGCGACGAACGTTTGTGGAAAGAGATTTACGGTTGGTTAACTTACCTTGGCTGGTAAACGGTAACTAGCTATGTGACTTACGATGACTGCGGATTAATTCATAAGCCGCCTGTATATCCTGAGTTTTCTGCTTGGCTAAATGCATCACCTCTTCCGGTACGCCCTTAGCCACCAACTTATCAGGGTGGTGCTGCGACATCAGCTTACGATAAGCTTTTTTCACTGCGGTATCATCTGCAGCCTTTGTCACTCCGAGCAAGCGATAAGCTTCTCGCAATGCACCATGGTGTGAGCTTGCCGCATGGGTTTGCTCACTTTTCGACTGATGGCGACGAAATGCCATTTCAGCCTCAATCATGGTCAAAAGCTGAGCCAAAGACTGCGCATCAAAACCTAACTGCAGCGCCACATCCGTTAACAGCGTGCGTTGCGCGGCATCCAATGGCCCCTCAGCAAACGCCACTTGGATCTGCACTTCCAGATACACTTGCAGTACATCATGACGACCAGCACAGGCATGATGGAACTCAGCCAATGTGCGCTTTAAAGGAAATGCAGGATCTTTACCTTCACGAAAAGCAGCCTGTGCTTCATGCCGAGCCTCACTGCCTAACTGCATCTGATTCATCAATGCTGCGGCCGCCTGGATCTGACGTGGCGACACACGGCCTCGCGCCTTAGCGATATGCCCCATCACGCTAAAAAGCGCATAAAAATAAAAGGCTTGGTCTGAAACCTGAGGTTGGCCAAAGATGGCCGAAAAGCCACCAGCACGATCAAATTGGCGAGCGAGAGAGCGGTCAAACATATGCCCAAGCGCGATGCCAAATATCAATCCAGGGAAACGCCCCAGAACAAAGCCTATCGCCGCCCCAAACACCTTACCCCAGATCCGTATTTTCAAAGCGGCGCTCTCCCCATGCTGTCAGCTATCCGATTAAGTTCGGCTAGACGTTCTGGGGTGCCCACATCGGTCCATTGCCCGGCGAAATGTTCACCAGACACACAGCTCTCCATCATCGCCTGACGCAACAAGGGCGCCAAAGGAGACTTACCTGGCAGGCAATGGGCAAATAGGCGGGGGTGATATACACCGATCCCTGAGAAGGTCAGCTTCGGCGCCTTATCAGCAACAACTTTCCCTGTAGGCATCAAGCAAAAATCACCGGAACTGTTATGCGACGGATTGTCCACTAACACCAAATGGGCAGTGTCCTGTTGCAACTCCAACTTCTGTAGGCGCGAAAAATCGTAATCGGTATAGATATCGCCATTAATCACAGCGAACGGCTTATCTCCCAGCAGAGGCAAAGCTTGTATTATACCCCCTGCGGTCTCTAAACCACCGGTGGTTTCCCGGGAATAGCTGATGGCAACGCCATAGGCATCACCAAAACCCAAACGATCCTCGATCTGTCGCCCAAGGTGTGCATGATTGATCACCACTTCAGTAAAACCTGCGGCGGCTAAACGCAACAGATGGTGCTCGATCAACGCCTTCCCGGCAACTTCCAGCAGTGGTTTCGGCACGCGATCTGTTAACGGACGCATCCGTTCTCCACGTCCCGCAGCTAGGATCATCGCCTTCATGACGGTGTTAACTCCGCTAACACTTTAGATTCAACGAAGTTAGCAAATTTAGCCAGTTGCGGGTAGGTCGCGGCGACATCGACAATATAGCTAACGGTACGGGGGATATCAGCAAGATAACCCTCTTTACCATCACGATGGTAAAGTCGCGCAAAGATACCAGCCGCCTTAAGATGACGTTGTATTCCCATCAAATCAAACCAGAGCCGAAACTGCGCTTCATCTATCTCAGGATCTAACAGCTCAGATTCAACCAACAACGCCTGCCACCGTGCTAACAGTTCGTAAACCAAAGCATCAGGCCAACGGATGTAACAATCTCTCAAAAGTGAAACAGCATCGTAAGTAATAGGGCCAATCACCGCATCCTGAAAGTCGATAATCCCCAAACCATCATCACATACCATCAAATTGCGACTGTGGTAGTCACGATGCACGCCACCTTGTGGCTGCATTTGTGCATTTTCAATCAGAAACTCAAATGCCTCGTTGACGAGCTGCGCTTCATCATCAGAAAGCGTTAGTTGTAAGTGCTTGGCGATAAGCCAATCAGTGAACAGCGCCATCTCACGACTTAACATCGCTTCATCGAATGCGGGTAGTTCTCCCGCTTCTGTGGCTGTAACAGAGTAAATCGCAGGTAACTGCTGCAAGGCATGACCATAAAGAAAACCCGCCGATTGCTCCGTTAATTCAGCGAGCAGCAAGGTATCGCCAAAGTCACTCAGTAGCATCATCCCCTGCTCAAGATCCAACGCCTTAATCTCTGGAACTTTGAGCTCTGCAGCCAGGTAAGCTTGAGCAATAGCGACAAAGGGGCGGCAATCCTCATGGGGAGGCGGTGCGTCGACCGCAATATACGGGATGTCATCATGAATCAGACGAAAATAACGACGGAAACTGGCATCACCAGATACCGACATCAATTCCAATTGAGGGTCGTTAAGTTGCTCCCTCGCCCACTTTGTAAGCAAATTTCGACGTAGATCAGTCATTTTGGAAAATAAATAGCAATAAATTGCTAACAAGGTTACCAGAGTCAAAAGCTGTCAAGTATCATATCTTATTAAGCAAACATGTCTTGATCCGGAAACGTGATCGGTTCGATATCCTGTCGGAAGAATAAAAAAGAGTAAACGGATGCGTTTTTTGTTGTTACTCCCCCCGCTACTGCTATCGGCTAACGCCTATGCAGAGCCACAAGCACCACTGCCGTCGGAGCAAGAGTTGGCAGAATTACCAATGTCAAAATGCTATACCACGGCCGCCAAGCCTCCTAGCTCGCGACGAACGCTAAAAAACCTTCCCGTAGAGGTCTCTGCGGGTAAAGCAGCGGGCAGTGATCTCCAAGCTGACTTCCAAGGAAATGTCGAGCTTTCCCACGGCGATCGGCATTTAGTCGCAGATAAGATATCGATCGACCGCGAACAACAACGGGTGAATGCTGAGGGTGGCATTCGCTTTGAAGATGGCTGGTTAGATATCGAAAGCGAAACGCTCAGCGCTGAAATCTCCTCGGGCACAGCTGAGCTAACCGACGCTGATTATCAATTTACCGAACAGTTGGGTCGCGGCAAAGCCGAGCGTATCGCTTTAGAAGATGGTAACAGGGTAGTAATGGAGAACGCCTCATTCACCACCTGCCCGGAAGGCGATAACAGCTGGGATCTGCAAGCTGATGAGATATTGATTAACGGTGATGAAGAGTGGGGCGAGGCGTGGGGAAGCTGGCTGTATGTGAAGGATACGCCGGTAATATACGTACCCTATTTCTCCTTTCCTGTGAGTAGCAAACGTAAGAGCGGCTTTCTCTTCCCTAGCGTCGGTAGCAGCTCTGACAACGGTTTTGAAATGGAAACCCCCTGGTATTGGAATATCGCGCCCAACATGGATGCGACGATAACCCCTAGGTACATGGATAAACGCGGGCCTCAACTCCTGACCGAATATCGATACCTAACAGAAAAGCATTACGGCCAATTCAATCTTGAATATATGAATGAAGATAAGTTACTCATCAATAAGGATGAGCGCTACCTCTTCCATTGGGAACAAGAAACACGCTGGAACAAACATTGGCGCGGCTATTTTGATTACACCACCATCAGTGATGATAACTACCTGAATGACTTAGGCTCGGATGTCGCATCAAGCACTGATAATCGTCTCGAACGGACAGCCAATATTGGCTATTTTGAAAAGAGCTATCAGGTCAACATCCGCCTTTTAGACTATGAAGAACTCGGTGATTCATTCAGTTCGCACCGTATGTTGCCTGCCGTTGAAGCGATCTATCACAAACCTGAGATTTTCCCTTACGTAAATTTTGACTGGTATAGCGAAGCCGTTTACTTCGACCACAGTAAAAACGAGATCCCTACCACCTCACGATTACACCTTGAGCCAACGCTGAGCATCCCTTTTGGTGGGCCGAGCTACAACCTGTTGGCGGAAACCAAGCTGTATCAAACATTTTATGACCAAAACACCAAGGATGCGCCCTTTAACGAGGTACTGGACAGTTCTGTCAGCCGAACGCTCCCCTCTGTGCGCCTGCTAGGCGCGCTGAACTTTGAACGCGACACCAGCCTGTTTGGTGATCAATACCTACAAACCTTAGAGCCCCAGATCCAATACGTATATGTACCCTATGAAAATCAAGATGAAATTGGCATCTACGACACCAACCTATTGCAATACGACTATGACGCACTGTTTCGTGCGCGCCGTTTCATTGGTTTAGATCGAATTGCTGACGCTAATCAGCTCACCGTCGGTGCAACGACGCGCTATATCGACGCCAAGAATCGCGAACGGCTGAGATTCAGTCTGGGACAGATATTTTATCTTTCCGACAGTGATGTGCGCTTAGCCGATGACGAAACCCAAGTCACAGAAAACCACTCCGCCATCGCCAGCGAACTCGATATATTCTTAGACCAAAATTGGTATTTCCATAACGAGTTGCAATTTGATACCAACAACGGCCGTACCATTAAAAATGCTTCGATGATCAATTATCAGCCTGAACCGAACAAAAGATTGCAGCTCAATCACAGATACCTACCAGAGATAACAGAGTCTGATGAGATCAATCAATTAGGCGTATTGGCGACTTGGCCGATCCAACCCAACATTCAGTTGGTTAGCACCTGGTACAAAGACTTAGTGGAAAATCGCACCATTGAAACATACGTCGGCCTGCAATTTGAATCTTGCTGTTATGCTATTCGTGTGGGCTACCACCGCCACCTGAATACCAACTTCCCAGACGATGATGCACCAGCATCGTCACGTGACGCATTTGATAGTGGCGTCTGGATTAATTTTGTTATCAAGGGCTTTGGTGGCGCATCAACGCCTGGATATCAAGAGATGGAAGCCGACAGCATCTTTGGTGACGTCCGCAACGAGTATATCAACAACTAAAGCGGCTTATGATAGACTAATTGGCCCGCCGTCTATGGCGGGTTACCTCTTTTTGCAGCCCATAATTTAATAAAGAAGTCTGTATGAAATTGCTCAGTCTGAAACAGATAGTCCTGCTAATCACATCGTTGTGCTGGCTAGCCCAAGCCAACGCAGAGCCCCAGCTGTTGGATAAAGTGATAGCCATCGTTAACGAAGGCGTCGTCTTACAGAGTGAGATGGACGATATGGTTGCCGATATTAAACAAGGGGCGGCCGCAGCGGGTCAGGAGCTACCTTCCGACCACGCACTAAAAATCCAGGTTCTTGATCGTTTAATCATGACAAGCCTACAACTGCAGCTCGCAGAAAGAATGGGCATGCAGATCGCCGATTCACAGCTGCAACAGACGCTGGAAAATATCGCCAAAGACGATGGTCTAACGCTAACAGAGTTTCGCGCCAAATTAGAAAGCTCGGGTAAAAGCTACGAACAGTTTCGTAACCAAGTTCGGGAAGAACTGATTACTGGTGATGTAAGACGGATCAATGTCCGTCGTCGGATCAACGTCTCACCACAAGAGATCGACAGCCTGGTTCGCCAAATGAACCAAGAGGGTGCTAAGGACGTTGAATACCATGTCGGGCATATTATGATCGGCGTTTCCAACGAAGCTGATTCAAAAGAGATGACCGCTGCGGAAGAGAAAGCAAACAAGGTATTGAAACTGCTTGATGACGGCGCAGATTTTAAACGTACAGCAATCGCCAGTTCTGCTGGTCCAAAAGCCCTTGAAGGGGGAGATTGGGGTTGGATGAATATCAACGAGATGCCGACGCTATTTTCAGAAATAGTCAGTGAAGCTGCAAAAGGTGAAATTATCGGCCCTATTCGTACCAGCCGAGGCTTTCACTTAGTGAAGATTTTCGATATGCGTGGCGTCGAAGTGATTGAAGTCGAAGAGATAAACTCCCGTCATATCCTGATCAAACCTTCTATCATCTTGAGCGACGAAAAAGCGGAAGATATGCTCGACAAATTTGCTAAAGAGTTGCGAGCCGATGACAGTAAATTTGCAGAGCTCGCCAGCAAGTACTCTGATGACCCTGGTTCAGCTGCAAACGGTGGCGAACTTGGATGGAGCGATCCAAACATTTATGTTCCCGCATTTCAACGCGCACTTAGCGAACTGCAACCAGGGCAGATATCCGACGCATTTCGTACCCAACACGGCTGGCACATCGTGCAATTAGTTGACCGTAGGATTAGTGATGCGACAGAGGAAAGAGCAAAAGAAAAAGCATATCAGCTGATCTTTAATCGTAAGTTTATCGAACAACAAGGTATCTGGCTCGGTGAAATTCGCGCCGAGGCCTACATAGAGATTCTTGATGAAGATATTCAAGGGTAATCAATGACTAATAGCCTTACCCATAGAATTGCCATAACCCCAGGTGAACCTGCAGGTATTGGCCCAGACTTAGTGCTGCAGATAGCACAACAGCCATGGACCGCCGAACTCGTCGTGATCGCCGATCCTGAGCTATTGCGTCAACGCGCGAAGCAGCTGGGTTTGCCGATCACCCTAATCGATTACGACGCAAGCACAGAGCCAACGCCGCAGGCAGCAGGCACACTTAACGTGATACCGGTGAAGCTTAATACCACGAGCATCCCAGGACAGCTCGACGAGCAGAATGGTCAATACGTTGTCGAAACGCTACGTATCGCCTGCCATGGCAACATGGATGGTCAATTCGCCGCGATTGTGACCGGCCCCGTGCATAAAGGTGTCATCAACCGCGCAGGCGTTCCATTCAGTGGCCATACGGAATATTTCGCCCAAGAAGCTGGCGTCAACGATGTGGTGATGATGTTGGCAACAGAGGGCTTACGTGTGGCGCTTGTCACCACGCATATTCCCCTCGCCTATGTGTCAAAAGCGATTACCGATGAGCGACTGGAAAATATCATCCGTATTTTGCACCATGACTTGGTAACAAAATTTGCGATTGAAACACCGAAAATATTTGTTTGCGGCCTAAACCCCCATGCGGGTGAAGATGGCCACCTCGGGCGTGAAGAGATAGACGTCATTCAACCGGTGATGGAACGCCTTAACGCAGAAGGGTTGGATCTACGTGGTCCCTTCCCTGCTGATACCGTATTCCAGCCTAAATATCTCGATGAGGCCGATGTTGTTTTGGCCATGTATCACGACCAAGGCTTGCCGGTACTTAAATATAAAGGCTTTGGTAGCTCAGTGAATATCACCCTTGGCTTACCTTTTATTCGTACCTCTGTCGATCACGGCACCGCACTTGAGCTTGCTGCTCAGGGCGACGCAGATCCCGGCAGTATGCTAGTGGCACTCAGTCAAGCAATCGATATGGTCAACAGACAGGCAACACGAAATGGCACACGGTAAAAAGCATTTGGGCCATACGGCTCGTAAACGTTTTGGTCAAAACTTTCTCCATGACGACTACGTTATTGAGCAGATTGTCGCTGCCATTAATCCGCAACCAGGTGAACCCCTAGTAGAGATCGGCCCGGGCCTTGGCGCCCTTACCGAGCCGGTAGTCGATGAAATTGACCACCTGCACGTTGTCGAACTAGACAGAGATCTGGCCGAGCGGCTGCGTCATCATCCATTTATGGCCAGTAAATTGACCATTCATGAAATCGATGCGATGAAATTTGATTTCGCCGCGCTTGCTGCAGAACTCGGCGGACCGCTGCGTATTTTCGGTAATCTACCTTACAATATTTCGACCCCACTGATGTTCCACCTGTTTAATCAGTTCCCCCATGTCAAAGACATGCACTTCATGCTGCAAAAAGAAGTGGTCGAACGTATGGCTGCAGGCCCAGGAACAAAACAATTTGGCCGTTTAACCGTCATGACCCAATATTACTGTCAGGTGATGCCTGTGGTACATGTGCCTCCCGGTGCCTTTCAGCCACCACCCAAGGTTGAATCAGCGGTGGTTAGATTGATCCCTCACTTGACGCCACCACATCCGGTAAAATCGGTGAAGACGTTGAATCGGGTTTGTTTAGAGGCCTTTAACCAGCGCCGCAAAACAATACGCAACTGTTTCAAGCAACTTTTGCCACTGGAAACCTTAGCGCAACTGGGTATCGATAATAATTTGCGCCCGCAGGAGCTCTCCGTGGCTCAGTTTGTCGCTATCGCCAACGCCGTCACCGAACAAGAGGAAACAGCATGAGCCGTCCTTCCGTCAGCATCACCATTGAGCCGGCATTTATGGAAGAACACTCTGCACCAGAAAAACAGCATTACCTGTTTTCCTACACCATCACTATCGAAAACCTAGGTGATGAAGCATTTCAGCTGCTGGAACGCAACTGGATCATCACTGACGGCAACGGTGAGAGTAATGAGGTGCATGGCCCTGGCGTGGTTGGCGAACAACCAGTAATCGAACCAAACGAGTCATATCAGTACACATCAAGTGCCGCCTTTGCCACACCAATTGGCTTTATGGAGGGGCACTACCTGATGCAAACCGCCTCTGGTGCCCAGTTTGATGCGCCGATCCCCCCTTTCCGGCTGGCTCTTCCCTGCTCGGTTAACTAACTATGGCAACCTATCTCACAGGGGATATTCAAGGCTGTTTTGACGAGCTGCAGCAGCTGTTGGCACAAGTTGAGTTTAATCCGACTAATGACCAGCTTTGGCTAACCGGAGATCTAGTTGCCCGAGGGCCAAAGTCGCTAGAAACACTGCGTTTTGTTAAATCTCTGGGAGATTCCGCGGTCACAGTGCTCGGTAATCATGATCTGCACCTGCTTGCCTGTGCCAAAGGATTTGCCAAAGTTAAAGCCAAGGATCTACTCGACGATTTGATGCAAGCCACCGATCGTGACGAACTACTGGATTGGCTCCGGCATCAACCTTTACTGGCAAAACATGAGCAGTATAACTTCGTTATGACCCATGCGGGCATTCCGCCACAGTGGAGCGTCAAACAAGCAAAAAAAGCTGCCAGAGTGATTGAGAATAAACTCAGAAGCGAAGCCTTCCCGACACTGCTCAAACAGATGTATGGTAACGGCCCTAATTTATGGCATAAGGACTTGTCTGAAGTAGAGCACGATCGATTTACCATCAATGCTCTTACCCGAATGCGCTTTGTTGATAAAAACGACCACGCTCTGGATATGGCTCATAAGACTGCAACCGTTGATGACAAACAACTTGTCCCCTGGTTTCAGTGCCGGGCGCAACATGATGATCCGGTGATTTTCTTTGGCCACTGGGCATCACTGGAAGGGGTAACCAACCAAGCAAACGTTATCGCCCTGGATACAGGTTGTGTATGGGGAAATAGCCTCTCTCTCTACTGTTGGGAAACAGAGACACTGATCAGTCAACCCTGCCCTCTGCAAGCAAAGTAGATACACTTCATAGCATTAACACTTACCTACCTCGGTTATCTCATAGAAATGGTACGCAACCGGATAAATAACCTCAGCTAGCAGCACGGATATCGTAAGCCGCGGCTCCTCTTTGTTTCAGCGAGCTCACTGAGTAACCAAGAGCGCTATGCCCCTTGGCTCCTTGTAACAAGCAACTATCGCTAGTATCACTTGCGCACAAGAGTCACGAAACGATAGTGATAGGGATTTTTTTCATCTGGCTGGTGGGCTACGGAGTCGATTTCATGCCAAAGCTCCGGCTGATAGTCCGGAAACCAGGCATCCCCTTGGGTATCAAGCTCGATAAAAGTCAGATAGAGACGCTTGGCACGGGGCAACAGCTGTTGATAGATATTGCCACCACCTATCACCATTAACTCTTCGACAGGTCCTGCAGCAACCAGCGCTTGCTCAACCCCATGAACCACAGTAACGCCGTCGGCTTGCCACTG
Organism: Corallincola spongiicola; assembly: GCF_004284785.1. NCBI lineage: Bacteria > Pseudomonadati > Pseudomonadota > Gammaproteobacteria > Alteromonadales > Psychromonadaceae > Corallincola > Corallincola spongiicola. Next base: position 145,412 of record NZ_SHLY01000004.1, read on the forward strand.
CGCATCACGGGTGATCACTATGTTTTGACGTCCCGGTAACGGCCGCCCTATCGATTCGAAGGTCTTGCGCCCCATCACCACCGGCTTACCTAACGTAGTGGCTTTAAAGTGCTTTAAATCAGCAGGAAGATGCCAAGGCATCTTATTATCTCTACCTATCACTCGTCCGTTTGCCATGGCGGCAACCAGTGAAATCATCATCGTTAAAATCCTATCTCCGAAGCATTACACCACGGGTTTACTACGTTGCAGGAAAAGCTGTGGCATGGCGAGACCGACACTCAACGCGCCGAGAATAAACAGCGTCTTCAAACCATTGTCGATAACATCCCCCAGCAACCAAGGAGACACAGCACCATCAATATTAAGCTGTACCAGGCCAACCATGGTAGCAAAGGCAAACTTGCCGGGGATCATCGGAATGATCGCCGCGACCGTAAACACTTGTTCTGGCACCAACTTCTTTTTTGCCCAGTGGAAAGCTAAAACACCGACCAAAACAGAGACCAAAAATGATCCCAGCTCCACAGAGATCCCCAAACTGATCAGTAGGGTACGCAAACTATGGGCAATAGCTGCGGCCAAGGCACAGTAAATCAGTGCTTTTTTCGGCACATTGAAGAGCATAGCGAAACCAACGGCGGGAATAGCACTGAAAAAAGCGTCGTCCAGCAGGTTAATCAGCAACTCCATTACAGCCACCCCCAAACACCGGTCAGGTTCATCGCCAGCAAGATCCCGAGGGCAACACTCAGCGTCATCATAGAAGCCCAGGTCCACCGAGCAATACCGACATTCACATGGCCTTTGACCATATCAGAGATCGCATTCATCAACGGGAAGCCTGGCACCAGCAGCAACACACTGGCCGCCATCGCCAACTCAGGCTTATTACCCAAACTAAATGCTGGCCCTAAACTCGCGACGGCAGTCGCAGCAGCAGCGGATAATACCCAGTTCATCAACAGATGATAGCCACGGTGATGTAACTCCTGCCGCACAAACATCGCTACGGCTGAAGCCATAAAGGTAACGCAAAATACCGGCCAGTCACCACCTTGCAAACGGGCAAAGCAGGCGCAGGACAACCCCACCATCACCACCATTAACCAGCGATTATAATGAAACTGCTTGTCGCTCAACTCTCGAAGTTTCTGGCGCACATCACGGGCGTCTTTCAGTCCCTTTTCGACCATCACCACCAAACGGCAGATCTGGCTTACCGTGGTCATATTAATGCCTCGGTCGACAATACGCCGTGTTTTGGTGAGATAGCGGGGTCCGGATACAGACGTGAGTACGATGGCATTGTGAGAGACGGCCAGATCCATCCAGTCACAGCCAAGGGCGGTCCCCAGGCGGTGAGTGAGCGTTTCTACCAGCTGGCTTTCCGCACCATACTGCAGTAATAGCTGCCCGCCCCATAGAGAGAGGCGGGTAGCTTCTTCATGCTGTTCCAGCGAAAGCTGAGGTTTGTTATTCGAGGCAGACATCTAACGACCCTTGCACAACCGATAAACAACTATGGTTTGTAGATGATCTCCATATCATGATCATCGTCATCATCATCCCAATCATCGTCATCATCATCGACAAATTTTTCGATCTGCTCTTTATGATAATGATCCCATTGGAACTCGACCTTCTCCGCTTCTTCCACTTCCGCTAAACGATCTGCAGGTAGCGATTCCAGATATTCCAAGATCTTCCAACAAAGTGGATCCGTGCCCTCTTTGTTGAACGCCGACATGCGATACACATCGCCCTGCCAATCCAGAGCAGCGACTACGCGATCAACCACCTCGTCAGCCTCATCTTCCAGTAGCAAATCGGTCTTATTAAAGACTAACCAGCGCGGCTTGCTCGCCAGCTTGGGGCTGTACTGTGCTAATTCATCGAGGATGGCAACGGCTGTTTCTGCGGGATCAGTGCCATCGACAGGGCAGATATCAACCACATGCAACAATAAGCGGCAACGCTCTAAGTGCTTAAGAAAGCGAATACCCAGACCAGCACCATCTGCAGCGCCTTCGATCAGTCCGGGGATATCAGCAACAACAAAGCTGCGATGGGATTCGGGACGAACCACCCCCAGATTAGGTACCAAAGTGGTAAACGGATAATCCGCCACTTTTGGCTTGGCCGCTGAGACAGAACGGATAAAGGTCGACTTACCGGCATTAGGGAAACCTAACAATCCCACATCGGCCAGCAACATCAGCTCCATCTTCAAGCTTCGCACTTCACCCGGCGTACCCATGGTTTTTTGGCGTGGCGCTCGGTTGGTACTGCTTTTAAAGCGTGCATTACCCAAACCATGATAACCGCCCTTAGCCACCATCAACTTCTGTTCATGTTTCGTCAGATCACCGATCACTTCACCGGTGTCCTGATCAGTGGCCCGGGTACCTACGGGGACTCGCAGCTCTAAATCTTCACCCCGCTTACCGGTACAGTTAGCACTTTGACCATTGGTACCGCGCTCTGCGCGATGAAAACGTTCAAAACGAAAATCGATCAGGGTGTTGTAGTTCTCATCGGCGACTAAATAAACATCACCACCATCACCACCATCACCACCGTCTGGGCCACCCTTAGGTACATACTTTTCACGACGGAAACTGACAATACCGTTGCCGCCATCTCCCGCTTCAACGCGAATGACTGCTTCATCTACAAACTTCATGGACTTATTCTCGGAATATCCAGCGCCGATATTGGAGCTCGGCTGACAAAGGTAACCTTAGCATAACCCTTGGGCAGGCTGCAGAAACAAAAAAGCCTCGCACAAAGCGAGGCCTTTTCACCACATCAATGCTTATTCAGCAACGATGCTAATATACTTACGGCTCTTAGGACCTTTAACTTCGAAAAGCACCTTGCCATTGGCAGTTGCAAACAAAGTGTGGTCTTTACCGATACCAACGTTGTTACCAGCATGGAACTTAGTTCCGCGCTGACGAACGATGATGTTACCGGCTAATACTGATTCACCGCCGAAACGCTTAACACCCAGACGCTTACTTTCTGAATCGCGTCCATTTCGGGTACTACCGCCTGCTTTTTTATGTGCCATCTGACTCTACTCCTGAAACTTAAGCACTGATGCCAGTGATTTTGACTTCAGTGAACCACTGACGGTGGCCCATCTGCTTACGAGAGTGCTTACGACGACGGAACTTAACGATCTTGACCTTAGCGCCACGACCGTGAGTTACGATTTCAGCAGTAATTTTGCTGCCATCAACGTAAGGTGCTCCCACCTTAATATCTTCACCGTTTGCTACCATCAGCACTTTATCGAATTCGATAGTAGCTCCGGTCTCCGCGTCCAGCTTTTCTAAGCGAACGGTTTGCCCCTCGGCTACACGGTGTTGCTTACCGCCACTTTGGAAAACAGCGTACATGGTTATAACTCCGCTGGTATACGCGCCCTAGCATCGACATTTCATTGTTGGTCGGCTGGACACGATTTACTAATCACAATAGGGCGCGCATTCTACTTAAAAGATAACCAACGATCAAGGCTAATTTCAGTTTACTGAGCCATATCTCATTCAAGCCAGATAAGGCGCGACATCAGGCTGTTGTAGTGCAACATTTAGCGCTAGAATCTGGCCTTTCTATAGTCCGTAGCAAAATTGCCGCCAATAAAAATAACAACCCTCTCAGGAGCGACATGAATCTCGAGCAAATTCGGTTACTTGCCGAAGACGATATGCAGCAAGTAAACCATGCAATTATGGAGCAGCTCAGCTCTGACGTGGCGTTGATCAATCAACTTGGCTTTTACATCGTCAATAGTGGCGGCAAGCGGCTACGTCCTTTGCTAACCACCCTTGCCGCACGCGCGGTTGGCTATGATGGCACACAACACCAAACCCTCGCTGCAATCATAGAGTTCATCCATACTGCCACCCTGCTCCACGATGATGTGGTTGACGAATCAACCATGCGCCGTGGCCGCAAGACCGCTAACGCCATGTTCGGCGATCAGGCGAGTGTGCTAGTCGGTGACTTTCTCTATACCCGGGCATTCCAAATGATGGTGACGCTGGACTCAATGCGCGTTATGCAGGTTCTCGCGGATGCCACCAATGTGATCGCAGAAGGTGAAGTGATGCAGTTGATGAACTGCAACGATCCCGATACCGATGAAGCGCGCTACATGGAAGTGATCTACTGCAAAACCGCTAAATTATTTGAAGCCGCGACTCACTTGGCGGCAGAGCTGGCTGGCGAATCTGAGAGCAATAAGCAGGCAATGGCGGACTATGGCCGTTATTTAGGCACTGCGTTCCAACTGATTGATGATCTCCTCGATTACACCGCTGACGCCGATGCCCTAGGTAAAAATCTAGGAGATGACCTAGCAGAAGGTAAACCGACCCTGCCGCTGATCCGCGCCATGCAAGTCGGTACTGAAGCACAACAGAAGATCATTCGTCATGCCATCGAACATGGTGCCGAAGTAGAGCAATTACCGAATATCGTCGCAGCCATTGAATCAACCGATGCCTTTGCTTATACCCGTCTACGAGCCGACGAGGAAGCGATGAAAGCGGTAAAGGCACTGGATTGCCTCGCCGATAGCGAATACAAAAGCGCACTGATCGCGCTGGCACGTATTGCAGTGCAACGGGATCACTAATCTGCTCAACAAACAAGTATTAAAAAAGGCGCCTTCAGGCGCCTTTTTTACTTATTGTCGTCTGGCTTAGCCAGCAAACTCAATGCCTTTCTGGATATCACCTTGCAGCGTATCCATCATGCCTTCCAGCGCCGCTTGTTCAAACGGGCTAACGTCACCATATGGCAATACAGTTTCAATGCCTTCGGCACCCAGTTTAACTGGCTGGGCAAAGAACTTGGTATGTTCACCAGGGCCTTCAACATAAGCACATTCAATCACAGGCTCACCCTGCATCGCTTTCACCAGCGACAGGCAGAAGCGTGCTGCTGCTTGTCCCATAGACAAGGTAGCAGAGCCACCACCAGCTTTGGCTTCAACGACTTCAGTACCAGCGTTCTGAATTCGATCAGTCAAGGCGGCAATCTCTTCGTCTGAGAAATCCAAGCCCAACTGCGACAACAGAGGCAGAATGGTGACACCGCTGTGACCGCCAATAACATTGATGTTCACTTCTTCCGGGTTTAACCCTTTGGCTTCAGCAATAAAAGCTTCGGCGCGAATAACATCCAGCGTTGTTACACCAAACAGTTTCTTCGGATCGTAAACACCAGCTTTCTTTAGTACTTCGGCAGCAATAGCAACCGTAGTATTCACTGGGTTAGTGATAATACCGATGCAAGCCTTAGGGCACTGCTCGGCAATCGCTTCAACCAGGTTCTTAACGATACCGGCATTGAAGTTAAACAGATCGGCGCGATCCATGCCCGGCTTGCGCGGCACACCGGCAGGGATCATCACAATATCTGCACCTTTCAGAGCATCATTGAGGCCATCCTGACCGTAACCTTCAATCGCTACCTGTGTTGGGATATGGCTGAGATCTTTAGCAACACCTGGCGTTACTGGTGCAATATCAAACAACGCTAATTCAGAGCCTGCAGGTAATTGAGTTTTTAATAACAGCGACAGTGCTTGGCCGATTCCACCAGCAGCACCTAATACAGCGACTTTCATGTGGGGTTCCCTTCTTGTGGAGAATCTTAGGAGACATAGCTTTCCAACCCAGTACAGGGCTGCAAAAACATTAATCCAAGGAGGGGATAAATACAATCAATGTCACACAACTCAGATCACGGATTGAACCCGTAACAGATAGTGCGCGACAAGCGTAAACCATTAGTGCCAAAATAATTGCCCAGCTGTGATACGGGCAGCTTGCAGGATATTGCAATTTTATGCAGAATGACTGCATAACTTTTTCAGAAGATAACCTTTCGACGACATGAATTACGGTAAGCAGGAAGACTTGGTCCGCTCGTTCAAGAACCTGTTGAAGGAAGAGTGTTTCGGCTCCCAAGGGGAGATAGTTAAAGCGCTGCAAACGCAAGGCTTTATCAATATCAACCAGTCGAAAGTTTCCCGCATGTTAAGCAAGTTTGGCGCAGTAAGAACACGCAATGCCAAACAAGAGATGGTGTACTGCCTACCTATCGAACTCGGCGTCCCAACCACTTCTAGTCAGCTTAAAAACCTGGTTTTAGATATCGACAACAACGAAGTCGCTATCGTTATCCGTACCAGTCCTGGGGCTGCTCAGCTGATTGCCCGACTATTAGACTCATTAGGCAAAGCGGAAGGGATACTCGGCACCATCGCCGGCGATGACACTATTTTCATTACGCCAACCAACGTGAAAGAGATAAGCAAAACGGTCAGCGCCGTCAAATCTCTGTTCGCTTTTTCCAGCTAACTCAGTGCATTAAATCGACTCAGGCAAGGCAGCACGAAAAGGCGCTGCCGTTGCGCTTCCCTGCCCCCCTTCCGCTGCCAATATTGCTTGAATAGCTTGCGGCCCTAGCCAACGATCCTCACACCAATCAGGTGCCAGTAACGTGGGCGGACGGGCGTGAGCCGACACCCGATGGAAGACCACCTGCGCAGGGGTCGCCTGGATCATCTTCGCTGCTGTTTCTGCATAGCTTTCTAAACTAATAGTTGCCAAGCGGTCAGCACGCCACGCTTTCGCCATCACGCTCCCCTCAACAATGTGCAATGGATGCAGCTTTAGACCATCCACTCCTACCATCAGCACTTTATCCAAGGTCTGCAAAGCATCTTGCTGATCTTCACCTGGCAAACCGACAATAAGATGAGTGCATACTTTTAGTCCATAATGTTTGGCTCGTGCGACAGCATCTTGGTAGGCAGCAAAATCGTGGCCACGATTAATTCGCTTCAGGGTTTGATCATTCGCCGTTTGCAACCCCAGCTCCAGCCAGATCTCTTGACCCTGAGCCTGATACTCCGCCAACATCCCGAGCACACCATCGGGCACACAATCAGGACGGGTACCGACACACAATCCAACAATATCTTTCGCCGCCAGCGCCTGATCATACAGCTTTTGCAGTTGAACCTGCTCACCATAGGTACTGGTGTACGCCTGAAAATACGCCAAATAAGCATCCGCTTTACGCTTTAATTCTTGCTCGCGCAGCTGCAACTGTTGAGAGATAGGTGCTGCACGAGCTGTTTCATCGACAAAAGAAGCTACATTACAGAAAGTACAGCCCCCTCGGCCAAGGGTGCCATCGCGATTGGGGCAGCTAAAATCACCGTGCAGTGACAGCTTGCGGATCTTGCGACCAAACTGCTGCTTCAGATAGTAACCAAAGCTGTGAAAAAGTTGAGGAGTATGCTGCATAGCGGCGCCATTGTAGGCGCCGCCAAGGAAGTTGTACTGTTTAGGATCAAACCTACAGGCTAAATCATCAACCGAGATCAGTAGCCTGCTGCCTGCCCATCCTTGCGACTTTCGGAAGCACCGTAGTAAACGCCGGTTGCAAGATCGCGCATGATCGCCTGATAGCCACCGTAAGGACCTGACTCCTCTTTTAAGGTATGCCCCATCTGCAGCAGTGTACGGCGAGTACCAGCAGAAAAACCGTTCTCCAAACTAACATGCCCGCCATCTGTCATCTGTTCGCCTGTGGGCTGACTGGAGCCGGTATGCAAAATACGTGGCGCATCCCCCGCCTCCTGTAGATTCATACCAAAATCGATCATATTGACCAGGATCTGCGCATGCATCTGTGGCTGAGTTGCGCCGCCCATCACACCATAACTGAGCCAAGGCTTGCCCTCTTTGGTCACAAAGGCAGGAATAATAGTATGAAACGGGCGTTTGCCAGGCGCGTAACTATTAAAATGCCCTTCCTGCAGACTAAACAACTGACCGCGATCTTGCAGTACAAAGCCGAGCTCAGGCGGTGTCATCCCCGAGCCCATGCCGCGGTAGTTACTTTGGATCAACGACACCATGTTGCCATCTTTGTCTGCGGTGGTCAGGTAGATAGTATCACCGTGGTACAGCGCTGGGTTGCCAGCATCCAAGCGCTGACTGGCGCGTCGCGGATTAATCAGTTTTGCTCGTTCATTGGCATAAGATTTAGCGATCAGACCGGCCACGGGGATCTGATTAAACGCGGGATCGGCGTAATACTTGGCGCGATCTTCAAATGCGAGCTTCTTTGCTTCAACAAACAGATGCACATACTCCGGATTATCCAACCCCATGGCGGCTATATCGTATGGCTCCAAAATATTGAGAATCTGCAGTGCCGCTATCCCTTGGCCATTCGGGGGTAACTCCCACACATCGTAACCTCGATAATTAGTGGAGACAGGCTTAATCCACTCAGAGGTATGGGAGGCGAGATCTTCATAACTCAGAAAACCACCATGTTGTTTCATAAAAGCGGCAATACTGACTGCAATATCCCCTTTATAAAAAGCATCGCGTCCACCTTGGGCAACTTGGCGATAAGTACTTGCCAGCGCGGGGTTTTTAAACAGTTCCCCCTTGGCTGGCATTTTACCATTCGGCATAAAAACTTGAGCAAAGCCGGGATACTCAGACAAACGTGGCGCACTGCGTTGCATGTAGTAAGCCACCAACTCACTCACAGGAAATCCCTGTTCTGCATAATCAATCGCGGGTTGCAGCAGCTTGGTCATCGGCAACTTGCCAAACTTGCCGTGTAATTCAAACCAACCATCCACCGCCCCCGGTACGGATACAGGTAACGGCCCATAAGGTGGTAAATAGTCGAGCCCCAAGGAGTGCAGGTGTGCCAAAGTAAGTGACTTAGGCGAGCGCCCAGATGCGTTTAGACCATATAACTGCTGCGTTTTTGCATCCCAGACAATAGCGAACAGATCGCCGCCAATACCGCTACCCGTCGGCTCAACCAGACCAAGCATCGCATTGGCGGCAATGGCAGCATCAACCGCACTGCCCCCCTTTTTAAGTATGTCCAACGCCACCTGAGTAGCCAATGGTTGACTGGTTGCCGCCATACCATGTTGCGCGATCACTTCAGAGCGACTGGCGAAGTGTGCACCGGTGATACGGTCGTAAGCTATCGTAGGAAAAGCAGTTAATAGGATCAGAGACAGTAGCCAGCAGCGCATCGAAACGACTCCATAAGCGATTGATTAACCGCCAGTATCACTTAGCAGGAAGTCAGGTGCAAATCACCTAGGTAAGCTAGCAATCGATGCATATAACCAGCTACCTATCGATGTTAAGGCTTAACGACAACGGCTGCACGTAGCCTAGCCATGCTATACACGTCAGCATAGACACCATTTTTAAATGCCGAACTAACGTGCTCTCCTTCGATAACAAAGCCAAACTTTCGGTATAAAGCGATTGCTGCTTTGTTATCAGTAAACACTTCTAATTCAACACGTTCGATATTGAGCCAGTTATCACACATATGCAGCGCGCTTTCCAACAACCGCGTCGCAACGCCTTGACCTAAGACTGAGGCACACACCGCCATACCAAAACCAGCGACATGCTTACGCCGAGGCCGCGTTGATACCATCAAACCAAGTTGACCGATCACCTTGCCGTTAGTGATCGCCACCAAGTTATGGTAATCCGCAGAAGCGTTATCGAAACGTGATTGCCACAGCGCCTCTGAGGGATAAGGAAGCTGCAGTGTGCCCGAGTATGCATGGGGTTGAGCATAGATCTCTTTGATCCCTGCAACATCAGACTTTTCAGCACTTCTAATCGTGACTTCCATAGAGCCTCATAAAAAAACAGCCATACGCCACCTTAGATAGTAGACATAAAAAAGGCCGCAAAAAGCGGCCTTCAAGGTGCTCATGAGATCAGCGCACCTGATGCAAAAAGTGCATATGTTTTTCATACTGATCAATCATGTCGCTGATCACCTGCTCTTTACTCCACCCCATGATGTCGTAGTCCTGCCCACCTTCCAACAGAAAAACCTCGGCACGGAAGTACTTACGCGCTTCATCATCATCTTCTTCGACCAAGAAACTGGGCTGCAGATACGCTTTAGGCCGCACCCGATAAAGAAAATCCTGTTCATCGCCATGGAACACCTCAAAGCGAGCACTCAGACTGTCTTCATCAACCGCAAATCGCGTATCCACACTATGCTTTTCCAGTTCAGTGGCTACCGACTCCATCGCTGGGATCACCACATCAGCAATAAACTGACCGACATTTTTTCGCCGCGGCAACAGCACTAAATTCTTCAACCTGCGCTCCCAACCTAACAGGCTGCTGTCGACCCGTGGTGGATGGATCACTTGCTCTAAACTGACCCGCTTCGTCGCATCAATACGCAACGCCTTCAACAAGCCATAAGCAGAGATCAAAAGCACAATACAAAATGGTAAGGCACTGGCAATCGTCGCCGTTTGCAAAGCACCGAGTCCGCCAGCTAGCAGCAAGGCGATCGCCACTACCCCCTCCATCGAAGCCCAAAACACCCGCTGCCAAACAGGGGTTTTGTCCGTACCGCCTGACGCCAACATATCAACCACCATGGAACCAGAATCAGAGGAGGTAACAAAGAACACCACCACCATGATGATAGCGATCACTGATAAGAACGATGACATAGGAAATGCTTCAAGAAACTTGAACAACGCCAATGACACATCCTGATTGACCACGGCTGCCAGCTCATCACCGGTGCCTTGCAACATCATATCGATGGAGGTATTCCCGAACACCGTCATCCATAAAAAGGTAAAACCGGTCGGTACAAAAAGTACGCCAATCACAAATTCACGGATGGTGCGACCACGGGAGATCCGGGCGATAAACATCCCCACAAATGGCGACCAGGAGAGCCACCAGCCCCAATACAACAGTGTCCATCCGCCCAGCCAATCGGTGGGTTGATAGGCAAATAGATTGAAGGTCTTATTGACGATATCAGAGAGGTAACCACCGGTATTTTGTAGAAACATCTGTAGTAGCAGCACCGTCGGCCCCAACAGCAACACCAACCCAACTAAAGCAACAGCCAATAGCAGGTTAATCTCCGACAAAATGCGGATCCCTTTATCCAGTCCGGTCGCCACTGAGATCGCCGCCAACCCAGAAATAACGACGATAAGCACCACTTGTACCGTTTCGTTCACTGGCAGATCAAACAGGTAGTTCAAACCAGAATTAACCTGCAACACGCCATAACCTAAAGACGTTGCCACACCAAACACAGTACCGAGAATGGCAAATACATCCACGGCATGACCGATCGGGCCATAAATTCTATCGCCAATCAGCGGATACAAAGCGGAGCGCAAGGTAAGCGGCAAACCATGACGATAACCAAAATACGCGAGGATCAACGCTACCATGGCGTAGATCCCCCAAGCGTGAAGCCCCCAATGGAAAAAGGTCAGCTTCATCGCTTCCCGTGCAGCTTCCACGGTACCAGGGTCACCCGTAGGGGGGGACAAGTAATGCATTACCGGTTCGGCAACGCCAAAAAACATCAAACCGATACCCATACCGGCAGAAAAAAGCATGGCAAACCAAGAGCCATTGCTGAAATCCGGTGCCGAGTGATCCGGCCCCAACTTGATATCGCCGAGCCGACTTATCCCTAGATACGCAACCGTCATGAGGATGATCGCCACCGCCGCAACATAAAACCAACTGACATTGGTCACAATGGACGCTTGCATGTCAGTGGAGAGTTTGTTGAATTTTTCCGGCATCAACACAGCACTAACCACGATAAGAAAAACCAATAGGGTTGCGCTATAAAAAACAGGGGGGTTGATCTTGGCTTTTAGTTTAAAGGGACTCGAAGAGTCAGACATCATGCCCTCTTAGTATGCGACGGTTAAGTGAATGAAGAATGCATAAGATAGTCTAATTAGCTTAGCAGCTTATATCGGGCATGTTGCGATACTGCCACTAAATAACGCTATAAAATCCACACCTTAGGCCATGCAGGAAAAATCAACAGATGGCACTGAACGAAAAAAACCCGGCCAATTGGCCGGGTTAAATAAGGGACTAGCTATATTTGTTAGCAGGTTACTTCTTGATAGTACCGAACTCTGGGTATGCTTCCATACCACACTCAGCCATATCAACACCTTCAAACTCTTCTTCTTCGGTAACACGTACACCGATGACTGCCTTAATCACACCCCAAACAATCAAGCTACATACGAATACCCAAGTGAAGATAGTCAGGGCACCAATCAACTGGCCAGAGAAAGTCACATCGCCGTTAGTGATTGGAACGATAATCAGACCGAAGAAACCAACTACACCGTGTACAGAGATAGCACCTACTGGATCATCAATCTTCAAGCGGTCAAGCGTGATGATTGAAGCAACCACAATCAGACCAGCAATCGCACCGAAGATAGACGCTTCCAGCGCAGTCGGAGTAGATGGCTCAGCAGTGATAGCAACCAGGCCAGCCAAAGCACCATTCAAACACATGGTCAAATCAGCTTTCTTAAACCAGATACGTGCCAGAACCAGTGCAGAGATAGCACCTGCAGCCGCAGCTGCGTTAGTGTTCAGGAATACCATGGCAACAGAGTGTGAGCTAGCAACATCACCAAGCTTAAGGACAGAACCGCCGTTGAAGCCGAACCAACCCATCCACAGGATGAACGTACCTAAGGTTGCCAAAGGCAGGTTTGCGCCAGGGATAGCGTTGATTTCACCGTTAGCACCGTACTTACCTTTACGAGCACCCAGCAGCAATACACCAGCCAAAGCAGCAGCAGCACCGGCCATATGAACGATACCTGAACCAGCGAAGTCAGAGAAACCAAGGTCACCTAGGTTGTACAGGCCAAATACGTCAGCACCGTTCCAAGTCCAAGCACCTTCCATTGGGTAGATGAAACCAGTCATCACGACACAGAAAGCCAGGAAAGACCACAGCTTCATGCGCTCAGCAACCGCACCAGAGACAATCGACATTGCCGTAGCTACGAATACCACCTGGAAGAAGAAGTCTGAAGCACCAGAGTACACGGAATCACCGTCAAAACCGGCTTCTGCAGATTCAGCTAATACACCTGCTACATCAACAGTTTCGATACCAGACAGGAAGATCCCGCCATCGTACATGATGCTGTAACCAACAATGAGATACATCACACAAGAGATCGCAAACAGTGCGACGTTCTTGGTCAAAATTTCGGTAGTGTTCTTAGAACGTACCAAGCCAGCCTCTAACATTGAGAAGCCCGCTGCCATCCACATTACCAGGGCACCACACACTAAGAAGTAGAAGGTGTCCATTGCATACTGCAACTGAAAAATTTGGTCTTGCATTATTAACTCCCCCGAGTCATTTAATTCAGTGTCTGCCGGACGTTATAGCGCGTCAGCATCTGCTTCGCCGGTACGAATACGTACGGCATGTTGCAACTCATAAACAAAAATTTTGCCATCACCGATCTTACCGGTGTAAGCAGCTTTGCTGATGGCTTCAACCAGACGCTCTACCTGCTCGTCGCTGGTGGCGATCTCTAACTTAACTTTCGGCAGAAAATCCACCTGATACTCGGCACCCCGATAAAGTTCGGTGTGACCTTTTTGGCGACCAAAGCCTTTTACTTCAGTCACGGTCAAACCTTCTACACCGATCTCCGAGATGGCTTCCCGGACATCATCTAGCTTAAAAGGCTTGATGATTGCACTGACTAGTTTCATTGCTGCACTCCCTAGGAACGATAAGTTTTAATTAGCTAAAGCTATTTGTAACAGGAGTGTTATCAAAGGCTGTGCCAACTTTAAAAAAGCACGACACATCAAGGGATTAGATAAATTTGCGGGGAATATTGAAAAAACAAAATTCACAGAAAGAACAAAACAGGTGCAAGGAGATCACCAAAATCGTGCATATCGACAGGTGATCACATTTTCACCAGCAGCAAAGCACCGAATTGGTGCACCCTAAGCAAGCAAGTAACTCTGCCATGAGCGTAATAAATGAATAAAATCCTCGACACCACAACTAGTTACAGCATTCCAGTCGGACAGTTCTAAGCTCGGATCTTCGATTGCTTCAAGTTCATCATCATTGCGATTTGGAAAGATCTCAGCCGCTCCATCTTCCAATAACAGGGTCGCTTCACGACCGACATACTGCCATTGAGGTATTGCTCGGCTTCTCACCTGTTCGGCATAGCGCATGATCTCAACCAAGAGCACCTGATCGGTGCTTACCTCTTCCGAGAGCCATTGCCCTAACGCTTCCTGTTCCATCGACAAACGAGCGATCGGGAGTTGCGTGATCGGATCACGGCTAAACTGAAAATCCATAATGACGTCTAATATATCTATTGGCAGGACACCTGTTCAGTTTAGCCCGAAACAACCGGATAGACGATGCCGATCTGCCATCGCTTAGTCGGCAGTCACTTGGGCTAACAAGAGGCCTTTTTCCTGCCAGATCCGCACACGATAGCCCGCGCTGTATAACATAACCGCAGGCGCAGCACGTTCTGCAAACAGTTCCTTGCCCCACCCTGTCGGCAACGCAATTTGATACAAGGTACTTAACCCTCCTTCGCTGTCGGTATAACGTAACTGCGCAGCATCCACCCCCTGAATAGAGCAGTAGCGTCCACCGGTCAGTTGCCACTGCTGCAACTGTGCGCTGTCGATTGGTTGAAAACTTAATTGGCGAAAATAGCCACGAACCAGCTTCAGCTCTTGCCCCTGAACCTCCAATGGTTTCAACTTACGGTGATTTGCCACCACCTCATCGGCAATCAGCTGTGCCAGATTGAGTGCTGTGGTACTTTGCATCGGCAAGTTGTGCCATAACACCAGAGCAAACGCACAAAGGGTCGCAGCCAAGCCCAACCACATTCGCCGCTGGATCGTCTGCTCTTTGTTATCTTGGCGATGTCGCTGAGGCGCTTCTGTTGCGTTGGATACAGCTTCCGGCACGCTTTGAAAACGCTTATGCAGCTGCTTTAGCTCCTGCTCATCAAGCTGCACCGCAGCAAAATAGTCTTGGCAAGCTTGTTTAAATGGGCGAGGTTGAGAATCTGTCATGGACGAACTCCATAGGCATCGCGGGGCAGATCCGACAATAGACTGCGGATCCGGCTAAGCCGAGCCAACACCGTGCCGCGGGGCTCATCAAGATGCGCGGCGATTTCTGACGTACTGTGCCCTTCTACTGCCCATAAATAGAGCACCTCACGCTGCTGCGGCGACAAGCGAGGTAACAGCAACTCAAGCTGTTGCTGATTGATAAAGCTTTGCTCCACACTTTGCTCTGAGTCCGCCACATGTTCAGACTCAACGAAGAGTTCAAGCGGGTACTGCTGCTGTTTACGCCAACCATCTAAGTATAAATTTCGTAACGTCACTTTCAGGTAGATTTCCAATTTCAGCGGATCAGCTGGCGGATTGCGCAGAACTTTTTCACACGCCTGTTGCACCAAGTCCAAAGCGCTGTCGCGCTGCAGCGTAAATGCATAACCGTAACGGAACAGACGATTGAGTAGCTCAGCAGGAAATTGCATGGTGAGCCCCCTTATCCCGTTTGCTATCAGTCGCATTAGCCGCCGAATCAGTCGAATTCGCTACCAGCCAGCCTGATTGCAGCACTTGCGGCAACAAAGCGAACTGCGCGGTTAACTGGGCGACAGAGCGTTTGCAACGCCATGGCGCTTGTAGCCAGCGCAGCAGCTGCAGCATAAAGCGGTCTATCGTCGTAATGCCGGTCTGATCTGGTGCGGCCCATATCAGCCAAGTGGTACGCTGTCCGGGCGCAATCATTAACTCGGCATCCTGACCATCTGCTATCAACTGCAAGCATTCACATATATCAACAATCGGGTAGCGTGAACTCACCAGTTGCAGCGCCGGTTGCAAACGCCAGGGCGGTGGCCGCTCGCAATTGGTCTGCCCCGCCATTAACTGCTCGGCGCTAAGCGCTAGCCAACGGTCACACTGAATCAGATCCACCGCCTCAGGCTGCCAAGCGTGATACGCCTGATGACATCCCCATTCAAAGCGCAGCAAAGCTGTTAAAAAAGGGTAATCAGCAAACAGAGCGTCCGCCTGCCGTTGCTGCCGTAACCAGCGGGGAAAGCTTTCACCAATGCCGGTCAATACCGAAGTCACGGCAACGGCTTTCAGGTAAGCGTGACAAATTTGGGTAAACAGCGTATTGCCCAACAAAGTGCGCGTATGAGGATATGTCGCAGACAGTGTACGCAGCAGGATTCCCAGGCGATTTTGCTGGTACACCTGCAGTGCCGCCTGCAGGTAATCATCTGCAGCGGAAACAGCCTTAGGGTCTGCGGCGCTCAAACCGTCAAGCAGTGGCCTAGCAAAGCCGTCCGCCCCTCGTTGTTGATAACAGCATTGCGGCGACGTCGGTGGCTCACTCTGATCATGAGTTCGATGCATCAGGCCACTCCCGCTAGTGGCATCATTAGGCGCTGAGCTCTGGCTACCGTAGACAACAGTTCTGCCAACGGTGGCAGATCGTTATCCCATTCGATAATGGTTGGCTTTGCTCCAAACCGCGCTAAGGCAAGGGCATACAGTTCCCACACTGGCGGGGACACTGGGCAGCCATGGGTATCCACTAACAAGGGGGGACGCTCCTGATAGCCCGCCAAATGATACTGCTGCACCGCACCTATCGGGTACTCATTCAACATCTGGCGCACATCGCACTGTAAATTATGGGCAGTGACATAGAGGTTATTGACGTCAAACAGCAAACCTACGCCCGTCTGTCGGTGGAGCTCGCCAAACAACTGCCCCTCAGATATTTCATCACTGCGGTAAGCCAGGTAGCGGGAGATATTTTCCAGTAGCAATGGCACCGGCAGATGCTCCTGGACCTGTCGAATATGCTTAACCAGCCTTGGTATGCATGCTTCACGGTACTGAATTGGCAGCAGATCATGAACAAATTCATCTGCCATAGCACTGACGCTGAGATGATCAGACACTGCGCAGGCGCTCAGATCCCGTGCCAGCGCGGCAATGCGTTGGACATAACCGGCTGCTGGCGCATGCGTCGAACCAACGGACATACCGACACAGTGCAAAACCACGGGATAACGCTCGGCGACCTGCCTAATCAATTGATAATGCCTTCCCCGCATCGCCAAAAAATTATCAGCAAGCACTTCAACAAACGGCAATGAAGGCTCGCTGGCAAGTAGCTCAAGTAGATGCGCTTCTCGCACGCTAATTGATGCAGAGGCGGCTGGAATGCCGCCAACCTTTTGCCCAGACATTAGCTTTTTGCCGGCTTAATTTTTGCCACGCTGCCACCAATTTTTTTACAGGTACCTTCTGGCACGTAGACCCACTCATTTGGGCTGTTATCCACTGGGGCCTGCGCCGCACAGCCATGACTACCATCCAGTGCGCCACAATCATTCATCCCTTTTTTCGCTACACCGGCACACTTCTCCCAATTCTTCGGCTGATCAGGTACTGCCAGCGCCTGACCCGACGCCAGAGTGAAAGTCGCGGCCATCACGCCAGCCAGGGTGGTATTGAGTTTATTCAAGTTGCTCATAGGGTTGCTCCGTCAGTAACAATAGTATTGATGTCACAGATAAAGACGAGACAGGACGCATTTTGATTGCGTGAAGTTTGATAACCTTTTTAAATCCGCGTAGAAAAAAAGATATGAAAGAATATTCAAACAGTGCGCTTTCTCAGCGCTAGCACAGGATTGAGTCAGGGAGCTGAGCGTGAAGGAAGCCGCGACAGACGTCACACAAGAAGCAAAACAGCGGGCGGAAGATCGTCGTATTATCACGCCCTACGCATTTCATATCCCCTTTGAAGTGTTAGGTATGCCGCTGGCAGCACCATGGCGACGGGCCCTCGCCCTCACGATAGATCTGATCGTTATTGCGCTATTAAGTACGCTTAATGGCTATTTGATGGGGGTTATTCTCGGCTGGATATTCTGGCGTATGCTCAGTGACTCTCCTTTCTCAAGCGTGACGAGAAAGCTGCTAAAAACACTGGCTACGTTGGTTATACTGGTCTCGTCCATCGCTGGCATCATCAGCTTTTTCGATGAAGAAAACGGACAGGTCAACGAAGTCACAACATCACTGCAAAATATTAGCAGCGTGGTCACACTTGCCCGTGTCGTGAGCTGTGATACCGGCGCTTGTTGGCAACCTCACCTGCAACAAACCGCACACTTTATCGCATCACAAACAACCAATGAGGCGGCAGCAAAAAAGTTGATCAGTCAGTTACTAGAAGACTCCCCGCTCTCCACCGAAGAACAGAAACTCATATCACACCAACTACTTACCTTAGCTTTACCCTTGCAAGGCAGTATGACAAATCAACCCGACGTCACCGAGAAAGAAAAGAGTGCGGTAGCAACAAAGACGGGCGGCAAAAAGGAAGAACAGCTCGAATCTGAAGATCCTATTGTTATTGCGCCCTTCGCTGAAGAGGCAACTCTCACAGCACAAGGCCCCCTAGCTTGGTTGCGCGCCCTGCTCGAGGAGCTTGGTTTAGGCTTTGGCTGGGCCGCCTGTTACTTCACCCTATTCACCGCTTGGTGGAACGGTCAAACACCAGGCAAACGCGCACTCAGGATCCGCGTTCTGCAACTGGATAATACACCGATCTCCCTATGGGATGCTTTCGGTCGCTATGGCGGCTACGGTGCAGGCTTAGCCACCGGCTTACTGGGGTTTATACAAATATTCTGGGATCCGAATCGGCAGGCCATACAAGATAAGATCTCTACCACCGTAGTGATCGCGACTCATCAGTCTAAAAAGATCACGGCCTCAACGGAGGTAGCAGATGAGTCTTAAAGAAGGCGCGAACAAAAACGCGCACCAAAACTAAAAAATAAAACTCAATACAAACCAAGCACAAGAGACGACGACAATCACTTGCAGCGGCTTATCGTCGCGCCATGACCATTTGCTGCCATTCTCTGCATGGGCGTTGGCCATCATCGCTGCGGTAGTTTTATGGTAGGGTTTAGAACCATCAGGATCCCGCTGGTCGCTTTTCGACCAGCGGCTAAGCAAAGTAAAACATCCAATAATGGGAATAGAGAGCAATACAGCAGAAAGGGCACCAAACCGCCCTTCAGTCAGGCTTTGGGCGAACTGGGAAAGGTATGAGCCGGCCCCCAGCGAAGAGAGGTTAATCAGCCAAAACAGACCCCAACTCGCTTTATATTTCAGACTTGCCATCCCTAGTCCCTCCATGAACATTCGTGACTACTTATTTAAGCAAGTCGCTAATAAGTCAACGAATTATAAGCAAGTAGAGACACGCGCATCAGCATTCAGCTAACTGTTGTAAGAACGCCTGCTTTTGCTCCTCGGGTAAAAAACTCGCCTTGAAGCTATTCCCTAGCAACACTCGGATCTGTTCGTCGTTCAGTTGTTGCGCTGCGGCAGCCTGCAGAATATTGTCATTGATATAACCACCAAAATAGGCCGGGTCATCAGAGTTAATGGTGACGCAGAGTCCCGCATCCAACAGCGCTTGCAGATTGCTGCTCGCCAGATCTGCAAACACTTTAAGCTTGATATTGGAAAACGGACACACCGTCAGCGGGATCTGCTCTGCCACTAGACGATCAACGAGTGCTTTATCTTCCAAGCAACGTACCCCATGGTCGATGCGATCGGCTTTCAGGCTATCCAACGCGCCAAGGATATATGCGGCTGGCCCCTCTTCACCCGCATGAGCAACCACTTTCAACCCCGCATCTCGCACCAAAGCAAATACCCGTTCGAACTTTTCAGGCGGATGCCCTAACTCTGATGAATCTAAACCCACAGCAACAAAATGCGCTAGGTGAGGTTGCAGTTCCTGCCAGGTATCAAGGGCATCCTGTTCACTTAAATGGCGCAAAAAACAGGGGATCAAGCTGGCAGATAAACCGAGCTGGGTGTGAGCTTGAGCGATCGCCCGGCTGATACCATCGATCACCACATCAATCGCGATACCACGAACCGTATGCCCCTGGGGATCAAAAAAGATCTCTGTATGTACCACGCCATCAGCCTGACAACGCTCCAGATACGCCCATGTCAGATCGTAAAAATCACTGGCCGTCTGCAACACAGACATGCCCTGATAATAGAGATCGAGAAAATCCTGCAATGAGTTGAACTGGTAAGCGGCGCGCACAGCGTCGATATCTGCATAGGGCAGCACCACCTGATTTTTGTCCGCCAGTTGAAACAACATTTCCGGCTCTAAGGTGCCTTCGATGTGCAGATGCAATTCTGCCTTGGGCAGTTGCTTGAGTGTGGCGAAATCCATGAACAGCTCCTTACAGATTAAGGCTCGATGGCATTCATCAATAGATGAAGAATAACAGGGAGGCGCGCACGCTTCTCGCGCTTTCGCCCACCTGTTGCGATCTGGGTCGGCTAGCCTGCCGTAAACCTCACCATGAGGTCATGACTCGGATCACAGAATCAGTATCCCCTGGGTGACGACCTAAATAGTATGAGACCGTTATACTCAAAGTCTTGAAATAGTTCTCGCTCTGATACGGTCTACTCAACCAACGAATAAGCGCCAAAATCATCATAACCAATTGGCCAACGGCCAACGATGGAGTAAAGAGATGCTGATCCGATCACCAAAAGCCAGTGAGCTCACCGAGGCAGATATTACGGATGAGGCGGTTTACCAGCAACGGCGTAAGTTCATCAAACAGCTGGCAGGGGCGGCGGGAGGCGTATCGATCGCCGCTGCCCTACCCAACAGCGCACATGCAGCGGGTTGGTTTGGCAGCGACGATGACGATGTTGCAGCCCCGCGTCAAACTCTCAAATTCAAGCCACAAGCGCGCGCGGAAAATATGGTGATAACCGCGGAAAAGAAAGCGATCAGTTACAACAATTTCTACGAATTTGGCACGAGCAAAGACGACCCGGTCAACAACGCACAAAAATTCCGCACCAGCCCTTGGCAAGTAACTATTGATGGTGAAGCGGAGATCACTGGTCGCTTCGACTATGAAGATATCCTGAAGAAAGTGTCGTTACAGGAGCGTATCTATCGTCTGCGTTGCGTCGAAGCCTGGTCCATGGTGATCCCCTGGATAGGTTTTCCCTTAGGAGAGCTGCTGAAACAGTTTAAGCCCACGTCCAAAGCGCGCTATGTCGCCTTCGAAACGCTGGTTGATCCCGAGCAGATGCCTGGGCAGCGTAATGCCTGGCAAGGCGGAGGGATCGACTACCCCTACGTGGAAGGCTTGCGCATTGATGAAGCGATGCACCCTCTGACATTGATGGCTGTCGGTATGTATGGCAAAACGCTACCACCACAAAACGGCGCTCCTATGCGCCTGGTGGTACCATGGAAGTACGGCTTTAAGAGCATTAAATCAATTGTACGGATCAGTTTTACCAGCTATCAACCACCGACAACCTGGAACATATTAGCCCCCCATGAATATGGCTTCTATGCCAACGTCAATCCCAAAGTTAGTCATCCACGCTGGTCTCAAGCCAGTGAGCGCCTGCTAACCAGCGGTGGTCTATTCGACCAACAGCGGGTACCAACACAACTGTTTAATGGCTACGCTGGCGAAGTCGCTGCGCTGTATAACAATATGGACCTAAGCAAAGATTACTGATGCGGATACTCTCTACTCAGCCACGCTTGTTGGCACTAAAGAGCTTTACTCATCTTGCCTGCCTACTGACCGCCGTGGGTGCTTTCTATCTCGGCATCACTGACCAGCTCGGTGGCGATCCGGTTAAGGCGATCATTCATTTTTACGGCAAAGCATCGCTTAACTTACTGATCCTGACTCTGTGTGTCACCCCGCTGAGTCGGTGGCGTCGCGAGCCCCTCTGGCTCCGCCTGCGTCGACTACTGGGGTTGTATGCTTTTTTCTTTGCTTCGTTACATATCCTCAGTTTTCTCTGGTTTGATCTGCAACTGGCGTTTGCGCTATTTATTTCAGAGGTGATTCAACGTCCTTATATCACCTTGGGGATGGCGGCTTATCTGGTACTACTGGCGCTCACCATCACCTCAACCAAAAGTATGCAGCGGCGCTTGGGTAAGCGCTGGCAACTGCTGCATAACTGGGTCTATCTAGGGCTTCCCGCCATCGTCGTGCACTACTACTGGTCAGTAAAAGCGTATATCGGTGAGCCACTGATCTACTTTGCTATCGTCTTTATTCTGCTGTGGCTGCGCCGGGACAAGTTCAAACGTATGTGGCGGCAGCGCTTATCTTCATCGATGAAATAAAACCTCGCTTTCCTCTGTCTAGTTAAGCGAGAGCAGAAATCCATTAAAAATCGAGGTATGCAATGTCCCATCGTCGTTCCGTCAGCCACCTGTTTCAACGCTATTTTCTCTTCAGCATGAACACCGTCGTGCTGCTGATGGGACTGGTAATCAGCACAGTGCAAGCAGCCGAAGCAAAGGTAAAAGCGCCGGACTGGGCATTGCAAACTGAAACCGGTGAGACGATCAGATTAGCCGACTTTCATGGTCAGCCACTTATCCTGCATTTCTGGGCGACATGGTGCCCGTATTGTAAGAAAGTCCAACCAGGGTTAGATGCCCTCTATCAGCAATATCAAGAGCAGGGACTTGCTGCGGTAGCGATTAGCTTCCGTGAAGATGACGACGCCACCCCAGGGACAGTATTGAAACAACGGGGGATCAGTTTTAAGACGGCCGTTCAGGGTGAACAAGTCGCCGCGCTTTATGGCGTCCGAGGCACACCCACTACCCTGCTCATTGATAGCGAAGGTTACCTGGTGTACGTCACCAACACCTCGGATCCCAATGACGAGGCGCTTATCACCGCCACTAAACAGCTAATGAAAAAATAGCTCTCCCTCGGCTTTGGCTGATCTTGCCCTGTGTGCCAAAGCCGGTTCTCTAGGAGGGTGAAGCAACCAAGCAATCTTTCGTTGCGTTAACTGCTTACTCGACGTAACTTTAGCCAAAACCTTAAGTCACCTCTAAAGTGATGTTGCCAGAGCATCTATCGCACATGCCAATACATGAGTTAATCGTCGATAATAAACTTATCGCCTCCGTTATCTTAGTTATCACTGCGTTACTGCTACGCTGGTTGTTGCTCCGTCTAATAGGTAAACGCAAAAAGCACGAGGAAGACCTCCCGCAACGACGGATCAATGGCCTCAACAACGCAACCAGCCTGCTATTAATGGTTGGGCTCATTGCGATCTGGATGTCGGAACTGCGATATTTCGCACTATCGATGGCTGCATTTGCGGTCGCATTTGTTGTCGCCACCCGTGAATATATTCAATGCATGCTCGGTGCAATCTACATCGCAAGCACACGTCCATTTGTGGTCGGTGACTGGATCCAGGTGGGTGATTACAGCGGTGAAGTCGTGAGTAGTGATTGGCTAACCACCAGCTTATTAGAGATAGATCTCGAAAGCCAAAGCTATGGCTACAGTGGCAAGACATTGATATTACCGAACAACCTATTTGCCACAAAAGGCGTTCATAATCTGAACTTCATGCGCCGTTATGTTGCCCATTCATTTACCATTGTTCGCGATCCCGATTGGGTTAACGTCTTTGCAGCGAAGCAATATATTCTAGACTGCACTAACGCCAGCTGTGAGCCGTTCCAAGACGTCGCCGAACGCTACAATGCTATGATTGAAAAACGCTTGGGGATCCCCATCAGCGGACCCCATGCAGATGTCCGCATCAGCACCAATGCCACGGCTAAAAACCTGTTTACCATCACCCTGTTTTGTCCAACCCAAGAGGCCGTTCGCATAGAGCAAGAGATCACGGAGAAATTTATGGCGTTCTGGTATGCAGAGATGAAAAAAGCAAAAGCAGAACTGCCATTACCCGCACTTAATGCCGAACTGAAACAACAGCAGGATAAACACAAGCAAGAGGAGTAGTGGCATTCACCGGTTATGTGACAGCTGATCTTTTTGCAATTCTCAGCCATGCTAGTATCGGTTAAAAATCAAACGGAATTGGCGTATGCCTTTACTGCGTGGCCTGATTATCTTCGGAATTGTTATCCTCGGCTTGCTGGGCGTATTGATGCTGTGGCCGAGCCAGCTACCTTCGCCACCGACATTAAATCCAGCATTAAAGCCAGAGCCGCTAACGCAAATTGCTACCGAGCCACAAACCCAAACACGCTTGCCACCACTTGAAAATATCGTAGCAACGCAAGCCAGCTGCGAACAAGAGAAGCTAGAGCTAGCAACACAACAACTATCCGTCCATGTTCAGGCTCAGCAAACGCTGCAGAACGCTATCAACAACGGTTTATCCTTGGGCACTCTGCAGGCATTAAAACAAGAGTTGCAGCCGTATCAGCTATGGCAAATATCACGTGCAACAGCAACCCCTGAAGATATCCATGTAGAGCCCCCCGACATAGAGCGGTTAGTCTTGGTCAGTCGTTTAAAGTCCCATGTGGAAGCGGAAGATTGGGATAAGTTTCTTGCTGATATTGAAAATGGCACTATCGATCTCTCATATTCCATCAGTAACTGGGTTGGGTTACCTGGATTGGAAATAGACTACCCAGAGATTGATATCCAACGCACCTTGGGTGTGATGCTGATGTTAGATCGCGGCAATCGCTTTCCCTCTCCTCTCCTAGAAGCTATCGCCGAACGCTATCGTCCGAATGAGCGCGAGCTAATCAGCCTACTGATCATGGATGCTAATAATGACGGCCTCTCGGCTACCAACCGCTGGCTCATCCGTTACCAAGCAGGGGTGACGCAAGGCGATTACGATCCGGATCTATTACTTAAGGCCGCAGCTCAGCAAGGCAATATGGAACTGGCACAACAAGCATTTGAACTTGGCGCCACCATCCAAAGCTCACCAGATGAAGCCACGCCGTTAGAGCATGCGTTGGCAGGCTATGCTCGCTCCAGCATCGAAGATAAAGCAAGCTTTGAGCAGCAGTTCAAGCCTATGATTGAGCTGCTTATTGAGCAGGGAGACAGTGCCGCTTATCGCCTACCCGATGAGCAGTATGACCAGTGGCACCTTTGGGGCTGGGGGCACGACCTCTCTGCAGAGATGCGGCAGCAACTGGAAGCTATTTCGATACCTCAGCGAGATCTTGTTCGCCAACTAAGTGGCGAACAACTGCAACGGTTACAGTTACTGCGCAATGAGCTAGCTCCGATGCTGGCATTGTGGCAAAAAAACGAAGATGCCCTGGGTGCGCAACAGGCTTGTGAGAAAAATTTAGCCGAGCTGTTACAACACTCGGATGCCAACTGGCAAAAAATTGATAGCTTTGAAATTCTCTCGGCCGCGGAAAAACAGCCTATTGCCGAAGAAGCCCTGTTAGATAAGCTGTACGTTCAAGATCCAAGTCTGGTCGATGCGCGGCTGATCTCTCAAGGCAGTAATACCGCTCTCAATGCCTATGAGGAAGCTGAACCCAACGCTCAAGCGAGTGAAGCCCAGCTACTGGAAGCGAACTTTATTACCCTACTCGAAGCATTACAGCAAGAAGGTAGCGATTGGTCAGAACAACTCGCGGCACATCTAGAAAAACAGCCGTTAAGCAATGACCAAATAGAGAGCCTCTACCAGCTGGCCTACTCGAGAATGACACAGGGACTCGAAAATACAGAACTTTCAGCATTAATCAGCCAAGGCTATCAACCGACCGGCGAAGCCGTTCTTTCCATGGTGTCATTCAACCGCATAGCCACTCTGAAAGCTCTGCAGATCGCTGGATTAGATCTCAATAGTTATCATGATGACGCCGGACGCCCCCTAGGCTTTCTAGCCATTCAAAACGGCTACCCAGAGTTAGCCTATTGGCTGGTAGAGCAGTCTGTGATTGATAACCAGGAGCCCAGAGCCAGCGATCCCCTAGATGCATTATTGGAGCGATTAGCCGAGGGCGATACTGATCCAAGGTGGGTTGCGCAGATGCCACTGCTTTTACGCCAAATTCAGGTCCGTCCCAGTCACCTAAACCGTATGGCTGCACTTAAATATGTCACGCCAATACGCTATCAACAGATAGTAAAACGTCATCCGACACTGGAACCTTTTGCAACATCACGCCCTCTAAGGATCGATGGTGTGCGATGGTGATAAACCGTAAACATATCAACCGCGCACCATAGCTGCTACACCATGACAAACGGCTCAGGATCATGTTTGCCGCTGTTGTATCAACCGAAAAGTGACCAAAGAAAGTAATTAGAGCGTGATATCGTGAATAAACTGTCGTTACCCACTGTCGGACTGGTTTTATTGGCGTGGTCAATTTCCAGTGCGGCAAATGCCACCTTACCTGCACTAGAAGCTGAGTATGCCTTAGCTGTTTGCACCCAAGCACTAAACAAAGCATTTAAGGAGCCGCTGGATCGTGATCGCAAAGCGATGTTCAATCTAGCGTTCGATGTTTGTCGTAGCCATCAGGTGGATGTCAATATGGCAGTGAATCAATTAACTGAATCCAACACCCCGTATAACAAGCGCCCACCTGAGTAGCTTTAGATAGCTCACGAAGCGAGTAGTGACAAACAAAAAAACCCGCCGCAGCGGGTTTTTTAATAGCAGTGGAGCACTACACTTCAGCGGTCTGGAAAATCACCTCGTCCGCTTTCTTGGTGTACTCTTCCATCTGATGGAAGTTGAGGTAACGATAAGTGTCCTCAGCTGTCGCATCGATAGATTTCGCGTATACGCCGTACTCTTCTGCTGTTGGGATCTTACCAATAATAGAAGCCACGGCGGCTAACTCAGCTGACGCCAGATACACATTGGCTCCCGTACCTAAACGGTTAGGGAAGTTACGGGTAGACGTAGACACAACCGTGGCATTATCAGCCACTCGCGCCTGGTTACCCATACACAGCGAACAACCTGGAGACTCAGTACGCGCACCAACTTTACCGTAGATGCTGTAATAACCTTCAGCTGTTAACTGGCTTGCATCCATCTTGGTTGGCGGAGCCACCCACAAGCGAGTAGGCAGTTGACCGGAATGCTTCTCTAGCAACTTACCAGCCGCACGGAAGTGACCAATATTGGTCATACAAGAACCGATAAACACTTCATCGATGCCAACACCAGCAACTTCCGACAAAGTCTTCGCATCGTCAGGGTCGTTCGGGCAGCAAAGAATAGGCTCTTTGATCTCATTGAGATCGATCTCGATCACGGCAGCATAATCGGCATCGGCATCGGCTTCCATCAGCTGTGGATCAGCGATCCATGCTTCCATCGCCTTAATACGACGCTCAATAGTACGGCGGTCACCGTAGCCTTCGGCAATCATCCACTTCAACATCACGATATTAGAGTTGAGATATTCGATGATCGGATCTTCACCCAGCTTGATCGTACAGCCCGCAGCAGAACGCTCCGCAGAAGCATCTGACAATTCAAACGCCTGCTCCACGGTCAGCGATTCAACGCCTTCAATTTCAAGGATACGGCCTGAGAAGATATTCTTCTTGCCCGCTTTCTCTACGGTGAGGTGACCCTCTTTGATCGCCTGCAGTGGAATGGCATGTACCAAATCACGCAACGTCACGCCCGGTTGCATCTCACCTTTGAAACGAACCAAGACTGATTCAGGCATATCCAATGGCATAACGCCAGTGGCTGCGGCAAATGCCACCAAACCTGAGCCCGCAGGGAACGAGATACCGATTGGGAAACGGGTGTGAGAGTCACCACCCGTACCCACGGTATCAGGCAGCAACATACGGTTCAGCCAACTGTGGATCACGCCATCACCTGGACGCAGTGCGACACCACCACGATTCATAATAAAATCAGGCAGGGTATGATGAGTCGTGACATCCACCGGCTTAGGATAAGCCGACGTATGACAGAATGACTGCATGGTGAGATCGGCTGAGAAGCCTAAACACGCCAGATCTTTTAGCTCATCACGGGTCATAGGACCGGTGGTGTCCTGAGATCCCACGGTGGTCATCTTAGGTTCGCAGTATTGGCCTGGACGAATACCGTCTACGCCACACGCCTTACCCACCATTTTCTGGGCTAAGGAGTAGCCTTTGCCTGTATCAGCCACAACCGCTGGGCGGTTAAAGACTTCTGACGCTGGCAAACCAAGGGCTTCACGGGCACGGTCGGTTAAACCACGGCCAATGATCAATGGAATACGGCCACCGGCACGCACTTCATCAAGCAACACATCGGTTTTCAGTTCAAACTCAGAAACCACTTCACCGTTCTTTTCGACCTTGCCAGCGTGAGGATAGATAACGATCTCGTCACCCATCTCCAACTTAGAAACGTCCAGCTCGATAGGTAATGCACCTGCATCTTCCATGGTATTGAAGAAGATAGGCGCAATCTTTCCGCCTAAACAGAAGCCACCACCGCGCTTATTCGGCACGTATGGGATATCGTCACCCATCAACCACAACACTGAGTTGGTGGCTGACTTACGGCTTGAGCCTGTACCAACAACATCACCCACATAAACTAAAGGATTACCTTTAGCCTGAAGCGCTTCAATCTGCTTCATTGGGCCAATGCTACCTGGCTCATCAGGGTTGATCCCTTCACGGGCGTTTTTCAGCATAGCTAACGCGTGCAGAGGGATATCAGGACGGCTCCATGCATCAGGAGCCGGAGACAGGTCATCGGTATTAGTTTCGCCGGTGACTTTAAATACAGTTAGCTTCGCAGACTCAGGGACTTCTGGCTTGCTCAAATACCACTCAGCATCTGCCCAAGACTCCATCACCTGCTTCGCGAAAGCATTACCTGCTTTGGCTTTCTCTTCCACGTCGTAGAACGCATCAAACACCAATAAAGTGTGAGACAACGCCGTCGCAGCCAGCGGAGCCAGTGCATCGACATCCAACAGATCAACTAACGGTTGTACGTTATAACCACCCTGCATGGTACCTAGCAGGTGAGTGGCTTTCTCGGCATCAACAATAGGAGAGCTAACTTCGCCTTTAGCGACGGCAGCTAGAAAACCGGCTTTTACATACGCCGCTTCATCAACACCTGGGGGGATACGGTTTTCCAGCAGGTCCAGTAAAATTGCATCTTCACCTGCAGGTGGATTCTTTAGTAATTCAACCAACTGTGCTGTTTGTTCAGCATTCAGTGGCTTGGGAACAACGCCTTGAGCAGCTCGCTCTTCAACGTGTTTACGGTAGGCTTCTAACACGGTGAGTTCCTCTTGTTAGCTTTAAGTTGCTAGTTGCAGCAACAATCCCTGACGGTTTTGTTATTTTTCCCTCTTATGGGGTGCGGGCAGTATATAGAGTTTTGGTTGAAGAGTGAACTTTCAAACATGCGTTTGAATTGTAGGGTGTGTTCTTAAAAAAGATCGAACAAGTAGGCTAACCGTACAAGTTACCCCAACAGTAGTTTTCACTCGACTTGATATCGACGATATAATTGCTTCACGGCGGGAAATATTTAAACGGTACGACAGTATAAAAATACGGAGCCAGACGATGATGTCGAAAGTGTACTTACCATATTGCCTGCTGACATGGCTAATGCTGAGTTTCGCATCAAATAGTACGACGCTTTACCAATGCGCAGATGGCACATTCAGCGACAAACCCTGCCCTGGCAGCAAGATCATCGAAATACCAGAAACGAATACGGCAAAGTCTGTTAAGCCACTTCCAAGCGTACCTGACGAAACCAGCAGTATCGACGTGAAACAGCCTGTGGACCACAGCGTGCCAGTGATCTGCCGTGATCTCTCAATCAAGCAGCGCCAGCAGATAAAGCAGAGTCTACGTTTTTTAGAGATAGTGCCCTGTATGACGGAGGCACAAGCCAAGCGCATCATTGGTAACAAACAGCACAGTGAAACCATCTACCCAGCGGGTGGGGATAACGTCACCAAAGAGTGGATCTTTACCCCAGCGACGCCACGTTTTCCCAACCGTATCATTCTGGAAAACGGCTACGTCACGCAAACCCAATAAAATCGTGAAGCAAAGATGAAATTGGTCGCAAGCCAGCCTAAGTTTGACTAGGATCCTATGTGTCTGTGCGAGGGAACTGTACCCTGCGCGCCCAACCTTTCAAGATTGCGAGCCCAAGTATGAAACGAGAATTGGCGATTGAGTTTTCCCGCGTAACCGAAGCAGCAGCCCTGGCTGGCCATAAGTGGCTTGGCCGCGGTGACAAGAACGCTGCTGACGGTGCCGCCGTTGAAGTAATGCGCGCTATGTTGAACAAGGTTGAGATCTCCGGCGAAATCGTTATCGGTGAAGGTGAAATCGATGAAGCCCCTATGCTCTATATCGGCGAAAAAGTAGGTCGCGGTGGCGATAAAGTGGATATCGCAGTAGATCCAATCGAAGGGACCCGCATGACCGCGATGGGCCAGTCAAACGCTATCGCTGTATTGGCCGTCGGCGACAAAGACACCTTCCTCAAAGCGCCTGATATGTACATGGAAAAACTGGTTGTTGGCCCCGCTGCCAAAGGGCATATCGATCTTGAGAAGTCGTTAAGTGAAAACATCCAAGCAGTGGCCAAGGCGGTAGGTAAAGAGATTGCTGATCTAACCGTGATCACCTTAGCCAAGCCGCGCCACGATGAAGTCATTGCAGAGATGCAAAAGATGGGCGTACGAGTATTTGCTATTCCGGATGGTGACGTTGCCATGTCTATCCTCACCTGCATGCCCAGCAGTGAAGTTGACATGATGTACTGTATCGGTGGCGCTCCAGAGGGCGTTATCTCGGCAGCGGTGATCCGTGCTTTGGACGGTGATATGCAAGGTCGCCTACTGCCACGCTGCCAAGTGAAAGGCGACAATGAGGAAAATCGGCGACTATCAGCGATAGAAATACAGCGTTGTGAGGAGATGAACATCGAGGTCAATGCCGTGCTGCATCTTGATCAACTGGCTCATAACGACAATGTGATATTTTCTGCCACTGGCGTTACCAAAGGGGATCTGCTTGAAGGGGTGACCCGTCAGGGGAATCTGGCGACGACAGAAACCTTGGTTATTCGCGGTAAGTCACGGACGGTACGTAAGATCCAATCCACGCACTACCTGGATCGTAAAGATCCAGAGATCCGCTCGGTGATCTGCTAGCCCCCTACAGCACAACACTCTGTTTGGTCGGAGCAAGCACAGTTTGCTTCGGCCAGCCAAGCATTTGCGTCAAATTCGTTAGTAAAATAACGCGTCGCAACAAGGTGTTCTTCAGGACGGGCTTTCTTTGAAATACTTTCCATTAACGCATGAGAGACGATGACGGCTTCGTGAGTTAAGCCATTGGCATGGCACCACAGGTTAATCTCCTGCGCCAATACTAAACACTCTGGCGTAAACAGCTCCCATTCGCGAATATCCGACACACAGCACCAAGTTTGCCCGCCTAACTGCGCAACCAATTGCTTAAAAGCATCAAAGCTGTGCTGAACGGTTTGCAGATTCAGGGCACCTTTCACCCTAAACCTGAGTAACCTGCCCTGCCGGGTTAAATTAAACTCACCGTGCTCGCGCATAAATACCACTCCCTATATAAAGCTTAACTATATGAAGCGTCCATCGAATAAAAAACATACAAAAGCCGCTAGCGCGAACGATAGCGGCCTTGGTTAGACCAGTCAATTGAAAATGGTCCTTTCTCACTGAAAAATAACGAAATTTAACAGTGCAACAACCTATGACTTACCAGATTTTCACACGCTTCTCGGGGGCTATATACATCTGATCGGTTTCAGCAACATTGAACGCTTCATAGTACTGAGGCATGTTCGACACGATACCGATCACCCGATAGTGAGAAGGTGAATGTGGATCAGACTTCAAGCGGCTCAACAGCTCTTCTTCGCGATATTTCCGGCGCCAGATCTGTGACCAGCCCATAAAGAAGCGTTGATCGGCTGTTAGCTCATCGATAACCTCAGCATCAGCGCCCGCCAGTGACATCTGGTATGCCTTGTAGGCCACCTGCAAACCACTTAAGTCACCGATATTCTCACCCAAGGTCAATTCACCGTTAACGAAATGCCCTGGCAACGGTTCGTATTGGCTGTATTGCGCAACCAGTTGCTTACCCAGCTTATCAAACGCAGCACGGTCAGCATCTGTCCACCAGTTAGACAAATTGCCATCACCATCATACTTGCTACCTTGGTCATCAAAGCCGTGGCTGATCTCATGCCCAATCACTGCGCCAATCGAGGCGTAGTTCACTGCATCATCGGCATCCATATCGAAAAACGGTGGCTGTAAAATCGCCGCAGGGAACACAATCTCGTTCATCACAGGGTTGTAATAAGCATTAACCGTCTGTGGTGTCATGTGCCATTCGGTATCATCGATCGGCTGACCCAGCTTCGCCAGCATACGCTGGTATTCCCAATTAGCAGCGCGACGGTAGTTCCCCAACAGATCATCGGCTTTCACCTCTAATGTGGCATAGTCTTTCCACTTTTCTGGATAACCGATTTTTGGCGAAAACTTGGAAAGCTTTTCCAACGCTTTAACTTTGGTCTCTTCCGTCATCCATGCGAGATCTTTAATCGAGACTTCAAACGCACCGAGTAGGTTGGTGATCAGCTGCTCCATCCGCGCTTTCGCCTCAGGCTTAAAGGCTTCGGCAACATAAGCCTTACCTAACAGATCGCCAATCTGTTCATCTGCAGCGATCACAGCCTTCTTCCAACGCGGCTTCTGCTCAGTAACACCTTTCAGTTCTGTACCGTAGAAAGCAAATGCACGATCAGAAACCGACTGGGGCAAGTAATCAGAGTAGGCACTCACCAACTGGTGGCGCATATAAGCTTTCCAAGCAGCCACAGGCGTCTTAGCAAACAGCTCGGCAAAGCCAGTCATATAGCTCGGCTGACGCACAATCACTGAGTCCACATCACCTAAACCAGCGGCTTTTGCATACGCAGGCCAATCAAATCCCGGCATGAGTGCCGCTAATTCAGCCAAGTTCATCTTGTTGTAGGTCTTATTCGCGTCACGGCTTTCAACCCGGCTCCACTGTGCACTGGCAATGGCTGTTTCAATGGCTAACACCGAATCAGCCGCAGCCTCTGGCTGCGCTACGCCACTTTGCGCCTGCAGATCCGCAGCTAACAGGCGTAAGCTTTCCCGCAACTTGACGAACTTTTCATCTTCATTGAGGTAGTAGTCACGGTCAGGCATGCTGATACCCGCCTGATACAAATACACGGCATATTGATCTGATTGCTTAGCGTCATTATTGACGTAAAAACCAAACGGCCCAGACACACCGTCAACCAACAATTGTCCCATCAACGCAGCGATCTGCTCATGGGTTTTAGCATTTTCAATGGCATCAAACTGCGCCTGCAATGCTGCCATACCCACATTTTCAACCCGCTCACTGTCCATGTAAGCTTTCCAGAAATCAGCGAGTTTTTGCACATCAGAGCCCGGCGTTGAAGACTGCAACGCAGCGTCTTCCATGATGGTTTTCAACATGGTTTCGCTTTTCTCAAATAGCTCGGTGAATGAGCCATAGTTAGAGCGATCCGCAGGGATCTCGGTGCGCGCTAACCAGCTACCATTAACAGACAGGAAGAAGTCATCCTGATGACGGATATGTTCGTCAAAATTACCTTTATCGATACCGGAAGTCAGTACTTTTGGCGCAACGGGCTTCACTTCGGTCACGGTGGGTACAGGCGCTTCACTCGTCGCAGCTGGTGCTGCTGGTGCAGCCGCTTTATCTTCTGGGGCGTCCTGGCAGGCTGTTAAGCCAAGGCCAAACGCCACGGCTAATGCGGTGGTTGTCAGACGGTTCATCTATTTATCCTCTGGAGTGTACTGGCACGTGGTCGTGCTCTGTTATCAAAACGTTAAACGCATCGATATTACCCAGCTAAGACAAAACTGACCAGTCAGGAGGTAGAAAGTTGCGGGTTCTGAAACCTCTGGTTACAAAACAGCGACTAAAGGCAAGCTTTAGCAGGAGCAAACAGCAAAGAAACCAAATATTGCCTAGTTTTTGCAGCAAGCACAGTGAGAGGAAAACCGCCATGGATGGCGGGAATATCGAAAATGCATGGAGTATTTTTCGACCGTTCGTCCTGAACACAGCGTGCCCCGCGTAGCATTGTGGGTATCGCCACTCCTGTGCATCCGCACACTCCACGAAGTGTATTGGGTGTACGACCGCCATGGATGGCGGGAATGTCGAAAATGCATGGAGCATTTTTCGACCCTTCGTCCTGAACATAAAAAGCCCCGCATTGGCGGGGCTTCGTAATGATAAAATCAACTTACCGACGCATTATTTGCGCTTCTTTGCCTTTGGGTTTGGCAAATCGGTGATTGAGCCTTCGAAGATCTCTGCCGCCAAGCCAACCGATTCGTGCAAAGTTGGGTGAGCGTGAACCGTCAACGCGATATCTTCTGCGTCACAGCCCATCTCAATTGCTAAACAGATCTCGCCAAGCAACTCACCACCATTGGTACCCACGATAGCGCCACCGAGAATACGACCGCTGTCTTTATCAAAGATCAGTTTAGTCATACCGGTATCGGCGTCAGAAGCGATAGCACGGCCGCTGGCCGCCCATGGGAATACTGATGTCTCGTAGTTAATGCCCTGCTCTTTTGCTTCTTTCTCAGTCAGACCCGCCCATGCGACTTCCGGATGGGTATAAGCAATCGATGGGATCACCTTAGGTTCGAAGTAATGCTTCTTACCACCAATCACTTCGGCAGCGACATGGCCTTCATGCACACCTTTGTGAGCCAACATTGGCTGGCCGACGATATCGCCGATAGCATGGATATGAGGCACGTTAGTACGCATCTGGGTATCTGTTGTAATGAAACCACGCTCATCTACCGCGATACCAGCTTTCTCAGCTTCCAGCAGTTTACCGTTAGGCACACGACCAACAGCCACCAATACGGCGTCATAACGGATCGCAGCATTGGGTGCTTTTTTGCCTTCAAATGAGACATAAATACCGTCTTCTTTGGCTTCAACCGCTGTCACTTTGGTTTCCAGCATCAAAGTAAACTTGTCTTTGATTTCGCGGGTGTAGACTTTCACGACATCTTTATCGGCTGCTGGGATCAACTGGTCCATAAACTCGACCACTTCGATCTTCGAGCCTAAAGAGTGATAAACGGTACCCATCTCCAGGCCGATAATACCGCCACCCAAAATCAACATCTTCTCTGGCACAGTTTCCAGTTTCAGCGCATCAGTTGAATCCCAAACACGAGGGTCATCATGGGGAATAAATGGCAACGTCACCGGACGTGAGCCTGCTGCAATAATAGCGTTATCGAAGTTAACGGTGGTGACACCGTCTGACCCTTCTACTGCCAGAGTATTGGCACCGGTGAATTTACCGTAGCCATTGACCACCTTCACTTTACGCATCTTGGCCATACCTGCCAGGCCGCCAGTCAACTTAGTGATAACTTTGTCTTTCCAGATACGGATCTTGTCGATATCTGTGGTGGGTTCGTTGAATACCACACCGTGGGCGCCAAGATGTTTGGCATCTTCGATCACCTGCGCCACGTGCAACAAGGCTTTTGATGGGATACAGCCAACGTTCAAGCAAACGCCGCCTAAGGTATCAAAACGTTCAATCAGAACCGTTTCCAAGCCCATATCTGCTGCACGAAACGCTGCTGAGTAGCCAGCAGGGCCGGCACCGAGTACCACTACCTGTGTTTTGATCTCGTTGCTCATTATGTCCTCTTTAATCCTGTGTGTTCTTTAGCCGGAACATTTGCACTTGTTTCAACAAGTGTCTGCTATATCTTTTGTCCGGTCAGTCTACCTGCCTTACGGCAAGACGAAAACAAGTGATACGAAAAGGGGCGTTACCTTAGTGGCACGCCCCTTTGTCAGCCTATGATTACAGCACTAACCTACGGATGTCAGATAAGACACCGCTGAGTGTTGTAATAAAGCGTGCTCCGTCAGCACCATCAATCACCCGGTGGTCATATGACAATGCTAATGGCAACGTCAGTTGTGGGACGAACTCTTTGCCGTTCCACTTTGGCTTCATCTCAGAACGAGATACGCCAAGAATAGCCACTTCTGGTGCATTGACAATTGGCGTGAACTGCGTGCCACCGATACCACCAAGGCTAGAGATAGTAAAACATCCGCCCTGCATATCTTTGGCCGTCAGCTTGCCTTCGCGTGCCTTGGCGCTGACTTCAAGCAGCTCTTTCGACAACTCAAACACGCCTTTCTTGTTGACGTCGCGGAACACTGGAACCACCAGGCCGTTAGGCGTATCCACTGCCACACCGATATGAATATATTTCTTCATCACCAGTGACTCGCCATCTTCCGACAGTGAGCTGCAGAATTTAGGATGCGCTTCTAATGCCTTCGCTGCGGCTTTCATGATGAATACCAGCGGTGTGATCTTGAAGCCCAACTTCTGCTTCTCTGCGATCACATTCTGCTCTTTACGGAACGCTTCTACAGAGCTGATATCCGCTTCATCAAACTGGGTAACATGAGGAATGCTCACCCAGTTGCGATGCAGTGCCGGGCCAGAAATTTTCTGGATCCGCGACAGTGCAACCTCTTCAATCTCACCAAACTTGGAGAAATCTACTTTTGGTTGTGCCGCAACGGCCAGCCCAGACCCTGTCACTGCACCCGAGGTTTTAGGACGAGACAGTTCGAACTTCACAAACGCCTGAATATCTTCTTTCAAGATCCGGCCTTTGCGACCCGAGCCCTTCACCTTACTCAGGTCAACACCGAACTCGCGAGCAATACGGCGCACCGAAGGCGTCGCATGTGCCGCACCTTTACCCTGCGTCTTCGCCGCATGGGGATGATGTGGCACAGGGTCAGCTTTCGCAGCAGGCGCTGGCGTAGCTGCCGGAGCAGGTGCAGACGCCGGTGCTGCAGCGGGTGCTGGGGCAGCAGCTGATGCTACCGTCTCAATCAAAGCAATGAGCGTACCTTGCGACACCTTATCGCCGGCAGCAATCTTGATCTCTTTCACCACACCAGCAAACGGTGCTGGCACATCCATCGCCGCTTTGTCGCCTTCGATAGTCAACAGACCTTGATCGGCTTCAACGGTGTCTCCTACCGCAATCAATACGTCGGTGACATCGGCGCTATCAGCACCGATATCCGGCACGGTGACTTCTTTTACTTCTGCCGCAGCGGCAGGTGCAGGAGCAGCAACCGGTGCTGCCGCAGTGACTGGCGCCTCAGCAGCAGGGGCCGCACCCGATTCAACCAGCAGGATCAAAGTACCTTCCGACACTTTGTCACCCACGGCAATCTTGATCTCTTTTACCACACCAGCAAACGGCGCAGGTACATCCATCGCCGCTTTATCGCCTTCAATGGTGATTAAGCCTTGATCCGCTTCAATGCTGTCGCCTACGGCAACTAACAGATCGGTAACATCGGCGCTGTCTGCGCCAATATCAGGCACGGTCACTTCCTGCACCGCACCACCGCCAGCAGGCGCGGGGGCCGCAACGGGGGCAGGAGCAGCTACTGGTGCAGGAGCCGCCGCGGGCGCTGCCGCAGCTGGTACTTCTGCTACTGGCGCATCAGCGCCTACAGCTTCCACTACCAAAATCAAAGTGCCTTCAGACACTTTGTCGTCCACAGCGATTTTTATCTCTTTCACCACACCGGCAAACGGTGCAGGTACATCCATCGCGGCCTTATCGCCTTCGATGGAGATCAAACCCTGTTCAGGTTCGATAGTGTCACCCACAGCCACCAGGATCTCGGTGACGTCGGCGGAATCGGCACCAATATCCGGTACCAGAATCTCTTTGATGTCGGCCATCAGTCTCTATCCTCTATCAAGCGAACAGTGGGTTAACTTTGTCAGCATTGATCTCGAACTTGGCAATTGCTTCCGCAACCACTTTCTTGTCCAGATCACCTTTTTGCGCCAACTCAGTTAAAGCAGCCAATACCACATAGCGATGGTCGACTTCGAAGTGTGCACGCAAGTTTTCACGGCTGTCAGAGCGACCGAAACCATCGGTACCTAACACACGGTATGATGCCGGAATGAAGTTACGCAGTTGATCCGCATGCACCTTCATGTAGTCAGTCGCCACAACCACTGGCACGTCAGCTTCAAGTGTCTTAGTGACGTATGCCACTTTCTGCTCAGCTTCCGGGTGCAACAGGTTGTAACGGTCAACATCCAGACCATCACGGGCCAACTCGTTGAATGAAGTCACAGAGTAAACATCAGAATCGACACCGTACTCTTCAGCCAACACTTTTGCTGCTTTTTGTACTTCCAGCAAAATCGTACCGGCACCGAGTAGCTGTACCTTGGTCTTACCTTTGCCAGCCACAGCATCCAACTTGTAGATACCCTTGATGATGCCCTCTTCCGCACCTTCTGGCATCGCAGGATGAACGTAGTTTTCGTTCATGGTGGTGATGTAATAGAACACATCTTCCTGCTTCTGGCCGTACATACGTTCCATACCGTTTTGTACGATCACAGCGATTTCGTAACCGAATGTCGGATCGTAGCTGATACAGTTTGGAATGGTGTTTGCCATGATATGACTGTGACCATCTTCGTGCTGCAGACCCTCGCCGTTCAATGTAGTACGACCTGCTGTGCCACCGATCAGGAAACCACGAGCACGGGCGTCACCTGCCAACCAAGCCAAGTCACCAATACGCTGGAAACCAAACATGGAGTAGTAGATATAGAACGGGATCATCGGTGTATCATTTACCGAGTAGCTAGTGGCAGCAGCCACCCATGAAGACATCGCACCGCCTTCGTTGATCCCTTCCTGCAATACCGCACCGGTTTTGTCTTCGCGGTAGTAAGCCACTTGATCTGCGTCTTGTGGTACATATTTCTGACCACCATGGGCATAGATTCCCACTTGACGGAACAAGCCTTCCATACCAAAGGTACGTGCTTCATCAGGAATGATTGGCACGACGCGCTTACCGATATTTTTATCTTTCAGCACTGCAGTCAACAAACGGCCTAACGCCATGGTTGAGCTGATTTCACGACCATTAGAGCCTTTTAGTAAGGCATCAAAACTTTTCAGTCCTGGGATATCCAGCTCTTCAGAGAACTTCACCCGGCGGCGTGGCAGATAACCGCTGAGAGATTCACGGCGCTGACGCAGGTACTGCATTTCAGGGCTGTCTTCTGCCGGACGGAAGTACGGGATATTTTCAATCTCGTTATCATCTACCGGAATGTTGAAACGATCACGGAAATGCTTGATCGCGTCAATGTTCATCTTTTTCACGTTGTGCGCAATATTGCGACCTTCACCGGCATCACCCAAACCATAACCTTTTACGGTTTTCGCCAGGATCACAGTCGGACGACCAACGGTCTTCACGGCACGATCGTATGCAGCATATACTTTTGAAGGATCGTGACCACCACGGTTCAAGCGCCAGATATCTTCATCAGACATATTGGCCACCATCTCGGCAGTTTCAGGGTACTTACCGAAGAACTTCTCGCGCGTGTAAGCGCCGCCTTTGGCTTTACAGTTCTGATACT
The DNA here is from genome assembly GCF_004284785.1 of Corallincola spongiicola. Classification (NCBI taxonomy): domain Bacteria; kingdom Pseudomonadati; phylum Pseudomonadota; class Gammaproteobacteria; order Alteromonadales; family Psychromonadaceae; genus Corallincola; species Corallincola spongiicola. The sequence continues at coordinate 184,887 of NZ_SHLY01000004.1, forward strand.
CACCGTCAACGGTCTCTTCCATCAACTGCAATAACTTACCTGAGGTATCACGGGCCAATAGCGCATCCCAGTAACGACCCCAAACAACTTTGATCACTTCCCAGCCAGCACCACGGAAAGAACCTTCCAGCTCCTGGATGATTTTGCCGTTACCACGTACAGGGCCATCGAGACGCTGCAGGTTACAGTTCACAACGAAGATCAGGTTATCTAAGCCTTCACGTGCAGCCAGGCCAATGGCGCCCAATGATTCTGGCTCATCGATTTCGCCGTCGCCCAGGAATGCCCACACCTTTTGACGTGAGGTATCCATGATGCCACGGTCATTCAAATATTTAAGGAAGCGCGCTTGGTAGATAGCCGTCAGCGGGCCTAAACCCATCGATACAGTCGGGAACTGCCAATAGTCAGGCATTAACTTAGGATGCGGATATGAGCTGAGACCCTTACCTTCAACTTCCTGACGGAAGTTATCCATCTGCTCTTCGGTCAAACGACCTTCAAGAAAAGAGCGGGAGTAGATACCCGGAGAGATATGTCCCTGGAAATAGATAAGATCGCCACCATCAATATCATTTGGCGCACGCCAGAAGTGGTTGAAACCCACATCATATAACGTGGCAGAAGAAGCGAAGCTGGAGATATGTCCACCCAGGTCCAAATCTTTCTTTGAAGCACGCTGTACCATCGCCAACGCATTCCAACGGATGTAACCACGGAGCTTCTGCTCCATCGCCATATCACCTGGCATTTGTGGCTCTTGTCCAGGAGGAATGGTGTTCAGATACGCTGTCGTAGCGTCATACGGTAAGTGAGCGCCGTTACGACGGGCCTTGTCAATCAGCTTCTCCAACAGGTAGTGAGCACGTTCAGTGCCCTCTGCCTCAAGAACGGCTTCCATAGCTTCAAGCCATTCTTGCGTTTCCTGTGGATCCACGTCGTGATTGATAATGTCAGACATGGCGGGTTCCTTATCTTCTAGGTTCAATCGTTAGTGATTAAATAGGTTCATATACGATAGTTCAGAAATACCGCGATAACGGCAAAATAGCCCTATCACTCAGTATTACTTTCACTTTCATCCTGCTGCTGCATTCGCCGCAACGAACGCTGCTGACGGTTACTTTCTTGCCCCAACAACAGCAGTGTCTCTTCGATATACGCCAGATGACTTAATGTCGCCTGACGGGCTTGCTCTGGCTGCCGCTGGACAATCGCTGCCAACACCAACCGCCTGTGTTCTGCCAGTGTCGAGGCCACGCCTGACTTCCGGTATAACACGTGTAAATTTTGTTCCACATTACCCAGTAGCAGTGGCCGCATCGCTAACACCAACTGCAAAATAACGACGTTGTGTGACGCTTCAGCGATACGCTCATAAAATGCAATCACTGCTTGCGCTTCAGCCTGGGCGTCGCCCTGCTCATGCGCTTGATTAATTGCAGCAGAACAACTTTCCAGCTGCGCAAAATCAGCCTCGGTACCACGAACCGCCGCGTAGTATGCTGAAATGCCTTCCATCGCTAAGCGGAATTCAAGCAGATCAAATTGCGCTTCCGGATTCTTTGCCAACAATTCAAACAGTGGCTCGCTGACAGAGTCTCTAAGTTTTTCAGCGACAAAGGTTCCCCCCCCTTGTCGACGAACCAGCAAACCACGCGCCTCTAACTTTTGGATAGCTTCTCGCAGCGATGGTCTTGAGACTTCAAACTGAGCGGCCAGTTCTCGCTCAGGCAACAATTTCTGTCCAGGCTTCATGGAGCCTTCAAGGATCATCTGCTCTAGCTGCTCAACAATCACATCAGCGATTCGAGGCTGTTTGATTTTTTGAAACGTCATCTAAGCAGGGTTCTCACTGACTAATTAGGTACTGGCACAACCGATTTATCAAAATATCTTTGCGCCAAGTCAATTGGTCTTACCAATTGACACAATTGGTAGCAGAAACTAACAGAAGAAAAGGTGGGAGTCCATACCGCTAAAGGGCAAAAAAAAGATTGAGCTGGCTCAATCTTTGGTTAGAAAAGAAAAAAGCCGCTATCTATGCGGCTTTTCTACGATTCAAGTAATTGGTCTGACCAATTATTGAAGTGGATTTAGCTTATCACGATAACCAACCATAAAGCGTCAACACTGAAATCATTGCTAGCATCATCACAATATTTCGCTTCACAAGCGATACCATGTGGGTGGCCTCAGCAACGCAAACAGCAGATGACGCGTCCATATCTCGCGTACTATCGCCGACTTTATAGACAAACTCTCGGGCTGATAATTTCATATCCAACAGGTGTTCTAACCAGATCGGAAACGCTCGATTAAAATGTCCAACCAGCGCCATACCTAATGTGACAACTCTTACAGGTAACCAATCCATCCAATGCATGAGATGAGAAATAGAGCGCTGCGCATCTGATGGCGCGACCACGGTCTCGAGTTCAACAACTTCCTCGCCCGCATTATCGTCAACAGGCACATCAGCCAGCTCCGCATCACCGCTATGCTCGTTGTCGCTCTGCGCTAAATAGTAACGACAACCGCAGTAGAATACGGCACCAGCGGGGCCTAGCAACACCACCCAGCAGATCAGCGCGCCATAGTAGCGATAGTTAATCCAAGCCAAGCGTTGACCCAATGATGCGGGTAAACTGCGATGATCTTGCTCATTGACGGTGTGTTCAATGACTTTCGCAAACTCAAAACAGGCCTGTTCGTCGCCTCGGCAACTCGCCTTCAAGTAACTTTTATACTGTCGACGGTAAAAGCCACAGCCAAAACAAACCAGCAAAACCACCATCCAGCTCATCAACGTTACCAAGCCAAACAGCATCCCTTCCACCAAGCGCAGCCAAACCAGTACAGCAAAGGCAGGTAGAGCAATAACCACCAGCGTACCAGCAAAACTATCTTTCAGTTTTGCCAACGCCGAGAGTTGGCCAATGCGATCCATATAATGTTGCATATACCAATGGAACTGCCATTGCGGCCCCAAATGCAGTACACGCTCTAAAAATATTGCTAACAGCAAGCAGAACAACACCATGCTGCTCAATCCTTATCGGTTAATCATCCAGTAAAGAGAAGAAGTAGTCCCAGTCGAAAGCTTGCCCCGGATCCGTTTTTCTGCCCGGCGCGATATCACTATGACCCACAATTCTTTCCCGCGTGATCATAGGATAGCGCGCCATGATCTCCTGTGTCAGCATAACTAGCGCACGATATTGAGATTTTTCATAAGCAACCGTGTCGGTTCCCTCCAATTCAATACCGATGGAAAAATCATTACAACGCTCGCGACCGGCAAATGATGACACACCCGCATGCCAGGCGCGTTTATCAAACGGCACATAGTGCACGACTTCGCCGTCACGGCGGATCAAGCAATGGGCAGAAACTCGCAGGCCTGCAATCTGTTGAAAGAAGGGATCCGCTTGCGGGTCTAAACGCCCCATAAACAGATCATCGATATAGGCCCCACCAAACTGACCTGGCGGCAGGCTAATGTTATGGATCACCAACAAGGATATGTTCTCTCCTGCTGGACGCTCATCATGGTGTGGGCTGATCTTTGGCAAACTCGATGACTCCCCTGTCGTATGCAGTATTTCTAGTTAGCAATCTCTAGTTAAAAGCATCTGCACAGAAACAAACTATTTGAGCAGCACCCCATATAAGAGAAGACTGTAACGCCCTATATCTGACCTAGACAGTGTAATAGAGCAAAACATGTTTCTCTCCTTAATAGAGGAAACTTGGCTACCAGTCCCTCATGTGATCTAACTAAGAAATGGAACACTGCAGGACGCTCAGCGTTTGATTCATCGCCCGAAAGCAAACAATAACCACTCATGTAAAGCAGAAACCGCTACTTTACAGGCAACAAATACGTGGAATTTCCATCATTCCCTTCAATAACCCTTGCTAATGCCATTAGAATACACAGCAAATCAGATACCGTTTCCGGTGCTATTATTAACACCACACATCAATCATTACTAAACGATTGATTCTGTTCATATAGCCGACTAAGCATACAAGAGAAGCCATTGAAGACGCCACACTCCCTGCCAGCAAACAAGATCCCAGCCCATATCATCACAGATAACGTACGCATGGCGTTAAACGAAGATCTCGGTGGCTCTTTAGCGCTGCATACTGCAGCAGAAAACAACTATTCCGCAGATAACGACATCACCGCACAACTTATTCCAGCAGAAAACATGGCCGAAGCACGGGTGATCAGCCGTGAGCGAGCCGTGTTTTGCGGTCAACCTTTTGTTGAGGAGGTGTTTGCCCAATTAACGGCAAATCTGGCGGAACAGGTGAAAATTAAATGGTTGGTTAAAGATGGCGAACGCGTCGAGGCAAACCAACCCCTGTTTATGCTCAGAGGCTCTGCTCGGCTATTGCTCACAGGTGAACGCGCAGCACTGAATTTCGTGCAGATGTTGTCGGCAACCGCCACCGCCGTTCGCGCTTACATCGATAAGTTGCAAGGTTTAGAGAAGCCGCTGGCACTGCTTGATACCCGTAAAACTATTCCCGGCCTAAGGGCTGCACAGAAGTACGCCATCGCCTGTGGTGGTGGCCACAACCACCGCGCCGGTTTGCATGACGCTTATCTGATCAAAGAGAACCATATCGCCGCTTGCGGTGGTATTGCTCAGGCCGTCGACAAAGCCAAACAACTCAATCCAGAGAAGCCGATAGAGATTGAAGTCGAAACCATGGATGAACTTAACCAATCCATCGATGCTGGCGCCGACATCATTATGCTGGACAACTTTGATCTAACCACTATGCGTAAAGCCGTAGAGCTGACGGCGGATCGCTGTTTGTTAGAAGCATCAGGTAATGTAAATCTGGACACGGTGAGATCGATCGCAGAAACCGGCGTTGACCGTATATCTGTTGGGGCAATCACCAAACATGTGCGCGCGATCGACCTTTCTATGCGCTTCCTTTGATAGATTCCGCGCCATAGCATTGTGCTATGACGTGGTTTTTGATCACAAAGTTAACAATTGTTATCAAAATGTTATTGATTGCAGCTAAAACTTTGATCAAAACTACAGTTCTCGCTGAACTAGGCAACTACAATCTGCCCCGTAACAGCAAGATTTAGCAAAACCCTGAGGGAGACATCCAAATGAAAGCAGTACAAAAAGGTTTTACATTGATTGAATTGATGATCGTTGTAGCGATCATCGGTATTTTGGCAGCAATCGCGTTGCCTGCTTACCAAGATTACACTGTTCGTGCTCGTGTGAGTGAGATCGCTGTGATCGCTTCAGGTATGAAGGCAACCGTCGGTGAAAACATTGCAAATAATGGCGCTATTGCAGTAGGTAGCTGCTTAGGCGTAACGAACATCTCGGTCGCAACTAAAAACGTCGCGAGCTCAACTTGCACCGATACAACTGGTGTTATTGCAGTAACTGGTAGCGCATCATCTAAAAGTGTGGCACTTACTTATACACCTACCCTTAATGCTGATGGGGTTATAACTTGGGCTTGTACCGTTAACAACCCGGCAACAAACAATAAGTATGCTCCAGCCGAATGTCGTACTGCTGCTGCAGCGCCTTAAGCGAATTGCAGTAAGGCAGAGTAAAAGGAGGCTTTCGCCTCCTTTTTTGTTACCTCGACCTTAGTTTTCTCATTCAATTCGCACACTCATCGCAGTAAAATGATAAGTTAATGCAACTTAACCATTTTTATGTCGCTTTATGTCTTATAACGCCAACAGTTCACTCGCCTCACTGCTTGCCCGAAAAGGGTTGATCGAAGAAGCTGATGCAAAAAATCAAGCGCTACTCGCTGCCGAGAACAAGCAATCCTTTATTCATTATCTGCATGAAAAAAGTAAGATTGACGGCTCCAAAGCACTCGAAGTTCTGGCGGATAGCTACGGTATTCCCACCTGTGACCTGAGTGACTATGACCACAAAACACTGCCTGAAGAATACGTTAACGAAAAACTAATCGCTCAGCATCATGCCATCCCCTTTGAGGTGCGCGGTAATCGCCTTTTTATTGCCCTCGCCGACCCGACCAATCTAGCTGCGCTAGAAGATTTTCAGTTCAGCACAGGTATTCGTACTGAAGCGCTGCTTGCCAATATTGCCCAACTCGCCCCTATTATCGAAACGATTATCGAAGGGGATATCGCCAACCTGGATATGGGTGAGATGGGCGACGGTGACTTCGGCAGTATGGAAGTCGCCGATACTGAGCGTAAAGATGAAGAGGGCTTGGTTGGCGAAGAGAAAGATGACGCACCCATCGTTGTCTATATTAACAAGCTGTTGATGGATGCGATCCGTAAAGGCGCATCGGATCTGCACTTTGAACCCTATGAAAAATCGTACCGGGTACGCTTTCGTATAGATGGTATTTTGCACGAAATATCTTCACCACCCGTCTCCTTATCTGGTCGCTTATCTGCTCGCTTAAAGGTGATGTCTAAGCTGGACATTGCGGAACGCCGGGTACCTCAAGATGGGCGGATTAAACTGCGGTTATCTCGCAATAAGTCAATCGATTTTCGTGTATCGACACTGCCGACGATTTGGGGAGAAAAAGTAGTACTCCGTATTTTAGATAGTTCCAGTGCCATGCTAGGCATTGATGTGCTTGGGTACGAAGCCGATCAAAAAGAGATGTATATGGCGGCATTAGGTCAACCGCAAGGGATGATCCTAGTCACCGGGCCAACAGGTTCGGGTAAGACCGTGTCCTTGTATACTGGCTTGAATATCCTGAATACACCTGAACGAAATATCGCCACAGCAGAAGACCCGGTAGAAATTAACTTAACTGGGGTCAATCAAGTACATATGAATCCCAAAGCAGGGTTAACCTTCTCCAGCGCCTTACGTTCATTTCTTCGTCAAGATCCCGACGTGGTGATGGTCGGTGAGATCCGAGACTTGGAAACTGCAGAAATCGCCATTAAAGCAGCACAAACCGGCCACTTAGTTCTATCAACTTTGCATACGAACTCAGCACCTGAAACTTTAACGCGCTTACTCAATATGGGTGTGCCTTCGTTTAACGTCGCCAGCTCAATCTCCCTGATTATCGCCCAACGTTTGGGACGAAAGCTCTGTGGTGAATGCAAAGCCCCAGAGGAAATTTCACCAAAGGCACTGAAGGAATTGGGCTTTAACGACGACCAGATCGCCCAAGACTTCACAGTTTACAAGCCTGTAGGTTGCGACAAGTGTACCGGTGGGTATAAAGGGCGAGTAGGTGTTTATGAAGTGATGAAAATCAGTGATGCCATTGCCAAAATAATCATGGAGGATGGCAACTCACTGGATATCGCCAAACAAGCGGAAACAGAAGGGGTCGATGATCTGCGTAAATCAGCCCTAAAGAAAGTGATGGCAGGGTTACTCAGTATTTCAGAAGTTGAAAGGATCACTTCCTTCTAAATCTAACAATACCTATTAATTATATAGCCAACGGATATATAAGAGAGAGTTAGTTATGGCTGTAGCTGCAGCAAGTAAAACAAAGAAAAACAAAGGACCGGTATCCGAGCTGTACGTCTGGCACGGAGTTAATAAGAAAGGCGACAAAGTTTCCGGCGAATTGCGCGGCGCTAGCCCTACGGACATCAAAGTTCAGCTTCGTAGCCAGGGGGTCACGCCATCAAAGGTAAAGAAGAAGCCCAAATCATTATTTGGATCTAGCGGCGGTTCAGTCAAAGCAAGCGATATAGCGGTGATCACTAGGCAGATCGCCACCATGCTTTCTGCAGGCGTTCCACTTGTGCAATCTATCGAGATGATCGCAAAAGGCCATGAAAAGCAAGCAATGCAGTCTCTACTAACAGGGATTTTAGTGGAACTTCAGGCCGGTCGACCTTTTTCCGAATGTTTAAAGCAATATCCAAAATACTTTGATGATCTCTATTGCGACTTGGTCGATGCCGGTGAACAGTCGGGGGCTCTGGATACTATTTATGACCGTATTGCCACCTACAAAGAGAAAGCTGAAGCACTTAAATCTAAAATAAAGAAGGCGATGTTCTATCCTGCAGCAGTACTCGTTGTCGCACTTATCGTTACCAGTATTTTGCTGATCTTTGTTGTGCCACAGTTTAAAGATATCTTTGACGGTTTTGGCGCTGAACTACCAGCATTTACACTGATGGTTATCGGTATTTCCGAATTTATGCAGGCCTATTGGTACATAATCCTCGGCGGCATAATTGTTGCCGGATATGCATTCAAGCAAGCCCATGGGAAGTACCAAAGCGTTCGAGATAAGACCGATGAAACTATCGTCAAACTCCCCATCATTGGCTCAATTCTCCACAAAGCCGCAATTGCTCGTTTTGCTCGCACTCTATCGACCACCTTTGCTGCTGGTGTGCCGCTGATCAGTGCGCTGGAGTCTGCTGCAGGCGCCTCTGGTAATGCTGTTTATCGTCGTGCCATTATGTCGATCCAGAAAGAGGTACAGACCGGCATGCAGATGAATGTCGCCATGCGCATGACCGGCATCTTCCCTGATATGGTCACTCAGATGGTGATGATTGGTGAGGAATCGGGAGCCTTGGATGGGATGCTGGCAAAAATCGCCAACATCTATGAAATGGAAGTGGACGACGCTGTCGATGGTTTAACCTCTCTGCTTGAACCCTTAATCATGGTGGTGTTAGGTACGCTTGTAGGCGGACTTATTGTGGCCATGTACCTACCTATTTTTGGCATGGGCGCTGTTGTATAAATCATGCTTAAAGAATTTATCTTGTTATTTGAACTATACCCAGCAGCCTATTGGCTGCTGGTTGCCGTTATGGGTCTGCTCATCGGCAGTTTCCTCAATGTTGTTATCCACCGTATGCCGCTGCTGATGGAGCGACAGTGGCGCCGTGATATCCGCGAAAGCTATCCGGAAGCGACATTGCCTGATAACGATATTGATAAGCTACCTACCCCTTATAATCTAGTCGTGCCTCGTTCTGCTTGTCCGCACTGTGGTCATCAAATCACAGCGCTAGAGAATATTCCTGTCGTTAGCTGGTTGTTGCTGTTAAGAGGCAAGTGCAGCCAATGTAAAGCGGCTATTTCCAAACGTTACCCTGCCATAGAGCTACTCACCGGCGTATTAAGCGGCTATGTCGCCTGGCAGTTTAGTTTTACTGCCGAAGGGATCGGTGCACTGCTGTTCTTATGGTTACTGCTACCGATGATTTTTATCGACATCGATAAAATGCTTCTGCCGGACCAATTGACCTATCCACTGTTATGGTTAGGTTTACTGTTTAATCTGGATGGCACCTTTGTTTCTCTAAACGATGCAGTGGTTGGTGCAGTTGCCGGTTACTTAGCATTGTGGAGCGTCTATTGGGGCTTTAAGCTGCTAACAGGCAAAGAGGGGATGGGTTATGGTGATTTCAAACTACTGGCTGGACTCGGCGCTTGGTTAGGTTGGCAACAACTGCCGCTGATTATATTACTCTCCGCTGGTGTTGGTGCCGTTTTGGGTATCACTATGATCATGGTGCAAGGCCGAGACAAAGCGCAGCCAATGCCGTTTGGCCCTTACTTAGCTATCGCTGGCTTTATCGCTCTACTCTGGGGCGAACAGATCACCCAGTGGTACCTGATGAGACTCTAGTCAGAGCATGTTCGTCGTCGGCTTAACAGGCGGTATCGGCAGCGGTAAAAGTACCGTTGCCGCTGAATTTCAAAGACTGGGTATTGATGTTGTCGATGCTGATCTCGTCGCCAGAGATGTTGTTGCCCCCGACAGCCAGGCACTGCAACAGATCCAAGATTATTTCGGTGATAATGTCATCCTCGCTGATGGCAGTTTAGATCGTGCGGCACTGCGCGCTGCTGTTTTTAACAATGAACAACAGCGCCAGTGGCTAAACCAGCTACTCCACCCATTGATAAGCCAAGAGATGCAAGTCCAGTTAAAGGCTGCTTCATCACCTTATGTGCTTTGGGTTGTGCCACTATTGGTCGAAAACAAGCTATACCAACAAGCAGACCGAGTGCTGGTCATTGATCTCCCCGTCGAACAACAAAAGCTTCGCGCCGCTTCTCGTGATCGGCAATCTATAACGCAAATAGAGCAGGTCCTCGCTTCCCAGGCGTCACGGCAACAACGTCTTGCCGTTGCTGATGACGTAATCGATAACAGCCGCCCGCTTTCTGAGGTAAAGAGAGATGTTTCCACGCTACACCAACGCTACTTGAAGCTTAGCCAACACTAAATAGTCACAAGACGATTAAAAAATACGTTGTGACGCGCTATCATTATCCCATAACCCTTATCTGCAGGACGCAGCCTTGCTGTTTGAATACCCCCTCAACGAAAAGATCCGCAGCCAACTCAGAGTGGAGTATCTGGTCCATCAGATGCGAGACGCTGGTGCCGAGACCAGTAGCGCCTGCCTGGGATTCTTTCGCGCCGTATTTGAACTGCTCGAACTACTGGAACGCGGCGACTTACGGCAGGAGCTAATTAAAGACCTGGAGAAACAACAGATCGGCCTCGAACGATGGGAAGGCACCCCGGGCGTAGATCAGCATGCCTTGCAACAGCTAAAAGGTGAACTACAACAGCTGATCACAGGTTTACGCGCCGAGCCACGACTAGGTCAGTCACTGCGAGAGGATAAATTCCTAGCAGCGTTACGACAACGCTTCGCAATCCCCGGTGGACACTGCTGTTTCGACTTACCGCAACTACATCTTTGGCTGCACCAGCCTCAGGGCACGCGCAGCCAACAGATGGCAGAATGGTTAAGGCAATTGTCTCTACTTAGCCGAGGGATCGCGCTCAACCTCCAGTTGATACGAGAGAAGACCAATTTAGCGGCCACCATCGCCCGCTGTGGGTTTTATCAAGCCAGCGCAGAAGATGTGCAAATGGTCAGAATTCAATTGCCGCAGGATCTCCATTGTTACCCTACGGTCAGTGGTAACCGCCTAAGATATACGATCCGCTTTCATCAACTCGATGATGAAAACCAGCGGGCGCTGGAGCAAGATGTTAACTTTCAGGTCGCGGCCTGCTAACACCTAGGACCATCTATAGATGTCGAAGCAACCAATAGTTGTCGATTGCCCTAACTGCGCCAAAGCAGTCATTTGGGGCAACGAAAGCAAGTACCGCCCCTTTTGCAGTAAACGCTGTCAATTGATAGATCTCGGACAATGGGCTGATGAAGAACACAAAATTGCAGCCAAAGAAGACAACCCTATGGCTGATCTGCTTCAGGATGTTGATGCCATGAGCGAGGAACAGATAGAAGCGTTAGCGGCCAAGCTGCTTCATGGCAAAGGTGAACAGTAGGTTTAGACAGCAGCGATGAAAGTTGAACCCGCTTTACGCAGTTTAAGCTCATTTTACTGGTAAGAGAGAGTTAATCCCGCCCAAGATAAGCCTGTAACTTTTCAATAATAGGTTGATTGGCTGCTGGTACATCCAGCTCTGCCAGTTCAACCATATTGACCCAAGCTATGCGTTGCCCTTCTGCTCCCACCGGCTCACCATCAAGCTGAGTGACCAGATAGAAGCTTAATGAAACCTCACGCTCCGGATAACGATGATTAATCTGGGTAAACAGCTCAAAATGTGTCGGCTTAACCGCCAGCTCCTCAGAAAATTCACGAACTAATGCGCTTTCGGGTGATTCTCCAGAATCTATTTTTCCCCCGGGAAACTCCCAGCTCCCAGCTAAATGGCTGCCCTGTAGCCGTTGCGCCACGAGCACCTCCATACTATCGGTTTCGCGAATAGCGATACCAACTGCTATCTCTATCGTTTTCATATCGCTCTCGATTTGTTCTGGCGGTGCTCGTCTAGCGTCATTGATATATTGCTGACAAATCCCAGATATAAAAAACGGCGGGATAAGCCGCCGTTTCTATTCAGTTCCTTGCAGAAAGCCTATTTAGCTCAACTTGCCGTGGCACTGTTTATACTTTTTACCTGATCCGCACGGACAAGGCTCGTTACGGCCGACCTTCTTGTCTTCGCGAATAAACGTACCATGCTGTCCGTCTGCTGCGGCGTTCTGATCTTCAGCAATCGCTCCCGCCTGGGCATGCTGATAGCTACGACGTGCCTTCTCTTCATTCTCTCGACGCTTGGCTTCAACGGCATCAACATCTTCCTGAGCACGCACCTGCACCTTACTGATGATGGAGACAACGTCGCCTTTCAGCGCTTCCAGCATGTTAGAGAACAGCTCGAACGCTTCACGCTTGTACTCCTGCTTCGGATTCTTTTGCGCATAGCTGCGCAGATGGATCCCTTGACGCAGATGATCCATGTTCGCCAGGTGTTCTTTCCAATGACTATCCAGGCTTTGCAACATGATAGCTTTTTCGAAGTGGCGTAAAACATCAACACCCACCATCTCTTCTTTCTTGTCACAAGCTTCAACAATGGAACTCATGATCCGCTCACGCAGCGAATCTTCATGTAGTTTGTCATCTTCATCCAGCCACTGCTGCAGCGGCAGTTCGATGGCAAAGTCCGCTTTCAAGCGTTCGCTTAAGCCAGGTACATCCCACATCTCTTCCAGAGATTGTGGCGGGATATACTCACTAATCACACCATCAACGACACTTTCACGGATCGCATCAATAGTCTCTTTAACATCACCCTCGTCAAGTAGTTCGTTACGTTGCTCGTAAACCACCTTACGCTGATCATTTGAGACATCATCAAACTCGAGAAGCTGTTTACGAATGTCGAAGTTACGCCCTTCAACTTTACGTTGTGCATTTTCAATCGCACGGGTGACCCATGGATGTTCAATCGCTTCACCATGTTCCATACCCAACTTCTTCATCAAACCGGCAACCCGGTCCGAAGCAAAGATACGCATCAGGCTATCTTCCATCGACAAGTAGAAACGGCTTGAGCCAGCATCACCCTGACGGCCTGAACGGCCTCGTAGCTGATTATCGATACGGCGCGACTCATGGCGCTCGGTGCCAATGATATGCAGACCGCCTGCAGTCAGCACCTCTTCGTGTACCTTCAGCCATGCAGCTTTAATATCTGAAACTTGCGCTTCAGTGGGCTGATCTAAACTATCGATCTGCGACTGCCAGTTGCCCCCAAGTACGATATCGGTACCACGGCCTGCCATGTTGGTCGCAATGGTGACGGCACCCGGTAGGCCCGCATCGGCAACGATCTGCGCTTCTTTCTCATGGAACTTGGCATTAAGCACCTGATGCTTAATCTTGGCCTTGTTTAATAAGCCAGAAAGATACTCAGAGATCTCAATAGAGACGGTACCCACCAATACTGGCTGACCACGCTTCACACAGTCCTGAATATCTTCAATGATGGCGTCAAATTTCTCACCAGCAGTCAGGTAAACCAGATCAGGGCGATCATCACGCACCATAGGTAAGTTGGTCGGAATAACGATGGTTTCTAAGCCGTAAATGCTCTGGAATTCAAAGGCCTCAGTATCAGCCGTACCCGTCATACCCGATAGCGTGTTGTACATACGGAAGAAGTTCTGGAACGTAATCGAGGCCAGCGTCTGGTTCTCATTACGAATATCCACGCCCTCTTTTGCTTCTACCGCTTGATGCAGACCTTCAGACCAACGGCGACCCGGCATGGTTCGACCGGTGTGCTCATCAACAATCACCACTTCGCCGTCCTGAACGATGTAATCAACGTCGCGATGGAACAGCACACTGGCACGCAACCCAGCATTAATGTGATGCATCAATGAGATGTTGCCCGCCGAATAAAGCGAGTCATCCTCTGCCAGCAGACCTTTCTCTTTCAATAACTCTTCAACGCGTTCCTGGCCCTGTTCGGTCAGGAAAACTTGCTTACCCTTCTCATCTACCGTGTAATCACCTACGGCACGAGCTTCTTCACTGTCATCCTCAGGGGCTTTTTCTAGCAGCGGAATCAACTTGTTGATCTGACGGTACATTTCCGAGCTATCTTCTGCAACACCGGAAATAATCAACGGCGTACGCGCTTCATCGATAAGGATTGAATCCACCTCATCGACAACCGCAAAATTCAAACCGTGCTGAACACGATCGTCAGGTGCGAAGGCCATGTTGTCGCGAAGATAGTCAAAACCAAATTCGTTATTGGTACCGTAAGTCACGTCCGAAGCATACGCCTCACGCTTAGCGGCACTATCCATCTGTGACAGGTTACAACCAACGGTCATCCCCAAAAACTCAAACAACGGACGATTCCAGTCTCCATCACGGCGAGCCAGATAATCGTTTACCGTAATTACGTGCACACCGTTGCCGGTAAGTGCATGCAGATAAGCAGGCAACGTGGCAGTCAGCGTTTTACCTTCACCGGTGCGCATCTCAGCAATTTTGCCTTCGTGTAACACCATGCCACCGATCAGCTGAACGTCGAAATGGCGCATACCAAATACCCGGCGGCTGGCTTCTCGAACCGTTGCAAACGCTTCCGGCAACAACTGTTCTAACGTTGCACCATCAGCGAGACGTTGACGATATTCTTCTGTTTTCGCCTTCAGGGCGTCGTCAGATAGTGCTTCGACATCTGCTTCAAGGGCATTGATTTGATTAACAACTTTGCGATAACGCTTGAGCACGCGCTCATTCCGGCTACCGAATAATTTGGTAAGTGCTTTTACGAACATGGGTGTGATTACTAATAGTTATAGCGTTCAAACCAGAAGGCGACGCCGGGTTATCCCTAATAAAATAAAAAGCCATGGCAGCCTAGCAACCATGACTAGCGCATTATTATTCTAATTACTTAGCCTTTCGATAGACGTATTTTATCGGGTCTATCTGACGACCATGTTTGAGTACTTCATAGTGCACGTGAGGCCCTGTAGAGCGTCCTGTGCTGCCCATGCGAGCAATCACTTGCCCTTTGGTCACCACATCACCCACATTCACTAGCAGTGTCTGATTGTGACCATAACGCGTGGACAATCCCGCGCCATGATTGATCTCAACCAGCTCACCATAACCCCCACGATGTGCAGACCATGTGACAATGCCAGCACCCGTCGCAACAACCTCACCGCCCTCTTTGCCCGCGAAATCGATCCCTTTATGGTGGGCTGGTTTACGGGTGAACGGATCGGTACGTGTGCCAAAATACGATGATAACCATCCATCGCTGATTGGGCGACCAGAAACATAGCTCTCGTCAGAGATCTGGTGATTCAGTAATAGATTTTCAAGTAGTGCAAGCTGACGAGTACGATTATTTAACTGAGATGAGAGTTCATCGATTTTGGCCAACAGCTCCCCGAGCTGCTCTCCAGGCTCAATCACCTCATCCGCAGTATCAATATTGATTGGACCACCAACAGGGGGCTCCGCCGCAAAATCAAACTCAGTTGAATCCAACTCATGAAGATCGGTCAATCGGCTACCCAGCGCTTCCAAGCGTTGGGTATGAGCTTGTAATAGCCCGACACGACCAGCTAACTGTTGCAACTGACGAGCGGTCGCTTGACGCAACTCATCCAATTGCACAACTTGAGACTCGTTTTCGATACGCTTTTCAGCAACTTTCAAACGGATTGGGTCCAGCTGGTTAAGCTGGGTGCTCACAAACGTGGCAGCAAGCAACACGACAGCCACAAAAAATCCACCTATGTGCCAGGCACCTAGATTTAAGTGGTACTCGCGATTTCGCGTTTTTAAGGATACTGATACACTCATAACGACTACTTCTATCTATACCTTGTAACTCGGCAAATGCCCGATAAACCATTGGTAACTAGGCAGGTACCTTTATTGTGATGCGCCCTAAACGCCCCAAAGAGCTGGCACAGCTGATAAACCTTAACACAGGTGCGCTGGCGAAACTTCAACACGGCGCACAACAAATCACTCAAATAAACCAAGCTGTGAGAGCCTTGCTGCCTGAGCTAATTAGCAAACAAGTCACTGTTGCCAATTATCGTGAAGGCATTCTTGTACTTACCGTTCCCTCTGCCGGGTGGGCTCAACGACTGCGTTTTGCCCAAAGTATGTTGCTCAGCCAGTTACGCAAGCAACATCTGCCGGGGCTTAGCACCATCAATGTGCAAATAGTGCCAAACAAGTCGATAGTTCCTAAAAGAACGCAAGTTACGGGCCAATCGAGAATGATCTCACCATCAACAGCCGAACAGTTGCGCGCGCTCGCCGATCACGCACCAGCAGAGCTAAAAAAACAATTACTCAAGTTAGCCAATCGCGAAAAATAGCTTTCGCCAAAAACTATGCGGCTAAAACAACAAAACCAGCCTTTCGGCTGGTTTTAATATTAACTCACTGATTTGTCAGGCTAAACTTGGCATCATATATGATACAGGCGCTTCTTCTGTGTCTTCGAAAGTCACAAACTCCCACGCCTCCTGCTGCTTCAACAACGCTTGTATCAACATGTTGTTAAGCGCATGGCCTGATTTATATGCTGTCACTTCACCAATGATGGAATAGCCGCCAAGGAAGAGATCGCCGATCGCATCAAGGATCTTATGTTTCACGAACTCATCGTCATAGCGCAGACCGTCTTCATTCAGGATCCGATATTCGTCAAGCACGATAGCATTTTCAAAGCTACCACCCAGAGCAAGATTATTGGCTCGTAGGTACTCAATATCCTTCATGAATCCGAAGGTACGAGCCCGACTGATCTCTTTGGCAAATGAGCATGCGCTTAAGTCCATAGACAAACGCTGCTTCTCACCGTCAATCGCCGGGTGTTCGAAGTCGATGGCAAAATTCACGCGGAAGCCATTATGGGGTGAGAACTCGGCCCACTTATCGCCATCTTCCACACGTACCGTCTGCTTAATACGGATAAACTTCTTCGCTGCACCTTGCTCTTCGATACCCGCTGTTTGCAGCAGATATACGAAAGGGCTGGCACTGCCGTCCATGATCGGAATTTCCGGCGCATCCACTTCGACAATCACGTTATCAATGCCGAGACCTGCCAACGCTGAACATAAATGCTCTACGGTAGAAAGTTTAACGCCATCATCCGTGATCAAGCAGGTACACAGCATGGTGTCTCGCACCAAGGCTGGGTCTGCTGGAATGTCTACTACTGGGTCAAGGTCAACACGACGAAATATCACGCCGGTGTTCACAGGCGCAGGGCGCAAAGTCAGTGAGACTTTGTTACCTGAGTGCAAACCAACACCAGTAGAACTGACACTCTGTTTTAGAGTTCGCTGTCTGATCATACAGTTACCCGCTATAGCTATCCTTCAAAGTATAGAACAGCCGCTTAAAATGGCCGCATATTTTATCGATATGCTGACTAAATTTCAAGCTTTTACTCTAATCCTAGTCTGCCTGCTTGCGTAAGAAGGCTGGAATATCTAAGTAATCCAACTCTCCCTGACCGCCTGTGGCTGGGCCATTTACAACCTTTTTCTCTGGCATCACCTGATCTGAGACCATGTTTGCAGACAGAGGTTCAATGGTCGGTGCAGGCTTGCTGACAGGTTCCACTGCTGGTGTCGGACGGCTCACTAAAGTGATATCCGGCTTACGCTCCGCACCGATACCGGTAGCAACAACGGTCACACGCAGCTCTTCACTCATCTCTGGGTCAATAACAGCACCAACAACCACTGTGGCGTTTTCAGAGGCAAAGCCTTTAACCGCATTACCGACAGTTTCAAACTCTTCGATACTGATATCTAGGCCAGCAGTGATATTTACCAGAATACCGCGTGCCCCCGCCAAATCAACATCTTCGAGCAGCGGGCTAGAGATTGCCGCTTCAGCAGCTTCTTCTGCACGATCTTCACCGGACGCAATACCGGTACCCATCATAGCGGTACCCATTTCTGACATCACGGTTTTGACATCGGCAAAATCGACGTTAATCAAGCCTGGGCGGGTGATCAACTCGGCGATCCCTTGTACGGCACCATTCAATACATCGTTGGCAGCTTTAAAAGCATCCAACAGACTGGTACGCGGCCCAAGTACCTTCATTAACTTGTCATTAGGGATAGTGATCAACGAGTCAACATGGTCACGCAACGCTTCAATACCAGCATCGGCATATTCCATGCGCTTCTTGCCTTCAAATGGAAACGGCTTAGTCACCACGGCGACGGTAAGGATCCCCATCTCACGCGCGACTTCAGCCACTACTGGTGCAGCGCCAGTACCGGTACCACCACCCATGCCCGCGGCAACAAAGATCATGTCAGCGCCTTCAAGGGCTTTCTTGATATTTTCACGATCTTCCAGTGCTGACTGACGACCAACTTCAGGATTGGCACCTGCACCCAAACCTTTAGTGATCGCGCCACCAAGCTGAATTTTGTGCTCAGCCGCATTGCTGCGCAACGCTTGCGCGTCTGTATTGGCAGCGTAAAAATCTACGCCTTCAATGGTGTTTTCAACCATATGCTGGATAGCATTACCGCCACCGCCCCCAACACCTACGACCTTAATAACAGCGTCATTACTATGACTTTCCATGAACTCAAACATGATGCGATCTCCGATTTATTTTGTTCTCACCCAGAACGTTTTAAAACTCACCCTTAAACCAACTATGCACTCGCGACCACAGGCCTGAAACACCTTCGCTTGCGCGCTTTTCCCGGCGTTGTCCCAGCAAATCATCTTTGCCGTAATGCAACAAGCCAACAGCAGTGGCATATACCGGGTCATCTACATAATCTGTTAATCCCTTAATTTCGAGCGGTGTTCCTAGCCGCACGGGCATCTGAAACACATCCTCAGCAAACTCGACAGTTCCCTCCATCTTCGCTGTACCTCCGGTCAATACGACCCCCGCAGCAATCTGGTCTTCCATACCACTGCGCTTCAACTCTTCCTTTACCAAATCAAACAACTCGTGGTAACGGGGCTCTACAACTTCAGCCAATGTGTGACGGCTCATAGTACGAGACGGTCGCCCCCCCACACTGGGTACTTCAATACTGTCTTCCAAACTCACTAACTGGCGCAGCGCACAGGCATACTGCACTTTGATCTCTTCGGCATGGGACAGTGGCGTTCTAAAGATCTTAGCGATATCGCTGGTGACCTGATTCCCAGCCACAGGGATCACCGCGGTATGGCGGAGCGCGCCGGCGGTAAACACCGAGATATCCATGGTACCGCCACCAATATCTACCAGGCAGACTCCCAGCTCTTTCTCGTCATCGGTCAACACCGAATAGCTGGATGCCAACGCCGCGAAAATCAGTTTATCGACCTTCAAGCCACATCGTTCAACACACTTCACAATGTTTTTTGCCATATCGTTGGCACAAGTGATGATATGAACCGTGGCTTCCAAACGCATGCCCGACATACCTATTGGGCTCTTTATCCCTTCCTGCCAGTCGATAGCAAATTCCTGTGGCAACACGTGTAAAATGCGTCGTTCATCGGAAATAGGCACAGACTTAGCGGTATGGATCACCGCATCGACATCCTCTTGTGTCACCTCTTCCTGATTAATTGACACCATGCCATTTTCATTCTGACATTCGATATGGCGGCCACTGATACTCAGAAACACAGAAGCGATCTGGCATCCGGCCATCAGCTCAGCTTCATCTAACGCTCGCTGCACAGCGCGGGCGACAGAATCAAGATCATTCACACCGCCCTTATCCATGCCCCGAGATTGATGACTACCCAGCCCGATGACACTTATTTCACCATCGGCCATTACTTCACCTACCACGGCGGTCACTTTCGACGTGCCGATATCTAGGCCAACAATCAATCTCGCATCGGTGGTTTTACTCATTCCCACACACTCGCCATCTATTCCGTATCATTTTCGGTAAGCCAACCTACCGCCATGCCTGTGTCGTAACGCGCATCGACATAAGCGATTTTGTTTTTCGCCTCTGCAGGCAATGCCTGATAGAGATCTATAAATCTTTGTAAACGAGCAATCTCATCTTCTCGCCCTAAACGCAATTCCAGGTTAGGTGCTAAAAGCAGTTTCCATGCCTGTCGTGTACTCATGGTTAACTCAAGCAACTCGAGCTGGTGGTAAGCCAGCAACGAATCGAAGCGCTTAAAATAATCCAACACCCGTTGCTCGGTACCATCCGGCCCCTGCAACAAAGGCAAAGGCTCCGCCAAAGCCGGCTCTGGCACAGTAAATAGCTCACCCCGTTGATTCAGCAAGCGACCTTCATCCCATTGCGCCAACGGTTGCTGCTCGGTAATAAACAACGTCAAACCATCGGGCCAAGACTTTCTCACCTGCACAGCATCCACCCACGGCAACTCCACAACGCGACGCTGAACATGGGCGACATCTTGCATCATCAACGAATCCAGCCCTGCACCCGATTCGAGCGCACCGCGGATCTCCTGATCGGTGGTAAAACGCCGCTCACCAATAATTTTAAGCTGCGCGATCGGTAGCACTTCACGATCTGCCACCGCCTCACTCAATTGATAGATGCCATAGCCCAACGCCAACAGAGTGAGAATAAAAAACACCAAGCCGCCCCAGTGCTTACTGGTCGCCTCATGTTCTGGTGTCATCTCTGGCTCTGTCGTCATAGCTATCGCCATTTAGTCCGCCGTTTGCAATATTCGCAACGTCAATTCGGGAAAGCCAATACCTGCAGCCTTTGCTGCCATCGGCACCAAGCTCTTTTCCGTCATGCCCGGTACGGTATTTACTTCCAGTAGAAACACTTCACCGGCGTCATCAATCATCAGATCAACTCGACCCCAGCCTGATGCCGCCACCGCATCAAATGCCCGAACCGCAATCTCCCCAAGTTCAGCTTCAAACTGCTCATCCAAACCGCAAGGGCAATGGTACTGAGTCGTATCACTCTGATACTTCGCCTGATAATCATAAAAGGTGTTGGGCGTCTCCATCCGGATCATTGGCAACGCTCTACCCTCCAGGATCGCCACGGTATACTCTTTGCCAACAACATACTGCTCCAACAGAACCTCGTTGTCGTACGCAAAAGCCGCAGCGACTGCATCTGTCAGTGCATCTGCTGTATCAACCTTGGCCATGCCGATGCTGGATCCCTCGTTGGCAGGCTTAACCATGACACACCCACCCAACTCAGTAAGATAGGCCGCAAGCAGCTCAGGGCTGCACTGATCTTTTATCGCAACGCGGTAGCCCGCCGTCGGTAGCCCCAAGCTCTGCCATACCTGCTTGGTTCTCACTTTATCCATCGCCAATGCGGAACCCAATACACCACTGCCGGTATAGGGCAGCTGCAACAGCTCGAGCAACCCCTGCATGGTGCCATCTTCACCACCGCGCCCATGCAAAGCGATAAACACCTGGTCGAAACCATGCTTATGTAAGCTGCTAACTGGCTGATGTTTTGGATCAACACCGTGGGCATCAATTCCCGCAGCATGCAGGCCTTTTAGCACGGCCTCACCTGACTTGAGCGACACCTCACGCTCTGCCGAAGTTCCGCCATAAAGCACGGCCACTTTTCCAAACTGCTTAGAGGCCATCACCGCCCTCCCCGGTTGCCTTCATTGCGGCAATATCCAACTTTAATTCTGCTAAACGCTTGGCGACGGCACCAACGTTTCCTGCACCCTGAGTCAACACCAGATCACCGTCCTGCAGCAGCTCACCAAGTTGTGCAGGAAGCTGTTCCGGCGTCGCCACAAACACCGGATCGATATTGCCGCGCTGGCGAATTGAGCGACAGAGTGCACGTCCATCAGCTCCAGGGATCGGCTTCTCTCCTGCCGGATAAACATCTAACAACAGCAACAGGTCGACTTGCGACAGCACATCAGCAAAGTCTTCGTAAAGGTCTCTCGTCCGGGTATAGCGATGAGGCTGAAATGCCAATACCAAGCGCCGTTCAGGCCAACCAGCACGAGCCGCCTTGATCGTCATCTGTACTTCTGATGGATGGTGACCATAGTCATCAACGAGCATCGCTTTGCCATTGCCTGTATCGAACTCACCATAGTGCTCGAAACGGCGGCCAATTCCTTCGAACGCGCCAAGTGCACGAACAATGGCGTCGTCAGCGACACCATCTTCGGTCGCCACAGCAATAGCCGCCAACGCATTCAGCACATTGTGTTGCCCTGGCAAATTCAGAGTCACTTGTAAGCTGCTATGCCCTTTCCTGTTAACCGTGAATTCAGAGCAATGGCCCCGTTGTACAAAATCAACGGCTCGCACATCTGCGTCGTCACTAAACCCATATGTTGTGATATGACGACTAACCCGAGGCAGTAATTCGCGTACCACCTCATCATCAATACAAAGTACGGCTAGTCCGTAAAATGGCAAATTATGTAAGAACTCAACAAAAGTACTTTTTAATTGTTCGAAATCGCCGCCATAGGTATCCATATGATCAGCTTCAATATTGGTGATCACCGCCACCATAGGTTGCAGATGGAGAAATGACGCATCACTCTCATCTGCTTCCGCGATCAGATAACGGCTACTGCCCAGCCTGGCATTGGTTCCAGCACTGTTAAGCAGGCCTCCGATGACAAAGGTCGGGTCAAGCCCCCCTTCGGCAAACAACGTCGCGGTCAAACTGGTAGTGGTCGTCTTGCCGTGGGTACCGGCTATCGCCACGCCGTGACGATAACGCATCAATTCCGCGAGCATTTCGGCGCGCCTTACCACGGGGATCCGCGCAGCATTAGCTGCCAATACTTCTGGGTTATCCGCCGCAATCGCCGTAGAGACAACCACCACACTGGCACCGTCGATCTGTGCAGCGTTATGGCCAATAAACACCTCAGCACCCAAACCAATTAGTCGTTGAGCTGATTGGTTAAGGCCGATATCCGACCCCGTGACTTTATAGCCCTCATTCACCAATACCTCGGCAATCCCAGCCATGCCGGCACCGCCAATCCCAACAAAATGGATGCGACTAACGCGACGCATCTCCGGCACCCATTGCCTAATCTGGCTAATCTGTTGTTCGTTTAATACTGCCATCGCCTAATGTCTCCTAGCCCGTTCGCTGATGATATTTGCCACATCAGCGGTCGCGTTTGGCGTGGCAGCACTTTTTGCTGATTCACCCATTTCAACCAACACTTCCGGTTTATCCAACAACGCAGTTAACTGCTCGTTTAAACTCACTGCATCAAATTCTTTTTGCGGCATCAAAATGGCCGCCTTCGCCGCCACCAAATACTGTGCGTTTTTAGTCTGATGGTCATCAACCGCATGGGGCAAAGGCACAAAGATACTGGCAACACCGGCCATGGCTATTTCTGACACCGTCAGCGCTCCGGCGCGGCAGATCACAAGATCAGCCCAACCATACGTCGCAACCATATCGTCAATAAATTCGCTTACCTCTACTTGGGCCTGCGCTGCCGCACGGTAGCGTTCTAACACTTCAGCATGCTGGCCCTTACCTGTCTGATGCTTGATCACCAGTGGACGGTCCAAATTAACCACAGCAGCTGGCACTACTTCATTCAGCACTCGCGCTCCCAAACTGCCACCTACGACCACTATCTGCACTGGACGCTTTGTGATATCCGCTTTACGCTCTCGTGGTGAGGCTAACTCTGCAAACGCAGCTCTCACCGGGTTGCCTACCACCTGCTCAATCCCAGGAAATGCACCGTTGAAAGCAACGAGCAGATCGCTGGCGAAACGGGCGAGCAAACGATTGGTCATTCCGGCGGCGGCATTCTGCTCATGCACCACCAACTTCTTACCAGTGAGCCACGCGGCGATGCCACCCGGGCCGCTGGCGTATCCGCCCATCCCCAAAACCACGTCAGGTTGGCGTTGCTTTATTACCCGGCGCGCTTGGTAAATCGCTTTACCGATCTTAAATGGCGCCGCCAGCAACCGAACGAGGCCATTGCCTCTCACGCCCTGAACATCGATATAATCGATGGCATATCCATACTTCGGCACTAATTGCTCTTCCAGACGGCCACGGGTACCCAACCAGCTTATTTGCCAGCCCCTCGCTGCGAGGTAGTCAGCCACAGCCAATGCTGGAAATACGTGACCGCCAGTGCCACCAGCCATAATTAGGAGTCGGCTAGCCATCAGCTTTCCTCCGCTGGGACAGCATCTGCTTTTTTTGCCGGCTTGGCTTTGTTCGGCACGCGCTTGGTTTGGCGCAGTTCCATCCTGACTTCATGCTCAATCCGCACCAAAATCCCGACAGTCACGGCTAAGGTCAGCAAACTACTGCCGCCGTAACTGATCAGTGGCAAAGTCAGTCCTTTGGTCGGGAAAAGCCCCGAGCTCGCGCCAATATTGACCGCACCTTGAAACGCCATCCAAATCGCAATGCCGTAGGCAAAATAGCCCTCAAAGGTACGATCTAAATGCAATGCCTGACGACCAATCAGCAACGCCTTCACCACTAACGCCAACAACAGGCCAAGTACCAGTGCTACGCCAACAAAGCCGAGCTCTTCTGCCAATACAGCAATAACGAAGTCGGTATGGGCTTCCGGCAAATATTCAAGTTTTTGGATACTGTTACCCAGGCCTTCACCAAACCAACTGCCGCGCCCAAATGCCATCAAAGATTGGGTGAGCTGATAACCACTACCAAACGGATCTGCCCACGGATCCATAAATGAAGTAATACGGCGCAATCGATACTCTGACGTCACAGCCAGTACGCCGATGGCCAATATGCCCATCAGCGCTAAGGAGAAGAATTGCCACAATTTAGCGCCCGCCAAAAACAGCATGCCGACCGTGGTCATAAACATCACCACCACGGTGCCAAGATCCGGTTCAAACAACAGCAATACCGCAATAACAAAGAACACTGCCAGAGGTTTAATAAAGCCTTTAAGGTTCTCCCGCACCTCATCACGGCGGCGTACCAAATACCCCGCCAAGTAGCAGAAGAAAAACAGTTTGGCTGGCTCTGCGGCTTGAATAGTGATCGGCCCCAATGCAAGCCAACGGGAGCTCCCGTTCACCTTACGCCCCACGATCAAAACCGCCACCAGCAGCACGATAGCCACCAGCAGCAACATCATGTTGGCCTGCTGCCAGCGTTCCATCGGGATACGAATGATGGCAAACAGCGCAGCCACACTCAGCACCACATACACCAGATGACGCAACAGGAAATGAAATGGCTGACCATACATCCTTTCTGAAATGGGCATAGATGCCGATGCCACCATCACTAAGCCTAATGACATCAAACTGAAAATCAGTACCAACAATGTCCGATCATAGGGCGCATCATCATTGCGGTCGCTTTCAAGCCAGCTCAAAGGTAAGCGCATTTGGGCAAGCCACTGACTCATACGGTGGCCTCCTGTACCAACTGGGCAAAACGCTGCCCACGATGCT
This sequence comes from Corallincola spongiicola, assembly GCF_004284785.1. Classification (NCBI taxonomy): domain Bacteria; kingdom Pseudomonadati; phylum Pseudomonadota; class Gammaproteobacteria; order Alteromonadales; family Psychromonadaceae; genus Corallincola; species Corallincola spongiicola. The sequence goes on from NZ_SHLY01000004.1 coordinate 210,180, forward strand.
CAAAACTTTGGAACTGATCGAAGCTGGCACAAGCGGGAGACAATAAAACAACATCACCCGGCTGTGCTATGTGACACGCTTTGGCGACGGCTTGCTCCAACACGGCCACCTCGTGACTACCAGGCTTCAACGCTGCGATCTTTTCACCATCACGGCCAAAGGTGATCAGGCAATCCACCTGCGCCAGTGCCGCTTGCAGCGGGGCGAAGTCTGCACCTTTTCCATCACCACCAGCCAATAGAATTAATTGACCATCAATGCTATCAACTAAACCGGAGATCGCCGCTTCCGTTGCTCCCACATTCGTCGCTTTCGAATCGTTGACGTAAATAACACCATTGCGTTCACACACAAACTCGCAACGATGGGCAAGGCCTTTAAACGAGCGCACAGCTTCTTTCATCGCCGACAACGGGATCCCGGCGAGGGTTGCCAACGCCATTGCCGCGGCCACGTTGGCGAGATTATGGGCTCCCAGCAATTTAAGCTCTGAAACGGCTATCAATGGCTTATCACCACGCATCAGCCATCGCGCCCCTTGATGCTCAGCAATACCAATGGATTCACTATCTCGTGGCGCGTCCAAACCATAGCTGAAGCGGCAACCATGGGTGAGGAACCGGCTACACCAGGTCTGACTATCGGCACGGTTAAATACGATATTTTCGGCATGGGCATAGACACGTTGTTTCGCCAGGCTGTAGCTGGCCAAATCATCATATCTGTCCATATGATCTTCTGAAACATTGAGCACGGTGGCGGCAATACAGTTCAAACTGGACGTGGTTTCCAACTGGAAACTCGACAGTTCAAGCACATACAGCTCTATTTCAGGCGAAATTTGATCCAACGCTGGGATACCAATATTTCCTGCGATGGCAACTTTCAAGCGTGCTGCATGGGCCATCTCACCGAGCAATGTGGTCACGGTAGACTTGCCATTGGAGCCGGTAATGGCGACGACAGGTGCGGTCACTTCTCTGGCAAACAGCTCAATATCACCCACCACATCGATACCAGCCGACATGGCTTTACTTAATGCCGGCAGTTTCAGTGACAACCCTGGGCTGACAACGATCAGCTCGGCACTCAGCAACATATCTTCATTAAGACCGCCAAAGCAGGTGGGTAAGCCTTGCAGATCGGGGGCATTAACGTAAGCGGCAGGCATTTCACGCGTGTCCATTAACAGCGGACAGGCACCGCGCGCGCGCAAAAAGCGGGCACAAGAGACCCCACTCTGCCCGAGCCCTACGATGACTATCTGTTGTCCGCCGTAATCAATCATTAACGTACCTTCAATGTTGCCAAACCAACCAGAACGAGGATCAACGAGATGATCCAAAAACGCACAATAACGCGAGGCTCTGGCCAGCCTTTTAATTCATAGTGGTGATGTATCGGAGCCATGCGGAAAATACGTTGCCCCCGCAGCTTAAATGAGCCCACCTGCAGGATCACCGACACCGTTTCCATCACGAACACCCCGCCCATGATGATCAACACCAACTCTTGACGCACCATCACAGCAACAGCGCCTAAAGCGGCACCCAAGGTTAACGAGCCAACATCACCCATAAACACCTGTGCTGGATAGGTATTGAACCAAAGAAAACCGATACCGGCCCCAGCAATGGCCGCACAGACCACCACCAGTTCACTGGTATAAGGGATATATGGGATCTGCAGATAAGCGGAGAAGTTAACGTTACCTGTGAGGTACGCAATAAAGGCCAGTGCAGACGCCACCATGATCGTGGGTACAATCGCCAAGCCATCTAACCCATCAGTCAAGTTCACTGCATTACTGGTACCGACAATCGCAAAGTAAGCGACCACCAGATAGAACAGCCCCAGCTGCGGCAGCACATCCTTAAAGAAGGGTACGACCAATACCGTTTCAGCATCTAACTGCGCGTTATAATAGAGAAATCCCGCAATGGTCAGTGCCGCGACCGACTGCCAGAAGTACTTCCAACGGGCGATCAAACCCTTGGGGTCTTTGCGAACCACTTTACGATAATCATCAATCAAGCCGATCAGGCCAAATGACACAATCACAAACAGCATCACCCAGACATAGTGATTGGACAGATCGGCCCATAACAAAACACTGGTCAGTACTGAGCCTAAGATCATCAACCCGCCCATGGTCGGCGTACCCGATTTTGACAGGTGGCTCTGCGGACCATCATCGCGCACGGTCTGACCGATCTGCAGTAACTGCAGTTTTCTGATCACCCAGGGTCCCATCATCAGTGACATTACCAGTGCCGTCAGTACACCTAAAATCGACCGCATCGTTAGATACGAGAAGACATTAAAGCCCGTGTAGTATTGGGTCAGGTACTCCGCCAGCCAAACTAGCATCCTGCAACTCCTATCATCTCTTTTTCTTGTTCCAGTCGTTGCAGAAGATCCGCAACCACTTTATCCATATTTGAGCTGCGAGATCCTTTCACCAGCACAGTCGTCGGACGACCTTGATTGAGCAGCTCCCTCAGCGCATCAACCAAACGCGCTTTATCGTTAAAATGGTGGCCGTTACTGTGACGACCAGCAGCACAACCACTAAGTTCGCCCACAGCGTAAAGCGCACTAATCCCCTGTTGCTGAGCAAATACACCAACGCCTTCGTGTAACTCTTTCGCTTGCGCCCCCAGCTCTTTCATATCGCCGAGCACCAATACCTTTTCACCGGGGTAGCGTGCGAGCAACTTGATCGCCGCTTTGACCGACGCTTCATTGGCGTTATAAGTGTCATCTATCAGGCGGATATCATCGCTGGGGTGATACACATTGAGCCGACCTTTTACCGAGGTCATATGGCCCAAGCCATTGGCGATCGTCTGCGCATCGATACCTAGGCCATAGCAAGCGGCAGCGGCAGCCATAGCGTTACTAACATTGTGCTCACCAGGTACCGTCAAATGCACCTGTGCCTGCTGCGCTGGCAGATTCAATATAAAGCTGGCACGCCCCTCGTTATCAAAATCGATATCGGTGGCAAAAACAGTGGCATCAGGCTTGTCGATGGAGAATCCTAGAACAGGGTGTTCGCCACAGCGCCCCTGCCAATAGGCCAGATCCGGTGAATCGAAATTCAACACTGCATTACCGCCCTGCTCAATACCATTCAGTATTTCGCCCTTTGCTCTAACCACACCATGCAAACTACCAAAGCCTTCCAGATGAGAGGCTCCGGCATTGGTTATCACGGCGACATCTGGCGCCGTTAACCCAACGGTATAGGCGATTTCACCGATATGATTGGCACCGAGTTCGATCACTGCGAACTGATCATCTTCAGTCAGGCGTAACAGGGTTAGCGGCACACCAATATCGTTATTAAAGTTGCCCTGGGTCGCCAACACTTGGCCTTGCTCTGCCAAGATCGCCGCGGTCATCTCTTTAACCGTTGTTTTACCTGTACTACCGGTAATAGCGACTACCTGCGGATTAACCGAACGGCGCACCAAAGCACCCAAATCACCCAAAGCGATGCGGGTATCTGTCACCACAATTTGTGGTACAGGCAGGTCTAATTCGTGATCCACAACCAAGGCCACAGCACCATCACTCACCGCCTGCCCGGCAAATTCATGGGCATCAAAACGCAACCCTTTCAAAGCAACAAACAGATCGCCTTTGCCAATGGCGCGGGTATCGGTACTCACGTTATCAATGGTGAGCTCATCACCGACTAAACGCCCATTTAGCGCATTGGCAATCTGGCTCAATTTCAGGGAGATCATAACGCCTCCTCCATTAAGCGGCGGGCAACCAAACCATCATCATGATGTAAGGTTTGCTTACCAACCAATTGGTAATCTTCATGGCCTTTACCGGCAATCAATATCAGATCAGCCATCGCCGCTTGACTAAAGGCTTGTACGATTGCCTGGCTGCGGTCTTCCACGACAGAGATCTGCTCAGGGAAAGCAAATCCAGCCAGTATATCTTGGGTAATTTGGTGCTGCGGTTCGCTACGGGGATTGTCCGCAGTAACCACCACATGATCAGCCAACTGCTCGGCCACTTTCGCCATCAATGGACGTTTGCCAACGTCACGATCTCCACCACAGCCAAATACGCACCATAGTTGCCCATGGCAATGATGACGACAGGCGGCCAAGGCTTTTTCCAACGCATCTGGCGTGTGTGCATAATCAACCACCAGGCCAGGATGCCCCGGTTTGTGTATCAGTTCCATGCGGCCAGCGGCAGGTTGTAGCTTTGCCGCCATAGCCACCAGCTGCTGGAAGTCATAACCTTCAACGCACAAAGCCGCGAGAGCGCAAAGAAAATTACGAAGATTAAAATCACCGATCAATGGCAGATATAAACTCGCCTCGCCCCAGTGGCTCGATAACTCACAGCGCATACCATCAGAAAAGTGAGACAACTCTTGATAAGCGATGAACTGGGCACAACCCAGTTCGGACAACGCGGCGGCATCCCCCACCACACAACAGTCCAGCGTCTCCCGCAATTCAGCAAAGAGAACGCGCCCTTCGCTATCTTCCACGTTGATCACCGCCCGTTTTACACTCGGCAGTGAAAATAGGCGCTTCTTAGCGGCAAAATAACTCGCCATATCTTCATGGTAATCAAGGTGATCACGAGATAGATTGGTAAAAATTGCCGTACTGAACGGTACAGCATCTGCGCGCCCTTGCATTAAGCCATGGGAAGAAACTTCCATTGCCACCAATGACATCTGTTCGTTTCGCATCGCCGCTAGCATCTGTTGCACAGAGACGCAGTCGGGAGTGGTATTTGCCGTTTGCTGCAACTGATCTACCGCGCCCCATCCCAGCGTACCGACCACCCCACCCTGTTCATCACACAGTTGTGCCAACTGTGCACACATGGAACAAACTGACGATTTACCATTGGTACCTGTAACACCAATCACTTTCATCTGCTGACCTGGCTCACCGTAAAACTGGGCAGCGACCTGTGGCAACCGACGTGCTAAATCAGGCACGCGGATCTCTGGCACCGCCCCCGCACCTTTTGCCTGGTGCCAAACCAGTGCTTCTTCGTCGCCCGCGGCCAGAATAGCGGCAGCTCCAGCCGCCACAGCACTCGCAATATATTCACGGCCATCAACCAGATGCCCAGGGATAGCAGCAAACAGATCACCAGGACGAATTTGTCGACTGTCCAGATGCATCTGTGCCAGCGATATCGCTGGCAACGTAATAGAGTAATTTGGGAGCAGTTCAGCGAGCTGAGCCATCAGGCTTTCCTCCACTGAGCACCGCAATACGGCTATCCTCCACCGCATCAGGGCTAATATTGAGCGCCCTCAATGCGCCCGCCATCACTTTACCAAACACCGGCGCGGCAACATCACCACCATAATATCTATCTCCGGCGGGCTCATTGACGACCACCACGATCGCTAATCGCGGGTTATCCAAAGGTGCCACTCCGGCAAATGACGCAACATAGTCATCGCCATACCCCCCGGCCACCGCTTTTCTTGAGGTACCCGTCTTACCCGATACGCGATAACCGGCAACTTGTGCGGCAATACCTGTACCACCCTCTTCGGTCACGGCATTCATCATAGTGAGAACACTGCGGGCAACCTGCTGATCCAGCACACGTTTGGCGGGCAATGGCTCATCGGTTTTGATAATCGAAAGTGGACGCAATAAACCGCCGCTTCCTAATACCGCGTAGGCTTGGGCTAGCTGCAACGTGGTCACCGTCAATCCATAGCCAAAACTCAGGGTTGCCACTTCAAATTCCGACCAGCGACGGCGCTCATGGATCACACCACTGCTTTCACCCGGCAGCCCCAAGCCGGTATCACTACCGAAACCTAAGCTGTAAAAAGTGCCAAGCAGCTGTTCTACAGGCACAGAAAGTGCCAGTTTGCTAACGCCAACATTGCTAGACTTTTGCAGGATCCCTGCCAAATCCAGCTCACCATAATCACGGGAGTCTCGTACCTGACGACCTCCAATACGCATCCAACCAGGCGACGTATCAACCACAGTATCTGACTGCACTGAACCAGCATCCAAGGCACTGATAACGGCCAGCGGTTTAACTGACGAGCCAGGTTCAAACGTATCTGTCACGGCTCGGTTACGGGTACGGTGATTCTTCAAGCCTTTGCGGTTATTAGGGTTATATGAAGGGGTATTGACCATTGCCAACACTTCACCGGTCCGCACATCCAACACCACCACCGATCCCGATGTTGCGCGATGATACTCCGTGGCTTTCTTCAACTCTTGATAAGCCAGCGCTTGAATCCGCTGATCAATGCTAAGCACGAGATCGTGGGGCGTTTCCGCTTGCTCCAGCACTTCCAGAGATTCGATCACCCGTCCGCCACGGTCCTTACGAACTTTTCGCTTACCGTCGGTACCCGTTAACCACTCATCATAACTGCGCTCAAGCCCTTCAAGGCCCCTGTCATCAATGTCGGTAAAACCAATCAAGTGAGCACTGACTTCGCCTGTAGGATAGAAGCGGCGTGACTCGGATTTCAGGTAAACCCCCGGGATCTTGAGATTCTCGACATAGCCAGACATTGCAGGTGACAGCTGACGCTGCAGATAAACAAAACGTTTACCTTTACTCCCCTGCATCCTCGCCATCACTTTATCGAAATCGAGGTCTAACACATCACACAATGCTTGCCAGCGACGGGTCATCGACAAGCCATCTTTTTCAAACAGAATTTTTGGATCTACCCAGACCGCTTCTACCGGCACGCTCACCGCAAGTTCGATGCCATTCCGATCCGTGATCAAGCTGCGCTGAACAATTTCAGTCTTGGTGCGCAATGAGCGATTATCACCCTCCATACGCAAGCGATCCGGATCCAGTACCTGGATATAGGCAGCACGAGACAAAAGCGCAACGAACAACAAAGACACTGCACCCAAAACGCAATAGAAGCGCCAGGCGAAGTGTTGATGTCCCTTATTGGCTTTTGCCTGTTTACTCATGGCAGTCTCACCACTTTTTCAGACTCAGGGCTTGGCCTGATCATCTGTAATCGGCTGCTTGCAAGGCGCTCAATGCGACTATGCTCGGCCAACGAATTCTCTTCCAGCAACAGATGGCGGTACTCGACCTTCAGCTGATCCTGACGCTCCAGTAGCTGCTCCAAAACGATGTTGCCTTGACGGGCGTGGTGCACGGTTAGGATCACCGCAAACGCACAACACAGATTAATCAGCGCCATGCTGAATAACCCTTTATGCCGCCATAGGTCCTGAAAGACCAATAGGCTGAGGCTGCGCTGGCTATCTGTCATAGCGGCACCTCAAGGCGCTCGGCAATGCGTAGCACTGAACTGCGTGAGCGAGGGTTGGCCTCAACCTCTGCAGCACTGGGCTTGATCGCCTTACCTAATGTTTTCAATTTACAGCGCCCCGCCAGCTGCGCTTCTGTCAGGGGCAATCCCCGAGGGATCGGCTCCCCTTTACTCTGCAAGCGCATAAACTGCTTAACGATGCGATCTTCCAGCGAGTGGAAGCTGATCACCGACAACCTGCCGCAGGGGGCTAACACTTCCATAGCTCCAGCAAGCACTTCGTGGATCTGTTTGAGTTCCTGATTGATCTCAATACGGATAGCCTGAAAGCTGCGGGTTGCAGGGTGTTTATGCTTTTCGCGATTCGGCGTAATACGCTCAATCAAAGAGGCCAGTTGTGATGTCCGTAAAAACGGTTTTTCATCGCGGTCATGGACAATGGCGCGAGCAATTTTGCGAGCAAAGCGCTCTTCGCCATACTCTTTCAACACTCGAGCGATCTCGTCTGCTTCCGCGACAGCCAGCCACTCAGCTGCTGTTTGGCCACTGCTGTTGTCCATCCGCATATCCAGCGGGCCATCTTTGATAAAGCTAAAACCGCGTTCACCGTCATCGAGTTGCGGAGATGACACGCCGAGATCCAGCAGTACACCATCGATTTTACCGCTCAGATCTCGTTCATCCATATAGGCCGCAATTTGGGAGAAAGTGCCGTGAATAATCTCGAAACGGGGGTCATCGAACTGCTCAGCCACAGCGATCGCGGTGGGGTCACGATCGATAGCGAGCAGGCGGCCTTGGGGGCCAAGCTGTGAAAGAATGGCACGGGAATGTCCGCCACGGCCAAATGTGCCGTCAACGTAGATCCCATCAGGTTTAATTGCCAGTCCGTCTACCGCTTCGCGCAGTAATACGGTTTCATGCACCAATGCCATTGCCTCTAGTTAGAGAGAGAAATCCTGCAGTCGTTCACTGAATGGTTCAGTGCCCGACAGCTCGAGTTCTTTATCCGCTTCAACCTGATCTGCCCAGGTCTGTTCATCCCAGATCTCAAATTTATTGAGCTGGCCCACCAGCATCAGCTTTTTATCCAAATTGGCGTGCTGACGCAGTGGTGCGGAGAGTAGTAAACGGCCATTTTTGTCCATTTCTACTTCGGTGGCGTAACCAAGCAGCAAGCGCTGCATGCGCCTTTCGGCGGGGTGCATACTGGAGAGTTGTTGCAACTTGAGCTCAATCGCTTCCCAAGCTGGCAACGGATAGAGCAATAGACAAGGATCTTTGATATCGATAGTGCAAACCAGTTGCCCCTGACAGCGTTGCATAAGGGTCTCACGATACCGAGTTGGCATCGCAAGGCGACCTTTGCTGTCAAGATTGATGGCATTAGCACCGCGAAACATGATCAGATTGGCTCCCTGTTATATTGCCTTTAGATCCACAATTATCCACTTTCCCCCACGGTGCTAAAGTGTAGGGGGGGTAAACAACCCTTGTCAAGCAGTCACTACCATGCTGTGAGGCCAGTCACCATGGGGTTTTTGTAGCAAAATCGAAAGCCGTTGATAAAGTGGATAAAAGTGGTGGTGAAATGCCGTTCCAGCCCAAAATTTATTTTTACAGTGCTGAAATCAGAGAGAAGAGAGAGGCATCAGGCAAAAAGTGGTTATTTTGCGCCATCACTCGCCCCTGATGGGGCGAGAGAAAAGTTGGGGGAGTTGGCCGATAAGCCGGGTTCTGTCGTGGATGATCATTCCTCTAGGCCTGCAATCGCTCACAGGCTCAAGCAACCTACCCGCTTCCGATATGGGCCATACCGTAAGGAAGCCTATTTGGTCTTGCTCCGGGTGGAGTTTACCGTGCCACGAACTGTTACCAGCCGCGCGGTGCGCTCTTACCGCACCCTTTCACCCTTACCTGTGCGATTATCCGAAGATAAAAGCCATCGGCGGTATACTCTCTGCTGCACTAGTCGTCGGCTTGCGCCGCCCAGGCGTTACCTGGCACCCTGCCCTATGGAGCCCGGACTTTCCTCCCCCGCTATAAATAACGGCGGCGATCATCTGGCCAACTCCGGCGGCGGAGTCTAGCAGAGTTGCGCGGTTTCAGCTAGCGACCCTGCAACTTCAAACCCAGGTCATAAACCAGCTTCTTCTTCACATCGTACATTTCAGCGACCAAAGCGGCTGCTTTCTTCAATGGTAACTCAGCGATAAGAAGCGCTAACCAACGCTCAGCTTCCGCAGGCAAGCCCTCCCCCTCTGGCACCTGATAGCCCCCAATCACCAAAACAAACTCGCCCTGCTGACGCTCTGGCTCAGCCTCTAACCAGTCAATTAAGCCAGCTAAAGTCGATTGGACAACCGATTCAAAGCGCTTGGTTAGCTCTTTTGCCAATGTCGCCTCACGCTCGGCACCAAAATGCTCAATCATCGCGGTCAAGGTCACTAGCACCCGTCGTGGTGACTCATAAAACACCATGGTGCGAGGCTCTTTTGCCAATCCATCGAGGCGACTGTTCAGTGCACCAGATTTGGCAGGCAAAAAACCTTCAAAACTAAATCTGTCGGTTGGCAAACCGGCTGCACTTAACGCCGTAATTGCTGCACATGGCCCAGGCAAAGGGATCACATTGACACCAGCATCACGACAAGCACGCAACAAAGGATAACCGGGGTCACTAATCAGGGGTGTGCCAGCGTCAGATATCAGCGCGACAATTTGCCCAGCCTGCACCCTTTCGATAATCGCAGCACTGCGCGCCCGTTCATTGTGCTCATGCAACGACCAAAGATGGCCACTGATGCTGTAAGCATCCAATAAACGTCGGCTATGGCGGGTGTCCTCAGCGGCGATCAGATCCGCTGCTGTCAGCACTTCAATGGCCCGCTGTGTCATGTCTCCTAGGTTACCTATGGGAGTAGGGACAATATAGAGTGCACTCGCTAAGCTCATTGGGCTGTTTTCCGTTGTTTGTTAAGATGAAAGGGTAAAGGTACACTAAGCCCACTTAAATTAAAGTTACGCCTACTAGACGAGACCGGTAACCTAACCTGATGAGTATTCTACCACGCCTAAGCTGGCCACTTGCCATTCTCTTCACCATTGCGGCCTGTGCTCCGACACCAAAACCGGATCCTAAACCCGAAGAGGTTGCCATCGTTGCCGTAGGGGTGCCAACGGCACCCGCTGCCGACTATTTACTCAAAGCACAAGAGACATCAGGAACGGCTCGCCAAGCCTATCAACTGTTGGCATCACGCGCCCACTTGCTTGAAGGTCAACTGGAGTTAGCCCGCTCAGTCTATGGCAACATTGAGATCCCACTTTCGCGCGATGATCAACGACTGGAGTACACGCTGTTAGGTGCCGAGTTTGCTATCTATCGTGGCGCACCAGATCAAGCCATTGAGATCCTAGGCTCAATCAAGAAAGATAAGCTGAGTAGCGAAGATAAGTTGCGCACCTATCAATTGCTAGCTCGCGCTCAATTGGCCCGTGGCAACCGGGTCGAAGCCGCCAGATCACTGGTGCAACTCGATCCTTCACTGGATCCAGAACAGCAGGTGGAAAACCACAGTTATATCTGGAGCTATCTCAAGCCTCTGACCCCCTTCTCGCTACAAACTTTTGAGCAAGCGCCGCCACCAGACGCCTTTACAGGCTGGTTACGACTAATGGCGTTGACCAAAACCATGTCAACCCACCCGGCTGCGATGATCGATGCCCTAGAGCAGTGGCGCATAGAGTTCCCCAATCACCCTGCAGCAGCCAGCCTGCCGTTGGAACTGCAAACCGCACTAGAAACCCGCCCATTCACGCCAAAACGGATTGGCGTTTTGCTGCCACTCACTGGACGCTTTAAGAGCCAAGGTGAGGCGATACGTGATGGCATGGTATTTGGCTACCTGAAAACAGCCATGCCAGACCTAACGGTGACATTTTATGATACGGCAGCGGAAGGCGCACTGCAGGCGCTGGAACAGGCCCAACTCGCTGCAAGCGACTTTATTATCGGTCCGTTGCTAAAAGGTAACGTTGAGACATTGCTCAACGAAGCCACATTAACCACTCCACTACTCGCACTAAACCGTATCGACGGTACTGTGGACAACGCATCACTATTTTTCTTCCCGTTGGCACCCGAGGATGAAGCCGTACAGGCTGCCCAACGAATGTGGAATGACGGCCACCGTTACCCCTTACTATTACTGCCTAAGGGCGGTTTAGGTAGTCGCATTGCTGCTGCGTTTGAAGAGAGTTGGATGCAGTTAGTCAGCAGCAATCAGCTTGATCCAAATGATGACACCAAGCAGAGTGTTGAGGTGCGTTATTACAGTGACCGCAAAGCGATGCAGAAAATGGTCGAACAAGCGCTCGGGGTTAACGAGAGTCAGGCTCGGATCCGACATATGAAAGGGCTATTCGGCTCTAAGTTGGAAGTTGAGCCGCGCAGTCGCCGAGACTTAGATGCCGTCTACCTGTTCTCCAACCCAATAGAGACTCGCCTACTCAAGCCTTTTGTCGATGTCACCGTCAGTCCGTTTGCGGACCAACTGCCGATCTATGCCAGCTCTCGCAGCCATGAAAAAAGCTTGGCACAAGGTCAGGCACGGGAATTAACTGGCGTGATGTTCAGTGAGATCCCCCTGTTACTGCCTGCCTCCGAAGAGCAATCAAGCACTCGTGACGCCAGTAAGGCTCTGTGGCCTCAGCGCAGCGCCTCTGAGCAGCGCCTATTCGCCCTTGGACTCGACGCCTACCAACTGATCGGTCAGTTGGCCCAGATGCGCGCATTCCCAGGTTTTAGCGTGGAAGGTATGACAGGTAGACTGCAAGTCTCAGAAGATGGCCAGATAAAACGGGAATTGAACTGGGCAAAAATGCGCAATGGTAGCGCGGAGCTTATGCCAAGGCAGGCAACAGAAGATGAAATGGTTACTCAGCCATAGGGCGATTGGTGAGGCCTATGAGCAGCGGGCCAGAGCCTATCTAGAGCGCCATCAGTTGAAGTTTGTCACCGCAAACTTCCATTGCCGTGGTGGTGAGATAGATCTGGTGATGCGAGAAGACAACACTTGGGTGTTTGTTGAGGTAAAGTATCGAAAATCTGGCAGTCACGGAGGCGCTTTAGCCGCAATCGATGAAAAGAAAATTCATCGATTAAGGCATACAGTGCAACTTTTTCTGCAACAAAAGGGGTTAGACGAGAGTCTGACCCCATGTCGAATTGATGTGGTTGCCATTACCGGCGACCAGTATGAATGGATCCGTAACGCGATCTAAGTCCAAAGATAAGGGCCAAACAATGTTGAGTCGCATTGAAGAAAGCTTTAAAGAAAGCATACAAACCAAAATAGCAGCGGCAGAAGCGATGCCTCCAGCCATAGAAAAAGCTGCACAGATGATGGTGCAGTGTCTGCTATCAGGAAACAAGATCCTCACCTGTGGTAACGGCGGCTCTGCTGGCGACGCACAGCATTTCTCCTCTGAGTTATTAAACCGGTTTGAGCAGGAACGCCCTAGCCTCCCTGCCATCGCCCTAACCACCGATAGCTCGACCATCACCTCCATCGCTAACGACTACAGCTATGACGAGATCTTTTCCAAGCAGGTTCGCGCATTGGGTAACAGTGGCGATATTCTGCTAGCGATTTCAACCAGTGGTCAAAGTCGTAATGTGATTAAGGCGATGGAAGCGGCGCTGTCACGAGATATGACAATTGTTGCCTTAACCGGTAAAGACGGCGGGGAGATGGCTGGGCTTTTGGGTCCAAACGATGCTGAAGTACGTGTACCATCTACCCGCACGGCACGAATTCAAGAGGTTCACCTGCTGGCTATTCACTGCCTCTGTGATCTCATCGACCGCACTTTATTCCCACAAGATGAGGAGTAATCATATGATGCCACATCGTCGCCTGCTGGGTGTCGTTTTGGCCGGCACTCTCGCCCTTCAAGGGTGTGCAGCAGTGATCATAGCGGGCGCCGCGGGAACCGCAGCAGCCATCGATGACCGTCGTACCTTGGGCTCTCAGATTGATGACAATGCCATTGAAATCAAGGCAGTCGGTCGTCTACGGGAGCGCAAAGATATCTGGGATCACAGTCGTATCAGTATCAGCAGCGTGAATGGCACCTTGCTATTGGTAGGACAAGCCCCGACCGCACATCTGCGAAACGAAATAAGCCGTGTGGTTGAAGGTATACCCAGCGTCAAAACAGTGCACAATGAAGTTAAAGTAGGTACACCGATTAGTCTTACTACCCAAAGTAATGACGCTTGGATAACCACCAAGGTCAAAGCTGATCTCATTGGTGATAAAGAGGTAAACGGCAACCAGGTCAAAGTGGTTACCGAGAATAGTGAGGTTTACCTGCTCGGATTATTAACCAAACAGGAAGCAAGTAAAGCCACCGAAATAGCTCGTAATGTCACTGGGGTTAAGCAAGTGGTGCGCGTGTTTGAGTACACCAGCAAATAGCCTGAACAGCTTTCCTCAAAATACAAAAAAGGAGCCTAACGGCTCCTTTTTTATATCAAGGTCTAACGTGACTACTTCACCACGCGCAAGCTAGGGCGCCCACCAGAAGGTGGTGTCGGCTTATCGTCATCCGTCACCGGGGATGTCACCAGTGTTGGTTGCTCTTCCAGATCAGCCTCTGGTGCAATATCATCTGCAAAAACGGTTCCTGCGCCATTTTCTCTGGCATAAATCGCCGTCACCGACTCAATAGGCAGATAAACAGACATAGGCGTCCCCCCAAAACGAGCACTAAACGATACCGCATCATTGCCCAACTCTAGCTGCCCTACTGCATGGGGCGCTAAGTTCAATACAATCTGGCCATGTTTGACGAACTGCGTAGGTACCTTTACTGCATCTACCGTCGCATCCACGACAACGTGGGGCGTCAAGTTGTTATCAACTAGCCACTCATAGAATGCGCGCAACAGATAGGGACGGCTTGGGGTCATCGTTTAAAAACCTACTCGCTGTTCTCTTTCCGACTCAGTCAAAGAAGCCTGAAAGGAGTCGCGTTCAAAAACGCGCTGCATATAGGTTTTGATCTCTTTAGAACCACGCCCTGTCAGCTCAATACCTAAACTAGGTAAGCGCCACAACAGCGGGGCAATGTAGCAATCAACCAAACTAAATTCTTCACTCAGAAAATAGGGTGATTCTGCAAACACGGGCGCCAGTGCAATCAAGCTCTCTGTCAGCTCTTTACGTGCTGCATCAGCATTGTTGCCACTGATGATGTTATCAACCAAGACATACCAGTCATTCTCGATGCGGTGCATCATGAGGCGACTATTACCGCGCGCAACTGGGTATACAGGCATGAGAGGCGGATGAGGAAAACGCTCATCAAGGTATTCCATGATGATGCGAGCGTTATAGAGTACTAACTCGCGATCAACCAAGGTAGGTACCGTGTTGTACGGGTTATACTCGATCAACTCTTCTGGAAGGTTGCTCGGATCAACCTGATTGATCTCTACACTTACCCCTTTCTCAGCCAGCACGATACGCACTTGATGGCTGTACAGATCGTTCGCACCTGAAAACAGGGTCATCACAGAACGTTTATTGGCAGCAACGGCCATGGGGCCTCCATATTATCTTTTAGCAAAAACAGGAGACAGGGTAACCCCTGTCTCCCGACAAACATTATCTTATCAACAACCTAACTAGTGTAGATCGCGAAAGAACTCTTTCTTCAGCAAGTACGCCAGGATAGTGAAAATCACCAAAAACCCTAACACCCACCAGCCCATAGAGCGTCGCTCAAGGGTCACAGGCTCTGCTGAGTAAACAAGGAAATTGACCAAATCGAGTACGGCATGGTCATACTCATCTGTGCTCATTTCACCAGAACCATCAGCTCTTATACCGACATAAACATCTTGCTGTTCACCGTCAATCAGCCGAGATTCATAGGTTTTACGTGGCACCCCTTGTAGCTCTTGCAGTACATGGGGCATACCCACGTCTTTAAAAACCACATTGTTCACGCCAAATGGGCGAGTCGGGTCTTCATAGAAGCTACGCAAATAGGTGTATAACCAATCAGCGCCACGAACTCTGGCAACCAAGGTTAAGTCTGGCGGTGTTGCGCCAAACCACTTAGCACCCAATTCATCTGACATTGCATTTTCCATCAAGGCACCAATTTTGGTTCCCTCAATAAACATCAGATTTTCCTGCATCAAAGCTGCTGAAATACCCAAATCACGCGCAACACGTTCGTAACGCTGATACTTAGTTGAGTGGCAACCTGAACAGTAGTTCATAAAAAGCTTCGCACCTGTTTGCAGCGACGCCTTATCGGTCAAATCATAATTTGCTTTATCAAGGTGGACGTTACCACCCGCAGCCATTACCAAGCTTGGTAGAAGCGCCACCAGCGCTATGATCATCCTTTTCATCAGGTCAGCCTCTCTGGTAGCGGTTTAGTATTTTCATTTTTGCTATAGAACCAAAGCAGTACGAAAAAACCGAAATACAAGAAGGTAAATATCCGCGCATACATAGTGTAGGTTTCAGTCGCTGGCAGAGCACCTAAAATGCCCAATGCCACAAAACTCACAGAGAATTGAGCAATGTTTAGCTTGTGCAAGCCACTACGGTAGCGAATTGAACGAACCTTACAACGATCAAGCCAAGGCAACAGTGCCAACACGACGATCGCCAGCCCCATGAAAACAACCCCGCCGAGCTTATGTGGGATAGCACGAAGTACGGCATAGAACGGCGTGAAATACCAGACTGGTGCAATATGCTCAGGTGTCTTCAGTGGGTTAGCCGCCTCAAAGTTAGGTGGCTCAAGGAAATACCCGCCCATCTCTGGGTTAAAGAAGATGACATAAGCAAAAAAGAATAAAAACACACCGATACCGATGAGATCTTTCACCACAAAATAGGGGAAGAAAGGCGCCGCATCGATAATATCTTTTTTACTGGTGTAGTACTCGTGGAACTTGAACTTAGGCTTATCAGCGTCCGCAACAGACCCTTTTGGCCGTTTAATTTCGACACCGTCAGGGTTGTTAGAGCCCACTTCGTGGAGTGCGACCAGATGCAAGAAGACCAACACCACCAGTACCAGTGGTAATGCGATCACATGCAGGGCAAAGAATCGATTCAGTGTTGCACCTGAGACGACATAGTCGCCACGGATCCAAAGGGTCAAATCGTCACCGATGACAGGTATCGCGCCAAAGAGCGAGATAATCACCTGTGCGCCCCAGTAGGACATCTGACCCCAAGGCAGCAGGTAGCCCATGAAGGCCTCAGCCATCAGGGCAATAAAGATAAACATACCAAACAACCACAGCAGTTCACGTGGTTTTTGGTATGAGCCGTAGATCAACCCACGGAACATATGCAGGTAGACAACGACAAAGAATGCTGACGCGCCGGTGGAGTGCATATAACGCAGCAACCAGCCATATTCGACATCTCGCATAATGTATTCAATCGATGCAAACGCGCCTTCAGCCGAGGGCGTGTAATTCATCGTCAACCAAATCCCGGTCAGGATCTGGTTCACCAATACCAACATCGCCAAAGAGCCGAAGAAATACCAGAAGTTAAAATTCTTAGGCGTCGGGTACTGAGCAAGGTGCATATTCCATACACGTTGCATAGGTATCCGATATTCAATCCATTCGAGTAATGAGCGGAACATTACACAGTCCCTCCGTCAACGCCGACCAAGATGGTTGTATCGTCTTTAAAATGGTACGGGGGAATAACCAAGTTTAACGGTGCTGGTACGTCTTTATAAACCCGACCAGCCATATCAAACTTAGAACCATGACACGGACAGAAGAAGCCGTAGTTAACGCCTTCAACCTGTTCTCCAAAAGAACCAGGAAGGTAAGTTGGCGAACAACCTAAATGAGTACATAAGCCGACCGCAACAAATAGTTCAGGCTTCACTGAACGGAATTCGTTTTTGGCGTATTCAGGTTGCTGATCAACTTCGCTGGACTGAGGGTCCTTAAGTTTATCTTCGTTGGCTTTCATCTCTTGTAATACAGAATCAGGACGCAGCACCACCCAAACAGGCTTGCCACGCCATTCAACACGTATTAGCTGTCCCGGTTCCAATTTACTGATATCCACTTCCACCGGAGCACCAGCGGCCTTGGCTTTCTCACTTGGATTCCAAGATTTTATAAATGGGACAGCAGCAGCTACTGCTCCCACACCACCTACGACAGCTGTCGCGGCAGTTAGAAAGCGACGACGGCTGTTATTGACAGGCGCATTGCTCATCCAGTTATCTCCCACATACCATCCGCTTTTATCTGCGGCTTTGGAGCGCGACGAACCGCCTCATCAGGAGAATTCCCGAAAAAGAAAACGGTACGCTGCAAAAAAGAGTCAAGATTGTAAAAAAAACACCCTGCGCTGGCAAGGATACTCGTCATACAACCCTAATCTAAAAAGGAAAAAAAAGCCCCGAAAAACGGGGCTTTTTTTGCAAAGACGTTGACGAACGCCCAGTACCAGCGAATTAACGCTTGGAGAACTGAGGACGCTTACGTGCTTTGTGAAGACCAACTTTCTTACGCTCAACACGACGTGCATCACGAGTAACGAAGCCAGCTTTACGCAGGTCGCTACGCAGAGTCTCATCGTATTCCATCAGTGCACGGGTGATACCGTGACGGATAGCGCCTGCTTGACCGGTAGTACCACCGCCCTTCACAGTTACGTTGATGTCCAGCTTGCCAACCAGTTCGGTTAACTCGAGCGGCTGACGAACAACCATACGAGCCGTTTCGCGGCTGAAGTAAACATCCAAAGGACGTGCATTGACGGTAATAGCGCCACTGCCCGCTTTGATGAATACGCGTGCTGTTGAGCTCTTGCGGCGGCCAGTACCGTAGTATTGATTATCTGCCATGATGGACTGAACCCCCAATTAAAGTTCTAAAGCTTGAGGCTGTTGAGCAGCATGACCATGCTCAGCACCTGCGTAGACTTTCAGCTTACGGAACATTGCGCGACCCAGAGGACCTTTTGGCAACATACCTTTCACTGCTTTCTCAAGAACACGCTCAGGCGCTCTCTGGATAAGCTTTTCAAAGCTCATCTCTTTCAGACCGCCCGGGAAACCGGTATGGCTGTAATAGATTTTGCCTTTCGCTTTGTTACCAGTTACCTGGATCTTCTCAGCATTCACGATGATGATGTAATCACCAGTATCAACGTGAGGAGTATATTCTGGCTTATGCTTGCCACGCAGGCGAAGCGCTACTTCTGTCGCCAGACGACCCAGAGTTTTACCATCTGCATCAACAACGAACCAATCGCGTTTTACAGACTCTGGCTTTGCGGTAAATGTTTTCATTTATCCAAACCTAAAAAATTCGTTTACACCACGTCTCAACGCATTGAGACATCACAAAAATCACCGCATGGTATCCCTTCGAATACACCTGTCGGTCTATGTCAGCACTGCCGATATGGCAGCTGGCAACGTGGGCGGAGCGGGATTATAGACAAAGCGTGGACAAAGATCACCCACTTTCTCACTTATATTTAAGGAATATGTGGGCGCTTGAGGTACTCATGGGATTGCATTTCCAACAAACGGCTCTGGCAACGCTTAAACTCGAAGCTCAATCGCCCATCGTCGTAGAGTTTCTCCATTTCACTTTCAGCTGAAATAATCAACTTCACATTGCGTTCATAGAACTCATCAACCAAGGCGATAAAACGCCTCGCGACGTCGTCATTGTGCACGCCCATCTGCTTGACGCCATGTAGGAGTAAAGTATGAAACTCTTTTGACAGCTCAATGTAGTCAATCTGGCTGCGGGCGCTTTCACATAACACCGCAAAATCAAACATCACCACACCATCTGCCAACCATCGCGTGACTAACTGACGATTATTCACTTCAATTGACGCCCCAGCCTTACCCGGTTCAGGCGCTAACGCGGCAAAGTACTGTTCGAGATTGACTAGCGCAGCGGCGTCTAAAGGATGGTGGTAAATCTCTGCGCGTTCCAGTGTACGCAAGCGATAGTCGATACCAGAATCAACATTGACGATGTCGCAATGTTGGTTCAACAAAGCAATGGCCGGTAGAAAACGCGCCCGTTGCAAACCATTGCGATATAGCTCGTCAGGGGGGATATTAGACGTAGTCACAAGCGTTACTCCCCGCTGGAAGAGACCTTTCAGCAAATTACCTAAGATCATCGCGTCGGTGATATCCGACACAAAGAACTCATCCAGGCAGATCACCCTAGCCTCTGCAGCTAACCGCTCTGCGACACTGTCCAAAGGATCTGATTGGCCAGACAACGCCTGCATCATCTGATGAACCCGATGCATAAACCGGTGAAAGTGCAGCCTTAACTTATTCTCTGCCGGCAGGCATTCAAAAAAAGTATCCACTAAATAGGTTTTACCGCGCCCAACCCCGCCCCAAAAATAAAGTCCTTTCGCCGTTGATGTCGGTGCTTTTGTTAAACGTTGCCAAAATGAACGTTGCGGCGGCTGACTGAGACGCTGATACAGCTCTTGAAGATGGTCAACCGCATTCGCTTGTGCGCTGTCCCTCACAAAACCACTCTGTTCCAGCGCTTTTTCATAACGCGCCAGCGGCGTATCTGACATCTTCTGCCCACCTTTGACAAATAATTGTTTACACTTGCAATGGTACCATGGTGATTCTGACCGAGGTATATTGTGATCCTGGGCATAGCCTACTGAACGAAACGGAGTACGCGCTGAATGATCTGGTTAGTTGGAATTTTATCTATAGTCGTAGGCTTCTTGGCGGGTTGGTATTTTTCACGCTCCACCAATGAAGGTTCCGGTAAAGCTTCGGTTGAAAAAGCACTGGAAGCGACCCAATTTGAATTAGAGCAATATAAGCAAGAAGTGTCGGATCATTTCGCCGCGACGGCTGAATTGCTTGAACAGGCCAATGACAATTACCGCAAATTATGTGGTCAGTTGACCGAGAGTGCTCATGCCCTGCTTGATGAAAAGAGCCGGGCCGAGTTACCTGAGCTAGAAGCGCTGGAGCAACAAAACAAAGCGTTAACAGCAGAAGATGACGAAGAGTGGCAGCAGCCTCGAGATTACTCTGGTTCACCGTCAGGCCTGATCAGTGGTACGGAAAAAGACAAACAGAAAGAGCCTGTAAGTTAACCAAAGCGGGGAACTTATCCCCGCTTCCCTCTGTCTGTTTGTGATGTAGCAACAATCAAACACCATTAGGGAGAATGAAATCAGTATGAAACGTTTGCTGTCTCTTGCCTCGTTGGCGCTATGCGCCACGCTTATCGTTACCCCAACAGAAGCCGCGGCTTCTCTTCCCCTCTCCGTCGAAGGGCAACCAGTTCCTAGCCTTGCTCCTATGCTGGAAAGAGTCACTCCAGCCGTCGTCGACATATCCGTATCTGGAACACATACGGCGAAACAAAGAGTTCCGGATATCTATCAGTACTTCTTCGGAGCCCCGCGCGAGCAGGTACAAGAGCGACCATTTCGCGGACTCGGCTCTGGCGTCATTATTGACAGTGACAAAGGCTACATCGTCACCAATCACCATGTTATCGACAGCGCAGATAAGATCATGGTGACGTTGCAAGATGGGCGAGAGCTCGATGCCCGCGTTATTGGTTCAGATGAAGAATCCGATATCGCACTGTTACAGGTAGACCAAGATAATTTAGTCGCGCTGCCCCGCGCCAATGCAAGTCAGTTGCGTGTTGGCGACTTTGTGGTGGCCGTAGGCAACCCTTTTGGCTTAGGACAAACAGCAACTTCAGGGATCATCAGCGCCCTAGGTCGCTCTAACCTTAACATCGGCCAATATGAAAATTTCATCCAAACCGATGCAGCCATCAACTCGGGTAACTCTGGCGGCGCATTGGTTAATCTCAATGGTGAACTGGTCGGGATCAATACAGCGATCGTTGCCCCTAACGGCGGCAATGTTGGCATCGGCTTCGCCATCCCGATCGATATGGTGAATGACTTGGTCTCACAGTTTATCGAGTTCGGTGAAGTTAGACGCGGTGTACTCGGCGTATCTGGTGGCGAACTCACCCCAGACTTAGCAGAAGCATTTGGCTACGATACCAAACACGGCGCCTTTGTTAATCAGGTGTTCGAAGGATCGGCCGCAGAAGCTGCAGGGATAAAAGCTGGTGATATCGTGGTCAGTGTTGACGGTAGTATGATCAAGAGCTTTGGCGAACTGCGCGCCAAAATAGCTACCCGCGGCGCTGGCAGCCAGGTTACGCTGGGTGTGATCCGCGATGGTAAATTGACCGACTTTAAAGTCACCCTGAAAGAGGCAGAGGAAGCACGAGTACAAGCACAGGCGCTCCATCCCGCTTTCGAAGGTGCGGTACTGCGAAACAGTGAAGATAGCGATAAACAATCAGGAGTGATCGTAGAAAAGGTCGCCCCCCGGTCGCCAGCATCACAAATCGGCTTTAAAGAGGGCGACGTCATTCTCGGTCTCAATAAACAGCCAGTAACCAACCTGAAGGGGCTACGCCAAATTCTGGAGCAGCAGCCATCCGTATTGGCCCTGAACATTCAACGGAACGGCCAACGTATGTATTTAGTTGTCCGGTAACACCCGATAATCAACTAAGATCTGTTAAGACACGCTCCACCAGAGCGTGTCTTACTCCCTTTTCTTTAGTGGCAGTGCTATCCTGCGATTGTATCTAAAGGAATTTCATATCCATGATCTCTCGATTTGCCTCTTTCGCCTCCTATTTGGGCAAAAGCATCGTTTTTGGCCTCGCCATTGCGGCGATCTTATTGCTGCTACTACCAAACCTGCGTGAGCAGGGAAGCGGCGGGAGTCTGCTGATCAGCAGTCAACCTGCAGCAATATCTTTTGCTGAAGGGGTTAGGCGAGCGGCGCCTGCAGTCGTCAATGTCTATACCCGCAGCCTACGATCGGTCACCGACTCGCAACCAGCACAACTTCGTCCGCAAGGCTTAGGCTCTGGCGTATTGATGAGCAAAAAGGGCTATATACTCACCAATTACCATGTTATTGCCGATGCCGATCAAATTATTGTGGCGCTGCAAGATGGGCGAATATTTACCGCCGAGCTCATTGGCAGTGATATCTATACCGATCTTGCCGTGCTCTATATTGAATCTGACGATCTTCCTGTGATCCCACAAAATAGAGACACAGTGGCCATGGTCGGTGATGTGGTATTGGCCATCGGTAACCCATACAACCTGGGTCAGACGATCACCCAAGGGATCGTCAGTGCCACGGGGCGCAGTGGTATGGCTTCCACCAGCTATCAAGACTTTCTGCAAACCGATGCTGCAATTAATCGCGGTAACTCTGGCGGTGCGCTGGTCAATAGCCTGGGTGAGCTTGTCGGCATCAACACGGCAGCCTATTACACCAGCCCCAATGTTGAGAGCCAGGGGATCAGCTTCGCCATTCCCTATGCGTTAGCCCATAAGATCATGAACAAATTAATTTCCGATGGGCGCGTCATACGAGGTTATTTGGGGATCACTGGGCAGCAAGTTAACCCTGTACACGCTAAGCAGTTAAAACTAGGTACATTAACCGGCGTTGTAATTGACAATATGGAGCCGGACGGCCCAGCAGCAAGAGCGGGACTGCTCCGTAATGACGTAATGATCAAGATGGACGATATAGCTGTCGCTGGTGTCCATGATGCAATGGATCGGATCGCAGAAACCAGACCTGGTGCCACGGTAAATATCACTGTGGTCAGGCGTGGCGAGCGCCTCAACATCCCGGTTCAAGTGCATGAGCCACCAGCACTGGCGAGCAACAACTAGCCACTTTTGCTCAATTGAATGTGGATAAATAAAAAAGCTGCCATTGAGGGCAGCTTTTATATTCGTATATCAAGACGATAATCTATCAGGCTTTGACGCGAGTGATTGTCGCGCCTAAGCCGCCCAACTTCTTCTCTATCGCCTCGTACCCGCGATCTAAATGATAGATACGGTCGACAACCGTTTGCCCAGCGGCCATCATACCGGCTATCACCAAGCAAGCTGACGCTCGAAGATCGGTGGCCATCACTTCTGCACCTGTCAATTCGTCAGTGTGATGACAAATAGCAGTGTTGCCTTCCAGTTCAATGTCAGCACCCATACGGCATAGTTCCGGCACATGCATAAAACGATTCTCAAAAATCGTTTCTGTCACTTTGCCACTGCCATCCGCCAGAATATTAAGCACGGTAAACTGTGCCTGCATATCCGTAGGGAAGCCAGGGTGTGGTGCTGTACGTATGCTTACAGCCTTGAGTTGGCGAGCACGCATATCTAATCGGATCCAGTCATCAGCAAAAGTGACCTTTGCTCCTGCTTCTTGCAGTTTAGCGATAACAGGCTCCAATAAACGCGCATCGGTATTGCGGCAAGTGACATCACCACCGGAGACAGCCGCTGCCACCAAAAAGGTGCCAGTCTCTATGCGATCAGGTAACACCGCATAACTTCCACCGTGTAGCGCTTTTACGCCTTCAATCTCAATTCTATCTGTCCCGGCACCACTGATCTTCGCCCCAAGTGAATTTAGGAAGTTGGCTAAATCTGTCACTTCCGGCTCACGAGCCGCGTTTTCAATTATCGTTTTACCGTTGGCAAGGACGGCGGCAGCCATCAAGTTTTCGGTACCTGTCACACTGACGGTATCGAGAAAAATAGTCGCCCCACGCAAGCCGCCTTCAGGTGCGGTGGCATTGATATAACCGCCCTCCACCTGAATATCTGCGCCCATCAACTCTAGCCCATGAATATGCAAATTCACTGGACGCGCACCAATAGCACAGCCACCCGGTAACGAAACTCGCGCCTTACCGCCACGAGCGACCAAAGGCCCCAACGCCAGAATAGATGCACGCATGGTTTTCACCAAATCATAAGGCGCTTCATGGCTGGTCAAGATCGAGGCATCGATAGTAACTTGATTGTCACCACTCCAGTTCGCATCAACCCCCATACGGCCAAGCAGAGCCAACGTAGTATTGATATCTCGCAAGCGAGGTACGTTGTTAACAACCAGCGGCTCACCGCATAACAGGGTGGCAAATAAAATAGGCAGAGCGGCGTTCTTAGCCCCTGAGATGGTTACATCACCATGCAGAGGACCGCTTTTTTCAACTAACAATCTATCCATTACATACGACTTACTATGAGGGCATCATCAACTTACGTTCCCGTTGCCATTCATCAACGGTAAACGCTTTAATCGAAACTGCGTGCATGTCACCGGCAGCGATCGTAGCCATCAAAGGGCCATAAACCGTCTGCTGACGCTTCACTGATCGCATACCTTCAAAACAGGCACCGACAGCAATAATTTCATAATGACTACCGTCGCTTTTTACGTGTACTTCATCCAGCGACAGTGCATCAGTCAGTAATGACTGAATTTCAGTGTTATCCATTACAACCTCTTGGAAAGATCAGGCGGCTTTAGCCGCTTCAATCGGAAGGATATCGTTAAGATCAGAAACTTCGACTAAACGCATCAATTGTTCTGGCGCATTAACAAAATTAAGCACGCGCCCATGACGGCTTTGACAGGCAAATAACTCGAAAAGAAAGGCCATACCAGCACTATCACAGTGCTCAAGCCCTGACAGGTCGACATAGGTAATGCCTTCGCCACAGCAGAGGCTTTCACGTTTGTCCCAAAGGGTAGGAACCGATAGGCGATCTAGCTTACCGCTAATCTGAAAATGGCTGGCCTTAACCCGCTCAAAGGTTGCACTCATTTGGCCTCCTCCGGCTCAGATTGAAACTCGATCTTGGTCTGGTTCTTCTCTATCAGCAAATCGGTGACCGCATCCAACCCTTGCTGTCTGATAAGACCTCGCAATTCAGCCTCTTTCTGGCTCAACATACTGAGATTTTCAGCCACCATGTCATATGCTAGCCATTGGCCAGTTTTTTTGTTGCGGCGCATTTTGAAGTCAACGCTGATATCTGGCCTTCCAGGTTCTTGGATCAATGTCTTAACTGTGGCGTAGTTTTCATCTGATAACGCGCCAGGTAAAAAAGCAACTTTCTGGCCATTGTACTCAGTAAAAAGCTGAGCATAGGTAACAATAAGGTTCTCTTTAAATGCTTCCACAAAGCGATCACGCTGCTCTTTGGATGATTTTTTCAATTCACTCTGACCGATCACTTTATATGCGGCAAAGCGATAGTCGGCATAAGGGATAAGCTCTTCACGCACAATCTCCTTAAGCAATTCAGGCTGTGCAAGCAGCTGCTCCTGTTCAGTATTGATACGCCCAAAGGTTCGCTTCGACACAGCTTGCGCGAGCTTAAACGGATCATCCCTCAGTTCCGTTGGCAGCGGTTCAGCGACAGCAGCAGTAACCAGCAGTAACCATGCTGATAAAAAGGAAGTAAATTTGAATATCATTGAATACACAGTTGCCCTGCTCACTATTTACTTGGATTGACTATAGAGAAACTGCCCAATGAGATCTTCCAATACCAGTGCCGACTTGGTATCAGGGATCTTATCGCCATCGGCTAAGTAGATACTCTCTTCTTCAAACTCTTCAAAGCCTGGCTGCAGGCCAATGTACTGCTCGCCGAGCAGTCCAGATGTCAAAATCGATGCGGATGTAGAATCGGTAAAGCGGTTATAGTCAGCATCTAAACGCATCTCCACCACAGGCACCCAATCTGTTGGATCAAGGGCAATGGAAGCCACCCGACCAATAACAACGCCGCCAACTTTAATCGGCGCACGTACTTTCAAACCACCAATATTGTCGAACTTAGCAAACAGCGTGTACGAGTTCGTGCTGGTGCTCAACTCTGAGGTTGCCACTTTCAGTGACAACATAAGTAGCGCCAGAAAACTGGTCAGAACGAAAAAGCCAACCAATATCTCGATTTTACGCTGATCAAAACGCTTACTATTTTGCATCCATTTACCCGAACATAAGCGCGGTAAGGACAAAGTCGAGTCCTAGCACCGCTAACGAAGAATGAACAACGGTTTCAGTGGTTGCCCTACTTATCCCTTCTGAAGTAGGCACTGCATCATATCCCTTGAAAACCGCTATCCAGGTCACTACCAGCGCAAACGCTGCGCTCTTGATAATTCCATTGCCAATGTCTTCCCGCCATTCAACGGAAGAGTTCATCACCGACCAAAATGTACCACTATCAACTCCCAGCCACTCGACACCAACAAGGTAGCCGCCAAAAATACCCACGCTACTAAACATCAATGCCAATAACGGCATGCTAATGATGCCAGACCAAAAGCGAGGAGCGACGATCCGCTTCAACGGGTCGACAGCCATCATCTCCAAACTAGAGAGCTGCTCAGTGGCTTTCATTAAACCGATTTCAGCGGTCATGGCCGAACCCGCTCTGCCGGCAAACAGCAGTGCGGTAACCACTGGGCCAAGTTCCCTTAAAAGGGCCAAAGCAACCATAGGTCCAATGCTGGCTTCTGCACTGTAGTCCACCAATACATTATAGGCTTGCAATCCCAGTACCATGCCAATAAACAGCCCTGATACTAAGACAATCAACATCGACAAAACGCCGGTGATATAAATCTGCTTAATCAGCAGTGGAAAACCACGGCGTATAGAAAAACGCCCGAATAGCACAGCGGTCAACAATAAAGTAGCCCTGCCTGCGCCCGCCAAACTATCCAATACGCCGACGCCTAAGAGACGAATTCTCTCAATCACTTCGGATCAACTCCCTTAAGATCCTCTGCAAAACTATTCGCAGGAAAATGAAATGGCACAGGACCATCATGGGCACCATCTAAAAACTGGCGTACCAGCGGCGACTCTGATTGTCGAATCCGTTCTGGTGTGCCCTGACCAATCACCTTTTGGTCAGCAATAATATAAACGTAGTCGGCGATACTCATCACTTCCGGCACGTCATGGGTTACCACAATGGACGTCATATTTAATGCACTATTAAGTGACCGGATTAACTTAACCAATATTCCCAGAGAAATTGGATCCTGACCAGCAAACGGTTCATCGTACATGATCAGGTCAGGATCTAATGCAATTGCCCGAGCGAGTGCGGCTCGGCGCGCCATGCCTCCAGAGAGCTCACTTGGCATTAAATCCCTAGCCCCTCTTAACCCCACGGCTTCAAGCTTCATTAATACGATAGAACGAATCAACTCTTCTGGTAGGGCAGTGTGTTCGCGAATAGGAAACGCCACATTGTCAAAAACGTCCTGCTCGGTAAACAAAGCGCCGCTTTGAAAAAGCATGCTCATCCGCTTCCGAGCCTCATAAAGCTGGTGTCGGCTCATGCTTGGAATGTCGTCACCGTCGAACAACACCTCACCTTTAGTCGGTGTTAGTTGGCCACCAATCAGACGCAAGAGGGTCGTTTTGCCGATACCGCTAGGCCCCATAATGGCAACCACTTTGCCACGGGGAATGGTCAAATTCAGATCTTTATAGATAAATCTCTGGCCACGACGAAATGTAAGATTGCGTATATCAACAACGTTTTCAGTTGCCATGCTCCATAACCTCTACCGACTCTCGGGGCCAGTTGGCCGCATTGTCCCTTTAGCGGGCCGCTGATTGTATCCTTTTTACGTCTCGCGACCAAATCGAAAACTATTCAAAAAACTGTTTCTGATTATTGCTATGTTCGACATATCATTAAAAAAATGTCACTCTCTGCCACCAAAATGGCGCTTTCCTTGCATCTTTTATCAACGGTCAAAGATTAAAACCTTATGCTAATTCCGGCTCTCATTGTCATAGTTTCCCTCATAGTGCTGGTTTGGAGCGCAGACAAATTTGTCTATGGCGCAGCCGGGCTGGCTCGAAACCTTGGAATATCCCCCCTTGTCATTGGCTTAACTGTTGTCGCTTTCGGCTCTTCTGCGCCAGAAATGCTCGTGGCGGCATCCGCCTCCCTGAATGGCAACCCCGACACGGCGGTGGGTAACGCATTAGGTTCCAACATTACTAATATAGCCATGGTATTGGGAATTACCGCCTTAGTACGCCCGTTGAAAGTATCCTCGGCCACTCTCAAACGTGAGTTCCCGCTCTTGCTGCTAATTACGTTTGGTGTCAGTGCGATGTTTCTCGATCTCAACCTCAGCATCATTGATGGTTGTTTGTTAGTTGCCGGTCTGATTGCATTTACTGGTTTGATGATGCGTATATCGATGCAGGAAGCCAAGGCTGGAGATCCCCTGATTACGGAGGCTGAAGCAGAGATCCCAAGCGATCTTCCCACAGCCAAAGCCGTCTTGTGGCTGGCCATTGGACTTCTACTG
The DNA here is from genome assembly GCF_004284785.1 of Corallincola spongiicola. Classification (NCBI taxonomy): domain Bacteria; kingdom Pseudomonadati; phylum Pseudomonadota; class Gammaproteobacteria; order Alteromonadales; family Psychromonadaceae; genus Corallincola; species Corallincola spongiicola. The sequence goes on from NZ_SHLY01000004.1 coordinate 238,792, forward strand.
TTATTAGGCAGCAGTGAGCTTCTCGTCACAAACGCGGTTGAACTGGCCCACTATTTTGGTGTCAGTGATCTAGTCATTGGCTTAACGATCATCGCCATTGGCACCAGTTTGCCGGAGTTAGCCGCCAGTGTGGCCGGCGCCCTGCGAAATGAAGGCGATTTGGCACTGGGTAATATTATCGGTTCAAACATCTTCAATTTGTTTGCTGTACTTGCCATGCCAGCGCTATTGGCGCCAGGTAAAATAGACGAGCAAGCCTTGTATCGCGATATACCGATAATGATTGGGGTAACGGTGTTGCTGTTCATTTTTTGTTATGGCTGGCGTGGTAAACGGATATTGGCCAAATGGGAAGGCGGCCTATTAGCTGCCTGCTTTATCGGTTACCAGATCCTTTTATTCAGTAACTTACGCTAAGCTTGGCTATAGCGCACCAAAGAAGCATGTTGAGAGAAGTGATGACAGAAACCGTTCAGACACTTTATGGCCATGTTAAAGCCGACATCTTGGCAAAAGCAGCGCGAATTCGACTACTGATTTGCGATGTTGACGGCGTATTCTCCGATGGCCGAATTTATCTTGGCAACGATGGCGAAGAACTAAAAGCTTTCCACACTCGAGATGGGTATGGCATTAAAGCCCTGCAATCCTCAGACGTCGCGGTTGCCGTCATCACAGGTAGACAATCGAATATCGTTGAACAGCGCATGACCGCTTTGGGTGTTGCTCATATTTTCCAAGGCCAAGATAACAAAGTGCAAGCATTCTCCAGCCTTCTTACCACGACCAACTTAACGCCAGAGCAGTGCGCTTATATTGGCGATGATCTGGTTGATGCCCCGGTGATGCAACAGGTCGGACTCGCCATCAGCGTGCAAGATGCTCACCCCATGCTCCATCGCTTTAGCCACTATCAAACCGTGATCCCGGGTGGGCGAGGAGCAGTGAGAGAGGTGTGCGATCTAATTTTGCAAGCACAAGACAAATTAGAGACAAGCCAAGGTTTGAGCATATGAACCGGGTTATTCTTTTTACCGTCATACTGTTTGGGGCTGCCATCGGGCTCTACTACTATCAGAGTTTGCTAAAGTCCGAGATCGATATTAATGCGAACAATCAAGGACAACAGCGGCCTGACTATACGGCCAAAACACTGCGCAGCAGGATTTACAACCAAGAGGGTCAGCTAGAGAATCAAATCTGGGCCAGCAACATGAAGTATTACACTGGTTCGATGACTCTTACGCAATTTGATGCGCCCAAGTTAGTCGTCTACCCAAGCGGTAAGCGTTCTGGTTGGACCTTAAACGCAAGCCATGGTGAATTAGAGCAAAACAACCTACTGCGTTTATCAGAAGATGTTGTGATCACCATGCTAACAGCACAGAATCAAACCAATACCTTACTGACAGATTATGTTGACATAGACCTGACAACCAATGATGTCAGCAGTGATCAACCAGTCACAGTAAAAGGGCCTGGCTACCGACTCGATGGAGTTGGATTAAAGGGCAACGTCGAACAAGAGCACATCGAAGTGCTAAATGATGTAAAAGCGACCTATGAACCTGAAAAATAGATTCACCTTCAGCTTAGTCGGCTTATTGCTGACCACATCGGCTTCCCTAGGCGCCGTTGAAAGTGACTTTAATAAAGAAGTCCGCGTGGATGCAAAACGCCAAAGTATCGATATTCAAAAAGGCATTATCTCCTTCTTTGACGACGTCACGGTAAATCAAGGCACATTACAGATCTTTGCCGACACTTTGCAGGTTGAGCAATCCGCAGGCGCAGGAAAAGAGGTGCTCATCGCTGTCGGTAAACCAGCGAAGTTCAGTCAGGTCTTGGAAAATGGCCAAAAAATGCATGCCGAAGCTGCAGAGATCCGTTACCGATTAGCAGATAACACTATCCAATTAACTGGCGCAGCGGTACTGACGCAGCAAGACAGCGTAGTGAAAGGCGAAACTATTCATTACGATATCGCCAAACAAAAAATGGTCGCAGAAAGTGGCACAGATAAAGATGATCGCGTGACAACCATTTTTCTCCCCGAACAGCTGCAACAACAGCTCGGCGAAAATAAGGAATAAACCATGGCGACATTGAAAGCCAGTCAATTAGCCAAGAGCTACAAAGATAGACAAGTAGTTAAGAATGTCTCTTTAGCGCTGAATGATGGCCAAATAGTTGGCTTATTGGGACCGAATGGGGCAGGTAAAACAACCACCTTCTATATGGTAGTTGGACTGGTACCCAACGATAAAGGGCGCATCACGATTGACGATGAAGATGTGACCCTTTCACCCATGCATATCAGAGCACGCAAGGGGATCGGTTACCTGCCACAGGAGTCCTCCATTTTTCGTAAGCTCAGTGTCGCTGACAACATCATGGCAGTACTGCAAACCCGTCCAGAGTTAAGCCGGTTACAGCGCACGGAAACCTTGGAACATCTGCTAGAAGAGTTTAGCATCACTCACATAAGAGATAGCTTAGGTATGTCACTGTCAGGTGGTGAACGCCGTCGAGTAGAGATAGCCAGAGCGCTGGCTGTGGAACCTAGGTTCGTGCTGCTGGATGAGCCTTTCGCTGGCGTAGACCCTATCTCAGTCACAGATATAAAAAAGATTATTCAACACCTTAGAGACCGTGGTCTCGGTGTATTGATCACTGATCATAACGTGCGAGAAACACTCGATGTGTGCGAATATGCTTATATCGTTAGCCACGGAGAGTTAATCGCCGAAGGAAAACCGGAACAAGTGTTAGCCGACCAAAAGGTACGAGACGTATATCTCGGGGAACAATTCCGGCTATAGTGTAAGTAACCAGCGTTGATACATCGGGCTCTTTTGAGTGCCGATTAACGATGACAGCAACAGCATTATTTTAAATGTCACGGAAGTAGATGAAACCGTCATTACAGTTACGTTTAGGTCAGCAACTCACCATGACGCCGCAATTGCAGCAAGCAATCCGGCTATTGCAATTGTCGACGCTCGACCTTCAGCAAGAGATCCAAGAAGCGCTGGATAATAATCCGCTACTCGAGCAAAACGAAGCGGAAGAAACCAGTGAGCAAGTTAATGGTGAAAGCCATACCGCGACTGACAAGCTGGAACAAACCACGGCTAATGCTGAAAATAATCAGTCGGAAGAGCGCGAAGATGCAGCCATGGAAACATCTGAGGCGCTCAACCAACAACAAATCAATGAAGAACTGCCTACCGATACAACCTGGGATGACCACCTTTCAGCAGCGCCCGTTTCAGGTTCCTCGTTCAGTGATGACGCCGACTTTACCTATCAAGGCGAAACCACAGAGTCGTTGCAAGATCATCTGGAATGGCAGATGCAATTAACCCCGTTCACAGATGTCGACAGAGCCATTGCGACATCGATAATCGATGGGATTGATGAATCGGGTTACCTGACGGTCACCGCCGACGATATTCTTACTTCTTTAGGGCAGGAAGATATCGAACTTGATGAAGTAGAAGCGGTCATTAAGCGAGTACAACTGTTCGATCCCATTGGCGTAGGTGCCCGCACATTGCAGGAGTGTCTGCTGGTACAACTCAATCAGTTTGCCAAAGAGACACCTTGGCTAAAAGAGTGCCGCCAGGTTATTGGCCAGTATATTGACCTGCTAGCCAGCCGGGATTATCGCCAATTGATGCGCAAGACCAAACTGAAAGAAGACCAGCTCCGTGAAGTTCTGCGGGTGATCCAATCGTTGAATCCGCGTCCCGGCAGCGCAGTGATCAGCGGTGATGAGCAATATGTGATCCCCGATGTGTCGGTAATGAAAAAAGCTGGACGTTGGGTGGTTGAGCTAAACCCCGACTCGGTACCCAAGCTGAAAGTGAATCAGCAATACGCAGCGATGAGCCGGACGGTAAAGAACACCACTGACAGTCAATATATACGCTCCCACCTGCAGGAAGCGAAGTGGTTTATCAAAAGTCTGGAAAGTCGTAACGACACCCTACTCAAGGTCGCCAACTGTATTGTACAGTTCCAACGCGACTTCTTTGAGTACGGCGATGAAGCGATGAAGCCAATGGTACTCAATGATATTGCCTTAGCGGTTGATATGCACGAGTCCACCATCTCTCGAGTAACCACACAAAAATATATGCATACCCCGCGGGGTATTTTCGAACTCAAGTATTTCTTCTCCAGTCATGTCAGTACTGAAAGTGGCGGAGAATGTTCTTCAACGGCAATTAGAGCGTTAATCAAGAAACTTGTGGCGGCAGAAATCCCTAATAAGCCTTTGTCAGATAGCAAGATTGCTGACCTACTGGCAGATCAGGGAATTCAGGTAGCGCGGAGAACCATTGCGAAGTATCGGGAATCCTTGTCTATTCCACCGTCAAATCAGCGAAAAAGCTTGCTATAGCAGGCAATAAAACTAAATAAGGATGAGGTCTATGCAAATCAATCTTACCGGCCATCATGTAGAAGTAACAGACTCTCTGCGAGAGTATGTCGACGGAAAATTTAGTAAATTAGAGCGCCACTTTGACCACATCAACAATGTCCACGTGATCCTCAATGTTGAGAAATTAACCCAAAAAGCCGAAGCCACACTGCACCTAAATGGTGGAGAGATCTTTGCGAATGCAGAGCATCGTGATATGTATGCAGCTATTGACTCGTTGATCGATAAACTCGATCGGCAAGTAATAAAACACAAAGAAAAGCTAAACGCTCACTAGAGATGTCTATGGATATATCATCCATACTTAGCCTGGACTGCACCCGAAGTGCAGTCCATGGTTCAAGTAAGAAACGAATATTAGAAATGGCCAGTGAATTGGCAGCCAAACACTTGCCAGAACATGGCCACAAAGCCATTTTCGAAAGTATTCTAGAACGTGAAAAGAAAGGCAGTACCGGTATAGGTAACGGCATTGCCATTCCCCACGGTAGGATCACTAACGCCAATAAAGCAGTCGCCGTGTTATTGCAGTGCGATGAGCCTATCGCCTTTGATGCAATTGATAACAAACCGGTGGATCTGATTTTCGCCCTCTTGGTTCCAGAACAGAGTTGTCAGGAACATCTGAAGACCTTGTCGGCTATCGCCGCCAAACTGTCAGATAAACAAGTCCTCAAACAGCTCCGCTGTGCCGCTAACGATCAACAATTATACGAAATCATCACCGATTCATGACCAGCACTGACGTGGCCGCAAAACCCAAACTAACAATTGTCAGTGGCCGCTCAGGCTCAGGCAAAAGTGTTGCGCTTCGCGTACTGGAGGATTTAGGTCACTACTGTGTCGACAACCTGCCGGTAGCCATGCTACCGACACTGGTTGCTCAGGTAAGTGGACACTATAGCGATATCGCCGTCAGCATTGACGTCAGAAACCTGCCCGAAGATCCACATACGCTGGAAACAATTCTCGACCTTTTATGTCAGCAATGCCGCTGTACGGTTCTGTTTATGGACGCGCAGCAAAGTGCATTGATCCAGCGCTTTAGCGAAACTCGACGGCTTCACCCACTCTCCAAACATGGTGTATCTCTGGAGCAAGCGATTGAAGCAGAGCAGCGCTTACTTGAACCGCTTATCTCCCGTGCCGATCTTCAGATAGACAGCTCTCAGCTGTCGATACATCAGCTCAGCGATCTGGTACGAGAACGGTTACTAGGCAATGCTGATCGCCATCTGGTTTTAGTATTTGAGTCCTTTGGCTTTAAATACGGTATTCCGCAAGATGCTGATTATGTGTTTGATGCACGATTCTTACCCAACCCCCATTGGGAACCAGAACTACGCCCCATGACCGGATTAGATGCTCCTGTTGAGCAGTTTTTTAGCCGCCAACCTATCGTGGCCAAATTCATCTGGCAGATAAACAACTTACTCAATACCTGGTTGCCACATCTGGAACTGAACAATCGAAGCTATGTAACCGTCGCTATCGGTTGCACCGGTGGACAACACCGTTCTGTGTTCATTGCCGAAACATTGGCAAAACAGTTCAAAGAGTTACGTAACGAAATTCAGATCCGTCACCGAGAACTAGGTCATTAGTCTTTATGACACAACGCATTGAAAAGAAACTACTGATAAAAAACAAACTGGGTTTGCATGCCCGTGCAGCAACCAAGTTAGTCATGCTGGTCAACAAATTTGATGCCGAAGTGATGATTGAGCATCAAGGAAAATCCGCTTCCGCCGCCAGTGTCATGGGACTGCTGATGATGGAAACCTGCATGGGGCAAGAGATCCAGGTCGTTGCCGAAGGGGATGAAGCACAGCAGGCACTGGATGCCGTTGAGTCCCTGATCAATGACAGATTCGACGAAAACGAATAATCCTCACCTGTTAAAGAAAAATTCTCTCTATTTTTCTGGTTGTTACGATACAATTCCGCTATCGAACTTTTTTAATCGATTGGAGGGCTTAAGGCGATGGCTGAAACTTTAGAGCAAGACCTTACCCAACAAAAATTAAAAGAGGTAAAAAATGCCCTCGATAGCGGCATGTTTATCCATGTTCGCCGCATTTTGCAGGAGATGGATCCTTCTGATGTCGCCCTTCTGTTTGAGTCTACCCCCACTAAGGGCCGTGCAGTCCTATGGCAGCTGGTCGATCCTGATCTGCATGGCGAGATCCTCGAAGAGCTGTCGGAAGATGTAAAAGACAGCATTATCCGCTTAATGGACCCGGAACTGGTCGCAGCGGCCACCGAAGGGATGGATACCGATGACTTAGCCAACCTGTTACGTGGTCTCCCAGACAGCGTCTATCGCGAGATTTTGGCACAAATGGACGCGCAGGACAGGCACAGGGTTGAAGCCGCCCTCTCCTATCCTGAAGAGACCGCTGGCGCGATCATGAATACGGATACTGTCACTCTGCGCCCTGATGTCACTGTCGATGTGATATTGCGTTACCTGCGTTTGAAAGGCGAACTGCCAGAGGCCACCGATAACCTCTATGTGGTTAATCTTCGAGACGAGTTACTTGGGCAAGTTTCACTTACCACCTTAGTTACCGCCAACCCCAGCGCCACCATTGCCGATGTGATGGACACGGGGGCAGAAAAGATCCCTGCAGACATGGAGGAAACGGAAGTTGCCCAGATGTTTGAACGTTACAACTGGATCTCCGCGCCCGTGGTTGATGACCGAGGAGTCCTGCTGGGCCGTATCACTATTGATGATGTCGTCGACATTATCCGCGAGGACGCCGAACACTCGATGATGAGCATGGCGGGTCTGGATGATGAAGAAGATACCTTTGCCCCAGTTCTCAAAAGTACCAAACGACGCACAGTATGGCTGGGGATCAACCTCCTGACCGCACTCATGGCGGCCTTTGTCAGTAACCTGTTTGAAGACACCTTAGCGCAGATGGCCACATTGGCCGTATTGATGACCATCGTTCCCAGCATGGGCGGGATCGCCGGCAGTCAGACCCTAACACTGGTGATCCGCGGCATGGCATTAGGCCACATTGGTGACAGCAACTCGCGCTGGCTGCTAGGCAAAGAAGCATTAATCGGGCTGTTAAATGGTCTGATCTGGGCACTATTGATCGCCGCAGTAGTCGCAGTATGGAAACAGGATATTAGAGTCGGGGCGGTGATCGCGTTTGCCATGTTGGTGAATATGGTTTGTGCTGGAGCCAGTGGTGTAATGATCCCACTGCTAATGAAGCGAATGAATATCGATCCTGCACTGGCCGGTGGCGTGGTGCTCACCACCATTACCGATGTTGTCGGTCTGTTCGCTTTCTTGGGTGTGGCCACCTGGTTATTGCTCTAGCCGCTAGACGCAGAGTTACCGACAAAGGCTGCTGCCAACAGCCTTTGTCATGCATAGCCGATTAGTTACCCGCTACCCGCATGTTCTCCAGCAGAATAGAGCCTGAGTGCATCGCGCCGCGATAATCGACATCGTTACCCACTGCGACGATCTGTTGGAACATATCTTTAAGATTTCCAGCGATAGTGATCTCTTCCACCGGGAACTGGATCTCACCATTTTCGACCCAAAAGCCAGCGGCACCACGGGAGTAATCACCAGTCACTATGTTGACGCCCTGCCCCATCACTTCTGTCACCAACAAGCCTTTGCCCATCTTTTGCAACAACGCTTTTTGATCACCATCGGTACTGGCCACTTGCCAATTGTGGATCCCGCCAGCATGGCCGGTCGACGCCATTCCCATTTTGCGAGCCGCATAGCTGGTCAACAGATAGCTCTGCAATACACCGTCACTGATGATATCGCGTTCAACAGTGGCAACCCCCTCCGAATCAAATGGGCTGCTACCAAGTGCCCTTGGCAAATGCGGACGTTCGGTGATATTGAAAAACTCAGGGAATATCTTCTCGCCCAGCTGATCCAGCAGGAAGCTGGATTGACGATAAAGGTTACTGCCAGATATAGCGGCTACCAGATGACTGACAAAGCCACCCGCCATCTCGGGCGAAAACAATACAGGCACACTGCAGGTATCCAGTTTGCGGCCACCAAGGCGCTCGACGGTCTTGCGGGCGGCTTCCTCACCAACCTTTTCTGCACTCCATAACGCTGCCGGATCTCGGGCGACAGAATAACCATAATCTCGCTGCATCTGTTCGCCTTCAGAGCCGATCACCACACAGCTCAAGCTATGTCGCGAGCTTCGATAGCCATGCAGAAAGCCATGGCTATTTCCGTAAACCCGGGTGCCATTGTGCGTACCAAAAGTGGCACCATCACTATTGACGATGCGAGGGTCATGGGCCAGAGCAACCGCTTCTGCACGGCTTGCCACCGCAATCGCATGTTCCACATCCATCGCTTGTGGGTGATAGAGATCCAGGTCCGGTACCTCTGTCGCTAACCAGCTTTTCTCAGCAGGACCATTACAGGGGTCTTCAGACGTATGACTTGCGATATGAACGGCTGCTTTCACCGCCTGAGACAACGCCTCTTTACTGAGATCGGAGGTAGATGCAGATCCTTTCTGATGCCCCATATAGACACTGATCCCGAGCGCACCATCCTGGTTAAACTCCAGCGTATCAACCTCACCTTTGCGCATCGACACCGACAACCCCTGTTGACGGCTGATAGCCACTTCGGCACCACTCACGCCTTCAGACTTAGCCAACGCCAAAGCATCTTCCACGGCTTGCTTTAATATGGGTAACTGCTGTTCAAATTCGTCCTGCTGCACAAAAATTCCACCATCTGAGGTATCGTTAACCTCATAATACTGCAATCGGCCTCAACTCTCAGCTTCTGACTGGATAGATCAGTGATCCATGTGGTATAGGTTACTCATCTTCCTTAAAAAAACAGTTCAATATCTTCATGGGTAAGACCTCAGACAAAAATCAGCCAGACGAAGAGCTGATCTCAAAATCTCAGCAGAAGCGAGAAATGCTTGCTTTACAAAAACTGGGAGAACAGCTGACCACGTTAAAGCCAGCTGATTTAGCCAAAATCCCATTAGAAGAGTCACTGGCTGATGCAGTGAAACTGGCTGTACGGATCCGCAACACTCGAGAGGGCTATCGCCGCCAGCTGCAACTGATTGGTAAGCTGATGCGCCATGCCGATGCCGACGCGATCCGCCAAGCGATCGAACAACTGAACAGTGTCCATCAGCAGGGAAATGCGCTCTTTCATCGCCTGGAAAAGTGGCGTGACGAGTTAATTTCCGGTAGCGATGAAACCATTAACCAATGGATGGCTGACTATCCACTCAGCGATCGGCAACGACTGCGCCAGTTCGTTAGACAAGCAAAGAAAGAACAACAACAAAATAAACCACCGAAATCAGCCAGAGAACTCTTCCGCTATCTGCGGGAGCTGGCCGAAGCGAGTGAAGATAAATAACAATCAAATAAGGCCCGGGCAATATGATAAGCAAAGCACTTTCCCGTTACCTGTTTACTCTGTGTACCCTACTTTCTTTAGTCGCCTGCAATGGCAGCTCCGGCGATGGCGACTTTAACGAATTCAACCAGCTTGAGTTAACCCTCAGGAACAGTGAAGGTGATAGCACAAATACTCTGACCGCTGGCGAAACCGCTTGGCTTGAAGCGAAAGTGGTCGATGTGTATGGCGAAGGGATCGACGGCCAGATCGTCGATTTCAGCAGTTCGTTAGGCTCTCTCAGCGCCAGCTCAGCCCTCACCGACGGTGGCGGAAAAGCCAGGGTGCAATTGCTAACCACCGGCGTCACCGGGGCCGGCACTCTCACCGCGAGCACCACACTGGAGTCCGTTGATGGCAGCAGCGAAGAGACCCTTACTGCATCAAGTAATTTTCAGGTCAACGCCAGTGGCGGTACAAACGAAGCATTACAACTCACCATCCTTGCCGATGACTGCCTGTCACCGACCTCACCAAGTTTTGTCGCTGGTAGCAGCTTTTGTTTGCAAGCCAGCCTAAGTAACGATGATGGTCCCGTTGTCGATACTATCGTCAGTTTCAGCGCCCCTTTGGGAACCTTGGCCAGCGATTCTCGCCTGACCGACGCCAATGGTATCGCCAACGTTTTAGTAAGCAGTGATGACACCAGCGTTGGTGCAGCAACCGCAACGGCAACGACTGGTGAGCTTAGTGAGCAAGCTGTTTATGAATTCACTTCCACTGGTGATATCGGCGGCGGTGAGAGTCCTAGCCTAGCAATAGTGATGCTGGATAGCGGCACGCCGGTGAATAGATTTAATGCCGGCAGCAACGTACAGCTACGGGCAACCTTGTTAGATGGCGAGAGCCAACCGCTGGAAAATCAGGTGATCAGCTTCACTGCAGGCTTAGGGACTTTAACCCCCTTCACCGCCCTAACCGCAGCGAACGGTCAGGCGGAAGTGACGCTAACCGGAACGGACACCGATCTCGGTGCAGATCAAGCGATAGCCACAGTATCAGTCGACGACTTAACGCTATCTGCCAGCCTCAGCTATGAGATCCTTGCTCGTGACGCTATCGGCGACGGCGACACCATATTGCTAGGATACTGGCCTGACAAAGCCGATCCGGCCAGTTTTCAAAATGGCGTGATTGGTATAGCCACTGACAGCATCAGTGCAGGCGGTACCGTCGGTCTCACCGTAGATTTAGTTGAAATGGCGGACGATGGTAGCCTTAGCGCCCTATTGGAACCTGCGACAGTCAGTTTTACTTCCGGCTGCTCAGCAGATGGTAAAGCCAGCTTAGATGCCACCGCACAAACCATCGCAGGACGGGCACAAGCGACTTTTCAGGATCAAAGCTGTGCCAGTGGCGGCGAAATCAGTGACAGCTTACTTGCCACTGTCAGTAATAGTTCAAGCACGCTGAATGCTCTGGCAACCCTCACCATTGAAGCAGAAGCCCTGGGCTCAATTGAGTTTGTCTCCGCTGAGCCCGAGCAGATCGTACTCAAAGGTACGGGTGGACAAGGCAATCAGGAAAGCTCAACCGTCACTTTTTTAGTCAAAGGCAGTCAGGGCTCGTTACTACCACAGCGTCTAGTCTGCTTCAGTCTGGATACTCAGGTTGGGGGCTTAAGCCTAAGCCAACAGTCAGGACTGACTAACTCAGAAGGTCTGGTTACCACAAAAGTGCAATCAGGGAATGTGCCGACGCCGGTAAGGGTCACCGCCCAAACACAACAGGATGCCACCGCTTGTCCACTCACAGGCGATGACATCATACAGAGCCAATCAGATCTATTGACCATAAACACCGGGCTGGCAGAACAAAGCAGCTTCACTCTGTCCCCTGACATTCTCAACCCAGAAGCATGGCGCCATAACGGCGAAACAGTGACCTTAACTGTCTGGTTGGCTGACAGTTTCAATAATCCGGCCCCAGATGGCACAACGGTTAACTTTACCGCAGAAGCAGGTCAGATCACCCCAAGCTGCCAAACGCTATCTGGCAGTTGCCAAGCCACCTGGACCAGTACTGATCCACGCCCAACCGACCATCGCGTTACCATTCTGGCATCAGCCGTGGGTCACGAGACTTTCTTCGATAACAACGGCAACGGCATATTTGATGAGGCTGACGGCACCGCAATTGCCGCTGGCGCCTCGGTCAACGCAGGCTTTAGCCAGCCCGGCGTAGTCACAGGGTTTGTCGATATGAGCGAGGCTTGGCGAGATGATGACGAAAGCTTCATCAGAGAAACTGACGAGCCTTTCTTAGACTACGCAAATAGTGGCGGCTTCAACCTTGCCGATGGCCTGTTTAATGGCCCGCAGTGTTCCGGCAGCCTATGTGGCAGTGCCGACGCCGGCAACAATAAACTGCATATTCGCCGAGCGATCGTATTAATCATGTCGGACTCTGCAGCCAATTGGGAACTGGACTATCTCAATGGTAGTTTTGATGACTCAAGCACCCAACAGCAAGGGGCTGGCAACACTGGTGTAATTGGAGCAAGCGGCGTCACTTTGAACGCAGGCGCAGCGGCCAACTTGAGTTTTCACATCGGTGACAGTATGGATCAGATACTCCCTGAAGGAACAACCATCGTAGTCGCCAGTGACCAAGGCGACCTAACCGGCACCACCAACATCACCGTCGCCAACAGCCGTGGTACCGCCATTGGCTCAGCAGATAGCTATAGAGACACGGTCAGCTTTAGCCTGCTAAATACTCTCGCACCGGGTGATCCCACTGAGGTTGGCTTTATCACTGTCACCATCACCACACCAAAAGGACTGGGTATGGTGCTACAGGTGCCGCTAACGATGACGGGGCTCTAACCTTCACCCTGCGATAATCACAATAAAGCCCAGCAAATGCTGGGCTTTATGTTTAACGAGATAGCATCGATTGATGTCTTGCAATCGAATCTAACGATTCCTGTTCACTTAGCATCTGGTCACTAAGCTGTTCCGCCGACGGTCAGCTGATCCAGCTTAATAGTTGGCTGCCCGACGCCGACGGGAACACTTTGACCATCCTTACCGCAAACACCGACCCCTTTATCCAACGCCAAATCGTTTCCAACCATAGAGATCTGTTGCATCGCCTCTGCACCAACGCCTATTAATGTGGCACCTTTAATTGGCTTAGTCACTTGGCCGTTTTCGATAAAGTAGGCTTCGGACGCAGAAAACACAAAACGACCGGAAGTAATATCTACCTGACCACCGCCAAAGTTGGGGGCATAGATGCCACTCTCAACCGACGCGATAATCGCTTCCGGCGTATGCTCTCCCGGCAACATATAGGTATTTGTCATTCGCGGCATCGGCAGGTGGGCATAAGATTCCCGGCGACCATTCCCGGTAGGCTGCTCGCCCATTAAACGGGCATTGAGCTTATCTTGCATATAGCCTTTGAGCACACCCTCTTCAATCAAAGTGGTGTACTGTCCCGGTGTGCCTTCATCATCAATAGATAATGAGCCCCGACGCCCTGCCATGGTGCCATCATCAACAACGGTGCATAATGGACTGGCGACTAACTCGCCCACCTTACCAGCAAACGCTGAGGTACCTTTACGATTAAAGTCACCTTCCAGACCGTGCCCCACCGCTTCATGCAATAACACGCCGGGCCAGCCGGCACCGAGAACCACGGGCATGGTTCCCGCTGGCGCATCAATGGCAGCTAAATTCACAGTCGCTTGCCTTACCGCTTCTCTGGCATAGCCTAAGGCGACTTTCACAGCGTTGTCGGAGGCTAAGAACATCTCATAGCTACCGCGGCCACCACCGCCCGCAGAGCCTCGTTCACGCCGCCCATCCTGTTCTGCCAGAACGGTACAATTAAGTCGAACTAAAGGGCGGTAATCTGCGGCTAAAGTGCCGTCAGAGGCCGCCACCAATATCTGTTCATAAACCCCAGAAATAGACGCAATCACCTGCTTGACCCGCGGGTCCATGCGTCGAGCTTCCGCTTCCATCTCATGCAGTAAAGCGATTTTGGTTTGTTCATCCCAGCTATTAAGCGGGTCTTCAGCAGGGTAAAGCGGAGCCGCTGCCATCGCTTTAAGGGCAACACAGGGCTCTGCATGACTCGCGCTACGGGCGATGCCGCGTGCTGCAGTTGCTGCGGTTCGGATCGCTGAAGGGGTGATCTCATCGGCATAGGCGAAGCCGGTTTTCTCTCCTTGCACCGCTCGGACACCGACGCCACGTTCAATATTAAAGCTGCCCTCTTTAACAATGCCATCTTCTAACATCCAAGACTCATGGCGACTGGACTGAAAATAGAGATCGGAAAAATCCAGAGGCTGCTGATGAAGAAATGCGAGCGTTTCTTCCAATGTGGCGATGGTGATACCTGTCGGCTCAAGCAGATGTTGCTGCGCCAATGCAATAGACATTAAGACTCCTTACCCCAATGACAATGAAAGCGGGCATGTTGCGATACCGGCATGTTACTACGGATACGTGCCATTTTCTCACTATCCATGGCAACACTGATCACCCCTTCCCCTTTCTCCAGCTCGGCTACCACCTCGCCCCAGGGATCGACAATCATGCTGTGACCAAATGTCTCGCGCCCATCCGCATGCACGCCACCTTGATCGGCGGCCACCAAATAGCATTGGTTTTCAATAGCTCGAGCACGGATTAACGTATGCCAATGCGCCTCTCCTGTGACCTGCGTAAATGCCGCAGGTAACGAGATAACATCAGCGCCTTGCTGCCGCATCCAACGGAACTGTTCAGGAAAACGGAGATCGTAACAAACAGCCATCCCCAAATTGCCGAGAGGGGTTGGCACGACCGTCGGTGTGGCACCATGAAGATATTGGTCTGACTCGCGATAACGGCCAGTAGCATCATCCACATCGACATCAAACAAGTGGATCTTATCGTATTTGGCAATGGTTTCTCCGGCTGGAGAAAACAGCAAACTGCAGGCTGTCACTTGATCATCAGCGCGTAAAGGAAAGCTGCCTGCGACTAGCCAAAGCTGAAACTGCTTAGCTAACGCCGCCAATTGACGCTGAATGGGACCATCGTTAGGTGACTCCGCAATGGTTTGCAGAGCCTGTGGATCTCCGCCAAAGCAAAGCACGCTTTCTGGCAACACCACCAACTGGGGGCGATGTTCCGGCAGCTTACTTAGCAATACGACTAGGCGAGCAAAATTATCTGCCGGTATCGGGCCACTGACCATTTGTACCGCGCTCAACCAGCTCATGCGGCCTCAGCCAATTTAGAGTCAGAAAGCTTACCCGTGGCATCAACGCTGCCTCCGTCAGCATCCTTTATCTCCTCAGACTCCTGCTTCTTCAGCTCTTTCATCTTCACGTCTTTACTCTTGCGATCCAATTCATAGACTTTCGGCTCAGACATGGTGCCTTCAATTTTCATATTGACCTGATAGACCACTTCAACCACAGGGTCGATCACCTGAGTTAGCGCCAATACCGCCAATCCAGTGACAGGGGTAATAGCAAACGCGGTCAATACTGGCAGGCTCGCAGTGAGTTTAGGATAAAACACCACGTCATAGTCCAGCTCTTCTGTCACCAGTGAGGTGTGGCCAGCAATAGTCATGGTGCCTGAGGCGCCTACCATCTTCAGGTCTTTCGTAGACACAACACCACTCTCAATATCGTAATTGCCTTTGAAGGTATTGAAAGTGAGCCCCTTATCAAACATATCGCTAAAATCCAGGCGCAAACGCCGAAGCAGCGTATCCAGGCTAAGCATGCTGATGATCCCAACACCGCCACCGCCCGCATCAACAATGTAACCATCCTTCATATTGGTCGACATGGTGCCGTTGAAGTTCTTATGGGTATACTGTTCGGGGTAGCCCAACCAAGAAAAGTCAAAGGAGCTATCCATCGTGGCATCTCGGATCAGTGATGGCAAACCAACAAAATCAGCGGTTTCGCCAGTGTCCTTACTCACAAAAGTGCCCTTAACCTGAGTGACAATCTGCCCCTCTCTACTTTCGCGCCAGCCACCTTGCATCCGCAGTTTGCCATCTTTGGCATCAACGTTTAACGCTTCCAGCGACATCCCCTTTGCCCCGTCATGCCAAGGTTGTAGCTCAAAGACGACTTGCCCTAAGGTGTATTTGTCATAAACACATCGCTTACATTTTAACGAGATAGCTGGCAGCTTTCGGCTCTCTGTTGCCGCAAGTTCATCAAGCAAAGCCCCTTCTGCGTGTTCACTATCAACAGACGGTGCCCCCGCTCCAGAATCATGGTCAGCGCCAGCCCCATCCGTATGACTTTTTAATACAACACTCTCATCAGCACCATCGGCGGGGATCTCATCAGGCGGTTCTGCAACACTATCCGTCTCACCCTTATCGCTGCTATCTGTCGCCTCAAATTGGTGATCAAGCATTAATGTTAGATATTCAGCATTAATCACCGCTGAGTCATTGGCGTAGGTAAAATCCAGTTCCGCCTGATCACCACTGACCTGACCACTCAACACACCACTATTGGCAGTCACATCCAGATTAAACTGTTCAAACGCTAAACCAGACACCGTCAGTCGTCCAATATCAGCGCGTAACTTCCTAAACTCAACACGGTTAACGTTTTCTGGTGCAGACAGGGACACCCCATCCACTTTATCAGGGTGCAGCACTGACAGTTGGTCGAGCCAGGGGGACAGATCGAACTCAGGTAATTTTACGCCAACTTGTACATCACCATTTTTGGATGGCGGTAAGTCAGTATTGCCAATTGCCACACTGACGGAATCCAATAATAGATCATCACCATCGTCGGTCATTATCACCCGACTCCTATACCGCTCAGGAACTTCCGTATCGATACGCAAGGTCTGACCGTCATGGTTCAACCGCACCATCATCGGCCAAGAGGCTTCAGCAGGCTTATCAAAAGGCGCAGGTAAATCAACGCTCACCCCCTTTAGCCCGCTACTCACCGTAATATCGGTGAGGATTCTCTCGCCTATCGACCGGACAGCAACAGCCCCCTGCCAATCCGCCGAACCCTGTGCCAATGCCAAACGCGGATCATCCCATAGGGCACCAAGCGCAGACACGGGCCAGTGACCATCAACCGAGGCATCAATACGATAGTCATCATTACCCGTTTCACGACCATCCAGATCAAAACGCACCGGCTCACCGTACAAGGTGGCGGTCGAGCTTCGCATCTGTATCGTGCTATCAACAAATGACAAACTGCCATTAACCTGCTGCAAGGTCATTCCTGCCGCGGCGATTGTCACCTCATTATTTTTGAAGAACACTTCACCTTTGGCTACTACAGGATCTTCTTCGTACAGCGGGATGGTTAAATCAAGTTTCGCTGTAACTCCGCCCTTAACCGGCAGATCTTCAAGCACTTGCCCCACCGGATCTTGGAATGGCGATGCGTTCATTAACGCGGTAGCTTTGGGTCCATCACTGCGTGCCGATGCCTGAATAAAAAGCACAGACTTGTCTTGAAACTCCGGAATATCCGCTTGCAATGACAGCAGTTCAGTGCCCATCAAATCACCTCCAGAAGAGGTGATTTTAAGGCCATCATTCTCAAACATTAGCCGCAGATCAACCGGGTCTAACGCTGGCCATTCAGGGTCAAATTTAAATCTGGCTTTATCCAAGTTGAGGTGGGCTTGAAAGATGCCTTTATTATTACTGTAGGGGAATTCAGCAAAGCTACCATGCCAAAGCAAACCGCCCTGCTGGCTATTCCCGCCCTGTAAGGCATCAGTTAGATAAGCCACCAACTCCTCGTCCATCACCGGCAGCGGGTAATAACGGTAAGCCGACGCAGCATCATTCAACGAGGTATCCGCGTACAAAGATAAAGAGGTTTGTTCGGCAATATCTAAATGAAAACCAGCCGTCACCCCCAAGTCAGGTGTTGTCAGCGCGACACGATCGGAGAACAGTTGAAAATGCCCCGGCTGCTGCAACCAATAAAGCACGCCGCCCATCTGCTCAATCACTAGCGGTTCAGCGAACACCTCGCCGACATCAACGGCTAACTGCCGCCCTTGCAAACTCAGGTGACCACTTCCAGGGTTAATAACCAATCGACCATCGATGCCCTTCACCCCCGGTATGCCCTGCCAATGATTCCAACCCAGCCCCGAGACATCGGCCGACAGATGTAAGCTCTGTTGACTCACATCCACATACATATTGAAGCGTTTCAGGATCCCCTCCGGCTTCAACCCCCTCAGCGGATCTTCAACCTCGGGTGGCAACACCGGCGCCAAGGTCAACAGGGGAAGTAAGCGACTGATATCCAGCTCTTTAACACTCACTGCCATTTTATCATTGTGGTATTTCCCGGCCACTTCGTAGTCTTTCCAGGTCTTACCATCGGTGGCAAATTGAGTACCACTGGAAGCGAACTGCCAGCCGCCTTCCGCTAATGGCAGCCATTTCGCACTGCCACCATTCAGAGTCAAACTGTGGCTCTCTCCACCTAGATCCCAGTTCAGGTGGTTTTCACCAAAATCAACCCAAACTCCGACAAGGCGATCCCAGGCAAAATCGACCCATACTTCAGCGCTTATTTCGTTTGATGTCACCTGATAAAAATCACCCAGCACCCTGTTCAGATAGCGGGTAAAATTGACCCCTTGAGCATCAATATAGAGTTCCCCCTGCAATGAATCAGGGTTACCCAATTCTCCAGCCACATTCAACACAAAATTAGCCGTTTCCTGAGACTGTGACTCTAAAACGATTTCACCCTGGCCCTGATGTTTACCGTTGCGGTTTAACCAGCTCACCCGATTAATCTCGATTTTACGCCAGTGGTCATCCGCCTGACGTAACAAAAGCTCAGAATTGGTCAGTTCCACTTTCGATAAGTGCACCAGAAAAAATGTCGCTAATGTATGCCTGACATCGAGATCCATCTGATTATTAGCAGCTGACTTTGAAGGGTCGACAGTAAAACGCACGCCATCCAAGGTGAGATCTTTAAAGCGCAACTCGCGGTGATAGAGGGTACGCCAAAAATCCAGCTCGACGCGCGCTTCGGCCACTGACAACTGCAAGCTAGAGTCATCGACATCCAGCAGAGTTAAGCCTTGCAGAGAGAGGGATGGGCCTAACTTTTCCCAGCGCGCACTCAGGCTATCAATGGCAAGGTGAACATCGTACTCGTGCGCCATCCACTGCACGATCTCGTCACGGTAATCGTCGAGGTATGGCAACAACGCCCGCGCACCACTAACCGCCATGGCCGCTAGCACCAAAAATATGGCGACAATCAGCCAAGCCTTTTTCAACCAATAAAGTGGGGATATGAACCGTTTAGTCACTTACATCATCACCACATCAAACTGCTCTTGAGCATAAAGTGCTTCTTGCTGCACTGACACCTCTTTGCCAATAAACACCTTTAGTTCCGCAAGGTTATGAGACTCATCACCTTCACCTTCCAACGCTTCAGCCACACTCGGTGAAGCATAGACCACGAAGCGATCGGCTTGGTAAGCCTTATTCACTCGCAGGATCTCACGCAAAATTTCATAGCAAACTGTTTCCACGCTCTTCACCGATGCCCGCCCCTGACATTCGGGGCATTCAGCGCACAACACATGCTCAAGGCTTTCCCGCGTGCGCTTACGCGTCATCTCCACCAAACCTAACGACGAAAAGCTACTAACACTAAAGCGGGCTTTATCTCTGGCTAACGCCAACTCCAAGCTATGCAGTACCCGGCGCTGATGGTCTTCATCCACCATGTCGATGAAATCAATAATAATAATACCGCCGAGGTTGCGTAATCTAAGCTGGCGGGCGATCGCCTGCGTCGCTTCCAAGTTGGTATTAAAGATAGTCTCTTCGAGATTTCGATGACCGACAAAAGCACCAGTATTGATATCTATGGTAGTCATCGCTTCGGTCTGGTCGATAATCAGGTAACCCCCAGACTTAAGTTCAACTTTTCGATCCAATGCCCGTTGGATCTCATTTTCAACATCAAACAGGTCGAAAATAGGTCGATCACCGGCATGGTATTCAACGGTATCGGTAAGTTCAGGGACAAACTCTTGCAGAAACAGTTTTAATCTTTGATAGGTTTGACGGGAATCGATACGCAAGCGGTCGATGCCGGTGCCAACATAATCTCGCAGAATACGAAACGCCAGCGGCAGATCTTCATATAAAACACTACAGGGCTGACACTCAGTGCGTCGCTGTTGAGTTTTTTGCCACAGTAGGCGTAGGAACTTGGCGTCTTGCTCGAACTCTTGGTCGCCGACACCCTCAGCAGCCGTACGAACAATAAAGCCACCCAGTTCATCAATATGTTTACTCGCTAGATCTTTCAGTCGAGTTTTCTCATCCTCACTCTCGATGCGTTGCGAGACACCCACATGGCTTTGCCCTGGCATAAAAACCAGATAACGAGAAGGTAGGGTGATATCCGTAGTCAAGCGCGCCCCTTTAGTGCCCAAGGGATCTTTTACTACTTGCACCATAATGTCCTGACCTTGGCGCACTAGCTCGGCAATATTGCCCGCTTGAAAATGCTCCTGTTCAACGTCAGCAACACATTCAGTATGGGGAACGATATCTGAAGCATGGAGAAAAGCGGCTTTATCTAAACCGATATCGACAAACGCTGCCTGCATTCCCGGCAGCACCCTACTCACCTTACCTTGATATATATTGCCGACGATACCGCGCTTGGCACGTCGCTCAATATGTACCTCTTGCAAGATACCATTTTCAACCAGCGCAACCCGTGTTTCACTGGGTGTCACGTTAATCAATAATTCCACGTTCACCCAATTCTCCTGAATATTGTTTCACCAACGTCTGTTGAGCCTGCTGCAACAAATGCTCTGTCTCAACCAAAGGCAACCCGACCACAGCACTGTAACTGCCATTAATCCGCTCGACAAAGCGGCCACCCAAGCCCTGAATACCATACGCACCGGCTTTATCAGCAGGCTCTCCGGTTGCCCAATACTCGGTGATATCAGCGTTCGATAATGGCCGAAACCAGACTTGGGTTTCCACACATTGACTAAATACTTTATCCGTAAATGCCACCGAAATAGCGGTCATCACCTGATGTTCCTGACCTGATAATAGACCGAGCATGGTAAATGCATCTTGATCATTCTCCGGTTTCCCAAGGATCTCCCCTCGCGCAACCACGATGGTGTCGGCTGCCAGAACCAATGTATGGGGGTGCAACGCCGATACCGTCAGCGCTTTTTCCTGCGCCAGACGCGTCACGTGCGCTCGGGGTTGCTCACCAACATGAGGGGTTTCATCGATATCGGCAGGTATGACAGCAAAAGAGGGCCATAGTTGGGATAATAACTCTTTCCGCCGTGGCGAAGCGGATGCCAGAGTGAGCGGAACGGTCAGATGCAGCGCCATAGTGCCCTCCGTTAACGGACTTTAAAACGCCGTCTGGTTTTTCTCAACAATAGAAATATCCACGGCCAAAGCACCATGCTGCTGAACACCGGATACAAGATGCCAGAGGTCAGAGCCACATCATCAAACAGATACGCCGCCCAGAAACGAAGCAACTGGTGCAATAAGCAGATGACGCCGACCAGCAAAGATTGCTGCCAGATTGAAAAATTTCTAAATCTTTGGAAATTCAAAGCAAAAACATAACAAGCCAAGCTAAAGCTCAGGGCATGTACACCCAGCGGTGCCCCTAGCAATACATCTTGCAGCAAGCCCAGCACCCAGGCATGGCCAACATTAACGCGATGGGGCAATGCCAAGGTCCAATACAACAACACCAGCAACACCCAGGTAGGGCGCCAAGCAGACACCACACTAGGCAACGGCATAATGGTCAGCACTAACGCTAAAACCAAAGAGAGATAGATTGTAATTCGACCATTGGGTAGTTGTAGGCTCATTCTGCCGCCCCCTGAGTCCAAGGTTGGTCATCAGCATCAGGCCAAAGCAGTAGCAGGTAACGGAGGCGATCTAGCTCAGCAATTGGGCGCGCTGTCACCTGGGCAAATGGAAAGCTTTCATCACTCTCAACACTGGTCACCTTAGCGACAGGATAGCCCTCAGGAAAACGCCCCCCCAAACCAGATGAGATCAGTAAATCACCTATCCGCACATCTGTGCTATGCGCCACATATTGCAGAGCTAATTTGTCGACTTCACCGGTGCCGTTAAGGACGGCGCGGACATCATTGCGGTGAACCCTGACAGGGATCGAATGCAAGCTATCACCAATTAATATCACGCGACTGGTGGTCGAGCCAACATCTTCTATTTGACCCACAACACCTTGATGATCAAGTACCGGTTGCCCGACATAAACACCATCAAAGCTGCCCTTATCGATCACCACTTGCAGACTGTATCTATCGCTATTGACGGCAAACACCTCCGCAACCATCTTTCTTACGGTTGAGCGCTTGGATGACCCCAACAATGCGCGTAAGCGTTCGTTTTCCTGCTTCAACTGGGCAAACTGTTGCAACTGACCACTGTCCAGCAAAGCTTGTTCACGGAGGGCTTGGTTTTCAGCGATTAACTGTCGACGCGACTTTACGTGGTCGATCGCCCAGTCCAAGGCACCTTGCGGCGCATTAGCCAGATACTGCAACGGGCTGACCAAGGTACTCAAATAGAACTTGAATTGACCCACCTGCGGCAAAGAGCGATCAGCGATCATTAGCGCAAGCGAAAGGCAGACAGCAATCACCAAACGCAGTTGCAGTGATGGTCCGCTACCAAAAATCGGTTTCATTAAAGCAGCCAACTCCGAGATGAAGTTGGCTTATCTGATAATGGTTCAAGTGACAGGTGATCACTCATAAGTGAACAGATCACCGCCATGAACATCAATCATCTCTAACGCTTTACCACCGCCACGAGCAACACAGGTCAGCGGATCATCTGCAACAACGACTGGGATCCCTGTCTCTTCCATCAACAGACGGTCGATATCTTTTAACAAAGCGCCACCACCGGTCATCATCATGCCGCGCTCTGAAATATCAGAAGCAAGCTCTGGTGGCGATTGCTCCAAAGCCACCATCACGGCACTAACGATGCCGGTCAATGGCTCTTGCAGTGCTTCAAGGATCTCATTGGAGTTGAGAGTAAAGCTGCGGGGAACCCCTTCAGCCAGGTTACGTCCACGGACTTCAATCTCCCGTAGCTCTTCACCTGGGTAAGCTGAGCCAATCTCATGCTTAATCCGTTCAGCGGTAGCTTCACCAATTAAGCTACCGTAATTTCGACGAACATAGTTGATGATCGCTTCATCAAACTTGTCACCGCCGATACGTACGGAAGAGGAGTAAACCACACCGTTCAAGGAGATGATCGCCACTTCCGTGGTACCACCACCGATATCTACCACCATCGAACCGCGGGCTTCAGACACCTGCATGCCAGCACCAATCGCGGCGGCCATCGGCTCTTCAATCAGGAACACTTCCCGACTACCGGCACCCATGGCTGATTCACGGATCGCACGCTTCTCAACTTGCGTCGCGCCACAAGGGACACACACCAGTACCCGTGGGCTGGGGCGTAGCAAGTTGTTCTGGTGAACTTGCTTGATAAAGTGCTGCAGCATTTTTTCAGTGACATAAAAGTCAGCGATCACACCATCTTTCATCGGCCGGATCGCGCGAATGTTGCCGGGAGTTCTTCCCAGCATCTGCTTAGCTGCATGACCTACAGCAGCGACACTTTTTGGCCCACCAGCACGTTCCTGGCGGATCGCCACGACGGACGGCTCGTTCAAAACAATGCCTTCATCGCGCACATAAATAAGAGTGTTGGCTGTCCCCAAATCAATGGAGAGATCATTTGAAAACAGGCCGCGGAGTTTCTTGAACATAGAGAGCGCCTACTGGGATGCTTAATTTGAGGGTTCCGGTTAACCGCGTAACTTTACCAATGCCCCTTGTTTTCAGCAAGCTGGCGAGTGTGATAGCTTTCAAGTAATGACTGGCTAACACGCGTTTTTGGCTATTTACGAGCAATTTTCACCCAATATATGGGCGCAGAGCGGTTGCAAGTTACGACCACAAGCAGCGCAAGAGGTTTCATTAAGTTGAGCAAAAGCCTGAATCAGCAGATCAAACAGCTACTGCAACAACGAAATATTAGCTTTCAACAGTGGCAACACAGTGACGCTGTAGACTGCTATCAAAGTGCTGCATTGCGAGGCACGCCACTGCACCTTGGTGGTAAATCTTTGCTGTTTAAGAGTCGCCGTGGTTTCAGCATGTTTGTCATCTCGGCGGCCTATCGGATCAACTCCAATCGCGTACGCAAGATATTGCAACAACAGAAAGTGCGCTTCGCTAACGAACAAGAGCTAAAAGAGCTCGCAGGGGTAAGTAAGGGCGCACTCCCTCCCTTTGGCGGCCGCTTTATCGATTGCGAACTGTTTATCGACGAAACCATCTATGCCAACCAGGAGATAGTCTTTACCTGCGGCTCACTGACAGAGTCGATCAGCATGCAAGTAAGCGATTACCTAGCGCTGGTTGAAGGAACACGGGTGGACTGCTGCCACCCGCTTTAAGAGTAACCGGCGCTAACAACGAGCCAGCAAGATAAGACTGATGGTGTTAGTTAGCACCGGTCTCGCGCCAATAGATCACCCGTTCATTACCACGATAGCGGCCAAAGAAGCCCTCAGCTACAGGCGGATTGTCAACACCAAGACCGTTACAACTGGTCAAGTCATTGGCGCAATCCCATTCAAACTGAAAAAACGGTAACGCATTTAAATTCAAGCGGATTTCAGCGCGTCCGGTGTTACCCTCGCCCGGCGCCGATAGCGTAAATTGCAGCTGACCTTGTCGAATAGGCTCAGCGTAGCCGGCATTGGTCGTGCCAGAGCCATCCAACAGAGCGATATTGTCCAAGGTTCCCGCCGGTTCACTATTCATA
This sequence comes from Corallincola spongiicola, assembly GCF_004284785.1. Classification (NCBI taxonomy): domain Bacteria; kingdom Pseudomonadati; phylum Pseudomonadota; class Gammaproteobacteria; order Alteromonadales; family Psychromonadaceae; genus Corallincola; species Corallincola spongiicola. The sequence goes on from NZ_SHLY01000004.1 coordinate 263,601, forward strand.
GTGACATACGCCGTGTCTATGATGGTGCAGCTGTCGTCAATTTCTGTAATGAAACTACTGCCATCATAAGTTTCGACGCTGATCGGGATCGGCAAAGCCAACAGCTCAGAGCCATAATTACTTGCGGTCACCAAACGGCCAAAGCGCAGATCTAAGGTGCCACCGATACGGCGACTGCTGCACTCTCCGGACGTTATATCGCTATCATCAGTACAATCACCGGGAGAGTCGGCATCCTCATCCAAGGTATCGAAATTCACCCCATCCAACTCAGTCGTGACAACTAGGCTCAGTTGTAACAAAGGAAACGGCCCATCAATGGCGCCAGTCAGCGCCTTTTCCAAACTCGCTGTATTACTGGTGAAGGTATACACACCCTCTTTCCAGGAGTCAGCTCGATCCGCCGCGATCACATTGACCAATCTGCCACCGAGATCAACACCATCACTGCTGTCTTCCGCCGCCATGCCTAATGTACCGGTATCATAACCCAGCGTAGGATAATCATAATTTTTGGTCAGAGTGCCGTTGGCACTGACAGCCTCCACCTGATACTCAACCGTGAGCGCTTCATCCCCCATATAACTAAAGCCAGCAATGCACAGCGAATTACTGCTGTTGCCATCGGTAGTTATATCTGAATTCAATAGAAAATGATCGGGGAAAAAACGCCCAATTACCGGCTGTGTCGAGGCTGGTACAGTTAAACTGTTGCCCGTCACCTGCCAATCGCCACTATCAATTCCTATCTGGATACTGCCGACTTCAGAGTAAGTCAGCCCAACAATGGTTGCCTCGCCATCATTAAAAACGCTTTCGGGCACCACGATAGTATCGGCAGGTGCCCATGGGGGACTGGGCACAACAGGGTTACCATAACGTAATAGGCCAGTTTCCCCGCCAGTCGGGGAATGCAGTTCCCTAGACAGTGCCAGTTCAACTTTATAGGAGGGGGTCACCGTTGCGCCATCAACGGCCAACGCCTGTATCACCATATCAAACGGTGCATCAGCAGCGACAAAGCCATCACCACTGTCAGCTGTTCCGCTAGGATTTAACGCCGTGATATCGCCACTTCTATAGATTTTATCGATCCGTAAGCTTTGCGGACTAAACAGTATCTCGCTGCTACCCTGCAGGATCTCATCGCCTGTATCCGCGGGCGGATCCCCCGTGTCATAAAGGTCTTTCGCATGCAGCGAGATCTTCCCGGCGTCCCAATAAGTAACGTTGCTTAGGGTCGCAACACCCAGAGCAAATTCCGCCGCGATAGAGACAGCATTAGCCTCGCCAACGCCCAAGGACACACCATCAATCTCCGCTAACAAGCCTGCCGCCGGATCAGGCTCGACATAGCCCTGCCACATCTCCAGCGATTTAGTCCCTTCAAAATCAACTAGCGGTTCACAACCGGGCTGACTGGGGTCATCACCGACAGCAGTCAACACCAAGTTAAAAGATTGCCCGGCCAACTGATTTGGGATAGCAAAGCTAGGGTCATGCCAGGGGGTGATTTCGGCAAAAAAACCTTTGGCGCGAAAGGTGACAGCGGCGCTGTTGCTGGACAGTCCATCGCTCACGGTAATAGTCACCGTTTCCGGTACGACATTATCAAGCCCAAGCACAATTTCACCGCCATCACTGGCGTTAAAGCTATAGCGGATGTCACCGTTGCCTAGATCCTGCAGTACGCCATTCGCATCGACCGCCGACCAGATACCGTTGTCGGTATCGGTATTGATTTGAATGTCACCTAAATACCCCCCCACCAACACGCCGTTTTGCTCTACCCGAATGCCTATCTCCTGCACCCGGCAGGTCAATGCATCCGGCGAAGCGGTAATAATGAAGTCATAGATGGGATCCGTATTTGAGCGATACGTCAGTGCGATATATCCCACATCCTCAGGTAGGTGAGCACGGTCGCGGTCATTGGCCTGATCTTCATCGGTGACAAAACTTGCGGCCTGACGGAAGTTCTGACAGCGGCGCAGCCAGCCACCATCGCTGCCGTCTCGAGAATTTTTATTCGCCACCAGTACCGGCGGATCAATATAGTCATTGATATGGGAGTTTAAGTATTCGCACTGCTGATCCAGATCTCGCGTACGGCCATTGTTGCCATGGGTACGTCCACGGCCAAACTCATAAAGAATGGTTTCACTGTTACTTTGAAAACTGCCACTCCCTGTACCCGCTAAGTAAGCGATAGTTTCGGGTGATGTCGGCCGTCCTTGGGCATTGGTACGTCCCGGTACTTCCGACATCTCTATCGCCAATTGCGCCCCGCTGCCAGTGACATTGCGGATCACTGTCGTCTTCCATAAATCAGGATTATTATTGCTCTGGATCTGACCAAGCACAGCCGGCGTTGTCGCAAACACAGCGTCAAAGCTAAGCGCTTCCCAACCGCCTCTTCCTGTACCGCTGTCGGTCGTTTTACCCTGATATTTTTGCGTCTCTATTGTTCCCGCTTCAAACTCACCACCGCCCGGCATCTGTACCCGCCCCGGCAAAGTAACAAAATAATCCACATCAACCATCGGCTTCTGACCCGGTTGATTGGTATAACGATTAGGCGCTTCCAATTGCACGATATCAAAACCGGTAGAAGTCACATTGCGCACAGCGACAGACGCAGGGCCATCCTGCAAAGCATCGGGGTAAACCATGGTCGGCATCACGAACACCAGCGGAGTAATGCCAAGGTAATCATTGCTAAACGTCACCGAGCCCGACCCGTTGTTCATCTCGGTTCGGCCCCATTCATAGGTTGGTGGCGGACAGCGTTCAAGCACGGCATCAGCCACAATAGAGAAACTGCTGTCACTCGGGGCTTGCCACAGCAAGCGATAGACATTACTGCCGGATTCCTCTTCGTGACGATACTCAATCTCATGGTAACCCGCATCGAGACCCACACTCGCTTGATAGGTGGTGCAGTAGTTACAATCGCCATGGGCACCGTACCAGCCGGTTATCACCTCACCGTCGATTAACAGTTCCACCGCATCGTCACCATCCACAGCAAATTTATACTGACCGGTTTCCGGTACGTGGATATAGCCGATAAAACGGCTGAGAAAATAATCATCAGCGCCATGGGGGCTGCCAGAACCATCAATGGTCGCAACTACACTACGCCCTTGCTCGGTGCCCAAACGACCGTAGTTATCAACCAGGGTTTGAAACTGCGTAGCGTCTAACGGGGCTCCCGGTGGCTTATCAAAGGTATAAAAATCCAGCCCCGCGACGGGCACCGGACATTCTGGGATGATCGGCGGCTTGGTACTAAAACAGGTCGACAGGTTGTCGGTGGGTACAATGGTGAAGTTAGCACCATTAGCGATATCTGATGGCGTCTTCCAATACAGATAAAAGTACTCCTCGATCGCTAACTCCTGATGACGAAATTCGACACGATGAAAGCCCTGCTCAAGCCCAATTTGTGCAGGGAATTGCGGACTACCAGCACGGGCATGTTCACCATACCAACCCGTGATCACCTGACCATCGATCAGCACCTCGACGGCGTCATCACCATCAATAGCAAACTCGTAAATGCCATCTTCCGGCGCCTCGATATAGCCAGTAAATGTACTGATGTAATAATCTTGTTGGCTGCTGTGAGGGTTAATATCTGTACCACCACCGTTGATCTCATCAACGATAGAGCTACCAAACAGATAGGTATCATTGGCGTAGGTATTGATCAGCTGCTGGAATTCTGTGGCATCTGCCGCTGGCGTGTGCCCAACCGCTGAGCTGTCGAATGTAGACCAGGTGACTCCCGCGCCGATGGTTTCTGGGGATGGACAGGTTTGCGGAATATCAGGGAGAAGCGGCGGTTCATCGCCACAGATAGGCGAAAAATCGATACCAGTAACATCAACGCCATTAATGTCGCCATCATTCATTACCACATTTTTTCCATTGACGGCCCCATTAAGCTCACTACCGTTATTCATCACAAAATCATTGTCAGCAAAAACAGTGGCCCATATTCTTCCATCATTAAACCGTGTGGTTTGGCCCGAATAAAACAACAGTCGTTTGGGATCACCATTGTTGTTGATGCGACCATTACCACTGTTCACTTCAAAGTGGTCTTTCACCATCACTGTTGCTGTACCACTGCCGCTAAGTTCAACCCGTCCATCGTTAAGCGTAAAAATACCGTTGACCCAAAATATCCCCTCGGGGAAAGTCAACCGGGCGCTGCTGTTATTGATTTGGATCCAGCCCACTTTGTATTCACTGTGATTGGCAGAAAACTCAACGCGACCACCATTGATCTGAATAGCGCCAAACTCATTGCCATTAAAGGGAGCTTCCCCTAGGACGATCTGTTCACCGTTATTCGCTTGAATAAATTCGTTACTGCTGGAGACTTGAAAGGTAAAAGTGTCACGACCAGCGGCAGAAGTCCCTGTAATCGAACAAACGTCTGGCCCAGGAATGCTTCTACAGGAGTTATTTGGTAAAGGATCCGGCGTGCTGTTTACAAAAGGCAATTGGCCATCGATGCTGTTGTATATGCGGGAGTTGTTATACATGGTCAAACGACCATTAATGTCCCAAGATTGCGCAGGCTTGGTAAACAAGGCATCGCAAGTCACCGCCAACGAAAACGGAGAAACAAGCAGAAAGGTAAACAAAACAACCAAACGCAGCATCGACTTCATAACGATTTTGCCTCAACTTCCACTTGCCGACTCATCACCAGCGCGGTAGAGCCACCACCCACCGTACAGGTCGCAGTGCTCACCAAATAATAATAGGTCACGCCCAAGTGTTTGCGATCGCTGCACTCCACCACCACACTCGCGCAGTTTTCCAGGCCAGTTATGCCTGCCAGATTTAACGCCGTAGTGCCACTGGAGCTAAAACTATCATCAAGCAAAGGGCTGGTAGGAGTGCCGTCACAATGCTGATCAAGACCACCAGCAGGAAACAGCGTGGTTAACACCCGTTCCACGCCCGTTTGTGCCGCCTGCATCGCTCGCACCCCATACACTTCAAAGGTCACGCTCTCTGACGAGGAGCCAAGCAAGCGGATCATCCCCGCCCCCAGCACAAACAACACCACAATAATAAACAGAGCGAGCAGCAAAGCACTGCCGCGCTGACGAGATGCCACGGTTAGGTCGTTGCGCTTTGCAGAGATAGGATCAGGGTACATTCGGCACCTGCACCTCATGGTTATAAGCCAATGTTTCGGCATCATCTACCCGTGTCAGTCGCAGGCGCACAATCACCAACGCATTGCGATTTAGTGTCGCACCAGCAAAACGAAAAACAGGCTCAGCGATCAGGTTATTTGACACTTGTGTTGCCATCAGCAAACCGCCACTGGCAAAGAGCGGCTGGCTCGACTGGTAGCCATAATTCAGGTGCAGATAGACACTGCCATTGCGCACACAATAGCTCAGTGGCTGCGCCGCAAGATAGAAACGTTTACCCGGCGAATCGGCGGCAAACTGGGTCGCTGCTGCAAAGTCGATCTGTTGCAGATCTTCCTCCCCCGACACATCACTTATCGCCGTGACCGTATGGCGTCGCCCACTATTAGCGTATACATGATCCGTTAACAGCGGATACACCAACATCTGATCACCACTGCTAAAACTGTAATTATTAATCTTAATCACCTGCGCCTGAGCAGCCGCTGTTAACACCGGAAGATCAATATAGCTGGCACTGCCCCGCAGTGGCAGCAACTCCAGACACTGTACCTGGGCGCCACTGACAGCACCGGATCTCACACGCACACTGTTGGGCACCGCACTCCGAATATCGCGAGTGATCCGCTCCAAAACAAAACGACTTTCACTAAGTAGCTGTTCACGCGCAGCGACATCCACATAGATCTCACTGCCTACCTCGATAAAGCGGGTGATCCCCGCCGACAAGATCGCCAACAACAGGATAGTGACAATCATCTCTATCAGGGTGAAACCGCGGCGCATGCGCGGAGTTCGTGGCACTATCAACTTAGCTTGAGCAATAGCCATCAGTAGTTCCCCCGATAGCCGCTAAATGCGATCTGCTCACCCGACGGCAGGGTGACCAAAATGGTGACCCGTTTCGCCGCACTGTTATTTGCCAATCCCAAGGCCGCACCGTCGTACGCCACACTGACCTGCAAGCGGTAATTTTGATAGAAGTCAGTCAAGGGCTCACCGAGGGCATTTTCAATCTGATCTCCGCTTTGGTCGAGGCAGTGATAATCATCGACATCGTTATAAGTGGCGCGATCGTTTCCCTCTTCTGTTGCCGCACTCATCCCCGATGCCGGACAGGTGGGGATAGTCGCAATACAAGCAACCAAAACACCTGCGGGCCCAGCTTCGTCACAGCGGTAGCTGCCAGCCGGGTTATTACTGCAATCAGTATCGGAGCGCTCATCGCCAGTGTGACCTGAGCACTCATCAAACTTCTTCGTCAAAATTTCATTCAGCAAGGAGTGACCCAGCTCTGAAGCTCGCACCTGATGGAAAGGGTCAACACTGCGGCTGGCCTGCGGAAAAATCATGGTCAACATAGTGACAAGCGCTACCGCCAAAACAATAATGCCGATCACCAGCTCGATGAGACTAAAGCCGTTGTTGCTCGTTAGGGGCGTTCGGCCATCAACAGCCATGGATATAGCCCTCCGACTCAATACAGATGCGCAACGTCACCTCACCATTCACGGTAATTTCACAGCCACCAAAGCAAGCGGCTAAAGGACGGCCACTGCCATCAAAACGGATATCAGCAGGCAGTCCTGATGTGCGATTAAAGCCATAAACGACGCGGCCAGATTCTCCGGCTAAATCAGCGCTGCGATTAGGTTCGAGTGGCGTAAAAAAATAGTCGTCGCTGTAGCCCCGGGACGAGGCACAGGGGTTCAGATTAGGAACGCCAAAACGGGTTGCTTCCAGCAGCAACTGATGGCAGGTTTCAGCTCTATCATTCATGGCATTGAGCTGAATTAGACGCAAACTCGCCAACAGGCGATCCCGGTAGGTGTATTCTTCAAAGCCGCCGCGGCCAAAAAATTTACCAGCCACCACCACCGCAATGATCCCCACAAGAATAATGGTGGTGACCAATTCAACCAAAGTGAAACCGCGGTGGGCGCGTTGAAAACTCAGCAACAGAAGGCACCTAACAAATTGAGTTACTTAACTAAGTCTTCTTAGCATAGCTGGCCTAGCGAAGGATTGACCACTGCCACAAAGGTGAGAAAAACAAGCTAAACATCGCCATGCTTAATGAACAACTGTCTACAGTTGCATCAATTCAGCGCTCTGTTATCTAGATATGCAACAAATGCCAGATCTAACAGCCATCACTTGCCGTCACAATCACAGGACGGTTGTCGGTATCAATCGCCTCGTTATATTCAACCTGACATTTATCTGCAAGAGTGTCTGTGCCATCGGTACCTGACAAAGTAATCACCGCATCGGCGGTCAAACTGAAATCGATGTCCCACTCTTCACCATTACTGCCATCACCAAAAATGGTCTCTAGCACCACACTTAAGTCTCGCTGCGTAGCTCGGGGGTAACCATAAACCGTATTGACTTCATTATCTCCATTACAGCTGCTTGTTGGTGTGCCAGAGAGCAGCACACAAGCAAAAGGTGCTCGCTGCTTATCCTGAATAGCCGCTTTACTGTAGGTGAGTGTCGAGGCCCCTTCAAGCGCAGCCTTCATCCCCTGTAGGGTTGATTCTCGGGCGTCCCCTTGCAGGTCAATAAACTTAGGCGCCGCGGTCACAGCCAAGATCCCAAGAATAATGATCACCACAACCAGTTCTATCAGAGTAAAGCCTTGCTGCCGCATCATCTAACCACCTCATAAACAAGGTTATTAACACCAGTTTAGTGGCTGAATGTAGCCCTGACACAGTTCTTTCATCGAGAAGTGACCAAGGTCACCGATTGCTAATGGAAGATGAAACCCGCACACAGGGGGGAAGCAGCAACAAAAAAGGCGCCGAAGGCGCCTTTCATGCTCTGTGACTAACTGTAAGCTTTAGCAGCCAGCAGTTTCAGTCACAATAACAGGACGACTATTCGCATCGTTTGCTTCGTTATACTCAACTTGGCATTTATCCGCATCAGTGTCGGTACCATCGGTACCCGACAGGGTAATTACCGCGTCCGCAGTCAAAGTCAAATCGATGTCCCACTCTTCACCGTTTGAGCCATCACCAAATACTGTTTCCAGTACTTTCTGTAGATCCGCGGTAGCAGCCTTTGGATAGCCATATACAACGTTCACTTCTGTTGCCGTTGCATCTGTACAAGTATCAGGATCGGCCGCTGTACCACTTAACGCCAAGCAAGCCGCAGCTTTCTTTTCGATACCACCAATAGCCGCTTTACTGTAGGTCAGCGTAGACGCCCCTTCCAAAGCCGCTTTCATGCCCTGCATGGTTGACTCTCTCGCATCGCCTTGCAGATCAATAAATTTAGGTGCAGCAGTGACTGCCAAAATTCCCAGAATAATGATCACGACGACCAGCTCAATCAGGGTAAAACCTTGTTGCTTTCTCATACTTAAAACCTCAGGAGTAGTTAACTAGTTTTAGTTATTAATATTAATGGTCACACGCCCTGTGGCCGGGAAATATTGAAAGTTGTTCCCAACGCCTGTCGTGGGATTAAGGTAGTTACCCGCCGCATTCTGCTCCATGGTCGTCACCAAATAGAAGTCACAGGTATGGTTAACACCACCACCAGACACTTCAACAAAATAACGGAATGCATTCTTGTTATTAGGATCATTTAAATCAGCCAATGTACCAGTGACAGTTGGCGGATTTTGCAGCATGCCTTCCCACACCTGAATACAGTGGGTCTCGTCAATGCCGTCATAAGTTTGGCCTGTCACATCCGCTATCGGGTAGCCCGGAGACACGCTCTCTACAATCTCTTCAGTCAGATACAGACGTACACCGTCGTACCAGATAGAGTTCTCACTGTCAGCAGTTGGGCGGCCTTCTGCTTCCCATTGCGCTCTGACTAGCGAAACACCGGTAGCAAAACCACCTGCGATCCCTTCGATATTAGCCGCCTCAGCTTCATCCGTGATATTGAGGAACTTGGGCAAGGCGGTCACTGCCAAAATACCCAGAATGATCACGACGATCACAAGTTCGATCAGTGAGAAGCCGCGTTGCTGTTTCATCATATTTACCTGTTAGTTAACAAAATTAAGGATCACTACAGCCCTAATAGTAAGAGCTAATTCAATTGTTTGCCTAGCGCTTCATTGCCATTTTGTTGGATGGCTCGTAGTTTTTCCGCCCGTTGCGACAAGGTTCCATGACGCAAATCAACATCAAAGTACACCTCCTCGCTAATCAGGTAGCGGCAATATTCTCCATGCAAACGCCGATCCACCATCGCCACGGCCGAGATCGGCCGCTGATTAATCTCCATCGGCTGCGCCAACATCAGCCGCCATAACTCATGGCAATCATAACTGCCATGGGAGGTGCGCAGATCTGGAATGCCAAACTTACCCATGGTCATACGCGTCCCCTCTAATTCCAGCTGTGGCGGGCGTCCGTGGATAGTCCACTGGGTTCTTACCATGTTTAACCGCACCAAAAAATTGTTAGTGAGACGGTTAAACGCAGAGTCTTCCACCTCGCTCTTGGCATCATCTTGACTGCTGAGCAACACGGTCGCTAACACCATGATCACCGCCAAAGCCGGTAAAAAATAGAACATGCGGCGTTCGGTATCCAGCTGTCGATTTTCTGGCACCTTAGCCCCCCTTCATGGCACTCATCATGTCCCACATCGGCAGGTAGATACCCAGCGCCAACAACAACACCATGCCTGCGACCACACCGATCAGAATGGGTTCAATACGCGCAGTCAGTGTTTTCAAATCATAGTCCACTTCGCGCTCATAATACTCGGCAGCATCCAGCAATAGTTCATCTATACGTCCAGTCTCTTCCCCCACCGCAATCATCTGCATCACTAGGGGGGTAAACAGCTCTGAACTGTTGGCGGTGCGCAGCAGGCTTTCACCACGCTCAATCCCCTGCCGCATATCACGGATCTTTTGCCCCATAAATTCATTATCGACCGCATCAGCCACTAAGTTTAATGCATGGGTAAGTGGCACACCCGATTGCAACATCAACGAGAAGCTACGGGCATAACGGGCCAGCGTAGAGCGATTGATAATATCGCCCACTATCGGCATACGCAGCTTAAACCGGTCCCAACGCCAACGCCCTTTGGGTGTATTAATCGCGTAAATCGTACCGCTCACCAATGTCACAGCGCCGAGCAATAACGCCCACCAGTACTCGACAAAGAAGTTACTCATGCCGATCAAGATCCGCGTCGGTAAGGGTAGCTGGGCACCAAACTGTTTGAACATATCAGCGAACGCAGGGATCACCATGATATTCATAATGACCAAAGCGATGACGATGGCGATCACCACAAAACTGGGATAACGCAACGCAGTTTTAATCCGTTTACGGGTTTCTATCTCCAGTTCCAAATAGCCGGAAAGCTGCTTAAACGCGTCTTCCAACCGGCCGGTGTTTTCACCCACATGGACGATCGCGACAAACAACTTACTGAAGATTTTGGGGTGTTGGCTCATCGCGGTACTGATGGTACGCCCGCCCTCAAGCTCCTGTGCCACATCACTCAATGCCGCTTTCAGTGCTTTTGAACTCGATGACTGCGCCAGCCCATTGATCGCCCGTAGTATCGGAACCCCGGCCTTACTCAGAGAGAACATCTGACGAGTAAACAGCGACAGATCATCCAAGCTGACCTTGCTCGGCAACAGATCGTTGATATCAAAACTACTGCCCTCTGCAGCGCCCGCTTTCGCCTTAACCTGTAGTGGGATCACCTGGCGTTGCGATAGCAGATCAGCAGCGGCGCCCGCATTCGCAGCATCAATCTGCCCCTTTACTTCGCCACCCCGGCTGTCTCGTCCTCGGTATTCGAAAGTTGGCATAGGCGTCTAGTTAACCTTCCACTGCATCGGCGGTGACCTTCACCGCCTCGGGGATATGTTCAACATGCTCTGCCAGTCTGAGCACTTCATCAACGGTGGTGATACCGGCAAACGCATAATCCAGCGCCGCTTCGGCTAACGGCTTAAAGCCCTTGCTGCGCTTCGCCGCCAGTGCAAACTGTTGTGGGTCGCTTTGGCGTAACGCTGCCATCATGGCATCGTCCAGCTCAAGTAGCTCAAACACACCGATCCGACCACGATAACCGGTATAATTACAGGACTGACACCCGACCCCTTTATGGAACACTTTGTCGGTCAGTGAGAAGCCTGACAGCCCTTCCAACCACACTTTTTCACTGTCATTTAAAGCGTGAGGCTTGCCGCAATTGTCACAGATCCGCCGCACCAAACGCTGTGCCACCACCGCCCGCAAGGCACTAGCCACTAAGTAACCAGCCGCGCCCATATCGATCAAACGCAGTGCTGAGGTCACCGCATCGTTAGTATGCAGTGTGGTTAACACCAGGTGACCGGTTAAGGCACCCCGTAAACCAATTTCAACGGTTTCATGATCCCGCATCTCCCCCACCATGATGATGTCGGGATCCTGACGTAAGGTGGTTCTCAGGATCTGAGAGAAACTCAAACCGATCTTGCTATTCACCTGTACCTGATTAATCCGTGGCAGACGGTATTCCACCGGATCTTCCACCGTAATGATCTTTTTCCCCGGTTCGTTTAATTCGCTAAGCGCACCGTACAAAGTGGTGGTCTTACCGCTACCCGTCGGCCCGGTCACTAGGATCATGCCATGAGGACGTTTCAACTGGTGCCGCAGCCGCCGCAATAGGTCATCCGGTAATCCGGTTTGTTCCATACTCAGCAGGCCAGCGGATTGATCCAGCAAACGCATCACCACCGACTCGCCATGCTGCACCGGCATGGTAGAGACACGTACATCGATGGAGTGACCACGCACCTTAATGTTAAAGCGGCCATCCTGAGGCAGGCGTTTTTCCGAAATATCCAGCCCCCCCATCAACTTCAGACGCAGCACCAAGGCCGCAGCAATACGCGACTCTTCGAGAATATTTTCCTGTAACAGGCCATCCACCCGCTGGCGGATCCGCAACGCGTTTTCATCCGGCTCTAAATGCACATCCGATGCACGCACCTGCACCGCATCTTCAAAAATAGACTGTAACAAGCGCGCGACCGTCGAGCTTTCACCCTCTTCATCGCCATCACCACCAAGGCTGAAATCTTCGGTCTGTGAGTACTCTTCGCCCAATTGGTTGGCAAATGAGGCGATCTCTGCCGTCCGCCGATAAAGTTGATCGTAAGCCTCGAGTAACTGCGCTTCCTTGACTACTGCCAGCTCAATTGGCTTGGACAACAACATCGCCAAGGCGTCTTGCGCACTAAGATCTGCCGGATCACTCATTGCCACCAACAGACTCTGCCCTTTATCCTGCACCACTAGCGCACGATGACGCCGAGCGTGTACTTCAGGGAGTAGTTGGGCAATTTTTGGATCCAGACGCAGATCCTGTAGATCGATAAATGGAATATTGAGCTGTTGTGATAAGAACTGCAGCAGCTGCTCTTCCGTCAGGTGTCCCAAATCGATAAGGGTCGCGCCCAGCTTGCGCCCACCACTGCGCTGCGCCTGTAACGCTTGTGTCAGCTGCTGTTCAGTTATGATGGACTCATGCACCATCAAGTCACCTAACCGCATGCGTAACTTCGCTTGCGCCATTACAGCTCTCCCAATTGTTGAATTCGTTTCTTAGCATAACCGACTGCGGAGGCAGACAAATTGCGGCTTTTTAACGCTTGCTGAAATGCTGCCAGCGCGGTCTGGGTATCATTTAGCCCATCAGCGGCAATCCCCCATCCCAACCACCAGCGCCCTTGCTCTGGCTGGTATTGCGCCAACAAGCGATAGCTGCTCACCGCATCGGCATACTGTTTTAACTGTTGAGCCAAGGCACCGCGCAGCGCATGAAAATCAACATCTTCAGCCGCAGGCAGTGGCCCTTGATTGAGATACGCCAACGCTTGGCGTTCATTTTTTCCTTGCTGAAAAATACGTGCCAGCATCAAGCGAAACTCTACGTTACCAGGCTGTATCTTTAGCCCTTCACTCAATATTTTCGCCGCTTCACCCGAATTTTTTTGGCCATAATAGAGGCTTGCTAAGCGCGCTCGCGCCTTTGCCTGATCAGGCTTAATCGCCAACACTTGACGCAATAAGTCTTGGGCTCCGCTGATATCTCCCGCCTCAATGCGCTCTTCGGCTTTGCGAAATTTCGCCGCTGCCAATTCGCTTTGACTAAGACGCACCTCTTTGATCGCCATCACTTTGGGTGCTTTTGGCGGTTCGGCCACAACTGGCGCGGGTGCAACCACCGCTTTAGTCTCAGTGACAGGCTCAACTTTAGGTGCAACCACAGCAACAGCTTTGTCATCCGGCATTTTTTCGGGTTTTGCTTGTGGCTTTGCTTTCGCTACCGGTAGATCAGCTTGCGGCCGCACGGGATCGTCGGTGGGCTGTTCAATCACAAGAGGCACATTTTGTTGCGCCACCATCGACAGGCGATCCGCTGCATCGACGACGGTCAGAGGCTGTTGCGGTTCAGATTTTCCAGCAAGGTTATCGCCAGCTAACACGGGCTTCCCTTGCATCTTTGTGGACTGGACAACTGCTGTAGGCTCGGCAACCTCAGTTACCGGGGTGCTCGGTAGTGGGGAATTGCCCGCAAATAACCACCATCCCCCTGCAAGCAAAAGCAGCACAAGCAAGACAACAGCCGCCAACCAGCGAAAATTGAGATTTTCTGGTGGTCGTTCAACCCGTCCGCCAGACACCAACGGTGACGTCGCACTGACCGGCGCATGTTGCTCACGCTTTTCCAGATCTTTGAGCATCTGATTGATCACACTCATAACCAATCTCCGCTGCTGACACCCCAAAGCAGAGCCACGACAGAGACCGAAGCCATGCACAGCCAGCGCCACAGTCCACTGCCCATAGATGCCTCTTCCGTATCTCGAATAGCCGCCTTAACATCCTTTGCCAGCAGATAGTGGCGCCCCTGACCATAAGCGAGGATCAGCGCTTTATGCGCAAGCACATTGATCAATCGAGGGATCCCTCGGCTGCCACGATGGATCTGTTTAGCGATATTGGTCGTGATCAAATCCGCCGACTTATTCCCCGCCACCCGCAAACGATAAACGATGTATTGGTGCACTTCGCTGGCGTTCAATGGCCGCAGGTTGTAGGAAAAAGTGATACGTTGGCGCAGCTGCCGCAGTTCGTCACCTGCCAAGCGCTGATCAAGTTCAGGCTGGCCAAATAACACCACTTGCAGCAGCTTACGGCGTTCTGTTTCCAAGTTAGTAAACAGGCGTAGCGCCTCCAGACTTTCCTTTGGCAGCGCTTGTGCTTCATCCAAGATCAACACGACGGAATGCCCTTGCTGATGCAACTGCAGAAGTTTGTCTTGAATGCGTTGAGTGAGCTGTTGCTGGTCTGGTTTGCCTGTCGTCCTCACCCCGAGCTCAGTGGCGACCGCCACTCTTAACTCTTCCGGTGACAGATAAGGGTTCGGGATATAGGCGGTAACAAAATGCTCAGGTAGATCGTTAAGCAGTTTACGACAGATCAGCGTCTTACCCGTTCCGACCTCGCCCACCACTTTGATAAAACCTTCACCGGTTTTTAAAGCTGTCAGTAGCGTCGCCAGCGCTTCCTGATGCGCTGGCAGCCCATAAAAAAATTCCGTATTAGGCGTAAGGGTGAACGGCAGCTCACGCAGGCCAAAATGATAAAGGTACATACCTCAGAATTCTTTCTCCGGCTCAGGATACCAACGCTCTAACAATTCCGAGGAGCGCTCTAACTCCTTGGTGGAGCTTTCACGGGTCAGCAAGGTTGGCTTAATCAAGATAACCAACTCAGCTTTTGACGAAAACTCACGTTTATTAGTGAAGAACTCACCCATAAACGGAATATCACCTAACAGCGGCACCTTAGAGTCGGTATACCCTGTCAATGAAGTCATCAAACCACCAATGACTACCACGTCACCACTGTGCGCTTTAATCACTGTATCGGTTTCCCGAATATCGCTCACCGCCAGCGGCAGATCGATGGTGTCGCCGCCAAACACAATCACTTTGTTCTCTTCAGTCACGTCGGTGATCGACGGGTGAACGTGCAATAAAACGGTACCGTCTTCATCGATCTGCGGGGTCACATCAAGCGAGATACCGCTAAAAAACGGGGTCAGTTCGATATCGGGCGTAGTTGAGGTCGCGGTGCCAGTCACTGTGGTGGTAGACACGTCAGTGACATAATACTCATCCGTCCCCACTTTAATCAGCGCCTTTTGGTTGTTGGACGCAGAGATCCGTGGACTGGACAGCACGTTCACCTCCCCTTGCGTTGAGAGCAGGGAGATCACACCACTGAAATCACTGTTCGAAAAACTAAGATTAACGATACCGCCCAAGTTGGTGGTGAGTTCGTTACCCAGCGTCGCCGCTGTATTGGTGAAGTTGAAATCGGTGCTACCTATATGGCTAACCGCTCGCTCCCAGTTGATCCCCTGCTGGAAATCATCGTTCAGCGTCACCTCTATAATTTTAGCTTCCAGCAGAACCTGTCGTTGTAACGTTTCTTCCGAACGTGCCAAGTAATCACTGACCTTGCGCAGCTCTTCAGGGTAGGCATGAACCGTCACCAAACCGGATTGCGGGCTCACAATCACCTTCCGTCCGGTGCCATCTCCTACCAGAGAATTCAAGATTGTCGTCAGCTCCGTCCAATAATCCGTTTGGCTCTTAGTGTGGATGAGCGTGCCACTTAAGCCCTGGCTGTTACTGTCAGAACCGCTGGAATCACTATAGCTGTCACTGCCACCTGAACTATCACTGTTGCTATTACTGTCATCATCATCGGTCAGACGCGTGGTCAGGATGGTCGTCCGCGACTCGCCGTCACGGGTCATAAACAGGTAATCAAGCGAAAATGTTTCGGTTCGCATACCGGCGGGAAAAATATTCAGCACTTTGCCACTGCGCCGAACATCGTAGCCGTATATATCTGTCACCACATCGAGCGTTTCAGCCAGGGTGACATCTTTCAGGTGTAAGGTAATATCCCCCACCACATCAGGGTGAACAGCCACGCTGTATGAGGAGTCATCAACCAAGCTGGCAAAAAACTGTCGCGCTGGAACACCATCGGCACTGATCTCGAAACGGCGCTCCTGCAGTAACGCCTCCCCTGCCAAGGTCGGGGCGGCAGGTTGGGTCTCGGGCATCAATTCAGCCATCACATCCGCCGGCGGCGCGGTGGTTTCTATATCCGCTTGTTCATTTTGCCGGTTATTATCAATCGCTTCCTTAATGGCTTGTTTTTGCTCGGTATGGGCCAGTTTTGGCGTCGTTTCGCAGCCCAATAACAGGCCTAACCCACAAATCGCAATAACACTTCGCTTCATCAGCATGTTCACTTTTCCTATTTCGACGCCTGTTTGACCGTAGTAAACAGAGTCAACTTAACGCGCTTATCTCCGCGGATCAGTTCAACCTGATTGGCCGATATCTTCCCGACAGTGTATCCACGGATCTTCTGTCCTGTACGCAATTGCTGGCCATTAATAATGACCAAGCTTTGCTCATCTTGAAATAAAATCTGTTGCAGCTGCAAAGAGGAAGGTTTTGCAGCCTGTTGCCCACCGCCAACGGCGGCTCTCTGCTGTCCGGGTGGACGCGTCGGATCCTTCAATTCAGTGGCAGCCATCGCCAGCGATGAAGCGCAGATCAGTAAGCTAAAAAACAGTCGTTTCATCCTAGCTCCCGATAAATGTTCGGCTGGTACTGAGGGTAAACAGCTCAATCACCAGTTGGGCTTTTGGATACGTACCCACTTGGTAATTAAAGCTCTTCCAGTAAAAACGTGTCGGCAGCCCCTCCACCTCGGCAATGAAACGCATCAAATCGAAGTAACGCCCCTCGAGCTGTAACTCAATACCATGTTGATAGAGGTTTATCTGCTGACCGGAATCATCCACCAGATCCAGCATCGGGATCGGTGTTTTAGAAGTCAGCGCCAACAGCTTCACGCCTTTGCCTTTATCCAGCACCTGTTCCAACACGGCGGCCATCCGGTAGGCTGGCACCAAATCAACGGTTTGCGTTTCTAACTGCTGGTCGAGTTTGCGAATAGCAAGCTCTGTTTCCTCAATCTCTTGCGTCAATAGCTCATTCAGATCCTTGCTTAAGCGGATCTCTATATCGGCGATCTGAGTCTGGGTACGAGACTGTTCATCAAGCGCCTTGACCATATTGGCCTGAGTTTTTCGCAACTGAAGATAGGCAGGATCGACAAATAGGCTGTAGCCACCGAAAAGCACCAACACTAACCCAGAAACCAGAATGAGCACCCGTTCCCGGATGCTTAATCCATGATAGCGCGTAAGTAACTGCTGCCACTGGCTCATTCACTCTCTCCCGGTAAGCTGCTGAGAGTAAACAGCAAGCGCTGATTTTCATCTCGACTCATAGACAGCGAAGCGAACCCGGCCTTTTGCAATCTTGGCCCTTGGTGGAACCCCTGCACCCAACGGGGTACAGCTTTCGACGTGCGGGTGAAGCCGGTCAAAGCCAGATTAGTTTCGCTGGCTTTTATACCACTCAACCAGACATCATCATCGTGGTGCTTAGCTAGCTCCAACATCAACTGTGAGAACCCCTGATTCTTTAGCGGTTCACGGTTACTTAGCTCACGTAGTAAATGGGTTTTCACTTTATGTTCGGCGGTTACCAACTCTTTTTTCCGCACCAAGTTGCTGGATGGCTGTCGCTGTTGCAGCTGCTGGGTCAATGCCGCCAGCTGCTGATTGAGTTGTTTGTTGGTCATCTGTGTCATCGACAGTTGATATTGCGCGTCAGCCAAACGGGAATTCAACCAGATGGCACTCCCGGCAATAAACAAAATAGAGAGACACCAAAACACCAGCACAACCGGCAATGACAACGACTCTCTTTGCGGTCGTAAGGCATCAACATAAAGATTGATATGTTGCTTCATTCGTCCCCCATGCCGGCAGCAAATACCCCAGCAAAACTGAGTAACTCACCGCTGTTCAAATTGGCAGAGATCGCCACTTCAGGCTCGAAGGTGACCACGGGAATAAAGAAATTGGCAGACATTAACTCAAGGAGCAACGGGGTATTGTCACCCGGCAAAGCGACCACTATCTGTTTCACTGGCGCTTGTCTTAACTGGCTTTCAAAGTAATCCAACGAACGCTGAACTTCCAAGCTCAAATTATCAACAACACCGGCTCTTAGCTCTTCGCCAGTCATAGACACCAGCAGGTCATAGCCACGAATACGTCTTGAGAAAAACAGCATCCCCTGCTTCACAATTAACAGCAGCAGCTCTTCATTTGCCTGTTGCACTAACAGCAGTTGCGCTTCGTCGGTCACTGGAAACAGTTTTGGCAACGTCAGCTCATCAACCGCGATGCCACTTAACGGCAGCTTAGCCGCGTGTATGCCATCAACCATCGGCTTGAGCACTTGAATATCAGCGCAAACCACATTGAGCTTATTGGCTCCGGCAGGCTGCACCGGCAGTTCGAAGTAATCGAGGATCATATTTTCGGGTGCGATAGGCACCAGATCTTTGATCGCCCAAGAGAGCGCTTGAGCGATCTCTGCGTCATCGACTGCTGGGCGATCAACTTGCACGATGTGATAATAGCTAGGTCCCACCACCAGCTGGCAGTCACTGGCGTTAGGGGGCAGCGCTTCGCCCGTGGCAAGCGCTTGCTCAAAAGTGATATCTGAGCGATAACTCAAACTCTCCGCGGATATGGTATGAGGTGCTCCGGCGCGAAAGCGGCACAGAGTTAACGTATCATTGCTGACCCTAATACCGATACGTTCTCCGGACGCCTTGCGGCCAAACAAACGACCGAGCGGCATTCATATCTCCCTTGCGGCCTCTGCGGGCCTTTATCATAGGTTACAGCTTGCGCTGTATAGTTTAGGATTATCGCCTAAACACCCCGCTTATCAATGAACTAATAGCCTAAACTGTTGTGCCTGTGGCAAAAATTGACGATGTTCACGCAAAATTAAGAGATCTAGCACAGGCTTCACCACTGATGCCGGTGCCATTACCACTGTGTCAGCGCCATGGCATCACCCTCTATTGCAAGCGCGATGATCTAATCCATGGGGAAATTTCCGGTAATAAATGGCGTAAATTAAAGTATGGCTTGCTCTACGCCGCAGAAAGGGAGCTGACGCATCTGCTCAGTTTTGGTGGCGCCTTCTCCAATCATATTGCTGCGCTGGCGGCAGCCGGTCACCACTTTGGATTTACCACCACCGGCATTATTCGCGGCGAGCCGGATGCCGCCAACCCGACACTCAAACGCGCCGCTGAGCTGGGGATGAAATTGCACTTTGTCGATCGCCAAACCTATCGGCGCAGACATGAACCGGAATACCTTGAGCAACTGCAACGCCAACATCGCAATACGCTGATTTTGCCTGAGGGCGGTAGTCATGCCTTAGCATTGCCCGGCGTTGGCGAGATCCTGACAGAGATAGATATTGAATATGACAGCTTGATCACCGCAGTTGGCTCGGGAGGTACGCTTGCAGGGCTCATTGCCGCTGATCAGGGAAAACACCAACTGCTTGGCATACCTGTGGTAAAAGACAACAGTTTGGCAGCACGTATTGAGCGGTTAGTCGCGGAGCAAGCACCACACTACCAAGCAGCGCCGAGCCACTGGCAGCTGCTGCATGGTTACAGCGCAGGGGGGTACGGAAAAGTCCCAGCAACACTGCAACAGGAGTTGATTGAACTGGCGCAACATTGCCCTATCCCGCTTGAACCTGTCTATACCGGCAAAGCGTTTTTAGCACTGATGAGTTTAATTAAAGAGGGCTATTTCCCCGCCGGTCACAAAATTATTTTTCTGCATACTGGCGGGTTACAAGGCCTGGCCGGATTGGCTTACCGCGGGCTATTTCAGATGCCCAACACTAAGCCAAATTAGCTACTTTCGGTGCACTCAGCAACCCGTTCCAGTGATTCAGAAAAGAAGTGGCCTTGGCCACCGTAGACACCAAGATTTCGCAAGGTGCGCCATTCCGCTTCGGTTTCCACACCCAGCGCAAAAATATGCACTTTTTGCTCTTCCAAACTACCGGACAAACTGCGGACAAACAGCTGATTTTCAGGCCGATTTTGGATATCTCGGACGATACTGTGGTGCAGTTTCAGGTAGTCAATCTTTAGCTTGTTGATGTAGTGACTTCCCACCACAGTCTGCCCAACCCGATCAACCAACAACTGGCAACCTGTTTGCTGAAGCTTTAGCAGAGGCGCCTGTATATCATCTTGATGGTGACTGACGTGGTATTCAGAGACTTCAATGATAATGCGATGTGCGATCGCTGGGTGGCTGTCCAACGTGGCGAGTAACCACGTCATGAACTCATCATTCATCAGTGAGTCACAGGACAAATTGATACTGCAACGCTCGGTATCGGCTTTTTCATACTCAAGTAGCTTTATCAACTGCTCGATAATAATGCGGTCAATTTTTGGCAATAGCCCGCAGCGAGACGCCATAGGCAAAAACACCCCTGCGCTCACCAGCTGGCCTTTATCATCCCGCACTCGTGTTAGCACCTCATGGTGATGGATCCGACTGGCTGAGCTGGTAACGGCACTTTGAGTAAACATGACAAAGGTACGTCGGGCAATCGCATTCTCTAAAAGAGCACGCCAACGTACCGAGCCTAAAGCATGACCTCGTTCGATCACACCGCGGTCATACATAAACCAGCAGCTTGGGCCCTGCAGTTGCGCAGCCCGTAGTGCCATATCGGCTTCTGAAAGCACCTGATAGCCTTCATCTCCCTGAGCAAACAAAGCCACACCAATATGAATAAAGCACTCGCGGTCGACAATTTCCGGTACAGCTAAGCGACGCAGACCCCGTTGCAGTTTATTGGCAAGATCTTCCACCTCTCGAGGCATCAAATTAGGCACTAATGCGGCAAAATCCGCGCTGGAACGCCGGGCTATCACGGTATCGTTGTAACCAGCCAGAAGCTGCCCGAGTATATTACTGAATTGGGAGACCAACTCGGCACTGGCTTCCTCACCCAGTTGCTCTTTAATCAGGTCAAGTTCTTGCAGTTGGATCAGATAAACCGCACCGCCATCATTGGCTTCACTATCACGCAGAACGCCATCTAAACGGTTATCAAAAAATCGGCGATTACCAAATCCCGATTCCAGATCGGTAAAAGTATTGTCGCGAATAAACTGGTCAAAACGGCTGCGCTCTTGTTGCGCTGATTTGATCTGTTGCTGCAACTGATCCAATGCCTGACTAACGGCAGCAGGCGATTCTCCCGCCTCGGCTTGCGCGGCCTGACCATTTAAGATCCCTTCGCCCCGCTGCTGCAGCAGCGCCACACCCTGCATCTGTTGCCTGCTGGTGCGGCCAGAATAAAGCACAGCAAAACTACTCACCATCACAGCAACTAGCAGGGCAACCAACCACCAAAGACTGCTAAACGCACTGATAAATAAAGGCTTTAGGCCCAGTAAACCCCAGCGTTTTTGGTGGGTCGGTAAGCGTAGTCTCACCACCGAAATCCCCTGCGTGGCGAGATCTTCACCAGCCGGGTACTGATAAATAGTATGTCCACTCTGCTTAACGGTCAGAAAGACTAAATCATCAATCAAGGCCAGTGCAGGCTGCAAAGACTCATGGTTTGCCTCTGCTTCATTGCTCTCTGCAAAATGCGTATCCAGCAGCCCTTCGATCACCGCAACCTGGTCAGCCCGTTGCTGCGAGGCGTGCAGCAAAGCTGCCGAGGCAAACAACAGGGCAACCAAGACCGTTGATAACAGCAAGCTGCCGGTCCATGCTCGCTGTAACTTTCGGCTTAATTCCATAGGTATTCCTTTACGTTAATCAACCAGTGACTATCGATAACTAAACGGCCCATTGCTGCTGCCAGGCATCAAGATCCGCACTCATCATAGGTTCGGCGGCATAATACCCCTGACAATAGTCACAACCTAATTCTCTTAATAACTGCCAACCTGCGGCATCTTCTACCCCTTCGGCAACAGTCGACAGGCCAAGCTTTTTCGCCACATCGAGACTCGCCTCAACGATAGCCCGCAACTTTGGCTTACGTGCCGCATCACGAACAAAACTCTGATCAATTTTAAGCTCTGTAAATGGGATCTGGCCAAGCTTTTCCAATGACGAGTAGCCAGTACCAAAATCATCAATCGCCAGTTGCACACCGTTCATACGCAAGCGTGCCAGCGTTTCAATCATAGGGCCTAGATCGGCCGTCAACTCACATTCGGTCAATTCGATCATGCATAGTTCAGGCGGTACCTGATAGCGCTTAAGCAAACGCATAAAACGATCGCAAAACTTGGTGTCAGTCATAGAGTTAGGCGGCAAGTTGACGGCCACCGTGACCTCTTGCCCCTGTTTGATAAATTGGCGGGATTGAGCCAGCGACGCACTCAACATGACTTCACTCAGTAACTCAATCTCTCCCGCCCGTTCGAGCAGGGGCAAAAAGAAACCAGGCGTGATCACGCCGCGCGATGGGTGGTACCAACGCACTAGACTTTCAACACCGATCCACTGCCGATTATCGAAACGCACTTTCGGCTGAAACACGGCATTAAACTCTCCCTGTTCCAACCCCTCCATCACCTCATGCAGTGCGATAGGCAGTTCGTTATCAGTTAGAGATTCAGCACTAGATTGATGAGCCAACATAGACACCAGTTGCGAAGGTTGCACTGGCTTGGCCAAGGTACCAAAAACCTTTAAGCCATACTCGGTCGCCATCGCCTCGGCGGAATGCAGCAGCATATCGGATTCAGCGCTGACCAAAATAAGCCCGCCATGAAAACTGCGTTGGCCTAGATGGCGAATAAATTCTAGCCCATCCATGTTTGGCATCTGCAGATCACACAGAATGATATCGAACAGGATCCCCTCAGACAGAAGCTGCAAAGCTTGCTTACCATCCTCAGCCTGCCAAGATTGTTCTACTCCAAGTCGCTCCAGCAGCTGCAACAGCAGTTGCCGCGGCACAGGTTGATCTTCCACCAGCAAAATCCGCAGTTCACGGATCTTGTCTCTCTCTTCTACGGTCATCCTTTCCCCAAAAAGCAGCGCTATACTTATCAACAAGGTCCTTGCAAAGGAATATGCGATGCGCGCTGTCCATCAAATGTTCATGGGTGTCATAGCTCTGCTATGTTTGGCTAGTATATCGGGCTGCAGCTCCAATACTGCCCTACATTCACAAGTTAAGCCGAAAATTCCAAATTCGCTATGGCAAGACAGCGCTTTTGTTAACCGTCCCACGATCCCTTCGCAGGCCGAAATATTCGCGATCTCACCACAGATGCAAGACTACCTTAAATCTAGACTTAGTGGTCATAGTAAAGGAAGTCACACAAAGTTAGCGCGACTGATCGATCTTTTACGCTCAGAAGATGAACTGATGCTCAGCTATGACAATCGAGCGACACTAACCGTTTCGGAGGCATATCAGCAACGTTTAGGTAATTGCCTGACACTCTCTTTGCTGACCCAAGCCATTGCTGATGCCTGGAAGCTGGACGTTCGTTTACAGCAACCAGACTTTCCGGAATTATGGGAGCATAGAGACGATATCTATCTGGTTAGCCAGCACGTTAATGTAAAGATCGACATCCCCAGAGCCTATGGTATCGGTGAGGCCGCCACCGACAACGCACATACTATCGACTTTAGCGGCAACCCCAGCCTTCGCTATCTGCCGCAGAAATCGTTATCAACCGAACGCGTCGTGGCGATGTTTTATAACAACCGAGCAGCTCAGGCGATAGCGAATAAAGATTTTGACAGCGCATATTGGCTAAGCAAAGCGGCACTGACTGCAGATCCAGGCTTTATCTCAGGCTACGCCACACTAGGGGTAATATATGCTCGCTCCGGCCAGCTCACACAAGCAAACCAAGCCTACCGAACAGGCTTAGCACATCAAGCCGATCATCCATTGCTACTCGCCAACCTAGCCATTTTGCTGGAACGGCAAGGAGACAGCGAGGCACTGGCAGAGATCCAGCCCCGCCTGAAAAAAGTGATTGAAACCAATCCATTTCACTATCATCAACAAGGGGAGCAGGCATTCAAGGCTGGCGAGTATCGCACAGCCCTTAGGTATTACGAGCGAGGCCTTAAACTCTCTCCCTATATCCACGATCTCTATTTTGGCTTAGCCAAAAGCTACTACGCCCTTGGCCATACTCAAAAAGCGAAAAAGTATTTAGAAGTGGCGATGGAGTTAGGCAGCAGTTATGCCATACAACAAAAATACCGCCGTAAGTTGCAACAATTGGACAGCTATACGCAAACAACAGCGGCATTAACCCAGTAACCAAAGCTCTGTTACTGTCTCTGTTGGATTTGCTCTGCACTTATCGCTTGGAGACGCATTCGCTCCCATTTAAGTCGTCGCACGCTGTGCCCCTACGTCGGCCATTCTTTGAGCTGACAAGTGTGACTCACTCTGCTCAGGCAGACGCCTGTTGCTAATCCAAAAGCTGTTTCTGCATACGATAAAGTGGCCATGAGTCGACGGTTCACGGCCACGTAGAAGTCACAACAATCTTGAGTAAGTCACAGTCGGTGAACCACAACTACTGTATGTTCAATGGCATAGGAAATAGATAGATGCCTTTGTCTCTTTCTACCTAACTCGGCACACCAACAAGCAAAAATAACGACTTATTCCGACATTTGGATAGACGATGTATTTCAATACTTTAAAGGGAACTGCCCTGCTCTTTGGCTTACTCCTAAGCTTTACTAGCCAGGCACTGAATGACACTAGCTACTTAAACGACGCAGATCATCAATTCTGGTTTGAGCTAAATGATCTACCCACGGTCAAATTACACTTCACTGAAGAACAGTGGCGTCTGCTATTAACCTCGACCAGCAGCGACCGCGAGGAGGTCAGCGGTGATCTGACCTATGTAAAGGATGGCATTGAATACCCGCTAAATAACCTGGGGATTAAGGTCAGCGGCAACACCAGCTTTGTCTTACCTGAAGACCACAACGGGAACTATGTACAAGCTAATTTCACCCTTGATTTTGATGAGTTTGTCGATGACCAGACCTTACGAGGCATCACCAAACTCAAGCTAAAACGGTTCAAGGATGACTCAAGCTATGTGCGCGAACCACTATCTAACCAGATCATGCACAACTTCGGTGTCTGGACAGCACACTCTTCGACTTACGCCCGCTTGGTGATCAGCATTGGCGACCGAGCTGACGCCTATTTTGGCATCTACCGGATGAATGAAAGCGTCAACCGTAAGGAGTATTTGGATAAACGCTTTGGGCCAGACAACGACGGCGGCTTTCTATGGCAGGGAAATCATAAATCCTGGGGTAAGGCACACTTTTCCAAGATCAACGCACAATGGGGCGGCGTAGGTGACTTTGAACAGGCCAGCTTTGAATATAAAGGTAAAGGCTCAAAATACCTTGAAGGGCATGCCCAACTGGTTGACTTAGCTGAGAACTTTACCAACCTGCAAGGCGAAGAGTTTGAGGCCTATGTTGCACAACACATCAATATCCCCCTACTCCTAAAAGGATTAGCCAGTGAGGCGGTACTCGGCCATTGGGATGGTTTTTGGGGAAATGGTAATAACTATTTTATCTATATTGATGAAAGTGAAGTGATGCATTTTGTCCCCTATGACACAGATAACACCCTGGGAACATCGTTGCTGGTCAGTGATTCAGGTGAGCGCGATCCCTTGGTATTCGCACCGCCTGCCGATGCGCCATTACTGGTGCGTAAGATCCTCGCCATTGACCGCTACATGGACGAGTATAAGACCTATATTGAAGCACTGGTGACGGATAGCGGGCTGATGGTAGAGGGTGACTCGGTGCAATGGATAGCGACTGTTCACCAGCTTATCGAAGCCGATGTTGCAAACGCCACTGGCGACAATCAGATCATCGCCGACCGACCCGCCTACTGGGGAAACCAAAGCAACTATCGCATCTATGAGACCAACTCAGGAAAGAACTGGTATTCAACCCGCCGCAACGCGGTGTTAAATGCCTTAGATAGCTCTAATCACGCCTACCCAACCGTGTATTACCGTGGCGTCACCAACGATTGGGGCGCGAGCCTGATGACTCAGGTATCAGCAGATGTTTGGCGTATCACGGTTAATAGCGACGAGGCGACCAATGCCTCCGGAGATCCGCGGTTTAAATTCGATATCTACGCCGACTGGAGCCACAACTACGGTGACAACGATGCCGACGGAATGGTTGAGGAGGGGGGCAATTCAATCCACTTCGGCGATGGTTTTGGTGAGTATCAGATCACTTTCTTTGCTGCCGACGGGCGCTACGAAGTGGTGAAAGCGGTCACCCCACCTCCAGTCGTTCTGCAGCCGCCAGTGGCTGACGCTGGCGACGATATTCAGATAGAAGAGGGAGAGTATGCTTATTTTGATGGTGCAGGCTCCGCAGATTCAGATGGGCAGATCTTGAGCTACCAATGGTCTAACGACATGGTCGGCGTCAACCCGTCTCAGCTCTACGCCAACGCAGGAACCTACACCGTGACCTTAACGGTAACGGATAATGATGCCCTGAGTGCAACCGACAGTCTGGTCGTTACCGTCACAGCAAAAGCCGAAGAGGAAAACGAAGGTGAACTAGAGGAGGCCGCCTCAGGCGGCGGAGGCGCAATTGGGTTCGGCCTGCTAATCCTGATGGCTGCGGGTGTTCGACGAAGAAGCCACTGCAATAGTTAAGTTTGCAGAGGTCGGTTCCAGCAAGCAATCGAAGCAAAAAGCCAGCGCCTAATTGCGCTGGCTTGAGCATAAACCATCAATCTGTTTTCCGGTGACACGGTGGCGTAACTAAACAACAGACTCAGCAACGAATCACGCATCGTCAAACAGATTCATTGCCCGGCTGATTTGATCCCCCTGTGATAGGCGGATACCGCCGGGATGGTGCTGACCAGCACTGTTGCCGCAATGACAGCAGCCATCATTGTCAATGACGACTGAGAGATAAAGTTGGCACTGATATGCAGGCTATACTCAGTGCTCAGGTAACCGTTCAGCACCAGCAACGACGCACTGAGTACGCCCCCCGCCAATGCCATAGACAGCAAAACGATAATCAGCGCCTCTACTTGTATCAGCCGGAACAGGAACCAGGGCGACGCACCGATCAAGCGCATCACTTGGATCTCTCTTTGCCGCTCGCGAA
The DNA here is from genome assembly GCF_004284785.1 of Corallincola spongiicola. Lineage (NCBI taxonomy): Bacteria > Pseudomonadati > Pseudomonadota > Gammaproteobacteria > Alteromonadales > Psychromonadaceae > Corallincola > Corallincola spongiicola. The sequence continues at coordinate 291,005 of NZ_SHLY01000004.1, forward strand.
TAGAGGCGAGCATCATGGCACTTAAGCCCAACAGTGAAGCGACGAGGATCAGCACGGAGATAAGACGCAGTGTATTTTCCATCACCGCCATCATCTGCCATAACTCGCTTAACGCCACACCGGGCAGAATCGCTGTCAGCGCCTCACCACGATACTGATTAATCGCACGTTGCACCCGGAACGTCGATATCTTCGAATTTAATCCCACCATCATCGCAGTAATGCTTTGCGGCACCAGCTGGTTGGGATCGATAAGCGGAGCAGGAGACGCGGTAACCGGCAACTTCACCCCTTGCTGCCAATTGAGATGAATCGCTTCAATGCCCGCCAAGCTCACGTGCAGTGCTTGATCAACCGGTGTACCTGTTGGTGCCAGGATACCAACCACGGTAAACGGTTTATCGTCATGACTACTGAACTGGGTGCTCACGAGGCCATGGGATAAAATCAAGCTGTCGCCCAGTTGATAATTCAGCTTACGCGCGACATCTGCCCCCAACACCACATCGAACAGGTCGCTGAATCCATCGCCCGCTGAAAAGCTCAAGCTTTGCTGCTGGCCATACCGAAAATGCGTAAAGTAATCCGTTGTCGTTCCCATCACCCGGTAGCCCTTATGGGAATCCCCCAGAGAGATCGGTATCGTCCAAGCGATATCAGGCAGTTCAGTGATCTTCTGATAGGTCGACCAATCAATATTATTGGTCGCGTTACCCATCCGAAAGACCGAATAGAGCAACAGATTAGTAGAGCTGGTGCGAGCGCCAACGATCAGATCCACGCCGGAAACAGTCTGGCGAAAACTCTCTTTCGATTGCTGACGAATATGCTCAACCCCCAGTAGTACAAGAATACTGACGGTCAACGCCAACACAGTCAGCAGTACAGACCCCTTGCGACTATACAAGCTTTTCCAACAGAGGCTTAAAAACACGAGAGCTCCTCCGTGGCTTGATTGATATCGAGTATCGATTCATGACGCACAAAATGACTGGCGAGGTCATCCTCGTGACTGACAAATATCAGCGTGGTTGGGTGCTCCGCTAGCATCGCCATCAGCAAGGTCATAAACTGGTCACGATTTTTCTTGTCCAGCGCAGAGGTGGGCTCATCCATGATCAACAATGCCGGCCGATTAATCAAAGCTCTGGCAATGGCCACCCGCTGCTGTTGCCCCACGCTTAACTGCTGGCTAGCTTGATGCAACAACGACGTTGGGATCCCCAAATCATCCAGCAAAGACTCAGCGAGCTGACCGGAACCACCGTTGCTGGCGAAATATGCTGCTAAGCGCACATTCTCCAGCGCACTTAAGTAAGGCACCAGGTTAAACTGCTGAAACACGCAGCCGATGTGATTAGCTCGAAACTTATCCCGCTGACGCGCACTCATCTTGTCCAGTCGCTGACCACAGATCTCCAACTGCCCCTGCGTCACAGGGAAAGTACCGTTCAGAACATTGATAAGGGTGGTCTTGCCTGACCCCGATGGCCCCTGTAGAAAAACATGCTCTGCGCCATGGGCTGACCACTGTGGGATGTTAAGCACTGGCGTTTGTGCTTGTTCCGGGTACGAAAATAATAATTCGTGAATAACAATCGACATGGACTTGTTCGCTGATCCGAGGTGTATGATTGGCCCAACCCTTTGCAGGATAGTTCCACTCTAGCCGTTATGATATAACGTCAATATTGATGCATGTTATGTTCTCTTCAACAAGGTCCACTGTGAATCTCATACAGCCTAACCGCATACTTATCCCCAACACTTTCCTGCTTGTCATATTTTGCCTCAGTTTGACATCCTGCAGCGAACCAGAGAGCGTCGGCACACCGAACCAAGCGATTGCAGGTTCTATCACTGAACCAGTACCACAAGACCAAGCAGCAGACGAAACACCTAAAACGTACCGCACCATTGAGTGGATTGAGTTAATGCCTGCCGATGACCTCGAAGCATTGCTTAACCCGCCAGAGTTTCTTGGCGAAATCGCCGATGGCTCGGATGAAGACCTGATCGATAGTAAGCTGCAACTCGACACCAGCAGTGTCGGCGATAGCCCCTATGAGCAAGCATTGGTTTCCACCCGAGTGATCGAGGCGATGAATAACCAAGCTATTCGTATTCCGGCGTTTGTCGTACCACTGGATTTTGACGATACCATGGTCACCAAAGAGTTCTTCTTAGTCCCCTTCTTCGGTGCCTGCATCCATGTGCCACCACCGCCACCAAACCAGATCATCTATGTGAAACACCCTAACGGTGTGCAACTCAGTTCACTGTACGATGTGTTCTGGTTTTCTGGGACTTTAATCGCTGAACTAAATACCAATGACACTGCGACCGCGGCATATACACTGCAAATCGACCAGATTGAGCCCTATCTGGATTGAGAGGATGAACACACATCTAGATCGTTCAGGCGTGACAGCGACCCGCTTTGCAGTATCGAAAGTTCTTAATATGGCCAATAGCGATCAGTAACGAACCACCCAAGGTCAACACTTTTTCACCCAGCTCTCCAAGCAGGTGGTGGCCAAACAATGCAGCAAGAATGAGCGTCAATAAGCCCGCCACGCCCCAACCGAACAGATGCCAGTGGCGGTGCTTTCGACATCCCATAAACAGTGCGATCACACTGGTAGGTACAATGCCGAGTAACAATATCAGATGAAATTTTTCATCCATTAAGGCTGAGCCAGCCAGTGCGGGTAACGCCACCACTAACATGGGTAACAAAATGCAATGCACGGCACACGCCGTTGAGATCCCAATAGCCAACATGTCCATCGTCAGGGTTTTAGATTTCACCAGTTATTCCTTTCAGTTCTGTTTTTTGATTAAGCTGCCTGTTGGCATTCGGGACACACGCAATTCAGTTCAAGCTGGGGAGATGTAAGCTTGTAGCCAACATCTGCGATACTATGCTGAAGCTGGTCAATTAAGGCTATATCGACGCCAAGCTCTTTCACTTCACCGCACTGCTGGCAGATTAAAAACTGCGCTATTTGGTGGGTATGGCTGCAAGTGATATGCGCACAAGCCACATACTTATTGGCCAATTGCAGCTTATGCACCAGATGCTCTTGCTCCAGAAACTCCAGCATGCGGTAGACCGACATCACTGGAATGGTTTGCCCCTCTTCTTCGCGACAGATATCGGCAATCTCATAGGCGGACAATGCCTTAGTTGAATGCAGCAGTGCCGAAAGCACCAGTTTTCGCTTATTAGTCAGACGAGCGCCAGATTGCTTACATTGCTGTTCGGCCACTGCCAGAACTTTTTCAGAACGGTTCATAACTAATCCTCGGTCATCGCACTACTTGAGTGACACGCGTTGCTCGCCATTTTTAAGTGTGACAGCGCCCTGCTGACCATATGCAACCCACTGGACATTCAGGCTTTCGATGACTGGGAAAGAGGAGAACAGTAGTAGATCTACCGATCGAACGGCAGCCATTTGATCACAGCTAAACTGGTAACTGGCGGCGATATCCGCATGCCCGCCATCATCGTGTTCATGTTCATGTTCATGTTCATGTTCATGTTCATGTTCATGTTCACCATGATGATGCTGAGATGCGACGTTTTGATGGTGATGGTCATGACCATCACCATTCACAGCCAGCTTGCCAATATCACTTTGGTAATCCACCAATTTGCACTGCCCGCCATCGATAAGGAGCTGCGCACTGGCATCGGCCAACATTTGTTTAGCGATTTCAACACGTTTGTCCTGGGCCTGGGTCGTGGCTTTGTGCTCAAAGCCAACCAAATTGTCTGCGGGAGATCTAAGCTCAACCAGCAACAGGTTCTGGTCAGCAATAATGTTTACTTCCGCCACCCCATGAACATGGGGTTGGCTAGCGATAGCAACAGAAAAAGCCGCAGGCAGCGCCGCCAATACTGTACCTAGGCCAAGTTCACAATAGCGAAAGCGCTTACTGTTCACGCTCATAACCCACCCAATCTCAATCGTTTACCTCAAATAGCAATGTTACAACATATCATTTAATTCGCAATTAAATTTAGCTGTGAAATAGTCATGCACCGATAGTGATAGATAATCGAAAAGAACCGCCGGACCAAATTCATCGAGTGATATAAGCCCGCTTTGCAGCGAACTTTCTTATAGCGACTGTCATCGAACCCAAAGGGCGCAGCGCGACAGCTAGCCGCAAAAAAGCCCCAAACATGGGGCTTTTTCATTGTTCAGCAGTAACCGAATGGCAACCCTTAGAACGGAATATCGTCATCGAAATCCAACGGTGGCTCGCCGCCCATTGGACCCGGGGCCTGCTGTGCAGGTTGCTGCTGCGGCATACCGGCTGGTTTCTGATTGAAACCCGGTTGTGCAGGCTGCTGCGCCGGTGCGGTTTGCGGTGCGGCATGCTGCTGTGGTTGGAAACCTTGCTGTGGCTGTGCAGCGGGCTGTTGCTTAGGCTGAAAGCCTTGTTGAGGCTGGAAACCACCGGCGTTAGCCTGCGGTTGACCGGCGCCTTGACCAGCACCACGGCTGTCTAGCATCTGCATTTCGTTAGCGACAATCTCTGTCGTATAACGATCTTGGCCCTGTTGATCTTGCCACTTACGAGTCTGCAAGCGCCCTTCGATATAAACCTTAGAGCCTTTACGCAGGTACTCACCGGCGATCTCAGCTAAACGACGATACATGGCGATACGGTGCCATTCCGTCTGCTCTTTCTGCTCGCCGGTTTGTTTGTCTTTCCAGCTTTCACTGGTTGCAACGGTAAAGTTGGCTACCGCTGCGCCATTTGGCATGTAACGGACTTCTGGATCTTGTCCCAAATTTCCGACCAATATGACTTTGTTCACGCCTCTGCTGGCCATGCCATGCTCTCCACTTTTACTTTTTCAGCAATATAACACTAACTACCGGCCAGTAATGCCTTGGCTGGTGCTAATTCAAATGTCTCATCTACTTTGAGATAAGTAATTCCTTCTTCGGCGACTATCGTCACCTCTTTAACGCCGGGCAGCTCTCTTAGCTGCTCGGCCAGCGCGACTGCGCCATCATGTTTAGTGAGCAATGCAGCAACGTCTAAGGTAACACTGCGATAACGCCCTGCTTCACTCATTCCCCAAGCGAACACTGCCCAAAGCAGCACCAAACAGGCCGCTACGAGAAATACTATCTTGGGGGTAAAAAATTGCATCACCACGCCGCCAAGCAGACCACCACAAAACGCACCGAAAAACTGGCTACTGGCGTAAATGCCCATGGCACTGCCTTTGGCTCCAGCGGGAGCAAATCTTGCGATCAATGTCGGCAAAGTCGCTTCAAGATAATTAAAGCCAGTGAAAAATACCACGATCCCGGTCACCACCAGCAAGTTTTCCGGCGCAAATGCGAACCCCATCAGGCTGACAAACAGCAGTAGCTGTGATGCTCTGACGCCACCGCGGCTGTTTCTTTTTTTCGCCGAAATGATCAACATAGGGATCATCAATACAAACGACAGTAATAAGGTTGGTAAATAGATATGCCAATGCTGCTCTGGTTGATAGCCCACCCGCACCAACTCTCCCGGCAAGGCAACAAACATGGCGGTCATCAAAAGATGTAGCGAGAAAATGCCCATATTCAGGCGGCTTAACTGTGGATCAGCAATGAGCGCTTTCAGCCTTGAGGGAATAGGTACCACATCCCCCTTGGGGGCGAAGGAGATAGCATTTGGCACGGTAAAACGTGTTAATAAAAAAGCCACCACAGCCAGTCCTGCGGTCACCCAAAACAAGCCTGATAGATACAGTTGTGCAGCCAAGATAGGCCCAGCTACTAAGGCAACAGCAAACGCAATGCCGATAAACATGCCGATCAGCGCCATCACCTTGGGTCGCTGCTCATCACGGGTTAAGTCGGCAGCCAATGCCATCACCACGCTGGAGATAGCGCCCATCCCCTGCAATGCCCGTCCGACTGTCACGCCATAAACGCTGTCACTCAAAGCCGCAACAACACTACCAACCACAAACAGCAGCAGGCCGAAGTAGATCACCGGTTTGCGACCGTAACGATCAGAGGCTAGCCCCATAGGTATCTGCATAACAGCTTGCGTCAGACCATAGGCACCAATCGCCAAACCGACCCAAAGCGGGCTATAACCAACCAGCTCTGCACCATAAAGCGCAAACACAGGCATGATCATAAACAATCCCAGCATGCGAATAGCAAAAATGGTCGCTAGCGAATACGCCGCTTTAGTTTCTAATGATGAAAGTCCAAACGCCATGCTTCAGGAAGTCTATCTGTTGTCACAAAAAGAGCAGCGAGTCTAACACGCTCAGCGGGCAGCTTCATCCGCTCACTTTAACGAAATAAAAAAAGGCGCCCGTAGGCGCCAATCAACAAGGGATGGCTAGTCCAGACTTAAAAATTGTGAATACTTACCGGCTCACTCACACCCCGCTTGAATACGTTAACTTTGCCGCATTCAGCGAAATGGTTACCGGAAACATAAGGGGCACCAGCTTGGCTAACGTCCGCTTCCCAAGCTGGGCCGTTACTGATGAAGGTTTTCAACTCAAACCAAGTACCATCAACGGCCTTACTGCAATCCATATCGACATCCAGCATCCAGTAGTGAGCGCCGTAAGCATTAAGCGGCTCTTCACCAAAACCATCAACGGCAACTGTCTTCACTGCGCCCCAATCTGCAGGCCAAGTGTTCGTTGTCCAATCAGCAGCTGACCCTTCGGCTGCACCACTTTGTGACGCTTCAGGTCCGTACCAATCTAGATAGTTGTCGTTTGCTTTCCACGGGGCAGTGGTGGCATTACGCAGGTTGTTGTGACGGATTGGCATTGCACATTCAAAGTTTGTCGCGGTGCAGCTACGTCCTAAGTTGGCGGCCGCATAATCATGGTCAATACCACCACGGATAAACATATCCTGACCAGATTCAGTAAGACCCTCGATCAAAATAACGGTGCGTTTCCAGTCACCTGGAAGCTCAGATTTGGTCCAGATAGCCCAATCGGTACCCGCTTCAGCCACTGTCCAGTTGCTGCCCGCAGGGCTCCAGCTACCATTACCCATCTTCATTGCCACGGTGTCGCCGATATAAGCGGCATACAGGCCTTGCTCAGCACGATCAATGGTAACGGAAGAATCAGAGTGCAGGCCTTCGGCTTTACGCAGCGCCATCAGCGCCTTGATATCATCGCCTAAGCCCCAGTCAAAGTAATGCGCCCAGTAGATGGAAGGTACACCCGGATGAGTCAAGATATAAGCATAAGCCTGCATCACCTTGTCACACGGTACTGGCCAATGACTTTGGCCATTGCCACACATCTCACTTGGACCTGTGTCATGGTTATCGACGAAGGTGACTGAGCGACTAGGCCAAGCACCAATGGTACCTTGAGGCTTGCCGTTACCATCACGCAGATGAGAGAAGTTGTAGGTTTCTAGAACCTTATTCAGGATCCCTTTAGTGGTGAAATCAAAAACAGCGCTGTTGCCGTTTGTTGAGTCAACCCAATCGAGCTGTAATTGACGATGCTGATCTGGGTACTCACCACCAAAGAAGCAGTCTTCGCCGTTGTAGCAAAGTGATGTCCAGTACTCTCCGACGCTGAAGTAAGGAGATGTGGCTTCGTTGTATTCGCCGTTATAACCACCCCAATAGCCTTTAACATAGTCATAGCGCCAGCCATCGAAACCAACACCTTTCAATACGTCGTTCATCCAAGTTTTCAAACTTTGACGCACATACCATTGGCTATGGTCGATATCACGAGCAGCCGCATAACCACCACCGGAATCTGCAGCTCCGCGAGTACCGGAACAATCCGAACCGGTCGCATCCCATGCTTCATCATCAGACGTAATCGCATCGTTACCCCAATCTGGATTAACAAAGTTACACCAGCTTCCAGTACCGTTACGGTGATTGATAACGATATCAGCAATTGCTTTGATATTTTTACCATGCAGAGTGGTAATCAGATCCCGTAGATCTTGTTCTGTACCATAGTTAGAGTTCAGGTTGTTATATTGCTCTGGCAGGTAACCTTCCAGAGAGCCAGCCTGTGAAGCGGGCGGTAACCACACCATGTCAAAGCCAGCGCTGGCGAGTTCATTTGCCTGGTGTCCGACCTGCTGATACCAATCACCAGCACTGGCTGAATGCCAGTGAAAGCCTTGGATCATGATGTCGTCATTATTTTCTGATACTGCAGCCAAAGTGGGGGTTGCCACAGCCATTGCCACCGCGAGCGGAAGCATGCGCCTGATCAAGTTCATTATCGGATTCCTGTTGTAGGGTAGAGGTACATTTTTTTCTAATAAAGCTTATTATTGTTATCGCTATCAAACGATGTAAATATGTTGCTCACAACGCTGAGAAAGCGAACACATAATGCTTAGTTATTGAGCAAAAAACAGCGATACCGGTCACACAACAATCAAAGAGAGTCAATTTATTGACGCTTCGTTAATTTATTGACACTCGTTCAATCTGCGCCACCATCATTTGAAGCAGGTAAGTTAGCTAAAAATGTGAGATGCTACGCGTTTCCCTTTTGGCAGCTGAATAGTGCTTTATGAACGAAATTGAGATCCGTGGCGCACGCACCCACAACTTAAAAAACATCAGCCTGACCCTGCCTCGAGACAAGCTCATTGTGATCACCGGGCTTTCTGGCTCAGGTAAGTCTTCACTCGCTTTTGACACCTTGTACGCCGAAGGACAAAGACGCTATGTCGAATCCCTATCGGCATATGCGCGTCAATTTCTCTCACTGATGGAAAAGCCCGATGTTGATGCCATCGAGGGCTTGTCTCCAGCGATCTCCATCGAACAGAAATCGACATCCCATAATCCCCGCTCAACGGTCGGCACAATCACCGAAATATACGACTATCTGCGCTTATTATTTGCCCGTGTTGGTGAGCCTCGTTGCCCAACCCACCACGCCCCACTGGCAGCACAAACGATCAGCCAGATGGTTGATCATGTGTTGGCGCAACCTGAAGGGAGTAAGTTGATGCTGCTGGCTCCAGTGGTGCAGGAGCGTAAAGGGGAACATACCAAGGTGCTTGAAGGGCTTTCCGCCCAAGGCTTTATCCGTGCTCGTATCGATGGTGAGATCTGTGATCTCAGTGATCCACCGACATTAGAACTACAAAAGAAGCACACCATCGAAGTTGTAGTTGATCGTTTTAAAGTCAGAGAAGATCTGCAACTTCGCCTAGCGGAATCCTTTGAAACGGCGCTGGGTCTGTCCAATGGCAATGCCAAAGTCGCCTGGATGGATGAAGCGGAAAAACCAGAACTGATATTTTCCGCTAACTTCGCCTGCCCACACTGCGGTTATTCCATCGCCGAACTTGAGCCAAGACTATTCAGCTTCAATAATCCGGCCGGCGCTTGCCCGACCTGTGACGGTTTAGGCACCCAGCAGTTTTTCGATCCAGACCGGATCGTTACCAACCCGGAACTGACCCTCGCTGGCGGTGCTATTCGCGGCTGGGATAAACGCAATTTTTACTACTACCAGATGCTGGGCTCGCTGGCGGAACATTTTGGCTTTGAACTGGATATCCCCTTTGCTGAACTAACAGATAAAGCCAAAGAGCTGCTGCTGAATGGCAGTGGCAAACAGGAGATCGAATTTAAATACCTAAACGACCGTGGCGATATCGTGATTCGCCGCCACCCGTTTGAAGGTATTGCTAACAACTTTGCCCGTCGCTACCGGGAAACCGAATCAAGCTCAGTGCGGGAAGAGCTGGCGAAGTACATCAGCCATAAGCCTTGCCGCAGTTGCAGTGGTACACGTCTACGCCAGGAAGCCAGAAACGTATTTGTCTCTGACACCACCCTGCCCCAAGTCGTGGAGCGCTCTATTGGCGATTGTCTGAGTTTCTTCGAACAGCTGGAGCTATTTGGGCAGAAGGAGAAGATCGGTGAAAAGATCCTCAAGGAGATCAAAGACCGTCTGACCTTCTTGGTGAATGTTGGTCTTAACTACCTGACACTATCCCGTTCTGCCGAAACCCTGTCGGGCGGGGAAGCCCAGCGCATCAGGCTGGCCAGCCAGATCGGCGCGGGCCTTGTTGGCGTAATGTATGTGCTGGATGAGCCCTCTATCGGCCTCCACCAACGCGATAACGAGCGTTTACTGAAAACGCTGAATCACCTTCGCGATCTTGGTAACACAGTGATCGTCGTGGAACATGATGAAGATGCGATCCGCAGTGCTGATTACGTAGTAGATATCGGCCCTGGTGCAGGCGTGCATGGCGGCGAGATCATTGCCGAGGGTAGCGTCGACGACATCATGGCCAGCGATGCTTCTCTCACCGGAAAATACCTTTCTGGCGCGGTGAAAATTGAGGTTCCAGAAAAACGCACACCCGCTTCAGATCCGTGGCTAACACTCAAAGGCGCCACAGGTAACAATTTACAAGATGTCGAACTGACATTGCCAATAGGTCTAATGACCTGCGTCACCGGTGTATCCGGCTCCGGCAAATCAACCTTGATAAACGATACCCTGTTTCGTATTGCCCATCGCGAACTCAATGGTGCGACCACCGGAGAACCGGCGCCTTATACCGACATTGAAGGGATGGATCTGCTAGACAAAGTGGTCGATATAGATCAAAGCCCAATTGGCAGGACACCCCGATCAAATCCAGCAACTTACACCGGGATTTTCACACCCATTCGCGAACTGTTTGCTGCCACGCAGGAATCCCGCTCTCGCGGCTATAAGCCAGGACGTTTTAGTTTTAACGTCAAAGGGGGGCGCTGTGAAGCATGTCAGGGCGACGGTGTTATTAAGGTAGAGATGCACTTCCTGCCCGACGTTTATGTGCCCTGTGATGTCTGCAAAGGCAAACGTTACAACCGCGAAACATTAGAGGTTCGTTACAAAGGCAAAACCATTGATGAAGTACTGCAGATGACAGTGGAAGATGCGCGGGTTTACTTCGATCCGGTACCCGCTATCGCTCGCAAACTGCAAACCTTGATCGATGTCGGCCTCTCCTACATTCGCCTCGGCCAGTCCGCAACCACTTTGTCTGGCGGCGAAGCGCAACGGGTAAAGCTGGCAAAAGAGTTGTCCAAACGGGACACTGGGAAAACTTTATACATTCTCGATGAACCGACCACCGGTCTGCACTTCCATGATATTCAACACCTTTTGGATGTGTTACATCGGCTGCGAGATCACGGCAATACCGTTGTGATCATTGAGCACAACTTAGATGTGGTGAAAACTGCAGACTGGGTAGTCGATTTAGGGCCTGAGGGTGGCTCAGGTGGTGGTCAGATAATCGCCAGTGGGACGCCAGAAGAGGTCAGCCAAAGTAAGATCTCCCACACTGCGCGCTTTTTGCGATCTATGTTGTAAGCTGCTCGGAACAATCAGCTTTAATACCATAGAAAATGGCCGATATCACTCGGCCATTTTTCAATCTAATGCTTACTCTTTACTCGGGTCGTGCTTTAATCCTTCACTCGGCAGTGTCGTACTCAGTGGCTCACCGATCCCTGAAATGGGTGGCGTAAACTGGCTATTCAACATATGTGCAAGATGCTTCAGATGGCCTCTGACATGCTCGTCGACGAGCATTTTGTCGGTAAAGGCGACGTTCTCTAGCGCACTGGCTAAGCGCTTTGCACTATCAGGTGCTAACTCCTTTAGCTGATTGGCCATCAACTGCTGTGCCACTTCAATCGCAGTTAATCGCTTGTGAACCGCGTTCAACTCATGCTGCAAGTCGAGATCGCTCATTGAATACTCCCCTATCACTTAAATTGGCAAACGCGGCCGAATGAACTTCGATAGTACCTAAAGGTATTAGCTAAAAACCGTTAGGCTACAGGCAATTTTGGACAAAAAAAGATTCAGATAACCTCTGTAGAGTACTGTGTTAGCAATCACCACCGCAACCAGATAACGTGCCAGGACGACACATAAGAAGAGAGCGCAAGCATAGAAGCGAGCATGAGCGAAGCAGCTTTTACCCACTTCGCCCGCAATTGAAGGGACTAATTCAGATCTTCATCCAGCCAATACTTGGTGCCACGAACCGTCGCTTGCAATACCAAGCCACTCTCGGTCATCTGATAGATCTCAATATCACTGACCACCGCCTGCCCACTTGCCGCACCACCATCATCACCGGCTTTCGCGGACGCATCCGCCTCACCACCAAACTCCCAACCGCTATTAACAAATTTATCCATCACTTCCGCCGTTCTAAAAATAAAAACAGCACGAAAATCTTTCACTCCCAGGCCGAGACCGATGCCGCCTGTACCCATCTTCATATAGGTATTTTTTCCTGTGTTATTGTTATGCACCACGCCATAGCCACCACCAACAGCAGCGATGAGCAAGTTAACATCAGCATTCTTAAAAACCGCATAGCCAGGAGCCGTTTGCACTTTAGTTTTCGCTTCCGGCTTTTCCTTATAAAGTTGGGCCAACGCTTTATCATGCATGGCCATCACTTCCGCGCGTTCGTCAGCCACCGAGTCGGCCCATACCGCAGGCATAAAACCAATCAGCAAACACAATGCAAACCAAATTTTCTTCATGAAATCACCGTTCAAACAAAGAGTTAGACTATTTTATTAAACTAGTCCGTTAATCCCTCTTTGCCAAGTCATAAGGTCAAGTTTTGCGCAGCAAAACAGGAAACATAACGCCGCCACCGTGTGCAATGTAACTTAGTGTAACGGCAGCGTAACCGACTGTTATTTAGTGTTTTCCCATTCCCCAAAAGTGATCTTGCGCAATTTATTTAAAGCGCATCACCATAGAATCGTCGCCAATTTCATTCGTCAGGAATCGTCATGGCCATCGCTCAACACGCTCAGATCCAACGCCAGACATCATCTCAGTCTGTTATTTTGCAAGCGCCTCTCAAAGGCATGATATACGACCTATCCGAAGTACCCGATCCTGTATTTGCACAAAAGATGGTCGGTGACGGTATCTCCATCGACCCCACTAGCGACACGCTATGTGCCCCATGTGCTGGCGAAGTTATTCAACTTCACCCCTCTCACCATGCAATCACAATACGTACCGCCGAGGGTATCGAAATATTGATGCACATAGGGTTAGATACCGTGATGCTGCGCGGTGAAGGATTTACTCCCCACGTCAGCGAAGGCGACAAAGTGTCTACCGGACAACCTTTGATCCACTTCTGCGCTGACCAAGTCGCTCTCAATGCCCGCAGCTTGATGACAGAGATAATCATTACCAACGGTGAGTTAGTAGAAAAGCAGATCCCCGCTAGCGGCCGTGTGGATGGCCCCAAAGACACTTTGCTAGAGCTGGTACTGAAACAAGTTGACGAGCAAGCAGCCAAAACTAGCCAGCCAAACTATCCACTGCTTAGCAGTCAACCTGTGTTGATCCCCAACCCAACCGGTTTACATGCCCGTCCATCCGCAACGCTGGCAAAACTAGCCAAGGAAAGTGGCTGTGATCTATTCCTCGAATGTAACGACAGTCAGGTTAACGCCAAAAGTGTTGTTGCCCTGATGGGACTCAACGTGCCTTTCGGTGCCTCTGTGATTTTGCATGCCGCAGGTGCCAACGCCGAAGCGACTCTGCAGCAGATAACGCAAGCGATCCGCGAAGGTCTCGGAGAAGATGTTCAACAATCACATAACGAGATAGTCGCGGAGCCAGAAGAAACCTCTTTGCTACTACCCAAGCAACAACAAGACGATCTGCTGGAAGGGGTCGCGGCATCACCAGGTTTAGCCATTGGTGAGATATTTGTTATCCAGCCTGAACGCTTTGACATCAGAGAAACCGCCAATAATTCAGCCGATGAAGCTGACCAGTTAAATCAAGCGATCAGTACCGCCACGCAACAACTAGCGACGTTGGCACAAACCTGGATCGATAAAGGTGATGCTGAGCGTGCCAAGATCTTTCAAGCGCACCAAGAGTTGCTCAGCGATCCCACCTTGTTGGAAGCGGCTGAGGTCACTATTACTGCAGGTAAATCCGCTGCATTCGCCTGGCAACAAACTATCGAACAGCAAGCGCTCGTTTTCAGCCAAATGGACAATCAACTGCTAAGAGAGCGTGCCACTGATCTGCGGGATGTAGGAAATCGCGTACTCCGCATTATGCTCAAACTACCAGCGCAAGGGCCTGAATTACCGAACAACAGCATTCTGATTGCCGACGACTTAACGCCATCCGACACTGCTAATCTGGACAAAGAAAAAGTAGTGGGTTTCGCTACGGTACAAGGAGGCTCCTCCTCCCATGTTGCCATTATTGCTCGCGCCATGGGGCTGCCAGCTATCGCCGGTATAGACCCCAGAGCGATGCAGCAAACGAATGGCACCCAAGTTGTTTTGGACGGCCAGTCAGGGCAGCTAAAACTCAATGTCTCTGCCGCTGCGCTGAAAGAGATCACCAACCGCCAGCAAGCCGCTGACAGCCGCCGCCAGCATGCCCGCCTCAATGCCCATCAAGCGGCGATCACCTGCGACGGTCATCAACTGGAGGTGGTAGCAAATATTGGTGGCATCAAAGATGCCAGCCAGTCTGTGACCATGGGCGGTGAAGGTGTTGGCCTGCTGCGCTCAGAATTTCTCTACCTAGATCGCGTCACTGAGCCAACCGAACAAGAGCAGTATGAGATCTACCGTGATGTATTGCTGGAACTTGGCCCTGAACGCCCACTGATTGTTCGCACCCTTGATGTCGGTGGTGATAAGCCGTTGAACTACTTACCCCTGCCAAGCGAAGAGAATCCATTCTTGGGTCTGCGGGGAATTCGTATCGGTTTGGATCGCCCAACCCTATTGCGCAAGCAAGTGCGTGCCATTCTGCGGGCATCTGCCCATGGCCGCATCCGCATCATGTTCCCGATGATCGCCACGCTCAATGAGCTGAAACTAGCTAAGCAGGTGGTTGAAGAAGAGCGCATCAAGCTGGATGTCGCCCCGATAGAGATCGGCATCATGGTAGAGGTACCGTCCACCGCGGTTCTCGCTGAGCAGTTTGCCCCGGAAGTCGACTTCTTCTCTATCGGCAGTAACGACCTGAGCCAATACACCCTGGCAATGGATCGCGGTCACCCGAAACTAGCGGCGTTTGTCGATGGCCTTAATCCTGCTGTTCTCAGCTTAATTAAGATGACTGCCGATGCAGCGAAGCGCCACGGCAAATGGGCCGGTGTCTGCGGTGGTATCGCCAGCGATCCACAAGCCGTTCCGCTACTGATCGGCCTTGGCATACATGAGCTGTCAGTCAGCGTACCGGTACTGGCCGAGATCAAGTCACAGATACGTGAGTTAACACTCACTCAGTGTCAGGAGCTAGCAGCAAAAGCTTTGCAGCTAACTGACGCGAAAGAGGTTCGAGCATTGGTACCGACCGTTGATTAACGGCGGTACAGGCTAAAACGAAGCACTAGAAAACTAAAAACATAATTAAATCTAAACACAAATAGATAGGTAACAGGCTATGAGCATTTGGAAAAACTCTTTTTCCGCCCTGCAAAAGGTCGGTAAATCGCTGATGTTACCCGTGTCCGTTCTACCGGTCGCGGGGATACTTCTCGGTGTCGGTGCAGCAAAATTCAGTTGGCTGCCCGAGATCGTTTCTCAAATCATGGAACAAGCCGGTGGTGCCGTATTTGGCAACATGGCGCTGTTGTTCGCCATTGGTGTTGCATTGGGCTTCACGAAAAATGATGGTGTTGCAGCACTTGCCGCTGCGGTCGGTTATGTGATCATGACCAAAACGTTGGCCGTTGTTGCGCCAGGCACCGATGTTGGTGTTTTAGGCGGTATTATTGCAGGTGGTATTGCAGGTTGGGCATTTAACCGCTTCTACCGCATCGAGCTACCTGCTTACCTCGGCTTTTTTGCCGGGAAACGCTCGGTACCGATCATCACAGGTTTCGCCGCTATCGGTGTCGGCTGCGTGTTGTCATTCATCTGGCCGCCTATCGGCAACCTGATTGCCAGCTTCTCTCATTGGGCGGCATATCAAAACCCAACTGTTGCCTTTGGTATCTACGGTGTGGTTGAGCGTGCTCTGATCCCATTCGGTTTGCACCATATCTGGAATGTGCCGTTCTTCTTTGAAGCAGGCCAATGTGTTAACGCTTCCGGTGAAACCATCAACGGTATCCTGAGCTGCTACAGTGCAGCGGATCCAGCCAGCCGGGCAGCGGGCAACGGCTTCGGTCAGTTAGCCGGTGGTTACATGTTCAAAATGTATGGTCTACCTGCCGCTGCTATCGCTATCTGGCACACAGCCAAGCCTGAAAACCGCGCCAAAGTGGGCGGTATCATGATCTCAGCTGCCCTGACCTCATTCCTAACGGGCATTACCGAACCAATCGAATTCGCGTTCCTATTTGTTGCACCAGTACTGTATGCGATCCACGCACTGATGGCTGGCTCTGCATTTGTTCTGACTAACGCTTTAGGTATGGTTCACGGCACCACCTTCTCTCACGGTTTGATCGACTTCATTGTGTTGTTTGCTAACTCGCAAAAAGGCTGGTTATTCCCGCTATTCGGTGTGATGTATGGTGCGCTGTACTATGTAGTGTTCCGTGTCGCTATCATCAAGCTCAACCTGAAAACGCCTGGCCGTGAAGATGAAACTGAAGCAGCTGAAGTTGCAAGCAGTGGCTCTGATCAGGCAAAACAACTGGTAATGGCCTTTGGCGGCGCTGCAAACATCACTAATCTAGATGCCTGTATCACTCGCCTTCGTGTCAGTGTGATTGATACCGCAAAGGTCGACCAAGCTAAACTTAAAGCGATGGGTGCCGCTGGTGTTGTTCAGGTAGGTGACGGTATGCAAGCCATTTTCGGTACGCAGTCTGAAAACCTGAAAACAGCGATGGACGAGTATCTTTCACAGTCAGGTTCGCTGCAGGAAGCGCTTGCAGTCCCAAAGCCTGAAGCCGTTCACCGAGACGATAGTGCTGCGCCAGTCGCCACAACCGATGTCGCACCACTGGTTGCCACACTCATCGCTCAGATGGGCGGCCGTGATAACATCGAGAGCTTTCAAACCTGTGCTACCAGTCGCTTACGCTTAAAGCTAAAGGCGGCGGTGCAACCAGATGAGCAAGCACTCTCGGCAGCAGGCGTGACTGATGTAATGAAGATTAACGATACTGTATTTCATCTGTTGCTTGGTGAACTCGCATTGCCTTGTGAGGCAGAAGTTAGCCTGCAGCTCGGTCAATCTTAATAACTTAACGTGATACCTGCTTAAAGAGCCCCACCAATTGGGGCTCTTTTTTTATCCCAGCGAAGCGAGGCTAAACTCGCCAAAGGGTTACACCGGTTCGGTTACAACAATGTGACCTACACAGCCAAATTTTCTTTAACTTTCAATCATTACACCACGCAAATTGCATCCTGTGCACTATAGTTATTTTCATCTTCTTTTAATGGAGTATGAGAATATGGCCCAGCCATCTTTACAGCTTAAGGCCCCACTTTCCGGTTACATAAGATCAATCGAAGATGTGCCAGACCCCGTCTTTGCACAAAAAATGGTTGGCGATGGCATCGCCATAGACCCAACCAGTCAAGTCCTGGTGTCCCCGATTGACGGTACCATTGTTCAGATCCACCCCGCCAAACACGCTGTTACCATCCGCTCAGAGCAAGGCGTTGAAGTGTTGATGCATATTGGCTTAGACACTGTGCTGCTCAAGGGGGAAGGTTTTTTTCCTCTGGTGACAGAGGGCGAGCGAGTTACGGTTGGCCAACCCTTAGTTGACTTCGATGCGGATCAAATTGCACTCAATGCGCGTAGCCTATTAACGATTATCATTGTCACCAATGGCGAGCTCGTGCACTCCTATCAGTACGGTTCTGGCCATGTCGAAGCGGAGCAAGACACCGTACTTGAGTTATCGTTAGGGGAAACCTCGACTCAAGAGATAATAGATAAAGAAACCTACCAACCAGTAACGAGCAGTGACATCGTTATTCCCAACCCGGCAGGTCTCCACGCCCGACCTTCCGCGACATTGGCAAACTTGGCCAAGCACTACCAGTCAGAGATCACTTTAGTTCGAGAAGGACTAACGGCCAATGCCAAGAGTGTTGTCGCTATCATGGGACTTAACGTGCAATTTGGTAGCACCATCCAGATCACTGCCAAAGGTCGTGATGGTGCCAAAGCAATCGAAGAGCTAACCGAGCAAATTCACTTGGGATTAGGTGAAGAGGTCGGTGAGCAAGTCGCTCCTTCCGCGGCCGCCGTCGCAGAGCCAGAAGAAGCCCCGTTGCTCCAAATTAAGAGTGACGAGCAGGATGTGTTAATTGGCGTCTCAGCATCCCCCGGCCTAGCTATTGGTGAAATCTATCAGATAGTCAAACAAACCCTCAGCTTTGATGAAGATGCTAACGACAGCAACACCGAGCAGGAAACCCTGGTCAACGCTATCGAATGCAGCCGAAGCGCATTGGAAAAACTGCAAACCAAACTTAAAGCTGAAGGTGCAACCGATCGTGCCGAGATCTTCTCCGCCCATCAGGAGTTGCTGGAAGATCCGGGGATCTATCATGAAGCCAAGCGCCTAATACACACCGGAAAGTCGGCCGCGTTTGCCTGGGACTCTGCGATAAAAATGCAGAAAGCAGTGCTCACTCAGCTCGATAACGAAGTACTCGCAGCGCGAGCGAATGATCTAGAAGATGTTGGTCAACGTGTACTTCACCACATATTAGGTTATGGCGATCAAAGCTATGACTTTCCACAGAACAGCATATTAATTGCGGAAGATCTAACACCATCAGACACCGCGAATTTGGATAAAGAAAAGGTGATCGGTTTCTGCACCTCCCTTGGCGGATCCAGCTCCCATGTTGCCATTATCGCTCGGTCGATGAATCTACCAGCCATTGCAGGGATTGATAAGGCCGCCCTAGAGTTACCTGCGGGACGTTCGGTGATCCTGGATGGTGGCAAAGGCAAACTCTACACCGCGCCAACAGCGGAGAAGATCAAGCAGATAGAAGAGCAGCAAGCACAGCATGCTACCGCAAGAGCAGAGGCACTCAGCAGCTGCATGGAGCCAGCAGTAACGACTGACGGCCACCATATGGAGATTGTTGCCAATATCGGCAGTAACGCTGATGCCATAGAGTCGATCAAGTTGGGAGGCGAAGGGGTCGGCTTACTCCGCTCTGAATTCCTTTACCTAGACCGCGTCTCCGAACCTGATGAAGAGACCCAAACGCAGATCTACAGTGAAATAGCTGAAACCTTGGGTAAGGATAAACCACTCATTATCCGAACCCTAGATGTTGGTGGCGATAAACCCTTGGCCTATATGCCTTTGCCGGAGGAAGAGAATCCTTTCCTTGGCGAGCGCGGTATCCGCGTCGGACTTAATCGACCCTCCATGCTAAGACGCCAGGTTAGGGCAGTTCTGCGGGCCAACGAAAAAGGCAAAGTACGGATCATGTTCCCTATGATTGCCACTCTGCCAGAGCTGCTTGCCGCGAAAGGTGTCGTCATTGAAGAAGCTGAGAAGCTTGGAATTACCGGTGTAGAGATCGGCATCATGATCGAAGTACCTGCCGCCGCAGTCATGGCAGAAATATTCGCTGAGCATGTCGACTTCTTCTCCATCGGCACCAATGACCTGACCCAATACACCTTAGCGATGGATCGCGGTCATCCAGTATTAGCCCCCATGGTTGATGCATTAAACCCGGCGGTACTGCGCCTGATCGATATGACAGTGAAAGGGGCGAATGCCCACGGCAAATGGGTCGGTGTCTGCGGAGGGGTAGCAGGCGACCCGATCGCGGTGCCCATTTTGGTAGGACTCGGCGTAGCCGAGCTCTCAGTAAGTGTACCTGTACTCCCTGAAGTAAAAGCAAATGTACGAAAACTCAATTATGAACAATGCAAACAGTTCGCGGTTAAAGCCCTCGCTCAACCTGATGCGACTGCAGTTCGCAATTTGAGCATGGACTAACACGCGGCCAACAACTACTAGAAAAGGAACGCCCTATGAGTGTCTGGAGACATTCCTTCGCAGCATTGCAGAAGGTAGGTAAATCGTTAATGTTGCCAGTATCAGTATTACCTGTTGCTGGTATTTTATTGGGGGTCGGTGCAGCCAAATTTGGCTTCTTACCGGAACTTCTCTCCCAAATCATGGAACAATCTGGTGGCGCGATATTTGGCAATATGGCATTGCTATTCGCTATCGGCGTCGCTCTTGGTTTCACCGAAAATGATGGTGTCGCAGCGCTCGCAGCAACGGTTGGTTATGTCATCATGATCAAAACCTTGTCCGTTGTTGCACCAGGAACGGATGTCGGGGTACTCGGTGGTATCATCGCGGGCGGGATCGCCGCGTGGGCATTTAAACACTTCTATAAGATCCAACTTCCAGCCTATTTAGGGTTCTTCGCTGGTAAACGCTCCGTCCCAATTATTACCGGCTTCAGCGCTATTATTGCGGGCGTGATCCTCTCTTTCGTCTGGCCGCCAATCGGTGACGCAATCAGTGCCTTTTCGCACTGGGCCGCAAACCAGAACCCAACTGTCGCATTTGGTATATATGGCGTCGTAGAACGTTCACTGATCCCCTTCGGCCTCCACCACATCTGGAACGTACCCTTCTTCTTTGAAGCAGGTGAGTGTGTGAATGCATCAGGCGAAAAAGTGAATGGTGTTCTTAGTTGCTATCTCGCTGCAGACCCTGCGACTAGAGCAGCGGGTAATGGCTTTGGCCAACTCGCTGGTGGCTATATGTTCAAGATGTATGGCTTACCTGCCGCAGCTATCGCTATCTGGCACACCGCACGCCCTGAAAACCGCGCCAAAGTTGGCGGTATCATGATGTCAGCAGCATTGACCTCTTTCCTGACAGGTATCACCGAACCAATCGAATTTTCATTCCTATTTGTAGCACCTGTACTTTACGGCATTCACGCGTTACTTGCTGGCTCTGCATTCGTGCTGACTAATGCGATCGGAATGGTTCACGGCACCTCGTTCTCCCATGGGTTAATTGACTTTATTGTGCTCTACCCTAACTCGCAAGAGGGCTGGTTGTTCCCCGTATTTGGTTTGATGTACGCCGCCATTTACTACGTTCTATTTAGAGTCGTGATTCAAACCATGAACTTAGCGACACCGGGCCGAGAAGACGCCATGGTTGTCGACGATGACGAAGAAGAGACATCCAGTAGCGGAGATCCAGCAGCCGATAAAACCCTCGCACTTATCGCGGCATTTGGCGGAAAAGACAACATCTCCAGCCTTGATGCCTGTATCACTCGGCTACGTGTAGGCGTTAAGGATATCGCGCAGGTTAATCAAGACAAATTGAAGTCGATGGGCGCAGCTGGCGTCGTGGTTGTCGGGAATGGGATCCAAGCCATTTTTGGCACCCAATCTGAAAACCTAAAAACCGATATGGATGAGGCGATACGCTCGGGAAAGGCTGATGGCGTTGCACCCACAACTACGGCCCAGGTGCAGGCGCCAGTGGAATCTTCCACATCGGTATCATCAACGGCCGTAGATATTAGCGATGACGTTAAGCAACATATAGATATCATTTGCGAGGCGATGGGAGGCGCGGCAAACGTTGCCGATGTTATCGCCTGCGCAACCAGCAGATTAAGGATATCTATTAAGCAACCCGTTGATGTCGAGCTAGCCCAGCTTGAAGGGGCTGGTGTGAAGGACTTCATGCGGATTAACGACAACCTTTACCACTTACTGGTTCAGGATAATCCGACAGCTCACGAAGCTGAACTTAGAAGTCGTATTAAATAGAGCGCCTTAATAAACCAGCAAAGCCCATCCAAGTGATGGGCTTTTTGTTGCCTGAAGTCGCCAGCATGGGAAATGCCCCTCTCATGTAGTCTGCTTATTTTACTAGTTGACTGGCAGCGAAATGGACCGGAGATA
This sequence comes from Corallincola spongiicola, assembly GCF_004284785.1. Classification (NCBI taxonomy): domain Bacteria; kingdom Pseudomonadati; phylum Pseudomonadota; class Gammaproteobacteria; order Alteromonadales; family Psychromonadaceae; genus Corallincola; species Corallincola spongiicola. The sequence goes on from NZ_SHLY01000004.1 coordinate 312,951, forward strand.
GTCAGGTAAAAATGCTTAACTATTTGTCAGTCTCCTGCCCTGATTGACGGCTCTTTCAGCTTGATGACAACACTAAAGGGCCGTCGCTAAGCGCACTGAAAACAAAAAAGCCCCTCGCTTGGGCGAAGGGCTTTACTGTTTTCAACGGTCTTAAACGCAAAAAGGCTACCCTATCGGGTAGCCTCTTCACTGTATTAGGTGTCTGGCGGTGACCTACTCTCACATGGGGAAGCCCCACACTACCATCGGCGCAATTGCGTTTCACTGCTGAGTTCGGAATGGGATCAGGTGGTGCCACAACGCTATGGCCGCCAGACAAAAACTTAATTAGGAAAATGCCGACTGTCACTCTATCGATTTTGGCGTGTCTTGCACGTCACTCTCTCAAAACTTCTTAGGGGTTGTATGGTTAAGCCTCACGGGCAATTAGTACAGGTTAGCTCAACGCCTCACAACGCTTCCACACCCTGCCTATCAACGTCGTAGTCTTCAACAACCCTTTAGGGGAC